>SUWF01000068.1 GCA_015061575.1 Lentisphaerota bacterium
GACCACACCGTTGCCGCTTTGAGCGAGGTTGCTGGCGTGGCTGCGATCGTTGTTGAATTTGGCTTCGACCGGGAAAATATCGGCTTTGACAGAAATATTATAATTGCTGTGCTGTTTTTTGCCTTTGTCGGCAGATTCTACGGCTACGAAGAAATCTCCATTGACCAGTAAATTGGTCAAATAGGTGCCGTTTTTCTTGATCGAAACACTCTTGACCTTTTTCAGATTGCGGTCATAAACCGTCAATTTGAGTTTGGCAGTTACGCCAGTGACCGTGAACGAAAGCTTTTCGCCGCTGACGTTGGTGAATTTGTAATAATCGGCAATATCGCCCATGCCCACCCAGCCGGAAAGCGTGTTGGCAGTCGCAAGTTTGCTTGCCGAAGCGGCGGCTTCGTTAAACGAATTGTTTTTGACCGCATCGCCCGGAGCATAAATTGCGTTGATATTGACCGAATAATTGGTGTTGTACTTGCCTTTGCCCTTGTCGGCAGAAGTCACGGCCACATAGTAGTCGCCGGGCAGATAACCGGTATAAATCGTTCCATTACCCTTGAGCGAATAGGTTTTGATCTTCTTTTTGTTGGCATCATAGAGCGTGACTTTGGCCTTGCAATCCAGACCACTAATGGAAATAGTGTTATGGGCCGGGCCACTGCCGACCACATGGAAATAATCTTCCGCATCGCCCTTGCCGACAAATCCTGTAAGCTTGGCCGAACCGCTCTTGCCATCCTCTGAATTGGTCAAGGCAGTTTGGGCGAGCTTGCCGGATTTGAAATACTCCAAATCATCAAAAGTAACCTGCGTGGTCGCAGAGTTGTTATTTTCGTTGGATTCGGCAACAATATCGGTGGGGTCAACTACCGCTTTAAGAGTGTAACTGCTGCCGGAATGATTAAAAGCAAATGAAATTTTAACTTCTGTTCCAACCGCCAAAGCTTTTACATCGAGTACCGTTTTTTTGATACCATTTTCGTAAAGATAGATCAAACTCGCATCGGATGCGGCATCGCCCTTATTGGCAACGGTCACTGTTATCTGCGTCTGATTGCCATTGACTTCGCCCGAAAGCGCAGTAATAGTCAAATCCGGCGCAGTCGGCGGAACTACCGTAACAGAGTGTTCGGCAGCGTTGTTATTTTCGTTGGATTCTGCAACAATGTTTGCGCCATCGGCCACGATTTTAAGCGTATGCGCTCCGAGCGCGAGTTTTCCGGCGGCAATGGTGAACGATCCGTTGAACGTGCCGCCGACTGCCAAAGCTCCAATGGCAACTTCGCCCAATTTTGTCGTGCCGTCATAGATATAAGCGGTGGCGGCAGTGGAGGCAGTGTCACCGGCATTTTTGACCGTAAAATTGAGCGTGAGCGGTTGTTTGGTATTGACCGTATTGACATTAGTGCTTATGGAGGAAATCTGTAAATCAGCATACCGGTAAACAATTCCGCTGACTTCGCAAGCTTCGATTGCCACATTTCCCAAAGTATCTACAGCCTTAAAATACACGGTGCCATTTTTGTCAACATTCACTGCGCCGGTATATGTTTTCCAATTTTCCAAGTCAACGGAATATTGCTTGAGAGTTATGCTGTCATCATCGCTGAAAGCGGCCTGCACAGCAGCGGATGATTTGTCGTTGCTGAGGCTGCTGCTGGCAACAATTACTGGCAATGTTGATTTATCTTCAGTTTCAGGAAGCTGCGGCGGAGCATCAATCGTTACGGTAAAATTAAATTCACTCTTGAGTTCAGATTCGTAACTTTCATATATCAACAACGTCAGATCATGTGTTCCAGCCAAAAGAGTCTTGCCGGATGGAATAAGACAGGAGACAGTTCTGGTTTCCTCCAAACCAACGTATGGCAGATATACTGACAGTATAAATCCATTGGCATCTTTCAAAACCGCACTGCAACCATACCTCCAGGCATTATCGCCTGACTTATCAATTTCAAAGGTAAGTTCCTGCATACCATCGCTGCGGTAAGATATATCTGCAGATATCACCTCCAGTGTCCAATTCTCCTTTAATACTGAAATCTGATACCATCCTCCCATATAAGTACGGCATATTGAGTTATAAGCAGTATCATATTCCTTGCCATTAACCGCATATACCATAATAGAAGAAGCGCAGTTTTTACTTATTCTATCCAAAGTCAAATAGCCTTCACATTCCGATGTTACTACAGCAGGGTATTTAACATAGTCAATAAAAGGAATAATATAATATTCGGTATTTTCAAAGGTGGAAGAAAACTTATAAAAGAGCCTATCCACAGTCCAGACAGTACTGATTTCAGTGACTTTTATATCGGGCACATCTGAGATTTTTGTTGCAGAAAACGACAACGCATCCCGCTTGAGCAGTCCGGAAGATTCTTTATGATCAAAGCCCAAATATAAAGTGGGCGTAGCAGTGTCATCCAAAGGAATATATTCCCGCTTTATTTCATAGGTCTTGGATGCGCCGGGTGCAAGAGCTTCTATTTCCACATCCCACAAAATACCTAAATATGACTCAATAAATACAGTTTGTTGCTCCGACCAGACATTACTGTTATTGGTAACAGTAAAAGAAGTGACAGCTTCGTAGTTTTTGCCATCAATCGAGCATTGGGGATCAGAAAAAACAAGATCATATTCCGCCTTGGCAATTTCTTTGGAAGATGTATTGTTGTTTTCCTCACTTTCCACACATTTATTGTCGGGATCAATCACCGCCGTAACTTCCACGCCGCAATATTCAGTTAAAATCCCGGCCGGCACAGTGATTTCCGCCGTATAACTTTTGCCTGCACTCAAAGACGGAATACTGACTCTTTTTACCCCAATGCCATCGAACTGCAATTCAAGTTCAGTTGCCGCAGAATCACGCAGCAATTCGGCAAGCCCATTGCTGGCATTTTCTACTTCAATAGTGACCGTTACCGGTTTATCGGCATAAATCATATTGCCGCCATCCGGATTGGTCAAAGTTATGCTGTTAACTTTCAGATCCGGCAATATGGGAGCATTTACCGTTTGGGTTACCGTGCTGGTATTGTTGCTTTCGTCAAACTCTTTGCAGACATTCGCAGAATCGACCACCACTTTGAATTGTGCGCTTCCGGCCGGTAAAGTTCCGGCGGCTATAGTGTGGGTCAGTGTAGTGGATTTATCAATAGCCAAAGCCGGAACAGTAAAGGTTTTAATCAACTTATCACCGGCATACAGCTCAGCAGTTACAGCAGTAGAAGCTTTATTTTCGGAGCGGTTTTCGAGCTCAAAAGATATTTTTATATCTTTATCAGTAGCCAGTATACTGCTGTTTTCGGCATCGGCAACTGTCAGGTTTTTGATCGCCAAATCTGCCATGGCCGGTTCAATGATAAATGATGAAGTTGAGCTGGAGTTGTTACTTTCGCTGAACTCAGCGATAGTTCCGGCTGTATCAACTGCCACATATACCGAGTGCGAACCATTAGTCAGACTGCCCGGCTTGAACGTGTAAGAATAAGTACCGCTGGCCCCGGCCGATAAAGCTTTAACGGCTATATCGGTTAACTTTTTGCCATCCAGATAAATCGTTGCCGTGGAGGCGGCCGCTGCCAGATCACCGGAATTTTTCACCGTAAAAGTGTAAGTAAAACTTTCCGACGGATCGATCCGCAAAGTGTATTTGGAACTTTTGGAGAGTTGGGCTGAATCAACCACCAAATCAGCTGTAGGTATATCATTATAGTATTGGGCTGTAATAGTCACTTTGTTTTGGACATAGCCTGAGTAATAACTGTAACGGTACCCCACAATAATATGAGGTCTCAGCGTATCGTATATATAATCAGTATAGGCGACTTCAAGATCCAAAGAAGCATCCCGGGAAAACGAAAATGATGCGTTAGATTCAATGGTAAAAGTTTTAGAACTGCCTTCCCCAATGAGATACTCAAAACCGTTTACTGTAACATAAATAGTTGTATCGCACCTCGACCAACCGTGAGATTTACTGATTCCATCGTTGGTGATCGTTATTACAGCTTTGGTCGCTCCGGCGGGCAAACTTGCGTACCAGTAATCGTCGGTCACATAGGGACTCCCCGGATAAAAACCACCACTGCGCTGAACTATAACTTCGCAGGTGTCTGTTTCGGTCTTGATGAGTTTATCCATAGCGTAATCGGCTATGGAATTGCTGTTTTCGGCGTGTTCGCGGCCTTTTACTATGTGGTCGGTTTCGTGAGCGATCACGCTGATGATGTGTTCATTGCTGCTGGAATTGTCCAACAAAACAAAGGCATTGTCATTTTTGATTTGATTGCCAGTGTCAATGGTTTCGGCCAAGCCGTAAAAGTCGCCGTATTCGTCAAATGCAGTGGTATTGCCAATATAAATCGTTGAATATTCCGATGTTTCCACCGGCTCGCTGAAAACAAAAAACACGTCATCCAGTTTATACAAATAATTTAATTGGTCAGTAATATTTTTGATCCGTTCTGCACTAAGCTCCGAATTGCTGACAGCAACATTTTCAACTTTTAACAGCTCGCCATCGTAAGAGGTTTCCGCGCCGTCAAAATCCAGATAAACGATTTGTTTTTCTTTATCTGCAGACAAATTATTGTCAATATTTTCCATGATGTTTAGCCTTCCCTTGAACTGTGTATATTTTATGCTTCAACTAATTTACCATTGCTTAAGCTCTTGTGCAAGTTTTTTGGAGAGTTTTTTGCTTGTTTTTTTGGGTGAGAGGCGGCTGGCGGAGGGCAGTTGTCGAGCGCACGCCTGGAGGGAAGCTGCGTTGTACGGAGGAGTACGGATGTTTACGGAGTTGTACGGAGCTGCCGGGCTTTGCCAGGCATCCACCTTCGCACGAGGCTACGGCGGGACAAGCTATCGGTTGGGAGGCGAAAGACTGTTTTGTATATAATGTGATAACTTGTGCGGATGCCGGGTTGGCCGTTAAAAAAATCAACGCAAACTTTTGAGGCTTGCGTTGATTTTTTTCTGATAAACTGCAGTTCTTAGTACATGCTGGCTAATTCTTCAAAGTTTACCCACTCTACTTGATTGCCGAATACTTTGTTTATGCGCTGCAGTAAATGTTCAAAGCCTTCCAAGCCAAGCGCACGACCATCCGAATACAGCGATGTCCAGTGTGTGAGCATGACCAGCGGATTGCCTTCTTCGTAGTTTTCACGCAGCAGACCACTTTTGCCGTCTTCGCTCAAAAGCGTGTCTATGCCGCGCCGGATCAAAGCGATCGCTTCGGCGTTGGTGTTGGGATTGTGACCGCCCCAAAATGGATCGATCGTGCGGTTGGGAATATTCACCACTTTGCCGGTTTCCGGCGAATCGCACATCACCCGCGGACGCTTGATGTGATCCATGGAGTGCAGAAAGTAAAAAGTCCGATCCCGGTTCAGCGTGCGTTTGAACGCCATGCCGATACCCTTGGCGTATTCTTCTTCGTTGTCGATCCCGGTGCGCCACGGCGAACTTGCGCCGCTGGGCGTCAGGCCGATTTTGTCCAGAATCTGCAGGCCCAGCGAAATGTAATCAGCGATTTCGGCGGCGTTCAGGCGGCTAATGTAGGTATCTTCACAATAATGTACTTTGCCGCCGCGCTGCAGATCCCACGCCAGCAGATGGGTCAGCAGTTCCGGAGTGATGGAAAAACGGGGCGCAATGTATTCTTTGGCGTATTTGATGAATGCTTCGATATTGCCGGATGGCACCATATTGACATTTTCCGGTTCGTCTAAACGTCCCAGTCCGCAGGGGATCGGCACCACTGAATATTTGCCGCGCACGCCATATTGGGCGCAAATCTTGCCAAACAATATGGCAAATGCCGGCGGAATCAAAAGTTCATGTTTGTGCCGCAGATCGTGAAAAAAATAGGTATTTACCACTCCGCCGTCATCGATGATCAAACTGATCGGAACTTTGCTCATAATCAATTATCCTTATTTTATTTGGAGGCCGCTTGTGCTGCCTTTTTGGCGGCTTGTCTGGCGGCTTTTTTGCGCTGCATTTCGGCGATTTCTTCGGCGGTCGGAATGTCTTCCGGTTTTACATTGCTGGCTTCGTTGAGCGCATCTTCGGCCAGTTTGCGGTAATGCTCCAACTCTTCCGGAGTCAGGTTCGGCGGAATTTCGATCGGTCTGCCGATAACCAGAGTAAGCGTGGAAAAGGGTTTGGGAATTTGAAATCTATCCCACGAACGGCATTCCCAGTATCTGGAGGCATTTATCGCCACCGGCACCACCGAAGTACCATGGATCGAGGCCAGATGGATCGGCCCCCGATTCATGTGATAACGCGGGCCGCGCGGTCCATCGGGCGTAAAACTTACATGATTGCCCTGTTTGAGAGCCCGGGCGGCTTCCAGCTGGGCGTTGGCTCCGGCCTTGCTGGAGGAACCACGGGCGCTGCGCAAACCGAAGCACTTGATCAGGTCGGCAATGTACTGTCCATCCCGGGAGGCACTGACCACCGCCACAGTGCGTTTGCGCACTTCCGCCGGAAAAACTGCCGGAAAAAAGAGCAGCCGGTTGTGCCAGGTGACAGCCACCATGCGTTCAGCGGTCGGAATCAGATTATCCGGGTCAACGATTTTCACCCGGTAAAAACAAAAGCGCATGAACCTTATAAAAGCTGCCAGGATCACAAAGATCCAATCTGGCAGCTTTTTGGTGTCACGGAATTTTTGCTTGAAATATCCCATGATTGCAAATTACTGCAGTTCGGTTGCTTCGATCTTGACGATTTCCGGCCAGGATTGGATTTGATCGAGGAACTGCTGGCGGCGTTCGGCGTTGGCGGTAGCCAGACGGCCGGTATCGAATGCCACTTCCAAATCAGTATCGCCGATAGCACCTTCGCAAATCATATCCAACGCTTCCGCCGCAGCGATAAAGCGGGAAACAAAATCTGCCTGATCTCCTTCAGCCATCGGTTGGATTTCGGCAGTGATAGCAAACCACGGACGGTAAAATTCTTTGATTTCCAATTTTTTGCGCAAACGCTTCTTCATAATATTTTCCCTTTCGACTGAAAAAACACCCGGAACTCATTTCCGGAATATGCAATTGCTGTCAATACTATAACATAAGCTGCTGTTTTTGCCAATCGTCAAAGCACAAAAAAATACCTTTATATTGGTAAAAAAAGCGTTTTTTGTCAAAAAAGCCTCTTTGTATTGCTTAGAAAGGCTTGACATTTGACCGCTTGAGTGGTAAAGTATTCAATATAGTGTTACAATCTACCTGTGCGGATGGGATGCCGTCAGCAGGAATTTTTGGAAAGTTTATCATGTTGAAAATTGACCGTTTTTATGATGCCCGCCGGGAATTGCGGAAGGTTTTGCGCCAGACGCCGCTGATCCCGGCCCCCCGTTTCAGCACTTATGCTGATGTTTACATCAAACCGGAGAACCTGCAGGTAACAGGGTCTTTTAAAGTCCGGGGTGCTTACTACAAAATTGCGACCCTTTCCGATGATGAAAAAAAGCGGGGGGTGATCGCCTGTTCAGCCGGAAATCACGCTCAGGGTGTGGCGTTGGGGTCGCAAGTGAATAATATTCCGGCCAAGATATTTGTGCCCAGTACAGCGCCGATTTCCAAGGTGGAGGCCACCAAACGCTACGGCGCCGAAGTGGTGCTGATCGATGGCATTTACGACGATGCTTACGCTGCAGCGTGTGCGGAAGTGGAACGCACCGGGGCGGTTTTTGTGCATCCTTTTGACGATGACGATGTTATCGCCGGTCAGGGCACGATCGGATTGGAGATCCTTGAAGATATGAGTTCAGCCGAAGCAGTAGTCGTGCCGATCGGCGGCGGCGGATTGGCATCCGGTATTGCTATGGCAGTAAAGACCTTAAATCCGCATTGCAAAGTTTATGGTGTGCAGGCAGCCGGAGCGCCTTCAATGGCAACCAGTTACCACGCCGGAATCATCACGCCCAGCAGTTCGGTCAAAACCTTTGCGGATGGCATTGCAGTTAAAAAGCCGGGCGAATTGACCTATAAGTATTGCTCGGAATACCTTGATGATATTGTAACGGTCAGCGATGATGAGATCGCTACAGCCATAGTTATGCTTATGGAAGGGCAAAAGCTTATTGCCGAAGGCGCCGGAGCGACGGCGCTGGCGGCGGTGCATTTCAATAAACTGCCGATCCAGGGCAAAAAAGTTGTGGCGCTGCTTTCCGGCGGCAACATCGATGTGACCATACTTTCCCGGGTGATCCACCGTGGGCTGGTTACTTCCGGACGTTCTTCGGAGCTGAATATCGAGCTGCTTGACCGGCCGGGAGAATTGACAAGAGTAAGCACGATCATTTCCGGCTTGGGAGCCAATGTTGTGAGCGTGAATCACACCCGCGGCAACGTGCATAACGATATTAACGCATGTTTCTTGCAAATAGCCATGGAAACCCGTGATTTTGAACATTTTAACGAAATTCGCGCCGCTTTGGAAAAGGCCGGATATTCGGTGAACTGATTTTATATGCAACCAATAAGGAGTCGTTATTATGGATAAAGAAATTATTTCAACCGCCAATGCCCCGGCCGCAGTCGGGCCGTATTCGCAAGCGATCAAAGTCGGCAACACGCTCTACAGTTCCGGTCAGATAGCGTTGGATCCGGCCACCGGAGCTATGGCAGCAGAAGATATTGCCGGACAGGCCGAACAGGTTATGAAGAACCTGCAGGCGGTTTTGACCGCTGCCGGATATAGCTTTGAAGACGTGGTCAAGACGACCTGTTTTCTGGCGGATATGAAAGATTTTGCGACCTTCAATGCCATTTACGAAAAGTATTTTGTTTCCAAGCCTGCCCGCAGCTGTGTAGCGGCGGCCGCCTTGCCCAAAAATGCGCTGGTGGAAGTGGAATTGATAGCAATTCGTTGAAAAAATTAAAAAATACTGATAAAAATAATTGCAAAAATCAGTATTTAGATTATATTACTTTTTCAACGCAAGTGGATCCATAGCTCAGTCGGTTAGAGCAGGTGACTCATAATCTCCGGGTCGGCGGTTCAAGTCCGTCTGGATCCACCATTTTTTGTTAAAGCTGCGGATAGCAAGCCATGAGGCGAGATATCCGCAGATTTTTTTTGCCAAGACAAAGGTACATCGCCAGCAGTGCAAGCAGACTTCACCCACCCAACCCGATAGCTTGTCCGCCGTAGCCTTGTGCGGAGGTGGATGCCGTGGCAAGAGCCCGGCAGCTCCGTACAACTCCGTAAACATCCGTACTCCTCCGTACAACCAAGCATCCCCTCAGGCGTGCGCCTTACAACTGCCCTCCGGCCGACCAGTCAGACTTGTCTGACACGTCCGACATTTGCTCCGAAAATCGGCGAAAAATCCACTGCAAAAATTTGCATTAGTTCTTTATTGATGCTATATTGTGTATTGATTGGGTTTAAGCCCAATTAATGCTGTTTGAAAAAGCAGCGAGTTTTTTGACAACCGTTATATTTCAGCAAGTCACCTCAAGAAATCCGCCAATTTTTTATGACTTTGCAATAACATTAGGTGAAATGTATCCGGTGGGATTGTGTACTCACATCTTGCCGGACGTTCTCTGGCATGTTATTGCAGGTTCTTGGCGGAACCTTTGAGGTGATGCCTGAGAACGTTCGGTTCTTTTCTTCCGACCACTCTCAAGCGTGCTGGGTTCCGCAAAAGGAATAACAAGTGCTTTTCTGTCCATGTATTATTGTTAAGTTGCGAAATCCGGCAAAAGATTATCACGGTTGTTTGGTTACAAAAAATCAAAAACAACAATAATATAATCAACATGGGGGCTTATGATGGAATATTCCATAATCTCAGATGGCGGACTGCAAGTTGTACCGCAAATTGCAGTTGTTCAGCAGATAATTTATCTGGATTTTGACGGCGAACTAACCAGCTACAACGGCGAAATTCTGACCGTTGATAACGTGGAAGTACAACATTCGGAACTCTCTGAAGAGCGGATCAATAATATACTTAAAGTGTTGAACGAAAAATATTCTGATCAAAACGTAATTTTTGTCACCGAGCCGCCCGCCGATACGCAATATTCCACCATTTACATCGGCAAAACCGAAGCTTTCAACAAATACGGAAACTTCGCCGGTCTGGCCGAAACCATCGACCAAAACAACGCAAACAAAACCGATAAAGCCTTTGTAATGCTGGATGCCGCCAACAGCAACGAAGAAATAATAAACACTATAAGCCATGAATCCAACCACCTGTTAGGCACGCTCAACCATGGTGGAGAAGCTCTGGAACAATACGCTGAAGTCCATACTGTTGGCAGTCATTCTCATAAATATTATTACAATCTTGTGTATATGGGGGCACTCAAAGAATCAGTGCATTTATTCCGCAACTCCATTTATTCTTCCAGTCGCCCATCCTCCGATGGCAAAGATTATATTTATAAATATTTCATCTGCGGAGAAGATGTAACAGTTTACAGTGGAGGAGGTTTTTACGGTTCTGGTTTTTCTGTTCATCACGTTGGCAGTAACATTGCCTACATCGACAAAATTGATTCCCAAGGTGTTATCAATAACATCTCCGGCTTGCAAACCAGCGGGAGAGGTAATTTTACAATAAATGGAACCGCAAGCGATGTGACCATAG
>SUWF01000069.1 GCA_015061575.1 Lentisphaerota bacterium
TTGAAGCGCACTATGCGACTTCGTTGTTCTTGGATTAACATAAATCCGTTTTTATCAAGAGGCAAACCACTTTTTGTTTTCAGTGCAAAAAATGAGAGACCTCTTGTGTCTCTCATAATATCTTTCTATAACCGTAGGCTCCATCCTTCTTGATCGGGCTGTTCATGCTCGGGCAGCTGACACTTTGGGATTTATCCGGCAGATAGCCTTTGTCAAACAGGATGCCGCACCAGGTAAGCCAGTTGTCTTTATTGGCTACATAAGCGTTATTGCCATTGTAGGTGTAGATAAAACCGTCGTTGTCACCGGCGTACATGGTCATTGCCAGAATATTGCTTTTGAGGTTGCTTACGCAGTTGGCAGCACGGGCCCGGGCCCGGGCGGCCGACAGAGCCGGCAGCAGCATGGCTGCCAGAATGGCGATGATAGCGATGACAACCAACAGCTCGATGAGGGTAAAACGTTTTTTCATTTGTTGTTCTCCTTTATTTGGGGATTTTGTGGTTTTTTATGTTTATAATGAATTATTTTTCAAGCATGATATTACGGATTGATTTTATATCTTCATCGGTGACGCCGATTTTTTTCAGATAATTGATCGCCTGCTGTTGCGGCGGCGTTCCCGCCGGGGACATATCGGCAATGGTTTTACGCCACCGGGCAAAATAAGGTATGCTGCGTTTGCGGGGGAAAAACGAGAGACTGCTGGCTTCGTAATCCAGCAGGGCCGTTTCTTCATCCACGTTCAAAATCATGTTCAAGAGATACGCTATTTCGCCCGTGCGGTCAACCCCGCCGGAGCAGTGCATGTAAATGGGGTAATGCGCAGGATCGGCAAAAAATTTGATCGCATTGCGGAAGTAATTATTCTGTTCAGGCGTAAAACTCTTGTAGGCATTGATCGGGATCGTTACCCATTTAACTTGTTTGCCCAGTGCGGATTGGGTGTATTTGGCAATTTCGCGCGGGTAACGGAAATCCAGATCGCTTTTAATCTTGAGATCCTGCAGCATAAACTTTATGCCTGCTTCGGAAATCGGGAAAAGGTTGTGCATTTCCGTACCGCGGTATATCTTGCTCTGGGCTGTCCGGCGGCCGTCCAGAGTGCGCTTGCCGCCGAGATCGCGGACATTAGCCGGATTGCCGCCGGGTATGGCAATAAAACGGGGCGTATCCGGCAGCGTGGAAAAACTCCGGCTCAGCAAAACTTTTTTGCCGCTGCGGATCTGCCAGTAATAAGTGCGGCCAACTTCCAGATTTGCAACTTCCACGGGCGATTTTTCAGAAAAAGGGAACGAACGGCAAATCCTGACAAACCCTTGATCCCGGGTGATTTCCAGCACGGCATCTGTCGGCAGCGAGCCGCTTTTTACGGCAAAAACGATTTTTTCCGGCAGATCCAGCCGATCATTCATATCGACTTTATCCAGAGCTTTAATGGCCCGGCGTTTGCGTTGGTCGATCTGCTTTTGCCAATCCTGACGCATCAAACTGATTTTTGCCTTGTCCGCCGGAGCGGTGATTTCCAGAGCCTGTACGCTGCCCGATCCCGATAAAAGCGGCAGCTGCAGCAGGGTCAATGCGCATGTCAAAAATTTAACAAATCTTTTGAATCGTATCATCATTTTTGTCTTAGTCTCCTGCTAATTTTATCTATTTGCTTTTTTGGAAAAAATCCGGGATTTTGTAACTAAGATACAGAAAAATCAGTTGATTTTCAAGTGTATTACCGGCTAAATATTTATGTTTTATGGCGCTATTTTTACGTTTTTGGAAAAAATATTTGCAATCTGTCCGGAAACGTAATATTTTATGGCAAATAAAGAAAACAGCTGCTAACCGTGGAGAGTTTGTTTTATGAATATAGCGATCTATTCTATGGGGTATAATGCCGAACAGACCCAACATTCGCACGTTATTGGAGGCAGTGCCATCGGGCTGTATGTGGGCGGACTTAAAAAGAGTGTGGAGCGTTTTCCGGATGGCCGTATCCGCACGCCGGATGTCAGTTACCGGGTTCCGGCATTGCGGCTCTATTTCCCCGGCGGTTTCAGCGAGTATGAATACGAAAATATCCGGGAAAACTGGTGGGTGGCTTTTGCTGATCCGGTGCCGATCTATTACGATTTTGCCAGCAAACGGGCCATGCTGCGGGTGGACGATAAAACTATCCCCGTCAAAGCGGAATTGCCGCTTTCGCCAGCTGAAGTAGCAACCGTGCGCCGCCAGTTCAGCGAAATTTACGCCGGCTGGCAGTCCGGAACTGCTCTGGGCAAAGCCACGGCGGAACTGATTTTAGGCGGGGTGCTGGCCAGATTCCTGAAAGCGGAGTTCAGCTGGGAAACCGGTTCTCCGGCGGAAAGGTTCAAAAATCTGATCGATTCCGATATCCAATGGGAATTTTCGCTGGATGAATTAGGCGCCCGGCTGGGGCTGCGCAGAGATGTGGCCCGCAAACTCTTTATCGAAAAGTTCAACACCACTCCGGGCCAATACCGCATCCAGCAGCGGCTGGCCCGGATCATTGAGTTGATTTCGCAGTCCGATTTAAGCCTTAAAGAGATCGCATGGCAGTGCGGCTTGAAGAATATAACTTATCTGAACAGTTTGACGGTCAAGCATTTTAACGCCACGCCCGGAGAATTGCTGCGGCGTTTCCGGCTGCAGAATCAAACCGAAAAATAAGGCAAACAGTCCGCATCGGGGGGCTGTTTGCCTTATGACTCATCAGGCAAATTCTTTGCGCAATTCTTCGTAGGTATCTGTTTCGATCGCCTGCCGGATGCGTTTGATCAGGCGCATAAAGTAGGCGATGTTGTGGATCGTCACCAACTGCATACCCAGTATTTCGCCGACATTCATCAAGTGGCGGATGTAGGCTTTGGTGAAGTTTCTGCAGCAGTAGCAGTCGCAGCCTTCTTCCAGCGGCGTAAAGTCTTTGGCGTAACGCCCCGCTTTGACCGGAATGGTCTGGCCGTTGCCGACAAATGCGCTGCCGTGACGGGCCAACCGTGTGGGCATAACGCAGTCAAACATATCGATCCCCCGGGCCACGCCCTCAACGATCTGTTTGGGAGTGCCTACGCCCATAAGGTAATGGGGTTTATTTTCCGGCAGCTCCGGAACGGTCCAATCCAGACACTCAAACATCATTTCTTCGGGTTCGCCGACGGAAAGCCCGCCGATGCTGTAGCCGTCAAAGTCGATCGCTCCAAGCGTGCGGGCCGATTCGATGCGCAGATCTTTGTAGACCGACCCCTGCACGATGCCAAAACGCAGCTGACCGGGATTGAGCGGCTGTTCAAAGCTCATTTTTTCCCAGCGGTGGGTGATGGCCAGCGATTTTTCAGCCTGCTCGTAGGTACACGGGAAGGGCGTACACTCGTCAAACGCCATAACTATATCGCTGTTGAGCGTGCGCTGTATGTGCATGGATTCGACCGGGCCAAGGAAAAATCTGGTGCCGTCGATGTGCGAGGCAAATCTTACACCGTCCTTTTCGATCTTGCGCAGTCCGGCCAGACTGAAAACCTGAAAACCGCCGGAATCGGTCAGGATCGGTTTATGCCAGTTGGCAAATTCATGCAAACCTCCGGCCATGCGCATGATCTCCAAACCCGGACGCAAAAAGAGGTGGTAGGTATTGCCCAGAATGATTTCGGCGCCCAGATCTTCCAGATTCTGCGGCGTCATGGCCTTGACCGTACCCCGGGTGCCGACGGGCATGAAAATCGGGGTTTGCACTACGCCGTGAGCGGTGACAAGTTCGCCGCGCCGGGCCCGGCAGGTGGTGGATTTGGCTTTGATGGTAAACGACATATTCTATCCTGCGTAATAAATTATTTGACAAACATTCCGCTCAGCACGCCGCTGACCAGTTCCGGCGGCGTTTTCAGCGCCAGCGCCACCGCTCCGGCAAATTCAAACGTTGCGCCGGGACCCTTGCCGGTGATGACCGTACCGTGAGTGATGACCGATTCCGGACGCGGACGCTTGCCGTTGCTCAAATGCTTGTAAAGATCCTGCGCCGGATACATGGTAAAACAGCCCTCTTTCAGCAGTCCGGCTTTATCCAGCACCATGGGGGCAGCACAGATGGCGGCGGTGATTTTGCCGTCCGCTGCAAATTTTTTCAGCAGGGCAATGACCCGTTCATCGTCATAAAGATAGCTGGCGCCGGGCAGTCCGCCGGGCAGCACAACGGCATCGAACTGATCGCCATCGACTTCGGCTAAAACAGTATCGGCCGTCACAGTGATCTGGTGGCTGCCGATGACCTGACGAGCGGTCAGACCGGCGGTGATGACCTGCACATTCATGCGGCGCAAAACATCTACAGTACCCAAAGCTTCGATCTCTTCAAAACCTTCCGCCAGCAGCAGCAGAACCTTTTTCATAAAAAAACTCCTTGTAAAACTGTTAATTTTTCAAATTGTTGTTATATTACCAATAATATAACCCCGGTTGGAAGATTTGCACAAATGTTAAAGCGAAATTTAGATTTCTTTACGACTTTTTTGTCGTTGGAGCGCGGCGTATCTATGAATACGGCGCTGGCCTACGCTACAGATTTGCGTGAATTTATCGATTTTTGTGAAACTCAGCATGTGACTGACGCAGCGGGAATCACCCGGGATCTGATATTGGACTTTCTGGGCGAACGGCAGGAAAAGTTTTTTGAAGTATCCACCACACTGGCCCGCAAACTTATTTCCATAAAACTGTTTTGCCGCTTTCTGGAGCAGGAAAAAATCATCGAAAGCGATCCGACTCTGATCATGGATTCGCCCCGGCTCTGGACATACTTGCCGGATATGCTCAGCACCGACGAAGTGGAACGGCTGCTGTCGGCCTATCCGGCGCAGAGCGACGAAGCACATTTGCAGCGCAACCGGGCGATATTGGAAATCATTTACGCATCGGGGCTGCGGGTATCGGAGGCGGCGCACTTGCTGGTGTCGGACGTGAATTTTGAAGACGCCACCTTGCGGATCGTCGGCAAGGGCAGCAAAGTGCGGATCGTGCCGGTGGGGCAGACGGCATTGGAGATCATCAACTTTTACATCCGCCACTCCCGGCCGAAGCTGCGGCGTGAAAACAGCAGTATCGGTGAGTTGTTTTTATCGGTGCGCGGCAAGCCGCTCAACCGTGAATGGATCTGGGCGATGGTCAAAGAGGCGGCCCGGGCAGCGGGGATCGGCAAAGAGATTTATCCGCACATGCTGCGTCACAGTTTTGCCAGTCATTTGCTGGCCAACGGAGCGGATCTGCGGGTGATCCAGGAGATGCTTGGTCACAGTGACTTGCGGACGACCGAAATTTACACGCATGTGGAAAACGAGCGTCTGATCGGTATCCACAAACAATTCCACCCCCGGGCATAATGCTGTTGATATTGGCAATCCCGGTGCCGGAGTTTTTATTTTTGCTTGGTCTAAACTGGCAAAGTCATGCAATATTCAGTAAAAAAATTTCTGCAGCCTTTGACAAAGCAATATTTGTATGTTATCTTTACGGGAAGTCGGGAAATCCGGGATTTTTTATCCCGGAATAAAAATCGGGTGTTTCTGATCATACTGACAGTTCCGGCTGTTTGCCGGGATTTCAGAAGTTCATTAAAAACTGGAGAAAGAAAGATGAAAAATCCCGGCAAGCTGGTAAAATATTCATGATGACAGAAGAATCAATTAACCATTGGTATTGATGGATCTTTTAGCAAATCATTTTAACTTGAGAAAAAATATTATGCAGAATAACTGGATAACCGATGCAAGATTTTGTAATCTTGAACCACTTAATGTATTTCATCGTCAATTGGAAACAGTGACGTTTGATCACCCCGGCGAGCTGACCGATCAGCACATACTTTTCCGCAAAAAGTTTACGATTGGAAAGTTCATTAAGTGTTCTTTAAATATCACTGCTGACGATTATTACAAACTTTATATTAACGGCAGATTTGTTTCTCAGGGACCTGCTCCCGGTTATCCGATGCGTTATTTCTACAACACGCTGGATGTAACGGATTTTCTGCATGAGGGCGAAAATCTGATTGCGGTGCATACCTATTATCAGGGGGTGATCAACCGGGTCTGGGTCAGCGGCGATCTGCGGCATGGATTGAATCTGGAACTTTTTGCTGATGACAAAAGTGTGCTTATAAGCGACGAAACCTTCCGCTGTCAGCAGCATACTGCCTATACCGGCGGCGTACTTACCGGTTACAGCACGCAGTTTCTTGAGCATTACAAGGCGGGTGCTCCCGAAGTTGGTTTTGAACAGGTTGATTTTGACGATTCAGCGTGGCAGTTTGCCTGTAAGCGCAAATTTGTTGATTACACACTTCTGCAGCAGCCGACCAAACAGCTGGTCTTTGATATTGTAAAGCCCGAAACGCTTACGGTGGAAGGTAACCGTATCCGTGCGGATTTCGGAGCAATAAATATCGGTTACCTCTGCTTTACAGCCCACGGCAAAGCCGGGTCGGTTGTGGAGATATTCTGTGGACAGGAGCTCAAAGACGACGGCAGTGTACGCTGCTATTTGCGTGCCAGTTGCGAATACATCAGCAGTATGACCCTTTCGGGCAAAAAGAGTGATGTGCTCAACGAATACGATTACAAAGCTTTCCGTTATGCCGAAATTGTCGTGCCGGAAGGGGCCGAAGTTGATCTGGAAAGTGTAGCTTTTTTGCGCCGTCATTATCCCTTTGATTTGAAAGCCATCTGTAACACCACCGATGAAAAACTCCTCCAGATCTGGCAGCTTTGCTGCGACAGTCTGCACTACGGCATACAGGAAGTCAGCATGGATTGCATGGAACGCGAAAAAGGATATTATCTGGGCGATGGCAGTTACAGTATGCTGACTTGCGCAATCCTTACCCGGGAATATACTTTGCTGGAAAAATTCTTTGATGATTTTCTTTCCACAAGCTTTATCAACCGCGGTCTGATAACCTGCGGCTGCTGTTCGGTAATGCAGGAGATTGCCGAATCGCCCATGAGTATGTTTGTTACACTCTGGTGTTACCTCAAGTTAAGCGGCAACAAGGAATTTGTCCGTGCGCGTTACGCGCAGTTTGCCGATATTCTTGACTATTACAGCGAAAGCTACGCCGAAGCCGACGGCTTGCTCAACAATCTGGATAAATGGTGTGTGGTCGAATGGCCCAAGCAGTTTCGCGATAATTACGATGTTGACCTCACCGAAGGTCAGGTCTGCCGAGTCAAACACAATGTGATCAATGCCTACTACATTGGTGCGATCAAAGCGTTCAACCGCATTGCTGCAGAACTTGGTCTGCCGCCCTACGCCGATGAAAAAACTTTATCGGAAAATTTCATCAAAGCGTTTTATGATCCGGAGAAAAAACTCTTCCGCGATACCGTCGACTCTCGGCACATAAGCAGTGTCGGCAATATTTTTGCCGCCTACTTTGGACTCTGCCCCGACGAAGAATCCGAAGATACCGTGGTGGATCTGATAAGTCAAAAGCGTTTCAGCGGCAGTAATTTGAGTGGAACTGTCCCCATGATCACTTTTTTGCAGATAAAAGGCAGACACGATCTGGCTTACAGTTTGCTCACCGATGAATCAGCATGGCTGAACACCATCCGTGAAGGCGGCAAACGCACCTTTGAAGGCTGGAGTAAAGACGGTAAATGGAACACATCACTTTTCCATTTATTTGTAAGCTATGGGGCACTTTTTATGACCGATTGGAATATGACCGAGCTCTTGGACTTCCGTAGAAAATAACCGGATAAAGGTGAAATAAGTTTGTTGTAAAAATTTTTGCAACAGTTGTGCCGCAGCATGTGTGCCAAGATACCTTGTGCTGGATGCTGCGGCACCGTTTTGCCAGTCATCTGCTGCCAATGGAGCTGATTTGCCGGTGATTTGTAAGGTGCTTGTTCACATTGATTTGCTGATGAGTAAAATCTGCCCCAATGTGGAAAACGAGCGTCTGATCGGCATCCACAAACAATTCCACCCCCGGGCCTGATTCTGCAGCAGAATGCGGAGGAATTTTTTAATCATATTCCGGCCGGATAACTTTAAAAGTATTTACCGGAGATGAGAAAAATTCAGGAGGGTGAATAAAAACCAGCGAACTTGCAGGAAACTCTTCCGCATATTCGGCCGCATAGCCAAATAATATAATTTTTTTTGCGTTTTTTTGTACCAATCCGGCTTTTAGTGGAATTTGGAAGTCTTTTTTACAATATGGTAGAATAGCTTTTATTGTCCATTCTTCATCATAAAGTACCAGTGGGGCATTGGGGGATGTATAAACTATGTTGTTTTTTATTTTTGGGGTGTCAGAACTCCACAGGCAAAGCGGCAGAATAACACACAATATTGCTCCAGCTGCGGCAAGCCCCAATTTTTTTAAGTTGATTTTTCTCCACAGCAGATAGAGTGTCATGTCAAGAAAAAATAACAACAGCAGCCATGATAGAATAAAATTCAGAAAAGGCAAATCTCCGTAATTCTGAAAATCAGAAAGCAGATCCCAGTCAAATATACTGGCACTGCTTGCCGAAATGGCGAGTCCGGCAACAGCACACCATGTCCTTGGCTTTTTGACTCCGTTAAACAGGGCGTAAAAGATGAATAAAAACCAGAAAAATCCTGCGATTATACCAAATTCTGTCAGCAAGGTTAAATGTGAATTGACCAGACTTCTGCATTGGATATTTTCAAGCATAAAGTTTGAAACTATCAGTCCGGAATTACTCAAACCAACGCCGATCGGATTTGCCGCATAAATTTTCAATCCGGCAAACCAGATTTCCGGACGGTTGGTAACGGCTTTATCAATAGAAAAACGCCCGAAAATACCACCGACAAGCAAAATCAGCAAAATACCTCCGGTGATTGCGGAAATCAATTTCCAATTTTTATTTTTGGAAAGAATAAAATACATTACCAACTCAAATGCAAGAACCAGAACACCCGTTCTGGAATAGGTCATAGCCAGAGGGACTGTTAGAAGAAAAGTCAGCATCCATCCTGCCCACGCATATTTTTTCCAGCCCCACAAAAATGGAAAAATGGCACAAATCAGAGCTGCTGCGTGATTGGGATTGTAAAATCCGAAGCCCTGCCGGACAATTCCATCAAATGTAAATTCCATCATTTTTTCCATAACTCCCGCATTTTTTCTGAATACAGAGGATTACGGAACTCAGTGTCGATTCTCTGTTTGATTTGCCGGGTATCATCTTCGCCGTAAGCAATGACTTTTTTTCCGGAAAGCAGGTCATCAAACCATACCTTTGCCAATTCCGAAGCTTCTTTTGATAATTCGTGGCAGGAGTTCGGAAAATATTTCCACAAGAGCAAACCGCCGTGTTCCCGGTAACGGTAAATAAAGTGTCGGCTGATTTGAAAACGCTCTTTGTCTTCTGTTCCGCAAGTAATCAGAAAAGGAGCTTGTGAAAAATTGATTTTTTCGGGATAAACTCCGCAGGCGTGGATTCCGCAAGCGGCGACTTTTCGGGGCATCCATTGATAGAAAAGAGCAACGCATTGTCCACCGGCAGAATAGCCGTAAAAATAAACCTTTTGCGGATGTAATTTATAACGTTTTTCAAGCTGCCGGATAGCTTTTTGCAAAAGTTTTCCCGACCACTTTCCCGGCTCCCAGTAGTCACGATCTTTGAATGATGGAGCAAGCAAAAAGAGCTGATGTTTATCCGCCAGACAGTCAAAATTGTATATTTGCAACGTTCGGTTACCCGGCCAGTTACGCCCGCCGAACAATACCATAATTTGCGAGTCTGCAGAGTGTTTTTGTGGAATCCGGTAATAAAATTTTACTCCATTGATTGTAAAATCAGCTCCGGTAGTCAACAGCGGCAGAGCAAGCAGTAACGGCAGAATAAGTTTCATTTTGCGGCCTTGCCCCAAGCTTCAGCCACGGCCTTACATGGGAGCATGACCATATCTTCCGGCAAAACATTTTTCGCCTGAGGTGAATCTGCCGGATAAAAAACGCCTTCCAAATCATCGCCGATCAGTGGATATTCCAACTCTTCTGAATCCGTGTAGCCCAGATCCAAAAGATCATTTTTATAAAATTCATGGTAATACCCTAAAAAAGCTCTTGCCAGATGTAAGGAATCCGGCGGCACTGTATGGGTAGTATTGGGGAAAGATTTCCAGATAATATTTACTCCGATCCGGCGGCACGAGTCCACGAACTCCCGGCTGATAACATAGCGTATTGTGTCCGCATCGCCGCAAGTGACCATGCCGGGGACATCTTTCATGCGTTCTGATGGCTCATGAAAGACTCCGCAGGCATGGCTTACCCACGCCCGGCATAATCCGGGACGCCATTCGGCAAAGAGGTTGCTGGCCTGACTTCCGGCAGAATAACCGTAATAGAGCAGTTTATCTGAGCAGATGCGGTATTTGCGTTTCAGTTGCTGCAGTGCTTTGCGTAAAGCTTTTCCCGACCACTCTTCCGGTTCCCAATAGTCATCGTCTTTCCAGCCGGGAGCAACGATAAAAATACCATGTTTATCGGCCCATTCACCCCAGCCCATACGCCCGGAAGCATCGGCTTTGCCATCA
>SUWF01000015.1 GCA_015061575.1 Lentisphaerota bacterium
CGCTTCAGCGGTAGCTTGAAAAATAGTTGCGTGAGGCGAAACCCATTCAAAGCCCGTGTCGGGCTGCCGGTACCATCGCCTTGAAGGCGTGGTGCATACCACCGGCTAAGCCGGTGGTTTTGATTTATTTATTTTATTTTTTGGGCTTGACTTTTTGTTTTATTTGATGTATTATTTAAACAGTTTAATAAAACAAGCGAAACGTTTCACAATGATTTTTAGCTGTTTTTCAGCTGGAAGTCCGGGCGTTTCAGCTAAAAATCGAATAACTAAACTATGTTAGGAGGTCTGATTATGAAAAATCGCCTGGTTGATGGATGCGGCGGAAAAAATTTGCGGAATTTTATGTTGTGTGAACTGTTGGTAAAAAGGCCGCAGCTGGGCATGGAGCATTTGGCAGGCAGCCGTAAGCCTGCCCATGGGCAGAGTAAAGCGAGCTTTACTCTTATTGAACTTCTGGTTGTAATTGCCATCATCGCCATCTTGGCGGCTATGCTGCTGCCGGCGCTTTCGGCCGCCCGGGAGCGGGCCAAAAGTGCCAACTGCAGCGGTAATCTGAAAAATATTGGTGTTTATCAGGGCATGTATGCTGATAACAATAATGAGTTTTTTACCCCTATAAATACGACCAACGTCGGCGAATACACCACCAGCGATAAATATCTCTGGCCGCAGCGGCTGATGGTGCATATTGATGGAGCGACTGATAAAGAGCATAGCCAACTCTTTTTCTGTCCCAGTTTTCAGGGGCCTGATGAAAATGCTTTCTGGTCGCAAATATCCTATGGTATCCGCAGTTACAGCTATGCGATCGCCAATACGATCAGTCGGGCTCTGTTGGAAGATCCCTCCGCAGCTGCGTATATCCACGACTCGGTGTCGAAAAACGGCAGTGGGGTTTTGAAAGGTGCTTATATGGTTTATAATCGGCTCAACTATCAGGGCTCCGGAACTATCCACATCCGGCACGGCAAAAATTTCAACAGTCTTTTTGGCGATGGTCATGTAGCTGCCGAAAGCAAAGATACTCCGGCTGCCTTGGAATTTAAAGGCTTTTTGACCTATCAACATTCGCCTGCCTGGTGGGGACCTTACACCAACAAGATCACTTTTGTGGAAGGTAACTGATCAAACAAATTCAATCGAAAATAAGATAAATCGCAATATAAGGAGCAAAGCATGTTAAAGAAAATCTGTTCGGCGGCAGCTGTATTTTGTATGGTTGCTGCATTGTCAGCAGAAAATCTGCTGGAACTGAAAAATTGCCGTCCCGGTATCGGGCAGGCTGCGCAGCCTCCGGCCATGACCAGCGAAAATGTTCCCGGGGTGGGAGATGCTGTAGTAGTCAGACCGACGGTCAAAGGCAATTATCAGGGGTTGGATGTATTTTTGCCGGAGCCGGTAGCATTTGAAGATATTGATACAATAACTTTTAAATTCGGTCAGAATGTACGCGCCAACCGCACCGGTGCCGGTGCAGTGGTGCTGCATTTTGAAGATAAAAAAGCTCTGGCCGGTCAGTTTGAATTCGGCAAAACAGCCTGGAGCGATGTGACGGTTAAAATCGGAGATGAAAATTTTCCGTCGTTGAAAAAACGTCCGGTTGCCGGCACCAGCAAGGTGGTCAGGATCGCTTTTTCGGTTTTCAGCATGCTGAATGCTCCCGGGCAATTTATGGGCGTAGCGGAGCTTAAGATCAATAAAAAAGCGGCGGCTGCGGTTGCGGAGTCCAGCAATGCCAAGCCCGTGGAAACAGCAGCCCCGGCAGGTGATAATACTTATGCAGATTTGAAACTCTGGAAGCCCATGGGCGGCCAAGCTCCGAATCCGCCTGCTATGAGCAACGAAAATGTTCCCGGTGTGGGGCAGGCTGTGGTGGCCAAAGCGGTCAGCAAAGGCGGCTATCAGGGTATGGAGATAGTCTTTCCGGAGCCGGTGGATTTGAGCAATGTCGGCGCTATAACTTTTGACTTCGGACAGACGGTTTGGAAAAACCGTGCCGGTTCCGGTTCGATCATTATCAGATATGACGGCCGCAACGGTTTGATGGGCATTTTCAAGTTTGAAAAAAGCCAGTGGAGCAAGGTGCGGGTTCCGATCGATCTGCGTACGCTCAAAGCTTTGGCCAAGCAGAGCCAGCCGACGCTGGGCAAGGTTCAGCGCATCCAATTTTCCATGTTTTCGATTTTTGACGCTCCCGGCGAATCCATCGGGGTGGCCAATTTGGTTTTCGAACCCAAGGCTGACGGCGGCAAAAGCACTTTGATCAAGGTCAACAACTATCGGCATGTGGCCAAGCCGACCCGGGGCGATAAAAGCGGCAAGGTGCTTACTGACGGCAAGGTCGAGGAAGCCGATCAGGCTATGTTCCGGCAGTATGCCGATAATCCGGATATGGTCTTTGATTTGGGCGCCCTCTATTGGGTAGACCGCATCGAAATTGCGGCGGTAGCTGTGCCGGGGCAGAATATATCGGACTACTCGGTTTACACCAGCAATGATGACCGGCAGTGGCGCATGAGTGCCAATGTCCGCAATCAGGATACTTCCACAGAAAAAAAAAGTTATAACATCACCGGTAAAGAGCTTTCTGTAGTCGGCAGATTTATCCGGATAAAGTGCGAACGCAGCCGGACGGACTTTCCGCTGAATATTGCTGAAGTGCGTTTTTTCGGCAAAATCCCCACCGATGAAGAATTGACTGCCGTACTCGAAAAAAATTATGAGATCGGCCCGGACATGCCCGAAGTCAATGCGCAAAACTATGTAACGCTTGATAAGCATGGACAAAGTTTGAAAATCTGCCGCCGCAACGGAGTGGCGGTGGATTTTCAGCTCAACGGCAAGCGCATTGCGGAGCGGATCTTCAGCAGTTATGAACTCAATGACGGCAAAAACAAGATCGCCTGCAACAGTTACACCAATCAGGTCAAAAAAGTTGAAAGTTCTGCTGATTCTGTAACCGTTACTGCGGTCAACAGTGCGCTGCCCGGGGTGGAAATTATTGAACACTGGTTTTTTGATGAAGGCAAACTGGCCCGGCGCATCCAGTACAATTATCAGGGCGGCAAAAAATATATAGCCTACAGTGCGCTGGAAGTGGTTCTGAATCAGGATTTCCGGAACAGCGGTGTTTATGAAACCTGGGGCGCCGGCCATGAAATGCAGCACAAATTTGCCGGAGAAGTGGCGTTTGACTTTCCGGCCGACACCGGCGCAGTAGTGGTATTTGAGTCCCCGAAAGAAAAAACGGCTCTGCTGGCATACCGCTACAAATACAACGATAAATATATCCACATCGGTTCCGGAACTGTCACGGTTGCCGGTTTTGGTGATAAACGTACTGTGTTTACCGCCAACGGTTTCCGTATGGGTGACGGTATATGGCTGCTGGATAAAAAAGGTGCGGCCGGATCGGTTACCAGTCATCTGCTGCTCAAGAACGAAGGCGACTTGACGACTGCTTTTGACGAATATTTGCAGTTGAGCGAAGTCAAAAAATACCGCTCCACGATCAAACGTCCCGAATGGCTCAAAAACTGGCGTCTGCAGTGCGGGCAGGGTTGGGATGGCTACTTTGCCAAAAACGGCCAGCGCTATGCTGAACACATGGCCGATCTGGTGCGGGAAGGCTACATACTTTATGGCGCTTGCGACAGTGATTGGGCCTGGGGCGATTTTCCGGTCAAAGGCGAAGTACGCAATCTTTTTGGCGGCCGCCTGAGTGTGCAGGAACTGCAGGAACGTGACAACGCTATCCGCAAAAGCCGCAGCAATATCAAGGTTTGGCAGTATACCTGGTTGTGGAGCTGCTCCAAGCTGAGCAAGATCTACTCCAAACATCCGGAATGGTTTATTTCGCACGATGCTGACGGGCGTGAACTCTCTTTCTTTCCCGGCTGCGGTATCAACTATTACCGGCTGGTCGGCATTCCGGAATCGGCAGATGAAATCGTAAAAAGCATCACCGATTTTGTGGAATTTTACAATCAGGATATATGGTATCTGGATGGCGGCGGCTCGCCGGCTACGGTGGATTGGAAAAATCTCCGGCTCGATCCGCCGAACGCCTGGGATAATGTGTTGAACCGGGTGCGGGCCTCTATTCAGAAAAGCAATCCTGAGCGGGTCTTTTTCTGCAATCATCCCGAAAATCCGGTGGCGGACTTCGGTTATCTGGAAAGTTTCGGCGGCGTGATCACCACCAACTGGCGTGACGGCGCAACCTGGATGTATAAATTCAAACTCTGGCAGCGGGCCGATAAGCTGGTCAATCCGCTCTATATTTACTGGTTGGGCGGGGCGGTCGATGCTGCGTTCCGGCAGTATGCGGTCGGTACCGGTTTGGGGTTGACTTTCGGCGGTTCTTATGATAAACGCCGGGATGCTGCTTTGATCAGTGCCTGGCCGCAGAGCCGCTGGGCCCGTTTGGTCAAAGCCGACATCAAACCCAACTGGCGCTATGAACCCAATGAAATGTTTGAGATCATGCCGCTGACCTTTGGGCCGTCTGGCTGGCTTTTTATCAAAAATCACGAAAAGAACACTGCCAGCCGTACCGTTTCGGCGCTGGCGGAACCACTGGGGTTGACAGATAAAACCAAACCCGTTTATAACTGGTGTTTTACGCTGCGTGATCATGCACAGCACCGGGGGCTGCTGGGCGAAAAGGAACGCGAGGCCAACTATCGCCGAAGCCGCTGGGCCAGTGACTTTCTGCTGGATTTTGAATATCTGGGGGCAAGCGATTATGCGTCGCGCATCCAGCGGGATTTTTCGGTCAAAAGCAAAGAGCTTAAACTCTGGTATGTCACCCAGAGCCCGGCGCTGGTCTGGAGCGTGGATGAAATGCGCAATCAGCTTTTGCTGGATAACACCATGGGCGTTAAAGTCAGCGGCAAGTTGAATGGCAATACCATGGATCTGACAGTCGATTCCGAACGCAAAACTGCCGAAATCGCCGCTTTGATCCCGAACGGTAAATATGTTGCCGGTGTAAAAGTCAACGGGCAGGCGACCGCCTGGAATCCGGCGGTGGATGCCAATACCCGTTTGGTGCTTATTCCGGTCAAAAACGGTCGTAGCAATGTAACAGTGGAATTTGCTGACGCTGCCGGAATGAACCGGGCGATCTGCCGCTTGGAAGTCAAACCGGCAGCCCCGGGCAAGACCCTGACGCTGGCTTTGACCCCGGCTATGGAAAATGCCACGCTGGTCATCAGCAATAATGGCGATATGGTTTGGGCGCAGCAGGGCGCCAGTGCTCAAATCGTTTTGCCGACCGGAGTTACCGGCGGAAAATATCTGGCTGCCGCCTATGATGGAGCTGGTAATTTGCTGGCTGAAAAATCATTTACGCTGGCCAATGGCCGTCCGGCGCTTGCCCGGCTGACTGCCTCAGAACATTTTCCGCAAATTTCTGCTTCCGGCGAAAAATGGGCCTCCACTGCTACTAAAGGCTGTGGAACGGCAACTGCAGATCCGGTCAAGCGTACCGCCCGCATTGCAGTCGACCGGATGCCCTCAACGGCATGGGGCCACCTTGGGGCTGGTTTTGAGTGTGAGCTCAAGCGGTACGTAAAAATCCGACTGAGCGGAAATCTGTGGTATTTCAATGTTTATGGCTTGCGTGCCGGTCTTCGCGGATTGCATGTCAAGTGGGATAATCCGGCGACTTTCCTGGGTATGATCTTTGACTTTGCCGGAGCTGACGGCAAGTACAATAAACGGGTATTGGCCGGAGCCGGCCGGGCGCAGGATCGCTACAATCAAAAGTATCCGGATTGGGGCGCATACCGCAATGCGGATATAATTTGCAGTGTGTCGAATTTTGCAGTGGGTACGGCCAAAGAAGAAACTTTCTGGCTGGATATGCACGCTCTGGGGGCACCGGCGGATTGGAACGGCAAAGTGTTCTTCAGTGTCTACTGGTCGCTGCCGACACCGGATCGCAATTATCAGGCCGAAATTCTGGATACCCAGGATGAGCTTCCTGCCGGCTGCAAGGCTAACGAAGTGTTCAATGTCCGGGGCGGCAAGAGTGCGGAATTGCAGAAGTTTCAGCTGCCGCAGAGTTCGGTCAAGCCCCGGATCGATGGAGTCAATGATGACGAAGTTTGGAAAAAAGCGGTCAAGATGGATAAGTTTTACCGCTTGAGTTCCGCCGGTTTGAAAGCTCCGGCAACGACGGTAAAAATGATCCGGGATCAGGAATATCTCTACATTCTGGCGGAGCTGCAGGAGCCCAACGGTAATTTCAGTATCGACAAAAACGGCAAACCGTGGTTCAATGACGGTATGGAAATATATATCCGCAGCCGGGACAGCAAGAGCAGCTATGTGCAGTATATTTTTGCGCTGGCCGAAAAGAGCCATCAGGAAAAAGTCAGCCGTCTGGGTGTCGGTGCGCCACGGCAGGATATTGATCCGGTGGAATATAAAATCCAGGTCAAGGGCGATAGAGCTGTTCTGGAAGCTGCTATACCGCTGAAGATTTTCGGGCAGGGCGCCAAGGCTTCCCGTTTCAACATTGGCCGCAACCGGATGGTCAACGGAAATCTGGAGCCGTACTCACTGGCTGGCGGCAAAGAATATTTGAACTTTGACGTTTGCGAGTTGATCTGGTAAGTCAGAAACACTGCTGCAACACTTCTGCAGAGGCCGTTGGTATACGACGGCCTCTTTTTTTGCAAATTTTTCTGTTTGCAGATTGTTCCTGGATTTGCAAGATGGCACCTTTGAGTGTATTTTATTAGACGAGGTATATTTGTCAGATAATCTATAATTTTACAGTGAGGTTTTTTTTATGAGTTCAAATACTGTCCGTACCCGTTTTGCTCCCAGTCCCACCGGGTTTATGCATGTGGGTAATCTGCGCACGGCGCTTTATGCTTATTTGATCGCCAAGTCGCAGGGCGGCAAATTTATCCTGCGCATCGAAGATACCGACCAGAACCGCTATGTGGAAGGCGCTGTAGATGTTATCTATCGCACGATGAAGGCATCCGGTTTGATCCATGACGAAGGGCCGGATGTGGGCGGCGATTTTGGTCCTTATATCCAGAGCGAACGCAAACACATGTATAAAGGTTATGCGGAAGAATTGGTCAAAAACGGCAGTGCCTACTATTGCTTTTGCGACAAAACAGAACATGACTCTGATGGAGAGGCAGAGGAAACTGCAGAAGTCAGTGAATGTCATTGCCGGGATATTGATCCGGCGGTGGCGGCGGCCCGGGTGGCGGCCGGTGAGCCTTATGCGATCCGTCAGAAGATCGACCGGAGCGGTATATCCACCTACAACGATTGCGTTTTTGGCGAAATCACGATCGAAAATAAGGTGCTGGATGATCAGATCCTGCTCAAGCGTGATGGAATGCCGACTTACAACTTTGCCAATGTTATTGACGACCATACCATGAATATAACCCATGTGGTGCGGGGCAGTGAATATTTGCCTTCCACTCCCAAATATAATTTGCTTTATGCCGCATTTGGCTGGCAGCCGCCGGAATATGTGCATCTGCCGATGATCATGGGGCGCAATGAAGACGGCACCATCGCCAAGCTTTCCAAACGTCACGGTTCGGTGAGTTTTGAAAGTCTGGTCGCTGAAGGTTATCTGCCGGAAGCGATCGTCAACTACATTGCGCTGTTGGGCTGGTCACCCAAAAACGACCGGGAAATTTTCAGTTTTGAAGAATTGGTCAGTTTGTTCAAAACCAGCGGTTTGAACAAGTCTGCGGCCGTTTTTGACTATGATAAACTCAAGTGGATGAACAGCGAATATATCAAAGCGCTGGCGCCGGAAGAATTTGCTGTGCGGGCCAAAAGTTTTGCTCAAGTTGACGGTACGGCAGTTGAAGAATATTGGAACATGCTGGCAGGCTTGCTGCAGCCCCGGACAGAGAAACTTTCGGAAATCCCCGAAAAAATCGCCTTTTTGCAGGAATTGCCGGAATTTGATAATGCGCTTTTCAACAATAAAAAGAGCAAATGCGATCCGGAAAAAGCTTTGGCGATCCTGCAGGATCTGGTCAATGGATATGCCAATTTAACTGATTGGAACAGCGAAAGTATCACACAGCTGGTCACCGATTATGCTGCGGAAAACGAAATGAAACTGGGGCTGCCCATGTGGGCGTTGCGGATCGCCGTATCCGGCACTGCGGTTACGCCCGGCGGCCCCGGCGAAATCATGACGGTGCTGGGCAAGGCGGAATCTTTGCGCAGAATGGAATTGGCCATCGCTAAGTTGTCATAAAGAGCTATGCTGACAGGGGGAAGTCAGGAATTGATGATGGACCTGCCGCTTGAAGTTGTTGTTGAACGTAAATCAGGAGAATACCCATGAAAGTAGGCTGTCCGAAATGTGGACAACACTATGATGTTGATGCTTCCATGTTGGATCGGTATTTCAGATGTACCGAGTGCAAAACGTTGTTTTTAGGGTTGAACGCCAAATCGGTCAAGCCTGTAAAATACAAACGCAAAAACAAATCAGCAGCTGAAGATGGCAGCGCTGAAGACGAGCTGCTGCAGAATGAAGATAATCTGGTGGCCGGGCAGGAAGACGGAGCGCTTGATGAAGCGCAAATTGCATCTGCAGGGCAGGATGACCAAGCTGCTGAGCAAGTGGATGATGGAGCGGACAGCGAGTTCAAAAAGATCCAGCCGGTGCTGAGTGATGTGCAGTTTGATTCCGAAGAGGATGTGGAGCCGCTGCAGGCGCTGCCGAAAGTGAATTGGCAGCTTTGGGGCATGTTGGCGATGGCGGGGCTGTGTTTGATCGTGCTGGTGATGAGTTGGGTTTGTTCCAGCCGGTGCTCTGCCCGGATAAACACGCTTGAGCAGCAGATCAAAAACAATGGTGCCGCCGGCGAAAAGCTCGATCTGCTGGAGCGGCGTTTGGAAGGTATGCTCAGCGAAATAATGCGGGTTCGGGAACGGCTGGAAAAAGTTGAACAACTCGAAAACCGATTCAATGCCAGACTCAAGGAGGAAACTTCAGCATTGGAACGCAATCAGCAGGCATTGAGTTCGCAAGTAAAAATTCAGAACAGCAAGCTCGAAATGTTTGACCGTTTGGCCCGTGAACTTGAAGAGGTGCTCAAACGTCTGAATGAAGAAGAAAAAAAATTGGATGATGCGGGCCGGATGCGTATCCGCCGCCGCCGTTAATAATTTACAACAGGTGTTTTTATGGAAAAAATAAAAGTATTGGTCGTTGGCTACGGCAATGTGGGCCGTGGTGTGTTGCTTTCGCTGGCTAATCAGCCGGATATGGAAGTAGTTGGTATTGCCAGCCGTTCGGTGGAACGGGTGCGGGCAAGTGTTAAAGATATTCCGGTGGTTCCGGTCGATCAGGCGGAAGAGTTTTTGAAACTCGGAGCCGATGTGGCCATCCTCTGCGGCGGCAGCAAAAACGATCTGCCCCAGCAGGGGCCGGAACTGGTCAAGTATATCAATACGGTTGACAGTTTTGATAATCACAGCTGCATACCGCAATACTATGCGGCCATGGATGCGGCGGCCAAGGCGGCCAAGCATGTGGCTGTGATTTCAACGGGCTGGGATCCGGGGATCTTTTCGCTGGAACGGACGCTGGCTAATGCGTTTCTGCCCGGAGCAAGATCTTATGGATTCTACGGGCTTTCGGAAGCTGGCGGCTTGAGCATGGGCCACAGCGATGCGCTGCGCACCATCAAAGGTGTGGCCGATGCCCGGCAGTTTACTCACGCAGTAAGTTCGGCTATCGATCAGGTGCGCAATGGCGAAAACCCTGCTTTTGAAGCCGGCGATATGCACACCCGGGAGTGCTTTGTGGTTTTGGAAGAAGGTGCCAATGCCGCCGCTATCGAGGCTGAAATCAAGGCGATGCCCGGCTACTTTGCCCCGTACAAAACCACGGTGAACTTTGTTACGCAAGAAGAACTTGACAGCAAGTACAAAGGCTTTCCGCATGATGGCTGCGTAGTGGCTGCTTCGGTTACCGGCAAAGGCAATCAAGCTACGGTCGAATACCGCTGCAAGTGGGCCTCCAACCCGGAAGCTACTGCCAATGTACTGGTTGCCCATGCCCGGGCGGCGGTGCGCATGAATAAAGCCGGCGATTGCGGAGCCAAAACGATTCTGGATATACCGGCCAGGCTGCTTTCGCCGCTTAGTTATGAAGAATTGTTGAAAAAATTCATGTAAAATACGTTTTGAGATTTGTAAAATCTTCAAAGTGTGATAAATTAACAAGACTTGGATTTTATTGGAGCTGATTTCCGGCAAACCCGATCGCCTGAAAGATGGGACAATAAGTGACAGGTAACGAGCAATTAACAGTTATTCATTAACCAAAAGAAGAACAAGAATGAAAACTTATCTGGCAAAAGTCGGAGAAGTCCAGCGTGAACACGTTTTGTTCGACGCTTCTGAAGCCCCGGTCGGCCGCTTGGCAGTCATGATCGCCAATGCGCTCCGCGGTAAGGACAAACCGACCTACACTCCGCACATTGATACCGGTGCTTTTGTCATCGTGATCAATGCCGAAAAGGCTGTCTTCACCGGCAGCAAGAACGAAAACAAAAAGTATGTCGACTACACTGGCTACCGCAGTGGCCGCAAGGAATACACTGCCAAGGAAATCCGCGAAAAGGATCCGGCCCGCCTGATCAAGTCGGCTGTCTGGGGCATGTTGCCGCATGGCCGTCTGGGCCGTCAGCAGTTTGCCAAGCTCAAGGTTTATGCCGGCAGCGAACATCCGCATGCCGCTCAGAACCCGCGTAAGATCGAAGTCAAGTAAGGTAAGGAGAAATAATCATGGCTAACAGCAACGAAATTCTCGCTACCGGACGTCGGAAATGCGCAGTGGCCCGGGTTCGCATGGTTCCCGGTACCGGCAAAGTCACGGTCAATGGCAAAAATTGGGAAGAATATTTCACCACCGAAGCTTTGCGTGGTTTTATTTCTCAGCCCTTCGTGGTCAGTTCCACGGTCGATAAGTTCGACTTGAACGTCCGTCTGGATGGCGGCGGCATGTCCGGTCAGGCCGGTGCTTTGCGTCATGGCATCGCCCGCGCTCTGGTCGCTTACGACGAAGCTTATCGCGCTGTGCTCAAGACCAACGGTATGATGACCCGTGATTCCCGCGTCAAGGAACGTAAGAAATCCGGTCAGCCGGGCGCCCGCAAGCGCTTCCAGTTCTCCAAACGCTAAGCGTTTTCTGCAAATCTGGAAAATTCTTTCAATGGGGTCCGACTCAAATCGGGCCTCATTTTTTTGTTTTATCAGGCAATATTTTTTGCGTTTAATAGAAAGTTGTGTTGTAAATGGCTGATAAAGTTAAAGTTGCAGTTGTTGGTGCGTCGGGTTATTCCGGCGAGGAATTGGTTCGTCTGCTGCTCAAGCACCCCAATGTGGAATTGACGGCGATCACGTCGCGGGCCAATGCGGGCAAGAGTATTGGCGAGGTGTATCCGCGTTTTGCCAAAAGTACGCTCAAGTTCTGCAATCCCGATGTTGCGGAGCTGGCCAAACTGGCGCAGGTGGCATTTTTGGCGCTGCCGCACGGTTTGGCTACGGAATATGCTATTCCGCTGCTGCAGGCTGGATTGATTGTGATCGATATTTCGGCGGACTTCCGTCTGCGCAGCACTGCCAAGTACGAAGAATACTACGGTGCGCCGCATCCGTCTCCGGAACTGCTCAAACAGGCGGTCTACGGCCAGCCGGAACGTTATCGTGAACAGCTCAAAACTGCCAATCTGATCGCTTGTGCCGGATGCTATCCGACCAGCAGCATCCTGCCGTCGGCACCGTTGCTGGAACGCAAACTGGTCAGCACCGAAGGCATCATTATTTGCAGTGCTTCCGGCGTCAGCGGGGCAGGGCGCAAAGTTGCCGAAGCTTACATCTTCCCGGAATGCAACGAAAGTTTCAAAGCTTATGGTACTGTCGGTCACCGGCACACGCCGGAAATCGAACAGGAGTTTGCAGTGGCAGCCGGAGTTGATGAACTTCAGCTCAACTTCATACCGCATCTGGCTCCCTTCAATCGGGGAATCAACTCCACGATCATCTATAACCTGATGCCTGGAGTTACGCTGGAAGATGTGCAGAAAGCTTACGATGAAGCCTATGGCAATGAACAGTTTGTAATGGTGCTGCCGCCGAAGAAATGCGCAGATGTCAAGTATGTATCCATGAGCAACTGCTGTCAGATCGGCTACAATATCGATCAAAGAACCAACAAATTGATCGTGACTTCCTGCATTGACAACTTGACCAAAGGTGCATCCGGTCAGGCTATCCAGTGCATGAATATCCGTTTGGGCCTGGCGGAAAACGCCGGCTTGCTCTAAAGTGTTCATCCGGGTAACGGCAATAAAAATCCAGCCGTTGCCCGGATTTTTTTATGAATTATGCTCAACTATCTGAAAATCAAAAATCTGGCGTTGATCGCCAATGCCGAAGTGGAGTTTGCTCCCGGTTTTAATGTAGTTACCGGCGAAAGCGGTTCCGGTAAGACGGTATTGCTCAATACCATTGGTTTGCTGACCGGCAAACGGGCCGACAAAAATCTGCTGCGTTCAGGCTGTTCACGCTGCGAACTGGCGGCCGAGATCACGCTGGATGCTTTGCGCAATCCACAGATCGTTGAGGAGTTGGAAAATGCCGGGATCGAGTTTGAAAATTCTCAGCAAATCATTTTGCATCTGCGCCGGACGTTTACCGCCAGCGGCAATCGGAATTTTTTGAACGATACACCTGTGACTAACGCCACGCTCCGGAAGATTGGTGATTTGCTGGTCGATGTGCATGGAGCCAATGAGCATCATACGCTGCTCAATCGTACCCGGCAGCTGGAATTGCTGGATCGGTTTGGCGGCGTAAAAGTCAAACGCGATGAATATCAGCAAAAATATGCAGCGCTCAAAGCTCTGAAAAATGAGTGTGCAGAACTGCTTGCTCAGCTGCCCAGTGCGGAGGAAGCAGAAATATTGCGGAGCACAGTAGAAGAAATTTCTGCAGTTGATCCGCAAGCTAATGAAGATGAAGAACTTGCTGTACGGCACAAATTGGCGGCCAATGCTCATGAAATATTGCAGATATTGCGCAATGCCGTACAAGCGTTGAGCGAAAATGACAATTCGCTGTTGGATGCGTTGTCGTTGATCTATCGTGATTTGGAACAGCTGCAGCGCTTGGGCAGCGATGATTGCGGAAAATTTCTTACCGATTTGGAATTGATCCGTGAAAGCGTAAGTTCTCTGGCATCCGGACTGGAAAATTACGGCAGCAGTATTGAATTGGACGAAGGAGCCTTTGCAGAATTGGAACAGCGGCTCAGCGCATTGTATACGCTTAAACGCCATTATGGCCCGTCGCTGGAAAATGTCCTTGAGCGCTGGCACAATGCTGAAAAACGTTTGCAGTTGTTCAATGACTTTGCCAAATTGCAGCAGGAGTGCGAGGCGCGTATAATTCAAGCTGAACAGGATCTGCTGACTTGCGGCAAAGTTTTATCTGAACAGCGCAAACTTGCTGCCGGTAAACTCAGTGAGCTGGTGAGCGAAAAACTTAAAATTTTAGGTTTTGGCTACAATGTATTCAGAATCGATTTTACCGAACATGCCCCGGAAAATTCCGGTTTGGACAGTGTGGATATGATGTTTTCGGCCAATCCCGGCTTGACGCCATCGCCGCTGCGTTTGATTGCCAGCTCCGGCGAAATCGCCCGGGTGATGCTGGCGCTGAAAGCGGTGCTGGCGGATGCCGATGCGGTGCCGGTGCTGATTTTTGATGAAATCGATGTGAACATTGGCGGCGAAACCGGCTTGCGGGTCGGCGAGGAATTGGCGGCATTGTCGCAGCATCGCCAATTGTTGTGTATATCTCACTTGCCGCAAGTTGCTGCCCTGGGGGAACACCATTATGCAGTATCCAAGCATATTGAAAATGACGAAGTTTTCGGGGCTATTACTCTGCTGGATAACGCCGGACGCATCAGCGAAATCGGAAGAATGCTCGGCGGAACTGCTGCGGCTCTGCAGCACGCTAAAGCTTTGCTGAAAAATAAAAAATAGGCAACGAGGTTTGTTCCGAAGCTGACCGATAATTCTGACTCTCCTCAAAAAAAATTGATCTTCCTGGAGGGTAAAACAGCATCAAATATCATAGCCCTGCTGACCGGTATCGTCAGCTGAACAAGCTGCTGAGGTGTCGGGGGGGGGATTGCCGCATACTGTATATTAATATTATGCGGCGAGTGTCAGATAATATTTACGGACTACAGAGTGGTTCTTCCCTGATATTGCCGGATCTTCCGGCGGTCAAGTTTGCGGGTCAGCCAGCGCGAATCATTGAGCGTCAGAAAACTGTAAATATAGATGAACGCCAGCAGCATCGGACAAAATGCTCCGTACAGCAGCGCCCAGATCGCCTTCCGGAATGTGGTGTATTTGGAGTAGATCATCGCCGGAATCGAGGCCCACGCCAGAGAAAATATAGCGTTGGCTCCCAGAAAGATCGCCGGATCTTTAGCCCCCAGCACCAGCATATAAACAAAGGCCGGTACGAATAAAAACGGCAAAGTCAAATTCTGCATAAATGCCACCCAGTATGCCAACAGTACCCAGCTGCGAACCTGATTGCTGCGCAGCGAGCGGAACGCAAAACCGGTCATGACCAGATTTTCCCGGATATCGCCCCGGGTCCAGCGCAGCAGCATCTTGCACGCCCCGCTGACAGTAGAAGGCACACAGGTCGTGGCCCGGGCGTTGCGTTGATGCACAATGCGGTAATTGCTGCGCAATATCAGCGTTGCCAGCGCCCGGTCTTCGCCGATTATCGCCGGTTTGCCCATGAATTTTTGATTCAGCCATTCATCCAGTACCGGCAGCAATGCGCTTTTCCGGTAGGCACTCAAGGCTCCCGGCGTGCAGAGTACCAGCCCGGTAACACTTTGAGCCGCCCGCAGAAATTCACAACCGAATACCAGCAGTACATCCAAAAGCGACGTAATAAAACTTTTTTCCGGATCATTTACTCTTATGGATCCGGCCACTGCTCCAACAGCCGGATCGGCCAGCGGCGTGACCAGTGCCCGGATCGTATCTGCGTCCACCAGCGAATCGCTGTCCACAGTAACGACCACTTCGCCGCGGGCCTGTCGTGTCCCCAAATAAAGGGCGTGTTTTTTGCCGCAGTTTTGAGATAAATTTATTGCTGTGACCTGCTGCGGGGCGAGGGCGGCACCCTGCTGGATATACTCCCAGGTGTCGTCTTCGGAACCGTCGTTGATGGCGATTATTTCCAGCTTGTTGGCCGGATAATTGCTTTGAAGCAGACTTTGAATGGTGTTCTTAACGTGCGCACCTTCGTTGTAAGCCGGAACGATCACAGTACATGCCGGTAATTTCTGATCATCCTCTTCCTGTGGGATCGGATGGTAAAAACAGGAGATAATGCCAGTGGCCAACAAATATAGATAGGTGAAACCCATGACCGCAGCCGCCAGCAGCGACAGCTCCGGATGGTTGCTGTTGCGGTAAAACACCAGCAGTTCAGGATCCTTTACTGCCAGCAGAATAATGCCCGCCATGTAAAGGAACAGCAGTATCCATAATAAAAAATCCCTGCGCACAGGGTGATTGAAAAAACGTATCATAATTTATATGCTGTGTATTGAAAAATAAATAATTCTATAATATACAGCTAAAAGCGGTTGTTTGCAAGCGGCATATATCGTATTCTTATAAAACTTGCTGCAAAAAGTTGCTGATTTTATCCCGGAACACCGTCCGGTCAAACGCGGCAGCGTGCCGGCGGATGATTCCGGCGTAAAAAGTACGGCTTTCCAGCTCTTCGATGGCGGCGCATAACGAGGAAGCTTGCATAGCTGGAAAATAGATCCCTGTCACGTTATTCTGTACCGTTTCCAGCGCTCCGCCGCCTTGCAGCGCAATGACCGGAGTTCCGGTACTTTGCGCTTCCAGCGGCACGATGCCGAAATCTTCGATATTGGGAAAGATCAAAGCCCGGGCTCCGGCGTATAAACTGCGCAGTCTTTCGCGGGAGCAGCGTCCGGTAAAGGTTATATTATCACAGCTGTAACGTTTGCGCAGTTTTTGTTCCAGATTACCTCCGCCGGCGACGATAAGTTTGCGGTTCATGTGTTTGCAGGCCTCCAGCGCCAGTTCCGGGTGTTTGTAGGCAGTTAATTCTCCGGCAAAAAGATAATAGTCGCCGGTTCCGGTATTGGATGCTTGAGCAAAATACGCAGTATCCACCGGCGGATGGATCACCACCGCTTCCCGCTGCCAGACCCGTTGGATGCGTTGGGCCACAAAGCGGCTGTTGGCAATAAAATGATCAACTTTATCGGCGCTGGCCCGATCAAGTTTGCGCAAAGCCGGCGTAAAAAGTTTCATGGCTGCCTTGCCCGGCAGCGGGGCATGTTGGTAATACTCATCATACATATCGTACAAATAGCGCATAGGCGTGTGGCAGTAACATATATGCGCAGCGCCGGATCGTTTGTTGACTGCTTTGGCCGGGCCGGATTCACTGCTGATGATCAGATCGTAGTTGGACAGATCAAATTTTTGCAGCGCTTTGAACATCAATGGCAGATACTTCTGGCAGTGGCGACGCCCGCCGGGGAGTTGGGCAATGAAACTCTCCCGGATCTGGTGTGTTGAAAATTCCGGATCGATATTATCTGCCAAACAAGCGTGCGTAAAAATATCTGCCTGCGGAAAAAGCTTGCACAATTCCAACAGAACACTTTCGCCGCCGCGCATATTGGTCAGCCAATAATGGATCAGGGCCGTTTGCATATTTAATACGCTCCCCGGCCGCCCAGTACAGCGGCAAAAGTTTTGTAAATGATCCAGAGATCAAGTTTGAGCGAACGGTTTTTGACATAATATAGATTGATAGCGATCCGGCGGTGATAGCTCAGCAAATTGCGGCCGGATACCTGCCATAAGCCGGTTATGCCCGGCTTGACCGAATGCAGCTGAGTGGAATATTTGCCATAACGTTTATTTTCTTCTTCCACGATCGGACGGGGGCCGATCAGGGCCATTTCGCCGGTGACAACGTTCCACAGTTGCGGCAATTCATCCATACTGAAGCGTCGCATGATGCGCCCGATTTTCAGCAATCTGGGGTCATTTTCCAGCTTGTGACTGCTTTTCCACTCCTGCATGGCTTCGGGGTTATTGTCCAGATATTGCTTGAACCGCCGCGGCCGCCAGCGGCGCATGGTCGTAAACTTCCAGATCGTAAATTCTTTTTTATGCCATCCCAGCCGGATGCCGCCAAAAATCGCATTGTTTCGGAGGGTAATAAAAAGCACAAGATAAATTCCCGTCATCAGCGGCAGCAGCATTACCAGCAATATAGCGGCCAAAACTCTTTGTACTGTGTAATTCATTGGTTGTTCTCCGAAGTTTTCACCTGCAGCAGCTGATAGTATTTGCCGTGATATAATTCGGTAAATTTCCGGGGATCGAAGTTGGGATCATCCCAGGCAGTCCTGACCAGATAAGAAAATTTTTCGTGCGGAAAATATGGATTGTGGATTTCGCAGCTGCTCAAGTAGGCAAGACTGGGCGGCGCATCTTTAAGCACCGCTTTGCCGGGTATACGCGGTTCGTAAAACCACAAAGCTTTTGCCGGCTGTCGTGGTACACCTGCCAACTGTTTATTTAATATGGCAGCCATCTGGCGGATTTCCTTATTCCGCTGGATGCGCTTGCTGGAAATGTAATCTTTCAATGTCGGGTTGAGCGCATCCAGCAAAAGAAAAATTCCGATCAATATGATCAATACCGTCCCTATGATTTTGTTGTTGGCAAAACGTTTTTCCAACCATTGCCACAATACCGCCGCAAAGCCGAACAATATGGGGGTGTAGGGCAAAAGATAGCGGCGGGAGATGTCCAGCGTTTGATCAGCTGTATATACTTGAACGATCATCAGCAAGTAACTTGCCGCATAGATAGCCAGCAGCACTGAATACTCCTTTTTCCAGGCTTTATTTTTTATCAACAGTCCGATCCCGGCTAAGGCCGGAATGGCAAAGTAAGGATAAAACGCTTTAAAATAGTCCAGTAAAACTTCACTCATGGCAGTTCAAGCTCCGGAGTGGTCAAGGCTGGCAGCTGCATTTTTTTCAGTAATTGGGCGTGGCGCATTTCCGGTACCGGATAGCCGGTAAGTTTACATACATAAATCAGTTGCGGCACGATCAGCAGCAGAAAGATCGCTCCGGCAAGAATACTGCGGAAGATCCTCCAATGGTGCATTGCTGCATCCAAAGTCATCATAATCATCAGCAGCATCAAAGCGGTCAAAGCTCCATCGCCCCGCAGCATGGTCAACAGCGCTGAACCCAGCGCAACAGCAATATAGCCGTGCAGTTTATGGCGATTTTGCAATAGGTAGATAATGCCGTAAACCGCCAGTACAAAGCCCAGCGTTTTGCCGGAATCGCGTAATCCTTCCAGCGGAATACGCAGGAGGTGCGAACACGCCAGATACAAAATCATGCCTTTCAAGGCAGCATCGGAATCAAAAAGCATCTTGAATATTCCGTACAGCGGATACGCCGCCAATACATACATCAAGAGCGATGCCAACTGGCAGCTGCGGAACCCATCCAGTTGGGTGATAAATGCCGTCGTGCCGGAAATGATCGGGAAAAGCAGCCCGAATCGGGGGTGAAACGCCAACTTCCACTCGCCGGAAGCAAACGCCTCGGCCATCGGAGCATATCGACCTGCCACATCATTGCCTGGCATTTGATTGATCAGCAAAAAGGGCAGTGCTGCAATCATGAACAAAAGCGGCAGCAGATACGGCAGTTTGGACCGGAAGGTATTTCCCGGTGCAACATTGTTTGGAGTATTGTCATTAAAACTGCTCAATTATCGCTCCCCCTGAATTGGCCTGACTGAGTATAGTTATTGCTGCTGAAAACCCCATGACAGCAATTTTGAAGTGAAATCGAAGCAATTCTGCCGCTTGCTGAAACCGGTCACGACGCCGACCAGGCGTCGCTTGTTGCGCACGCAGCTGAATGCCAGACAGTGTCCGGCGGCATTGGTATAGCCGGTTTTGAGTCCTTCCATGCCTTTGACTGCGCCCAGCAGCCGGTTGCCGTTGCGCAATTCGCCAAAAGATACTTTGGTGCTGCGGCAGGAGGTATAGCGCAGGATCATCGGATAATTATAAAGCCGTTCAATGAGTTTGGCCATATCGTAACAGCTGGCCAGATTCATCCGGGGGGGCTGGTTGTTCTGGCTGTAGATCGGCAAGCCGTTGGCGTTCAGGAAGCTGCTGGAGGTCATGCCGATTTCGGATGCTTTCTGATTCATCAGGTTGATAAACTTCTGGTGATCGCCGTTGCCGAAGTATTCGGCAATAAGATAAGCTGCATCGTTGGCGCTTTTAAGCATGGCGCCGAGGAAGAGTTCATGCAGTTTGATCTTGCTGCCGGGTTTGAGCTTGGCGGTAACTTCCGCAACCTGAGTGGACTCCGTGGAAACAGTAACTTTGGTTTGCAGATCGATCTCTTCTTTGCGCTCAAGCTCTTCAAATGCCGTATAAATAGTCATGAGTTTGGTAAGTGACGCTATCGGCACCGGACGGCGGCTCTGTTTTTCCCACAAAATTTTGCGGTTGGTCAAGTCCACCAGAATCCCGGCTTTGAATTGATATTGAGCCAGATTTTTTGGCAGATTGTGCAAATTTGATTGGTCAAAAGCCGGATAAAAGACTGGAGTGTTATTGCGTTTGAAGCGGAGTTTTTTTACCACTGGCGGTGCTTCTTCCGGAACGTTGAGGTCGGAAGAAGTTATTTGGGTATGTTGAGTTTTTTCCGGCTGGTCTACGTTCGGAACGGCGGGACGGCTGGTGCTGCGCATGGCCGTGACGATCCCGATGATCAGCACGGTCACAAATATGACTGAACAAACCACCAGGGCTATGATTCTTTCACGCATGATAAAATATCCTGTACTTACGATTTTTTTGCTGGCGGCTGCCGCAGCTTGCCGTCATTATATTGCCATAGCGGCAGGTGATAAAAAATGCCGCATCTATAGAATATATCCTGTTTTTGATGTAATATAACACCAATATGCCGGTATTGCACAGACTGAAGTGCAGTTTTTTACAGATTTTTTCTTGAATTTATCGTCTGCAAGGATTATATTTTGTAAAATGTATGTTCAGTTGTCTGTAAATAATGAATTTTCAGCTGTTCCGATATGATGAAGATATTGTTGGTACTGCCGCGGTTTGACCGCCGTAAATTTGACGCTCTGACCAGTCAGGCGTGGCAGATAGCAAGGCGTTTGACTGCTTCCGGTCAGGCGCAGTGCATTATTGCAGCCGGCCGCAGCGAAGATGAAGCGGCCTTGGAAGTGATCGAAAATGTGCCGATCCACCGCTTTTTGCCGGCGCCGTACCGTTGGAAGTTCTGGCAGAATATTTTCCGGCGGGAGCATGGCGCAAATGATGATATATTGCCGGGACTGGAAGTTTTTTTGCGCAAAAAACATTTTGATCTGGTACATCTTATGTGCGGCGGCAGATTGTGCGAATACTCTGCAAAGATATTGCAGGAGTGTCAGACCAGATATGTTATAAGCTGTCTGCCCGCACGGGGCGCTGGCGGAACTGATATGACGGGCGGATCGGTGCACTTGAATATGGAAACGCTGACTAATGCGCAGCGGATATTCTGCCGCGATCACCGGCAGCGGCGCAAGCTGGCAGCCAAACTGGGCGACCGGCGGTTGGTGTATTGGATGCCCGGGGTTGAGTTTGATCGTTTTTCCCGGCCGCAGACGGTGGATTTCCGGCAATTTTATAAAATATCGCCGCAGCGGACAGTGATTCTGTCGGTGGGGAGGATCTCCCGCAGCCGCAATCAGAAAATTCTTTTGGAGATGCTTTCGGTGCTCAACAGCCGCAACCGGAACTGCCAGCTGGTGATCATTGGCTGGAGCGAGGATGACGCATATAAAGCGGAATTTTTGAAAATGGCTGCTGAACGCAAGTTGAGCAATGCGGTAACTTGCATAGAAGGTTTGCCGCCGGGCGATGAACGTTTTCCGGCGGCATTTCAGGCAGCATCGCTGGTGATGCTGCCAGCATTGGACGAAGCTTCCGCAACGGCAGTGTTAGAGGCGTGGACCGCCGGAGTACCGGTGGTAACTTCGCCGGTGGGTTCCGGCGGCGAGTTGATCGAAGATAAGGTCAACGGCCGGATCGCCAATCCCCGTAACTTTCAGGCCTGGGTGCAGTGTTGTGAAGAGCTGCTTGATGAGCGGAACCGGTCAGCGTTGGAAAAAATGCGTTCCAACGGAATGATCAAAGCCAGATCATTGCAGTGGCCCAAGCGCATAGAAGATTTGTTGAAAATATATGAAGAGTCAATTTTATAATTGTTAATAATACATTGAGGTAATCAAAAAATTCCTCAAACTTAACGACAGGAAAAACTATTTATGAAAGAGTATCTCTTGAAAAACGTCCGGTTGATCGATCCGGCCCGTAACATCGATGCGGTTTGTGATCTGGGCGTTTGCGGTAATCAAATGTGTGATGCTGCGTCGCTCAAGTCGCCGGAAATCATTGATTTGACCGGCAAGATCGCTGCACCTGGATTTATAGATCTGCATGTGCATCTGCGCCAGCCGGGCAATACCGCTGCTGAAACTATTGCCAGTGGAACAGCCGCGGCAGCTGCCGGCGGGTTTACTTCGGTTGTAGCCATGCCCAATACCAGTCCGGCGGCCGATACGCCGGGAGCTATTGAATATTTGCGCAGCATTGCCAACAGCAAGGGCGTGGTGCGGGTGTTGGCATCCGGCTGCATGACCAAAAACTTTTCCGGTGAAGAAATGGCCCCCATCGGCGGACTGAAAGCTGCCGGAGTAGTGGCGCTGACCGATGACGGCAAATGTATTCAGAACAGTGCGTTGATGCGGCATGTTATGGAATATGCCAAAAGTTTCAAACTGCCGATCATGGATCATTGCGAAGAAAAAAATATGGTCGCCGGCGGCGTTATGCATGAAGGCAAATGGTCGGTACTGCTGGGCTTTAAGGGTATGCACGCATTGGGCGAAGAATTGATTGTGGCCCGGGATATCATGCTGGCCCGGGCGATCGACTGGTATGTGCATTTGCAGCACCTCAGCACCGCCGAAAGTGTCCGGCTGGTGCGGGAAGCCCGCAAACGCAATATCAAAGTTTCGGCCGAAGCTACTCCGCATCACATTGCGTTGACCGATGAGTGCATCAAGAGTTTTGATACCAATTACAAGATGAATCCGCCGCTGCGCTCGGAAGCTGACCGTCAGGCGCTGCTGGAAGGTTTGGCCGATGATACGATCACGGTCATTGCCACCGATCATGCGCCGCACACGACTACCAGCAAAACTGTGGAATTTGACTACGCGCCATTTGGGATCATCGGTTTGGAAACGGCCATTCCGGTGACGATGACCGAATTGGTTCACACCAAGGTGTTGACCATGATGCAGTATATATCCAAATTTACCACCGGCCCGGCAGATGTGCTGCTTATGGAAGACTACTCGCTGGCCAACGGCAAAATCGCAGACATAACTGTGATCGATCCGGATTTGGAATTTGTCATTGACAAAAACACCTTCAAGAGCTTGAGCCGCAATACGCCGTTTGACGGCAAAAAGTGCCGGGGCAAGGCGGTAGGTACGATGGTTAATGGCGAATGGGTCTACCGTGAATTTTGATTCTCCGCAGATCGGATGGCGCAATTTATATTTGCATATACCATTTTGTGCAGGCAAATGCGGTTATTGCGCCTTTTATTCCGAAAGTTGCAGTTCGCTGACTTTGCGTAAAGAGTATTTGCAGAAAATTGCCGGTTTTCTGGAGCGGGTTCATTTTACCCGGGAGGTAGATACGGTATATATCGGCGGCGGTACGCCGGATCTGTTGACGTATCCTGAATTGGAGTTTTTATTTTCAGCAATAGAAAAATATGTTCCGCAAAGCAGTGATTGCGAAATCAGCTGTGAATTGAATCCGGAATGTTTGACTGCCAGCAAGCTTGCATTGCTCAATGAGCGGGTTACCCGCTTGAGTCTGGGAGTGCAGAGTTTTGACCCGCTGGTGCGGAAAAAACTGATGCGCCGCTGTCGGGATGAACATTTGCGTAATGCTTTGAAACTGCTGGAGAAACGGCAGGTCAAACACTTTAATATCGACTTGATCTATGGTGTAAGCGATGTGGAGTTTGCGGTTTTTGCCAACGATATGCAGCAAGCATGGGATTGCGGAATCGATCACCTTTCGTGTTACGCTCTGACCGCCGAGGAAAACAGCCGTCTGGGGTTGGCAGCTCCGGTGGCAGATGATGCCAGTGCTGCGGATTGGTGGCTGAGGATCGGAGATTTTTTAAGTTCCAGAGGCCTGGAGCGTTATGAAATATCCAACTATGCCTTGCCCAACTGCGGCTGCCGCCATAATTTGAATGTATGGTGCGGCGAAACGTTGTTGGGTGTGGGGGCATCGGCCGCTGGTTTTGACGGCTGCGACCGCTATACATTTCCTGCCAGCGTGGATGGCTTTATTGCCGGAGAGGCTCCGGAAATCGACCGGGTCACGCCGCAGTTGCGGATGCTGGAAATATTTGCCGTTAATCTGCGGACGACCGCCGGCTGGCAAAAGTCAGTTTGGGATAAACTTTATCCGGCAACGTGGGACACTTTGCTGGATTTTTGTTGCCGCCAGAGCCGGATAAATCCGCAGTGGTGGCAGATCAGGTCAGATAAAATAGCATTGAGTGAAGATGGTTTGCTGTTTTGGGACGACGCAGCCATGGAAATAATTGATTGGGATGGATTGTTGTAAAAATGAAGTTTTCACGTTTTGATTATGCAGCATTTGTGTTGTTTGTAGCGTATGCAGTGTGTTCGTTGATCATACCGGTGGTATTGGTTGAGTTGGCCAGGGATTTGCAGTTCGATCTGGATAAAGGCGGCATGTCCGCCGGCGGCTTGCTGCAAATGGGCCGCAGCATACCGATGGTGCTCAGTATGTGTGTATGCAGTATGCTGGGCAGCAAGTTCGGTTTGCGCAGATCGCTGGCGACAGCGGCGATTTTGATGACACTGGGTATAATGCTGGCGGCGATGTCGCAATGGTATTGGATGCTGCTGGCAGTATTGGTCATTGCCGGACTGGGCGAAGGGTTGGTCGAAGGGCTGGCTACGCCGTTTGTGGGGGAATTGCACCGGGATGATGAACCGGGGCGTTATATAAATTTTTCACATGGCTTCTGGTCGGTCGGTATATTCTTATGTATTCCGATAATGGGCTGGCTGCTGGGATTGGATGTGTCGTGGCGCATCTTGTGCCTGTCGGTGGCGCTGCTGACGCTGGTTCCGGGGATCATGCTCTTTTTCCCGGGACGGAAAAAACTTGCCCGGCTGGAAGGCTGCAACCGCTTTGATGCTGCCGGGGCAGTGGGCAAAGCGTGGGCAATATTGAAAAACCGCCGTTTCTGGCTCTTTTTTGCGGCAATGTTTTTTGCCGGCGGCGGCGAATTTGGTTTGACTTTCTGGAGTGCAACTTTTTTGCGGCTGGAGTTTCAGGCTCCGGCCCTGCTGGGCGGTGTGGCTACAGCGGTTTTTTCCTGCGGTATGATGCTGGGCAGAACCGGCAGCGGACTTTTTGTCCGGCAATATCAGCTGCCGGTGCTGATAATGATCGCAGCGTTATCTGGAGCGGTATTGTCGGTGTTGTTTTTCTGTGTTGGATCGATCGCTGCGGTGATGGGACTGCTTTTTGTGGTTGGTTTGGCCAGTGCGCCGTTCTGGCCGAGTGTGCAGAGTTATTGCGTGGACAGATTGCCGGAGCTGGACAGTACAACGTTGTATATTCTGCTTTCCTGCGCCGGAGTGCCGGGCTGCGGCATACTCAGTATGGCAATGGGCAAAGTTGGAGATTGCTGGGGATTGCGGGCAGCATTTTTGCTGGTGCCGGTATGTTATTTGTTATTGCTGGGGCTTATTGCTTACGACTACTACATAAGCAAAGGGCGCAAAAATATGCGTTCACTTACTTTGCTTGATCAGGAGCAGATTTGAGTTGAGCTTATTTGCAGGCGATCGCATTGGATAGTTAAATACTTTCCGGCATTGACTGCACACATGGGGAAGGTGTGACCAAACGGAAAATCTTTCCAGACCGGGCAGGGCAGCTGACGGGCGATCCGTTCAAAAAGCCCTGCCAATTCTTTATGGTCAAGCTCGCCGGTAAAACTGCCGAAAACCACTGCCGCAGTTTTTTTGAATACTCCGTTAAGCTGCAGCTGGCAAAGCATTCGGTCGATCTTGTAGACCGGTTCGTTGACATCTTCAATTATCAGGATCATATCCTGGAAGTCCGGCATAAAGCTGCTGCCGCACAAGGAACTTAAAACCGTAAGATTAGCTGCATAGGCCCGGGCGCAAAGCGGAGTATTTTCTGAATCCGGCAAAACCGCACGCAAGGTGTTTTCGGGCAGGATGATTTCACAAATCGAATCCTCGCTGGTCAATGCTGCGCTATGCGATGTGCTTGAAAGGTCATCGTCAAGCACCTGCAGCAAAGATATAAAGTTGCTGCCGCTGATTGCCGGATAAATATCATTAGCCAGCATGGCACAGTGCAGGCTGGTTACATCGCTGTAGCCCATCAGCGGCAGCTGCCGTTGCCGCCAGAGCGGGTAATCGATATATTCAAGCAAATGCACCGACCCGAAACCGCCGCGCAGACAAATAAGCAGCTCGACTTCCGGATCGTTGAGTGCCTGATTGAATTTTTCAATGCGTTGTTCCGGGGAGGCTGCCAGATAAGACGGCGTATCAGCCGCAGCTTCCGGCAAATAATTTTTCAGCTTTATCCCGGCGGCGGCCAATTCGCCGGCAACGGTGTGATATTGTTGCATATCAGCTTTTCCGGCAGTGGCTACGACGCCGATAGTGCGGTTTTTTCCCGAAAAAATACTTTTAATAGGCTTTTTCATTGGCAAAAAGTTATATCAGTGCTATTTTTTAATATAAAATATAGCTTTTATTTACAATAAAGCAAGTGGCAGAAACGTTATTATTCATAACAATGGAATGTTTTTTACCACTCTGTATGTCCGGAACAGATTTTTTTCCGGGTATAATTAAATTACAGGAATGATTTTATGAAATATTTATTGAGCTGTCTGTCTGCCATGTTTTTGATCTGCAGCTTGAGCGGGGCCGAAAAAGACATCGCTTCCGGCGGCGAAAATCGCCGCAGCCGTTTGGGCCGCAGCGAACGTATGAGTGGCGGCCGCCGCAGTATGCAGATGCTGGAACAACTCAAAGATAAATATCCAGCCGAAGTTGCGGAGTTGGAAAAACTGCGCTCCAGCGACCCGGCCGCTGCCCGGGCAAAGATGCGGCAGCTTATGGATAAAGCCGGGATCAAATTTCCCGGGCGGGGGATGCGCCATGGAAATACATTGCCGTCGGCGAAGCTTTCCGAAGAACAGCTTAAAGAACTTAAAAGCAAACTGCCGTTGGAGTTTGAAGAATACGAAAAACTCAAAAAATCTGATCCGGAAAAAGCTGATGCCAAACTGCGGGAAATGTTAGTGAAAGTCTTTGGCGAACAAGCCTTTTACGGAAAAAATCTCCGGGATCGCCAACGGCGTTCGTCTGCCCGGATCCAGCGGGAACTGGCCAGACTTTATCCGGATCGTTATGCGGAAATGGAAAAGATCCGCCAGACTGATCCCGACCGGGCCCGGGAAATATTGCGGGAACTGTACCGCGATTCGGGGTTGCGCAGCGAGCCGGGGGCCAGAGAATTAGTCTATGAATATGTGGACCCGAAACAAAATAATAACAATATGCGCAGTAATATGCAGCGGAACTATCCTATGTGGGGCGGCGGCCGTATGATGCCGCCTTGGGCTGGAGGGCGTCGCTGAGCTATGGGCGTATTGGGTTCTCCGGAGATAGCGGCATTGGTATGCTGCAGCAACCGCACCGTGGTACATGGTGTAAGGATGCGCAAATATGCCCGTGGGTTTGAAGTTGTCAAATATGCCTCGGCCGAACATGCTGAATGGCAGCTGGCGGCCAATCGGGTGCTTAAAGATTTGGCGGTGAACAGTTCAGTTTACAGCGTGTTGGCTGTAAAACTTGATCAATGCGAAGTTTTTGAATGTGCTTTGCCCAGCGCCTCCGTTGAGGTCATGCGCGAAGCGCTCCGCTTTGAAGTCCCCCGGCAGCTCTTGAGCGTGCCAGCAGATTTCCGCTTGCAGTATGCTTTGCTCAGTAATAACGAGGAAAACGGGATCAGTCGGGTGCGCTGTGCGGTTTTTCCGGAAAGCTCTCTGCACAAGTTGGCCAGTGAACTTACTTCGGTAAACGGCAAATTTGATGCGGTGATCAATCCGGTGCTGGCGTTGCCGGGAGTTTTGCCGCCGGATGCAGTGTCACTTCTGGAGGATGTGGAAGATAAACTCGTGTGGCAGAATGGGTTCTGGCAGCAGATAGATGAAATTTCCTGTGCGTGCAACAGGGAGTTGGACAGCTGCTTAAAGAAACATTGCCAGCTGCCGGATGATTCCGCTGATTGGCTGAAAACTTACCGGAGTGCCCTCTGCAGCGCACTGTTTGCTGCTCAAACGCTGTTTGTGGATAATAAAGCGCTGGCGGCAGTGAGCATCCTGCCGGATTATCTGCGTCCGGCAAGATATCGGAATGCACTGCGGTTGATGGCGTTGCTGGCAGTGTTGCTGGTAACGGTGAATGTTTTCCGCTATGCAGGTGGATTCATCGGCGAATACCGGGAATACCGCAAACTTTATGCTTCGGTCAAAAATATGCGCAGCAAAGTTCAGGATCTGCGCAAAAAAGTCAAAAACGGCAAAAAGGAACTCAAGGAAAATCAGCGCACGGCAGAACTTAAACTCGGCAGCCGGGAGTGTCTGGGGTATTTGGGGTATCTGTCGGAAAAACTGCCGGAAGATGTTCATCTGGCCAATTTCCGTTGGAATGAAGAGATCATGGATCTGAATTTGCAGACCACTTCGCCGGAACTGGATCTGGTATCGTTTTTCAACCGCTTGCCGGGAGTAAAGGTAATCAGTGCGTCGCAGCGGACGAATCAGGCCAATAACTTCACCAACGCCAACGTTAAACTTTCTGTGCAGGAAGCAAAGAAACCTGCTAAAAGTTTCAAGACCAAAAAGAAGGCCAAAAAATGAGCAATACAGAAGAAAAAATCAATTTGTTCAGCAAGGCCTTCTGGAAAACCCGGCAGGGGCAGCGGCTCTTTTGTGTGATCGGTCTGGCAATAAGTGTATTGTTTTTGCTCTGGCAGTTCGGCGGTTCGCTCTTGGGCGGTATGCCCGGAGCCGGCAGCAGAAAAATTCTGGAACAGGATTTGAAAAAACTGCAGCAGGAAGAGTTGCGGTTGAAAGCGGAACTGGCTGAACTTAATGCGTTCAGTCAGGCCGCAGCGCAAAAACTTGTCGGTGCCTGGAAAGCTGCCGAAAATGGCGAGCCGGAAGTGGAACTGCGATCACTGATCGAAAATACCGCCAAAAATATGGAACTGCGCTTGAACAATATAAGCATGGTGCGCCGTTCCAGCTTCAATAAAGATATATCACTGCTGGAACTGGATGTATCGTTGACCAGCGATCTGGATACATTGATGAAATTTTTGCTGGCAGTCGATCAACTGCAGCCGCAGTTGTATTGGAAAAAGTTTGAATGCCGTGCCAGTAATATGTTCGGTATGAGCGCTGTGCAGTTCAACGGCACGCTGCGCTGCGCCAACGATGAACGGCCGGAAGCAGCTGCCCAAAAAACGGCGGCTCCCGGTACAGCTGAAGCTCCGGCTGGGCAAACAGTTGCCGCACCGGCTCCGGAGCAGGGAGGCCAAGAATGAAACACCTTTTGCTTTTTATAAATTGCGTGCTGGCACTGTTTTTGAGTTTATCGCTGTGGGGTGCGTTTTCCGGTACCGGTAAGACCAAATATGAAGTTGGCAAAAAGAAGAAAAATGTCCGACAGGAAGAAGCGGTGGTTTTGAGTAATCCTGAGAATAAAATCAAGCTGGCGCCCAGTGCGGAGGCTGTTTCAGTTATTGTGCAGAAAAATGTTTTTGATCCGCAGCGCAGCGGTGGGGCTGCGGGCGGTCGTGGTGTGATAACTTATTCTCTGGTCGGGATTTATCGGGTTGGTAATTCGCAGGGAGCAGTGATCTTGAGCAAAGGCAACCGCTCCCGGAACAACACTCCGGTAAAGCAATATTACCGCATTGGCGATACTTTGCCCAACGGTTATGCGTTAAGCTCCATTGAGGGCAGACAGGCGGTGCTGACCCGGGGCGGCAGCCGGATGACTTTGGATATGGCGCAGGCGTCCGAAAACTTTTCCAGCGGTTCCAGCCGCCGCCGATCGGTCAATCCGATGCAGCAGATGGTCGATCTGATGCGGCAGTCGGTGGGTATGCAGTACCGGCAGCAGATGAATATGATGCAGATGATGCGCAATAATCAGAATAATTCCGCACGCAGCGGTTCCACCAATCGCCGGGGGCGTTCCCGGTAAAATAATTTGTTGATAAGCTAAAAAATAAAATATAAATTCAGGAAGGCAAAGATGAAAAACAATATCAGTGAATCTGCCCGGAAAAATGTTTGGCCGCTGTGGCAGCTGGCTTTGGCGGCACTGCTGCTGCCGATATTGACCAGCTGCGAGATCCTGCCGGATCTGCAGGAAGAAAAAAGCGATGATCCGGATTACAAATTTGACTTTATTGACCGCAACAATAATGAGCAATATAAAGAACAGGATCCGATCAAGCCGGACAATGTCAGTGTAGATACTTCCGGCAAGCGGAATGAAAAATTACAAAAGCAGGCCGAAAAACTTTCCACGGCGCCTTATCCGGGCAAATATGATAAAACTCCGGTCGAGGCGGCTGCATCCTCTAAACACGGCGGCAAGCCCGGAGCCCGCAAGAGCCGTTTTTACGAAGATTTTATATTGTTTGATGCCGACAGCCCCGTGGAAGTATCCATGAGTTTTGCCACTGCTCCCATTTTGGATGTTTTGTCGGCATTTGCAGATGTGCTGGAGTTTAACTTTGTAGCGTCCAGTGATTTGCGCAGTACGGTAACGCTGAACGTTAACTCCACCATGACCCGGCGGGAATTGTGGGAAACCTTTGACCGTATGCTGCAGCTGGCCAACGCTGCAGCGCATAAAGATGGTCAGCTGCTGCGGATAACTGCTGCTGCGCAAACTCCCCGGCAGGGCGATCTGCGGGTGGCCAACAACGGCAGCGGCAACAGCGAAATCGTCTTCCACATGCTCAAAAATATCACCGCCCGGGAAGCACTCAATCAGCTGCGTCCGTTTTTGATGGCTGGCGGTACGGTAATGGAAGGCAGCCGTCCCAATATGGTTCTGGTGTGCGATTCCAGCGATAACATACCCAAGTTGCAGTCGATTCTGGAAATCATTGATAACCCCGGGCGCAAAAACTGGCCCCGGGCGGTAATTCCGTGCGTTAACATCCAGCCGTCAAAGATCGCAGCGGATCTTTCGCAAATACTGCCGGTACTCGGTTTTACGGCGGCAACGCCTTCCACCCGCGGCGAAACTCCCGGCTCGGTCTACATAACCGGTATTGACCGCCTGCAGCTGCTGGTGACTTCGGCCGCTACCGAAGAGGTGGTAAATATGGTGCGCGAGTGGGTAAGCACGCTGGATTCCAATGACAGCGAAGAAGAAGAACGGGTCTATGTTTATAAAGTCGCTAACAGCAAAGCTCAACAGCTGGCGCAGGCGTTGTCGGTGATTTTTACCACGCAGGGCAGCTCGCTGACGGTCGATACTTCCAGCGGTAACTCCCGTACCCAGCAGTTGACTACGCAGACGACCAAGGTTTCCAACAGCGGCAACACCGGCAGCGCCGCATTTTCCCGGGCCGGTACCAACAACGATTTGAATACCACAACTACGGTGCAAAGTAATATTTTTACCACGCCGGTGCGTATCTTTGCCGATGGTATCTACAACCGTATGGTCATTCGTACCACGCCCCGGGTCTACCGGGTGATGAAAGCGTTGCTGGAACGTTTGGATTCGGTTCCGGCTCAGGTACTGCTGCAGGTTTTGATCGTGGAAGTGGGTTTGAATGACGGTAATGAGTTTGGCGTGGAATTTAACTTCAAAGGTTCCGGTGGCGGCACACTTACCAGCTACGGAACCAATTACAGCCAGCTCCATCCGGGCGCCGGAACCGATACCGGGGCGAACTTTTATATTGCCAATCCCAACGATCCGGATGAAAAATTTGCATACATAAGAGCGCTGGCTTCCCGCAACAAGATCAAGATCATTTCCAGTCCGCAGCTGCTGGTTTCCAGCAACACCGAAGCCAAGATCCAGATTGGTGATTCCGTACCGCTGGTCACCGGTTCGATCAGTTCTTCTGAATCCGTGGCCGGTCAGGTTACCAACAGCTACACTTACCGGGAAACCGGGATCATTATGACGATGACTCCGCAGGTAACCAGCAGCGATCTTATTTCGCTGGAAATCAAACAGGAAGTTTCCGAACCGGTCACCAATACCATTACCACCGCCAAAGATACTCCGGTCATCCAGAAGCGGGAGATCGAAACATCCATGACCATTGCCAACGGCAAGACCATGATCATGGGCGGCATGATCCAGGAAAAAGTCGCGGATGATCTCAACTCCATACCGCTGATATCGGATATTCCGTTTTTGGGGCGGATCTTCGGCAATACCAATCAGAGCAAGTCCCGTACCGAAATGCTGGTACTGGTGACCGGCTACATCGTTGACGAAAAAGGCAAGGTCGAAGATATGGTCAAGCGATACAACGAAGCTGTAAAAAGCTTGAGCAAATTTGAAGGCGAAATAGCCGAAGCCCATGCTGAAGATTTGATCCGCGAAGCCCGTATCCGTTTGGAAAAGGCCGAAAAAAAGGCCAGGAAAGATGCAGAAAAGGCAGCGGAAAAAGCCCGGGACGCCGGGGAAAAGGATAAGTAAATGGATATAAACGATCCGCAGAATACAGAAGTGCTTTTTTGCAGTGAGCTGAGCGGGATCACCGGCAAGCTCAATGAATTAAAAAGGGCTTTGCCGGAGCTTATTGCGGAGTATCCGGAGGTGCTTGCCGAGTGCGGCGGCGACTATTCCAAAGCTGATGCAGCAGTGTTGGAGCGGGGACTTTGTACTGAAATAGAGCTGCTTAAGCTTTATACCAAAGTATTTGGTTTGGAAGTTCCGGATGAGGATGCCCTGCCGTTGCCGGAGCGTTATCCGGGGATCTCCAACGAGTATCTGAGCGAAAACGGCATGGTCCCCGCCAGTTGGGATGGCGATACCATGCAAGTGTATGTCTCGAATCCCTATCAATTGGCGCGCAATATTTATGTAGTGGAACGGCAGCTGAAAAAAAGCATGTCGTTTATTCTGGTGCGCCGGGCGTGGCTGGAACGGATCATTACTTCGGTATATAAGGAAAGCGAAGAACCTGCCGTCCTGGAAGGCGACAGCGAAGATGCGCTGCGTTCCATGGCCGGCGAGGCCCGCATTGTGCGGATGGTCAACGATATATTTTCCCGGGCAATCGAATTGTCGGCCAGCGATATACATGTGGAGCCGGGCGAAGATCATGTGGTGGTGCGCTGCCGGGTGGATGGGGTGCTTACGGAAATATTGTCTACGCCGATCCGGGATTTTCCGGCGATAGCCTCTCGCATCAAACTCATCGCCGGACTGAATATTGCCGAAAGCCGTTTGCCGCAGGACGGGCGGACGACTTTTCAGCTGGGGCGGACTGAATTGGATATGCGTGTAAGCACGATCCCGATCCTGACCGGCGAGAGCATCGTGCTGCGTCTGCTCAACAAAGCTTCCGTGGCCTACGATCTGCGGGCGTTGGGTTTGTCGCAGGCTATGCTGAACGATTTTAATGAACTTATTCAAATCCCGCACGGTATGATTCTGGTGGTGGGACCGACCGGTTCCGGAAAGACCACTACCTTGTACAGCGTGATCAATCAGCTCAACGACAGCAAACGCAAGATCATTACCGTGGAAGATCCGGTTGAATATCAGCTGCCGGGCCTTTGCCAAATGCAGGTGAACAGCCAGATTGGAGTGGATTTTGCCTCCGGGCTGCGTTCCATCGTCCGTCAGGATCCGGATGTGATCCTGGTCGGGGAGATCCGTGACCGGGAAACTGCGGATATTGCCATCAATGCCGCATTGACCGGTCATTTGGTGCTCAGTACGCTGCATACCAACGATGCGGTGGGGGCCGTGACCCGCTTGATCGATATGAACGTGGAGGGTTTTCTGGTGGCATCAGCATTATTCGGGGTAATGTCGCAGCGGTTGGTGCGCAAGGTTTGTACTGTTTGTAACGGCAGCGGCAAAGATGTTCTCAGCGGCGGTCGCTGCCGCAATTGCAATGGCAGCGGCTTTCGTGGGCGGACGGGCATCTACGAATTTCTGCGGGTGAACGATGAATTGCGGGAAGCTATCAGCCACAACCAGCCCAGTTCGGTGCTGGAAAAAATCGCAGTAAAAAATGGCATGAAAACGTTGTTGGAAGATGGGCGCGACAAGGTTGCGCAAGGTATTACCACCGCTGAAGAATTGCTGCGTTCAACAGCGGAAGGATAAATCTGGTTTTTAAGTAATTTATGGCACTCTATTTATACAAAGCTATCCAACCGGGCAAGTCCGCCCAAGACGTTACGGTCGAAGCTGAAAATCAGCGCGAAGCCGAGCAGAAATTGCGGCGGATGAACATGCTGCCGGTAAAGTTTATCCGGGAAGTTGACCCGGCACAGCAGGAAAAAGGATTTTTCCGCCGCAGCCGGATCGATGTGCTGGATATGACCGAGCAGCTGTCGGCGCTGCTGAACTCAGCGATCCCGCTGGAACGGGCGTTGAGCATTATTGCCGAGGGTGCGGCGCAGCCTGAGCAGAGAGAGTTTTTGCAAACGCTGCGGCAGGGGCTGCACGAAGGGCGGAAATTTTCGGATCTGATCCGCAGTTACGGGACGCTTTTCCCCGGTTATTACGCCAATTTGATCGAAACCGGTGAAGAAACCGGCCGCTTGCCGGAAGTGTTGGAAGAATTGCGCCGATTTATGGCCGAAAGCCGGGAACTTAAAGATTTTATCATTACCAGTTCCATCTATCCGATTGTAGTTTTATCGGTAGCGTTGCTGGTGACGGTATTGATGTTTGCAGTCTTTGTGCCGCAATTTGTTACGCAGTTTGAAAACATGGGCCGTGAATTGCCCGGCTCCATGGTGTTTTTGATGAATATGAGCAACGTTATTATCTATGGCGGAATAAGTCTGGTCGTATTGGTCATATTAAGTATAACGCTGCTGCCCAAACTTGTGGGACGGGAACGCTTGTCCGAACTGCGGGCGCAGTTCATATTGGCGCTGCCGCTTTTCGGTTCGCTGAATGTGGCTGTTGAAATGGGCAAATTCGTCCGGACGCTGGCGATTCTTATCAGCAACCATGTGGATATAATCAAAACGGTGCGTATTGCTGTAAGAGTTATACAAAATCCGCTGATCCGGGACAGCTTCAACGAGTTGGAAAATAAACTCAAAAGCGGTTTGAAACTATCTGCCGCTATCGAAAAGAATAAATTTTTGCCCAAAGGGCTGGCCAGCCGATTGCGGGTAGGTGAAGAATCCGGTACTTCCGGAGCAATGCTGATGAAAGCAGCCAGCCATTTGGAAGAAGATACCCGGCGGCAGATCAAACGGCTGCTGAGCATGTTTGAACCGTTGGTGATCGTAGGGCTGGCTTTGGTGGTCATGACCGTGGTATTGGCTATTTTTATGGCGATCATGGAATTGAACAGTGTGGAAACTTAAAAGGTGAAAATCATGCATAAATTATTAAATATAAAGGAGATGTTTATGAAAAACAATCGCAAATTCGTCCGTCGCCACTTTACTCTGACTGAACTTATGGTGGTGATCGTTATTCTGGTCATGTTGGCGAGTCTTTCGGCGCCGATGGTGTTCCGGCATATCCGCAACGCCAAGATCAGCACGGCCAAGACGCAGATCAAGCTTTTGGAGCAGGCGCTTACCGATTACAAACTTGATACCGGCAAATATCCCGATGGCGATGCCGGTTTGCAGGCGCTGGTGGAAAATGTGGATGAAACCGCCAAGTGGGATGGGCCTTACCTCAAACCTGCTGTGCCCAAAGATCCCTGGGGTAACGATTACAACTATGTCTGCCCGGGTGAACATGGCGATTTTGATCTTTCCAGCTATGGCGCTGACGGCGTGGAAGGCGGCGAGGGCGAAAACGCCGATATTACCAACTGGATCGAAGCAGACGGCGAATAATTGAAGAATATTCAGCGCAAATATTTTACTCTGCTGGAACTTACAGCGGTCATAACGATTCTCATATTGCTGACCGCTGTATCGACTGTTTATGTCGGCAGGGAGCGCAAAGGTGCGGCTTTGGAGCAGGCGTTGCGGGATTTTAAGGTATTTTGCGCTCAGGCCCGGGCCGATTCCATGCGGGATGGAGCGGTGCGTAAATTGGTTTTTTATCCGGAAGAGAAGCTCTTCCGCATCGAAAAACCCGAACAGTGGAATCAGTCCGAAGCCGTGATCCTGGCCGAAGATGTGGAATCTGGCAACATGCCCTATGTAGTGCTGGAGGCCATCGATCCGGAACAGGAAGCGGAATTGGCGGCCGCCGATGATGGAGATGAAGAAGTTTTGCCGGAAGAAGAAAAAGTCCGGCAGTGGGCGTTTCCGGAAAAGCTGGGTGTGGAGTTTGAATTGCCGGATTTTGAAGGCATACAAAATATGGATGAAAGTCTGGAGTTGTGGCGCTACACCCGCGGTGGGGCAGGGCGGCTGCTGCATGAGTTGACATTGCAGATCGGCGAATCAGCATACCGGGTGACGATTTCGGACTTCAGCGGTTTGCTGGAAATCAATCCAGTTGATACTGCAGAAGGGCAGAGAGTATGGTAAAAAATACTTTTACATTGGTGGAAGTTGTGGTTGCCATGGCGGTATTTGCTTTAGCTTTGGGCGGCTTTTTTGCGCTGTCGCAATCGGCGGTCAACCGGGTGGATAAAGCTTACAGCAGCTGGGAGCGGATGCACCTTTTAAGTCAGGCGGCGGAATATTGTTTGCTTTTTACCAGCGAGGAACCACCGGAGATCCCGCCGGAAATATTTGAAAGCACCATCTACGATATAGAAATCTATTACGAAGACGTGGAAGATCTTTCCGAAGAATTGAATGATCTGGAAGGGCAGGCGCCGCTGCGCACGCTGGTTTTGAATCTGATCGATGTCAACAGTCGGGAAATCGTCGATACTTTGAAGATCGACCGTATCCACTACGCCGATGAAGCCGGAGAGTTTGAATGATGCAGCGGCGGTTTTTTACTTTGGTTGAATTGATTGCTGCTATGGCCGTAATGGCCATGCTGGGGGCCGCCGGAGCGGCGGCATTGAGCGGTTTTCAGCGCAGTCACCACAAAGTGGTTGCGCTTTCGGAGCGTTTGGAGCGTAACCGCAAGTTGGATAAAGTCGCTGAATTAATGGGTGGCATGATACCGTTTTTCTGGATCGACGAAACCGACGAAGATGCGGAAAATTTAGTCTTTGACGGTCAGGAAAATGAGCTGTTTTTTACCGCCATGCGCCTGCCCAACAGTGACGGCAGCGGGGCGTTCATGTTTATGAAGTTGTATGTGAATGACGATAACGAATTGGCTTGTGATTACAAAACGACTCCCTATTTTCCGTGGCTGGAGGAAGAAGAGGATATTGCCGGAATAAAAACAGTTATTCTGGCCAAAGATGTGGAAGCTTTGACCATGACCTACGGCGATTATGATGAAGATGGCGAAATCGAATGGCTGGAGCTGTGGGATCAGGATGATGATGAATATAAAAACCGTTTGCCGGCCGCCGTCGGTTTTACGGTGGAGTTTGCCGATGGCGAAAAAATATCTTATCTGCGGCGGACGGCCGGACTTTCGGCATACTCGGGGTTGGCATTATGAGGATTTTTCGACTTCAGGAGCCTGAATCCGGCGTAGCGTTGATTTCGGTGCTGGTTTTGTTGAGTTCGGTCAGCTTGATGGTGCTGTCGATGGTGGCGTATTCGCAATTGGCCGGTTATGGTATCCGCAATGATGCCAACGTGCTGCGTTCCCGCTATGTGGCCGAAGGCGCTATGAACCGGGTGATATGGACTTTGGCGGCCGATAATTATGTGTACAATACCGGCGATTTGAGCAACTTTGATTATGATGAATTTGAAGAAGAACGCTTTATCCCCGATGGCCGGCTCCGGGAAATGGATTATCACGGAATCAAGGTCAAATACCGGATCGAAAATGGGGCCGGAGGTTTGTCGATCGATGGCAATGTGGATAATGCCTTGAATTATCTTACCCGGGTTCGCAGTGTCAATGAAGAAGATCTGAACGAAGCTTTGACCATTTTCCGCACCCGCTTTACCGACTATACTGACAGTAACGATACTGCCGGAGTCGATGGCATGGAAAGAACTGAATATGAAGAGTTGGATGCTGATACCCGATTGCCGCGCGATGCTGCACTGCAGTTCCGGGAAGAGTTATGGTTCATTCCGGATGGAGTAAAGTTTTTTCCGCCGGATTGCAACGGACGTTTGAGCTGGATCAATCCGCTGGGCATGGGCGGCAGCCGGCGGAACCGGCCGGATCTGCTGCAGGCCAATTATGCTTTGCTGACCAATTACGCTAATTTAAGTCATGAAGACGCTATGGAAACTTTGCGGATAATCAAAAGTTTCAAGAAAACTCCGGTGATTTTGTCTGAGGAGTTTGATCCGCTGCTGCTGGCGAGTTTGCGCAATTATTTTTCCATAACCAACTCCGGCTGCTACCGGGTCACGATCGAAAATGCCGCCGATGATAACGCTGCTTCGGTGCGGATGGATGCCACATTCAACGATCCGGGCATTGAAAGCAACAGCGATAAACAAATAACTTTTTATGATTGGTTGATTTATTAGTTTGCATTTTTTTTATAGAAAGTGTATATTAGTCCAATTTAATTAACTATAGGAGTTGAGTATGAAAAACAGTAAGTTTTGGCGTTATTCGCTGTTGAGTGCCGTATTGATCATTGGTTGCGCTGTCTGTGCTGATGATATTTTTGAGTGTGAGTTCAAACCGGGTAAATGGAACAAAGCTGATTTTATAGAGGTGAAAAGTTCCCGCTGGCCCAATATCAATGTTTTCCGGCAGGAAAAAGATCACATCGTCAATGTTTGTCCTGCTGATGCCACTCCGCAGGAAATGCTGGGCAAGCGGGCGGCGGAAACTTATGCGGCACTGCTCTGCAAAAAGCCGCTCAGCGGAAATTGCGAGATCAAGGCCGAAATGAGCTTTGACTACCGCATGGCTCCTTCGATTGTGATTGCCGAAAAACCGGGGACTGCGGCCAACGGTCATCCGGAATTCCGTACCCATTACGAAATCGTGCTGTTCGATCAGGGCATTAATGTCTGGCGGCACTGGTTTAAAGACGGCAAGCAGGTCTGGCGCAAAGTCGGCTATTTGAACGCCAGATTTTTGCCCAATGTGAAGTATGAAATGGAAGTGGATATTAAATTCACCGGCCGCGGCCCCGTCATGGAAGTATCAGTCGGCGACAAAAAATTCGGATTCATCGATGATTTGCTGCCCCGTGAATACTACGCCGGGATCATTGCCTGTGAAGGTATCAACCGGTTTTATGAATTTGAAATCGATAAATAATCTCTGCTGCTGTTAATTTTGAATAAACCGAGGATGGTATAAAATGAAAAAACAACTTTTTTGTGCGGCAGTAAGCATGGCTGCAACTGCCGCTCTTTATGCAGCTCCGGAAATTACGATCAACAGTACCCCGGCGTTGCCGACTGCGAATTGTCTGAAAGAAAGCACCTTTGCTGCCGGCAAGCTCAACAGCTGGAATGTAGCTGCCGCCAATCGCGATTTGGTAGTCGCAGACAGCTCCGAAAGCAGCGATAAAAACTCTGCATCGCTCAAAATCACCGGCAATGCCCAACGCAGCCCCAATGCTTATCACCGGGTGAACCCGGCAGTGCCTTTCAAGAAAGGTTCCCCCTATCTGCTGCGCTTCAGCAGTAAACGCAGCGGCGGCACTTCGGCCAAAAGCAGTGGCGGTACAGCTATGAGCATCTATGCTGTTGATGCCAAAAAAGATCGTTACTGTCCGGTGCCGGAACAGCCGCGTTTTGACTACGATTGGACGTGGTTTGAACATGTGGACCAATTGCCGATCGATGCTAAAAAAGTTACGATTTATCTTTGCTACTACAATCAGAGCGGCAGCATCTGGTTCGATCAGCTGGAACTGAAAATCGGTACCGTTGATTTGGCGATCAGTGTCAAAGGCGGCGGTCTGCAGGAAGTGGTGGTGCGCAACTCTGTGATCGGCACGGTGCTTAAAGAAAAGGTTTCCGGCAATGAGTTTGCCAAAACTATCACCGTTCCGGCGTTCGGCAGCTATGCTGTGGAAGTGCTTGACCGTACCGGCGAAACTACCAGCAAGCTTTATCCGGCCAATGAAGATGCCAATGTGGCAGCCGGCGAAAGTGTGATCCCGCTGACACCGGTCAAACGGGTGATCCTCAAGCCGGAAAGTTCCGATGCGTTTTCTTTTGCTTTACCGGCGTTGGCAGGGAAAAAAGTCTATTTGGAATTTAATGGCCGCATCCACAAAAAATCCGGTTTGGCCGGTTATACCAACTGTCTGAAAATCAAGGTGAACGGCAAAAATATCGGTGTGAATGAAGTCGTGAAGCCGGGTAAAGTGGTGGTTCTGGCCAACAAGCCCCAGCGCAAGGTGAATATCTGCAATTCGGTCGGGTATATACTTTTTTACCACAACAGCTTTATGGCGTTGCCGGAAAAAAATTCCTACTGTCCGATCAGTTTTGAAGACCGCAATCCCTTTGGCTTTAAGCTGGACATCACCAGACAGGTCGAAGAAGGACTCAACATGCTCAATCTGCAGAGCGTAACTTTGAAAAATATGGATATTTATCTGGAAGATCTGCGGGTGGTCATCGAATAATGCAGTTGGTATGATTGCTTGCAGTTATTAAGAATGTACAGCAGCGGAGTGGAGTTTTTTCATTCCGCTGTTTTATTGATATGAAAGTGTATGATATGAGCGAAGAAGTAAAAACGCATCCATCGTTATTCAGGCGGTTTGCCGCATATTACAAACCGTATTGGGGGTTATTTGTGCTGGATATGGTTTGTGCAGTGATCGTATCAGCGGTGGATCTGGCATTTCCGCAACTGCTCAATGTCCTGAACCGGGGTGTTTTTCAAAAGTCCGCTGCTGAGATTGTGGAGATAATCGGCTGGATTGCAGCCGGTTTGGCTTTACTCTATGTTATCCGGCTCTTTGCCCAGTATTTCATCACCTGTTGGGGGCATATCATGGGAGCCAGGATGGAAACTGATATGCGGCAGGATATTTTTGTGCATTATCAACGTTTGAGTTTTTCTTATTTTGACCGCAATAATACCGGCGAGATGATGTCCCGGATCGTATCGGATCTTTTTGATATAACCGAATTGGCGCATCATGGGCCGGAAATCATATTGCTTTCGTCATTGAAGATCATTGGCGCATTTATCATACTTTTTTCCATCAACGTGCGTTTGACCTTTATCCTGCTGGCGGTCACGCTGGTGATGGCATTATATTGCGTTTTTATGCGCAAGTACATGCGGCAGGTCTTTGCTGACAACCGCAAAAAAATCGCCGTGGTCAATTCGCAGATACAGGATTCTCTGGCCGGTATCCGGGTTGTGAAATCATTTGCCAACGAAGAAGTTGAGCAAGGTAAATTCAGCAATTGCAACCGGGCTTTTCTGGATTCCAAAATCGATAATTACAAACTTATGGGCCGTTTTCATGCCGGGAATTCCTTTTTTCAGGGCTTGCTTTATGTGGCAATACTGCTGTTTGGCGGCATTTTTATTGCCCGGGGAACGATCACGCCGGGCGAACTGGCGATCTATGCGTTGTACATCGGTATATTTGTGCATCCGCTGGAAATGCTGGTAAACTTTACTGAACAGTTTCAGCGCGGCTGGTCCGGTTTCCGCCGCTTTGCTGAAGTGCTGGCTACTATGCCGGAAATCGTGGAAGCCAAAAACGCCTCCCGCCCGGAAAAACAAGCCGGATATATTGAATATAACAGTGTGGACTTTGCGTATGAAGCCGGAGTGGAAGTATTGAAAAATGTTTCATTTACGGTCGAACCCGGCTCAACGGTTGCTTTGGTCGGTCCTTCCGGCGGCGGCAAAAGCACCATCTGTGCGCTGCTGCCCAGATTTTATGATGTAAAGTCAGGCTGTGTTAAACTTGATGGTTTGGATGTGCGGCAGTGGCAGCTTAAAGCTTTGCGCAGTGCTATTGGCATTGTGCAGCAGGATCTTTATATGTTTTCCGGCACGGTCAGAGATAACATCATTTACGGCAAACCTGATGCCACCGAAGAGGAAATAACCGATGCGGCACGCCGGGCCAATATCCACGATTTTATCATGTCGCTGCCGCAAAAGTACGATACTCCGGTCGGCGAACGGGGGGTGCGGCTTTCCGGCGGTCAAAAGCAGCGTCTGGCTATTGCCCGGGTATTTTTGAAGAATCCTCCGGTGCTGATCCTGGATGAGGCAACCAGTGCGCTGGATAATGAAAGCGAACAGCATATCCAATCTGCACTCAACGAGTTATCGCGCGGGCGCACAACTTTGATCATTGCGCACCGCTTGAGTACGATCCGTCATGCCGATAAGATCATTGCCGTAGAAAATGGCTGTATTGCTGAAGTCGGTACACATGAAGAACTTTTGCGGCGTGACGGCATCTACAGCAAATATCACCGTATGCAGTTCGGCAGCTGATAAAGCATCTGCACTGTATTGCAAAAAAAAATCCGGTCATGGGAACCGGATTTTTTTTACATTTTTCTGCGCCAGGTTTACTTGGTGCGGCCTTTTAATTTGACCGGCTGACCAGTGCGGGCAGCTTCGTAAATACTGCAGATAAGTTCCACCGCCCGGCGGCCTTCCAATCCGGAAAGCTTGACTTCTTTGGCGCCTTCGATGATCGCATCGGCCAAATCTTCGATCTGCACCCGATGACCTTCGCTGGAGATCGCCATCGGATCCCCGGCTCCGCCCCCGGAGATGACTTCGCCGATACCGCAATTTTTGCGGATATCTTCATCGCCGGGTTCATCGTTGACGAACTGCCAGCGGATAATCTTGTTATCTTCCATAACTACGCTGCCCAAAGTACCGGATATTTCCACCCGGCGGGGGAAACCCGGAGCGCAGGACGTGGAGCCTTCGATCGTACCCAAAGCGCCGTTTTTGAACTTGACGATTGCCACTGCGTTATCTTCAACTTCGATCCCGGTGTGCGAGAGCGTGCCGGTGATGGCGCTGACTTCTTCCACATCGCCATTAAGATAGAGCAGCAGGTCGATGGTGTGGATACTCTGATTCATCAGCGCACCGCCGCCATCCAGCGCCCAGGTACCGCGCCAGGTGGCAGAATCATAGTATTTTTGATCCCGGAACCATTTGCATTGGGCGCTGGCCAAAACGATTTTGCCGAAGCGGTTGGCTTCGATCGCCTGCTTGATCAAGCCGACATTTTTGACAAAACGCGATTGAAATACGCTCATAAGAATAACGCCGGTTTTCTGACAGGCATCAATGATTTCATCAACTTTTCCGGTGGTGACATCCAGGGGTTTTTCGCACAGTATGTGTTTGCCGGCCAACGCCGCCGGCACTGCGACTTTGCCATGGATGCCGGTCGGAGTGGCAATGGTGACAGCTTCCACTTCTTTATCAGCCAGAAAACTTTCAAAATCAGTGACTGCACGCACATTATATTTTTCAGCAAATTGCTGCGCCCGTTCGGTGATCTGGTCATAAACTGCTACCAGTTCTGCATTGCGTGAATTCTGCAGTGCTTGAGCGTGCATGGTTGCGATAGCCCCGGTTCCAATGATGCCAAATTTGACTTTTCTCATATAAAAACTCCACATTAAGCTATTGTTGCCTGTTGTGTGGTAACCCGTGTCAGCAAGCTGATCAAAAAAAATGCCTTATTCACGGTTGACCCGTGTCAGCATAGATCGCTTGCGCAACAGAACAACAAAATGTACTATAAAATCAACACTTCACTAAAGATACTGTATATAGCGCAAAATTGCAAATCAATAACTCAATTTTTTTAAGATTTTTTCCAAAATAATGCCCCGAAAATAGCAATATTCATTCCGGCGCTCCGGCAATGGATCAATTGAACAGGCTTGTCAGCAGCGAGGCGATGATAATAATAAAGATTATTCCGGCCAGCAATCCGGATATATGCAGCAGAAAAGTACAAAGTAAGACAAACGCTGCGACCCCCAAAATGATCCCCGGCAGCAGCGAAAACATTGCCGCAGCTATTACGCCAATGATCAGCGCAGGCACGATTGCCAGCATGAGCATCCCAAAAGACAATGCACACTGAATGATCTTGAAAATTATATAGCCCAGCACCAGGGCGACCAGCAACATTACTATAGAACTTATAATAATCATTTTTTACCTCCACTTTGCATAAGATAGCACTCCATACACCCCAATGCAAGCAGCAAATCCGGAAAGATAAAAAAAATCCGGAACACCCACCTTATAATGCCGGGGTCCGGATGGCTCGAACAAGGTTGTCAAACTGTAAGATTTACATCTTCAAAATGCAGCGGAATATTTTGTTTGCGCAGTTCCTGCTGCACATCCTGATACTTCAAATCCCGGGTCGCACAATTCTTTTCCACTGCCAGCGCTGCGGCGATCCCGGCGGCTTCTCCAGTCATGGCGGCGGTGGGGATGACCCGATAAACTTCCCAGGCATCATTGATCGCTCCCATGCAGCGCCCGGCGGTGTAAACTCCATCCAGCGACTCCGGAACCAATGCCCGGAAAGGCGTTTCCCAAACCGGACCGGCCAACCGCCAATCACCGGTCATGCCTATGGAATCTTCAAAGCTGCAGTTCACATCTTTATCGTCCAGCATGAATTGGCACTGGGCAGCGGCGATCTTGCGGAATTGCGGCATTGCCGGCAGATGCAGCGGATAGTGCTGAAAACGGTCACTGCTCTGATAACTCTGGCGATAAAATTCCCGTAATTTTTTATAGCATTCTTGCGTGTAGTAACTTACTGCTTTGCCGTCAGTTCCGCTCATCGGAGCAATATCGCTGCGGTTGAACCTGAATGTTTTGATATGCACATTGCCGGTAAATAAATACGGTGATTCAGCAGCTTGGGGGGTATTTTCTATCAGCCACATCGACAGAGAGTTGCTGTCGCTTTGAACTGCACCGCCGGATCGGCGTACAACAATAGCTTCTCCGCTGGCATCGACGAAACAACCGGCAGTTATCCGGCCGCGCCCGGAGGTGTTTTCCACTTCCAGAGCGGTTACCCGGTCACTGGATTTGAGCACATCGCACACCCGGGTATCCAGCCACAGATCGATTCCTGCTTCCACGAGCATTTCATCCAGCGAGAGCGTGAATCCGGCGGGCGAAAATTGCACCCGATAGCGTTCGGTGTAGTGCTTATTTTCGCCCTGATTGTGTCCGCCCCACTTTTGCGGCAGATCGAACGGGCTGAATTCCATGCTGCGTTTGAGCATTTCTTCGGATATACCAAAAATCACTTGAGTATCTTTGCCGTCGCAAAGCGGCAAATATATGTAGATCAAGCCGGATGTGGCCAACCCGCCGATGAGGGTTTGTTTTTCCAGCAAAGCGACTTTTTTGCCGCGTCTTGCTGCGGCGACCGCAGCGGCGATACCGGCCACCCCGGCACCCGTAACAGCCACATCATAGTGGCATTGGTAATCCATGATCAATCTCCAATATTTGTATGCAGACTACTTTATTGTGCAGGAACTTCCTGTAATTTTATATCTGCAGCGTAACATTTGCCGGGGCAATCCAGCACCAATTTTATATTCAAACGGCCGCCGCCTTTGAAATCGTTGGAGCTGAAGCGGTGTTCACCTTTTACCCAGTCAAAAGAGCCGGTCATGCAATCTCCGTGCGCTGCCGGAGTTGCCCGCTGCCAGACTTTATTGGCATTGAGCATAAAACGGGCGCCGTTTTTGCGGGGATTGGCTGCTTGGATACCTTCAGCTTTGACCATATAAGTCAACACATAACTGGTGTTGGGTTTGATGGTGACGCTCTGGCGGATCTCGGATTTTTCCGGCAGGACAACCGCCGGTTTTTCCTGATATTTTACTGACGGATCGATAGCGATCGCCTTATTTTCAAAACGCCAGTGTTTCAAGCCTTCGCTGAAGTCACCGTTTTTGAGCAAATTGACACTCTCGGAAGCGTTGACCAAGCTTAACATAGTCATCATGGCAAGAATAACAGCTTTGATTTTCATTTTATCTCCAATCACAAATCATCTGGTTGTTTTTCATTTCAAACATGCCTTCCACGGCGGCATTGACCAGTTTCAGTCCGGTGCGGGCATCGAACTGCTGGCACTCTGCTTCGTAACCTCCGGCCAGCAGGGCGTTGGCCGGCAGGATGTAGTCGATATAGTCAGTTGAGTTGTAGCAGATAAACGCTTTGCGGAAAGGCGAATGCCACTTTATTTCCATGCCCAGTTCGGCCAGCAGTTCGCACGGCACTCCGACAAAACAAATATCGCCAATGCTCAAAAACTGCAATTCCAATTCATATTCGCCGTTGCTCTTATAACGGGGCAGCTGGCGGGGATTCTGGCAGTAGTCCACATTGACAGTGAATTTTTTGATCATGGTCTGCAAGTGGGCATCCGGCATCTTGAACCGGGCAGGGTTGGCTCGCATATTGACCACGGCCCGCACGCTTTCGTTGGCCAGCGGCCGGGCGATGTTGTCCAGACTCTGGAAGCCGATCTGCGCATCCCGGGGAAATTGATCTCCGGCGGCTCCGGATACAAACGTTATGTGGCCGCCAATAGTTTCTTCCAGATACTTTCTCAGCAAGCCGGGATAATCCGCCGTCAGCGCATGACCGCCAATGCCCGGCGAGTGCGACGCCAGCGGATGGGCCGCAAAATTCACCAGCACTTCCTGCGGATTGCCCTGTTTATCCTGAAAGAGCAGCACGCCCAATTCATCATCCTTGAAGCCATCGCCGATCGGCTCCAGTTCGCAGTTGCGGAAAAGCATTTTGCAGCGGTTTTCCGGCCCCACATAACGGCGGTTGATGTTGACCGGGCAGTGGGCGGTGTAGTACGACCAGTCGCCTTCAATAAAATCCTCTGCTTTGACCGCTTTGACCGCTTCCACGGTGCGGTCGATAACCATTTGGGTAGATTCATCATCCCGGCCGTTGAGCAGATGATGGAATCTGGTGTGCGGGCCGCCGTGGGTATGGGTGCAGCTGAGCATTACATCTGCCTGGGTACCGCCGATGATTTCGGCGCATTGAGTACGGATTTTGCAGACAACTTCGCTATCCATCCCGATGAGGTCGTAGCTTATGAGCAAAGCTTTTTTGCCGTTATCGTCAAAAAAGATGCCTTTGAGCATAAGCTCATCGTGTTTGACCACTGTTACGTCATGCAGACCGTAACCGGCAATGCAAGTTCCCACCGGCGGAGTGATGTTGGCGCTGAAAGTTGCGATTTTCATTTGTATATATTCCTGGGGTTAAACAATAGATTTTTTACGTCTGTTGTTATAGAATATAATTCACAATCATTTTTTTTCAAATCTTTAAATTTATGTTTATTCAAAAATCACCATCGGCAGCAATGCGTCATCGCGGTTGCCGCAAACGCCGTCGGCCATATCCAGCCAGTAAGGGGCGTTGATGGTGGTTTTGCTGTCGTTGTTAGGCACAACCAGACTAAAGTAGAGCAATTTCCCGGGCTGGCTGCCGATTTCGCTCCAGGGCACAGCGACTTCATAGAATGTCTGATTGTTTTTGCGGGTGACTTTGGCCTGCAGTTTGGGCTGATAGAGCTGGTTGTAGCAGACAAACTCCGTACCCCGTTTGGTCAGCGCCACACTGTAGTTTTTACCTTTGTCAAACTCCTGCCGGATGGTACTGAAAAGTCTGGCCGCTGCCGGAACCACCGGCTCAGTGGCAAAAACAAACTGTATATTGTCATCGCGCCAGAGGTTGGAGCCTTGGTAACGCTGCTGATGGATCGGGTCATCGACTTTGACTGCAATGTACACATTTTTATCGTCATAGCCCAAAAAATATTCAGCGGAAATATTGTGCCGGTCCGGGTTCATGCTGCTGCGGAAAAAGTTGCGTTCCGGCTGCAGCGCACTGTCTGGTCTTACATGTTCCGGAACCGTCAGTTTGCCGCTGCGGAGTCCGGCCAGCCAGCTGCCGCTGCCGTCCAGAACGACATTGTTTTTGACCCGGGTGAATTTTACGGTGTCGGCAATCACCGGGGCAGAGAGTTTTTCATTCGTTCCGACCACGGTAAGCTGCAGCGTTTTGCTTTCCGGAGTGACCGCAACCGGAATATTGGCGATGCTTTCCGGAAAGACATCAATCGTTTTGCCCTGAATTGAGCATTGCACTTTGTCGCTGCCGCTGTTGGATACATAGAGCATGGCGCTGGTCGGCGAGGTGAGTTTGGCTGCTGCTTTGTAGCTCGGACGGGACTTTTTCAGCAGATTTTTCACTTTATCAGCAACGGCCTGCGGTTTTTCGTCAATAACTATATAGCAGGGCTCGGCAGTCAATTTGATTGAATTTTTACCGGCGGGCAAGGTGGTTTCCCGCCCGAACATATTGATCTGTTGAGCCGGAGCAGTCAGTTCCAGATCCAGCATAAAATCGCCTTCGATCGTCCACGGTGTAAGCAAAGTTTTGCCGTCCGGCCGCTGGAACACATACGCATAGATGAGCTTGTCGCCGGTTTTGATTTCCTTATGGAATTTGACAAACGCCAGTTCCCGGGCAAAGGTGGCATAAGCTGCGCCGCCGGGGAGGGGGACTTGCTGCAGCGTTTTGCCGCTGCGGACGGGTTTCCAGCAAGTGGTCATGAGCCCTTCGTAAGGATCGACAAATTTTCCGCCGTAACTGGTGGCCAAGCGGAAGATCGCCACCGAGCTTACCGGTGCGGACTTGCTTATGATCATAGCCCGGGAAGTCAATGCGGCCTGCAGTCGGGCCAGACCTTCATCGTAGCGGTTGCCGTAATAGATCGCATAGCCGGTTTCGGTATTGCGGATCATCGGCGTTTTTCCCAGCGATTTGGCCAGTTGGGAGGAGTCCAGATAAAAACTGCGCAAGGTGCGCTCCGGCGTATTGGGTACACCTTGAGTCAGGTTCCAATTGCCGAAGTATGCATCGATGCTGTATACATCAAACTCATCGATCAAATCGGTCATAACCAGTTTTTCGATCGGATCAATGTACATTTGCACGTTGTTGCCGCCAGCAAAAAACTCTGCCTCCGGATCAATCGCCCGCACCGCCCGGGAGGCTGTACGCACATAAAAAAGCTGCTGTGCCATAGCTTCGACCCAAGTACCGCAATGCTTGTGACGCATATTGGCGTGAGAAGGTATTTCGCAAATGGTACCGTAGCCTTTGACCTTGCCTTTAAGAAGCTTGGCGGCTTCGGAAAAAAATGCGGCCTGCCGCTGATAGTGTTTGTGTTCGTACATGGGGTATCCCTGGCGGAACAGCTCTTTATTTACATTGTTCTGATTGATAGCAATGCCCAGCAGCATGGCGTAAACATCAAAGTCGCTTTCCAGAAAAACTTTGTATCTTTTTATACGCTTGAGTGTCTGCTGTGCCGGATCCCCCTCGGTGTCGGTGATGATCGGCAGCACTACCGAACCGGCGCCCAACATGCGGTAGCCTTCGCATAGACCAGTTAAAATACCAAACTGATTGACCTGAAAAAACGGGTCACGCTTGCCCTGCATGGCCGGGACACTGACGAATGCACTTTGAGTCATGGCGATCTTGCGGCCCTGCAAATAGGCTGCCGCTTCCAGGATGTAATAGCCGCGCACTTGACCGGGAATAACGATTTTTTCATCTGCGTTATAGGGCTTGCACGGTTGCTCAAAGACCTTTTCGCCCAGCTCGTTTTTGACGGTCAGCGAGTATTCCAAACCGGGCAGGGGCTTGAAGATCAATTTGAACTCAGCAGCTTCGCCTGGCTGATAAAATCCGGCGGCTTTCCCGAGTGGATAAAATTCCGGCAGCGGATAACCAGCCATATAGCTTTCCCGGAAAAACTTATTTCCGGCTGCAGTGATTTTAGCAGGGGCGGAGGCGATTTTGGTCAGTTTAAGGTCGGCAAAATAGCATTTGCCGTCAGTATCCAGAAGCATTTTTATGCGCAGTTTGCCGCCTTGGAATTTATTGCTGTCGATGCGGAATTTTCCCCGCTGCCAGTCAAAGCTGCCGGTCATGCAGCTGCCGTTGGCATTGATGGTGGCCCGGCCCCAGACTTTACCGGCATTGAGCATGATCCGGGCACCGTTGCGGCCGGGATTGGTTGCGGGGATGTTTTCGGCCTTGACAAAGAAAGTCAACTCGTAAATACTGTTTGCATCAATGTTTACGGTTTGCCGCAATTCTGTGCCCCGGGTTAGACAGACGGCATTTTTGCCGGAAAACTTTACGGTAGGATCGATTTTTACCGCATCGGAATCTTTCATCCAATGCTTTAATCCGGCGCTGAAATCACCGTTTTTAATAACGTTGGCACTCAAATTCAAGGCGCAAAGCATTGCCAGCATGATTGCGGTTATACGCATGATCACTCCTGCAGGTTGTATTTCAGAACAATAAAATTTGATTATTCAGCAGAGGTTTGGCTTTTTTGTTCGCCATCGATGTAGTATACCCAACTGCCGCGGGCTTCCAGTTCATCACCCAACTCTTCGCCGTTGAGGCTTTGAACATGGCTGTCGGCAAAGAGCATATTGGCAGTCCGGCCGTGGCGGCAATCAACACCGCCCTGAAAACCGGTGGAACTCATCCGGTAGAATTGATCGTCGAACTTGCCGTTGGCAGTGCGCACTGTATCGCCGACCAGCATAAATGTGGAGGGATCGCTGGTAAAAGATCCGCTGGCTTTCAAGCTGGAAGTAATCCAGCTGAAACTCGAACCTAAATAAAGAAAGATCCGGCTTTGATTTTTGATCCGGAACCCGTAGGTGTAGGGGAAGGAAAGAGAATTAGCGGAGGCATTATTCAGCGACGGACACAATAATGCTTTTTCGTCCGGCATATAGTTCAGTTCGGTGGAAATCAATTTTCCCCAAGTTGAGATCTGCGGAGCCTCGCCGCCGGAGTTGCAGGTCCAATCTTTGTTGTCGCCGCAGTACATGGTCAGCGAAATGCCGACTTGTTTGAGATTGGCTATGCAGCTGGAACTGCGGGCCCGTTCCCGGGCGGCCGAAAGAGCGGGCAAAAGCATCGCTGCCAGAATAGCAATAATAGCAATTACAACCAGAAGTTCGATCAGGGTAAAAGAACGTTTTTCAGTCATTTTTTTCTCTCTCTCTTATGATTTGGGATTACATACTCCACCGCGAACAGTTATAATATACTCAAAAACAGATTTTTGACAAGCTGATTTTTTCTCAAAGTTTTATATAAAATTGTCTCAGTAGTTTGCAATGGCGAGGTTGAGGATGTATTGTAAAAAGGATAACAGACAAAGGGTGCAGTATGAGTGGACAAAATATTGCAATTGACTTATTGGAACGTAAATCCAACTTTCCATTTCAGGTCAGAAACATCTATTATTGTTGGCGGTGGATAAGGCCGGTAAATTTTTTGCAGACTATCGATGAAGATACGCTGGAAGTCTCAATCCGCTTGGATTGCACTGCCGAAATATGTATGGACGAAATCAACGGCATACCCTCTGCAGTGACGTTTCCGCATGTGCTGATCAAGCGTCCGAACTTGCGTATAGAAAGCAAACAGTATGAACCTCGCGATACGATAGCTTTTCAATATCCGGCAGCGATGATGCCGGAATTACAGAAAATGGGGATGCTGCCGGAAAAAGATATTTGGGATTTTCAGATGACTCCGGAAATCGAAAATCTGATCAAAGCTTTTCATAAATGTCTCTATTCGATCTATACGCCGGGGGCTCCGGACGAAATGGATTGGATATGCTTTAAGCTGCTGCGGGAACTCACTCATTACGAGCCCAGTCGGGAAGCTGACGAAAAAATCACCATCCAGAATGCGTCGGTGTGGATGAAGCTGCATTACAACGAAAATCTGGACGTGGCTGAAATTGCCCGGCAGTATCACATGTCACGGGCGACTTTTTATCGGATCTGGCAGCGGTATTTCAAACTTTCGCCTATCCAGTATTTGCTGGAGCTGCGTTTGGAAGCGGCCGCCAGACTGTTGCGGGAAACGCCACTGACGGTTGCCCGGATCGCCAGCGATGTCGGCTTCTGCGGCGTGGATGCTTTTCACCGTAAATTTAAAGAAAAGTATGCCCTTACTCCTGCCAAATTCCGCGATAAAAATAAGCTGTAATAAAAAAACAGCGGCAAAAACGCTGGGGTCTTGCCGCTGCTGCAGTTGCAGGTGATGGATTTTTCAGAATACCTCTTCCGGGTGATTCCAGCCATAGACCTCCACCGCATAAAACGGCATCGGTTTTCCGGTGATGCGGGCCGTGAACGTGCGGCTTTCGCCCGGCAGGATGTGCTGGTAATTCTGCTGCCAGAATACTTGCGTAAGATCAACATTCTTCACGGCGGTACGCACATTCAAGGCGGCCAGTTTACCCGGATTGGTTACCTTGACCGTCAGGATGGTTTCGTTGCCCTGCTGTTCGCTGAAGCTTTCCACAGTCAGCTTGACTTCCGGCAGATGCAGCGCTTTTTCCAGCGTGGGGGCGCCGTAGAGTCTTTCGCTGCAGAAGCGAACCTGACCGGCTTTATCCACGAGTGTAAGCCGTCCGATGACTACCGCTTGCTCCGGAGTGTGGGCAAGGGTACCGGCTATTTCGCCCAGCTCGGTCGTTCCGGCGGCAAAATCGCCCCGGAATGTTTTTTCCAGCAGCACGGCGCCATTTATATCGTACAAGGCAAAGGTGGCCGCAGCTCCGGACAAGGCTTCACTGTCGCTGACTAAATAGAGTTTGGTCTGCACTTTATTATCCTGCAAGCGCCACGATTCATCTTCGGCAAAAAGAATTACCGGCTCGTTGGATTTGGCCAGCGCATAGTAAGCGATCTTGGGCATACTGTAAAAGTCAATAATGCTGAAACTGTTGGTCGGGAACGACTCGTTGTATTGCCAGATGTAGCAGCCGCTGGCGACCGGGAATTTTTTCCGGTAATGCGCCATAACATAGCTCAGCTGATCGGCCTGACAAAACATTGTGCATTGGCTGTAATGCCGGCGGTTGCCGGGGGTCGGCGCAAACATATCCACCATCGGCTGAAGCGGACGGCTGGAGTGATTGTAAGTAAAGTGATAACGCCATGCCTGACCGTTCGGGCAGGGGCTTTCCGGCGGAATAAAGCGGTCGATGGATTCCAGTTCGGCCCAGCCGTTGCAGCCCAGTTCGCTGGCCAGCAGCCGGTGATGATCGTTCCAGAAGCTGTGTTCCATAAAGCACCACGGCCCGTGATGGCGTTCACCCGGTCTTGAGAGATCCGGACTGCTGGTGTGGTAGGGCAACTGCGGCGCCAGGGCTTGGACGATTGCTTTATACTGTTCATAGACCGGACTGTCCGGAATTTCGCCGTAATATTGGAATTCATTACCGCCGCAGATCATTGCCATGGAGCAGTGGTTGCGCATCTTGCGTACCGCAGCTTCGGCTTCGCGCTTTTTGTGTGCCAGATATTTGTTGTCGGCCGGATAGCTGCTGCAGGCGTGAGCAAATTCCTGCCAGACTAAAATACCATGCCGGTCACAGGCATCATAAAAAGCACTTTTTTCGATCAAACCGCCGCCCCAGACCCGGAACAGCGTAAAGTTGCCTGCTTTGGCCAGACGCACTTGCCGTTCATACGCCGCAGCATCAATGCGCGAAAACATCATATCGATCGGTACCCAGTTGAGTCCCCGGGCAAAGATTCGTTTGCCGTTGATTTCAAAGGTCAGCGGGTAAGCTTCTTCATTGCTGTTTTTATTGCGCACCATTTTAAGATCCCGGAACCCGACCTGTGCAGTAAATTCATCGCCGGGCAGCGAGAGTTTGAGCGTGTACAAATTTTGTTCGCCATAGCCGTTGGGAAACCAATAGCGGACATCGTCAAGGGTAAATGTATATTGGGCTTTGGTCGTTTCTCCGGCAATACCCTGCACCTTGATGGAGGCTTTGTGGCCGGGACCATCGTGGTTGAGGGCGCTCAATTCCAGCTGCAGTTCAGCAGCGGTATCCTCCAACGCTCCCAGTTCGATTTCCACAAATGCCTGATTTTTGCAGGTGCGGAAACTGGCATCTTTGATGCGGATAACGTCAGTTCCGATCAATTCCACATCGTCAAAGATCCCGGTCGGCACCAGACGGCGCGACCAATCCCAGCCAAAACTCATTTGCACATGATGATATTGGGCAAATTCCGCATTCTGATCCCACAAATGGTTGGGGGAGGCCTTGGGAGCAGGATCAAAGATCATGACCAGCGAGTTGATCTCGCCGGGTTTGAGCAGATCACTTACATCCATTCGCCAGGGGTGGAGCATACCGGTAAATTTTCCCAGATATTCCTGATTCAAAAATATCGTTGCCTGGTATCCGGCGGAATGAAAGACCAATTCGGTGCGGCGGTTCTGCGCCCACTCGGCGGGGAGTTCAAAATCTTTGCGCAGACACCATTCGGCATCTTCTGACCAGCAGGAGCGTTCGGCGTTGCGGCCATAGTAAGGATCTTCGATTTCGCCGTTTTCCAGCAGGATGGTGCGGTCACAGCCGGGAATGGTTGCAGCCATCATATCTTCTGACGGAAACTTTTGCAGCATTCCGGCACTGCGGCTGGAATCCATGAGCATACCGTCGATCTGGCCGACCTGTTTAGTTTGATTAAACTTTTTTTCCGGCAAAAAGTAATTCGCCTTCCAATCGCTGCCATTGAGTGAAAATCGCATGATATTGACTCCTGATGTAAGATTGAATTCTTATGAAACGATTCACTTGTTAATTTAAAATACATGCCTTTGTTTACAAATACAAATGCAACAGCAAAAAAATCCCGAATATTTCCCCGGAGAATAAAATAAAAAAATACCGGGGGCGCAAGCTCATCAAGCAAAAACCTGGAGAGTTGCGCCCCGATCCGGCGAACCGGATTTTTATTGGATACTGGCGATCAGCTTCAGAATTCGATCTGGAATGCCAACTTGGCTTTGACCACACTCTGAATACGTTCGATCAACAGCTCCGGCACCGCCACGTTCGTCTTGAAGACCGCCAGCGAATTGCCGCTCTTGAGGCACTGGGGAGCCCGCAGATCGATGATGTTGATATTCTTTTCGCCCAACATGCTGGCGATCTTGCCGATCACGCCGGGTTCATCGGCGTATTCCACAAACAGCACCACGCCGGAGGGTTCCAGATAGAGCTTATCAAAATCGTTGATCCGGGAAATCATCATGTTGCTTTCAGTAATGGTACCGCGGACACTGACGTTTTTGAGTTCTTTGCCGCCGGCCACCAGATCGATGGTCATGGATTCGCCGTAGTTTTTGCTGTCGTCCACCGGGCGGTTGATCAGTTCCACGCCACGGCTTTCGAGGATCTTTTCGGCCGCAGCCGGGGCCGGAAGATCTTCGCAGGAGGTGGTGCAGATCGCTGCTTCGATGGGGGCAATCATATATTTGGCGAACTGGGCAAGCTTGCCGTAGAAGCTCGTTTCGATCCGGGCGGGCTGTTCGCCGGCCAGATATTTATGCGCTACCGAAGTCAGAGCATAGGCCAGACGCTGGTATTGCGGATCCAACCCATCGGGCAATTCTTTGTTGACCACCCAGGTGGTGATGCCCTGTTCAAAGTAAGCAATGGTCTGTTCGGCGGAGCGTTTGGCAGCCACAAAGTTGGCTTCGTGAGTGTTGGCTCCAATGTGCGGCAGCATCAGATCAGCCACATCGGCAATGCTCTTTTCGCCAGCTTCGTCTTTGGGATAAACGTCATTGCAGTAGACGATTTTTTTGCTGGCTTTGGCAGCACGCAGATCGGCTTCGTTGATGATTCCGGCACGGGCGCAGTTGATGAGCATGGCGCCGGGTTTCATCATTTCAAACAACCGGGCATTGACCATGCCGCGGGTTTCATCATTTTCCGGAATGTGCAGCGAAATATAGTCGCTTTCGGCAAAAATCCGGTCAATGGTGGTCAGTTCCACTCCCAGTTCCTTGGCCCGTTCGGCAGTCAGCATGGGGTCAAAACCCAAAACTTTGACATCAAAACCGCTCAGACGTTTGACCAGCAGCTGACCGATGTGGCCCAAGCCGAGGATACCGACAGTTTTGCCGGTGACTTCCGAACCCATGAATTTTTTCTTTTCCCACAAACCGGCCCGGGTGGAAATATCTGCTGCAACCAGATGACGGCTGGCAGCCAGCATCATAGCGACCACTTCTTCGGCCACGCCGTTGCTGTTGGCACCGGGGGTGTTCATAACGTCCACTTGCTTTTTGCGGGCGTATTTGGTATCGATAGTGTTGAATCCGGCACCGGCCCGGACGACCAGTTTCAGATTGGGCAGGGCATCGATTTCAACAGGGGTGATCTTTTCGCTGCGGACGATCAGCACTTCGGCATCGCTGTTGGCGGCGATCAGATCTGCCAACGGGGTTTCGGCATCCTGCACTACGTTGTAGTTTTTGCTGCGCAGGAGTTCTGCGGCAACTTTATCAAGTTTGGTTGGAATGAGTACTTTTTTCATATTCATCTCTTTGGGTTAAAAATTTGAATAAAACGCTATTTTTATAATTTACCATAAAATTATTGTTTTGCAAGAGTTGGATAAAAAATTATCAAACAAAATCTTTCCGCATGATATAATCATCCATAAAAAAACCGTTGCCGATATCCACGCAAACAGATTCAATCGTGGCAAAACCGTTGCGTTTATAGGCTTTGATCGCCCGTTCGTTGTGTTTGTTTACGGCCAGAATTACGCATTTGAAGTTTTGCTTTCTGCATTGCTCCTGGGCGTGATCAAGCATTTTTTGCCCGATGCCTGCGCCGTGGAACTGGTGTTTGAGGTAAACTTTGTGCAGCTTGGCCGCTCCGGGAATTTTATCGTATGCTGAATAAACTATATATCCGGCCGGCTGTCCGGCTATTTTCAGCAGTTCAAAGTGCATACCGTCAGTGAGTTCTTTTTCCATAACTTCCGGCGCATACATCATTTTCATCATATACTTGATCTGTTCTGCTGAGAGGATATCGGCAAAAGTACGGGGCCAGACTTCTGCGGCAACCTCCCGGATTGCTGCCAGTGATTCCGGGGTGGAGAGCGTTTCAAATTCAATTTCCATAGCGTATTTTTCCTTTTCTGATACCATATAATAATATAGCACTGAAATTTGCATTTTCAATCTGATGATCTCATGGGCAATACAACTGCATTTGTCAATTTTGATTTTTTTGATAATGGAAATTTGATTTTTTTTTAATTGGTGTTATAGTAATTTTCATTGAGATGGTTAATCGCTTAACTAACTAATAATGGGGTAGTATATGGTCAAACTTGCTGATATTGCTCAAGCGGCAAATGTAAGTATGGCGTCGGTCAGTTATGCGTTTTCCTCAGATCCGGGAAAGCGTAAAAAGCTTTCGTCTGCCACTTTGGCGCGTATTCTTAAAATAGCTGCTGATATGGATTACTCCCCCAATTGGACAGCCCGGGCTTTTGCGCAGCAGAAAAGTTACAATATAGCGCTGCTGATGCCGGAACGCTGCGCCAGTGGTATGTCAAGACACTATCTGGGCATATTTCACGGGGTAAGTGCGGCGGTGGAAGAAAGCGAATACAATCTGTCGGTCTTTTTCGGCTGCGGCCACAAGCTGCACAGCAATATTCAACAGGGGCGGATCGATGGAGTTCTGGTGATCGCCCGGCGAGATGAATCTGCGGTCTTTCCGGCTATAGCTCAATTGAAAATGCCGACTATCTTTTTGAATCGCACAGCTCCGGCGTGCTGCCTGAACGCCGGCAGCTGCGTCAGTGATTACCGTACCTGGCTGACTGAGGTAGTGCAAAAATTTGTCCGGCACAAGCTGAAAAAGTGTACGCTTTTTTATCGCAAAAACCGCAGCAGTGATCAATTTATTTGCTGTATCTGCAGGGAATTGTGCTGCCATTACAACCTTGATATATCTGTTGTCAGCTGCAATGATTTTACCGGCATAAGTGATGATCAAAAAGGATCGGGGTATATTTTTTGCGGAAGTTCCCCCGGAATCATTGCCGCACTGGCTGGGCGATCAGATGTGGATTATGCCATGCTTGCTTCGCCGGAAATAAATTCCCGCCATGGATTCATTCAGAAAAATTTGTATTATCATGATTCAGTCAATATCGGACGCAATGGTGTGCAAATGCTGCTGGATATGATCGAAAAAAATACTCCTGCTGACTGTCGGCAGCTGCCGCTGCTTCAGGCAAATACAGCAGAAGATTTGATAGAAAATGCGGATTTTGAATTTTAGTGAAATTTAACCCCAAGGAGTAAGACTATGAGAAAAATCTGTTTGCTGGCCAGCTGTTTATGTGCAGTAATATTTGCTGCGGCAGCTCCGATCGCCGGAGAAATTGCCCATTACCCTATGCGGGAGGGGAAAGACAATAAAATTTTTGAAGCTCAAAAACGCCTGCCGGCCGGGAAGATCAAAAATTCGTTCTGGACTTTGCGGGATACGCTCCAGCTGGTAGATTTTGGCGGCATGAAAAGCAGTGTCAATGCCACGGTCGAAATGCCGGAAATCAACTTCGACGGCGACTTTACCATTGCAGTTTGGGTCAACGCTTATTGGTGGAAAAATAATTGGGCATGTCTGGTTTACCGCAGCGATGCCACTTACGGGCTGCGGGGAAATATGAGTACGCCCGGTCAGCTGCATTTCCGGGTCAAAGAACCCGATGTCAAAAGGGGTGCCAACTTGATGAGCAACATGATACTTGACCGCAATAAATGGTATCATGTGGCGGCGGTTTACAAAGCCGGTAAATATATGCGGCTTTACATCAACGGCAAACTGGACAGTCAGATGACCGAAAAGGTCCCCGCTAAAATCGGACGCGACAAAAAACGTTTCCGTTTGGGCAACAGCGGCAAGGGCGGAAATTTTGCCGGAACGTTGACCGATTTGCACTTGTACAACCGGGCGCTTGAAGCCGGGGAGATCGCTAAGCTGTACAAGAGTGAAAACCGTTTTGAAGCTAAAACTGCCGACGAAAAAGCGTTGACCGAAGTTAAAGGCATCATGCAGCTTAAACAGGGAAATATGACGCTGGATATTCTGCCGGGCGGCGCTATGGATGCAGCTTGCGGCGACAGCCGTTACCGGATAAGCAGCATGTACAGTTATCCGGCTGAACCCGAAATGAAGTTTAATTGCCTGGAAGCCGCCGCCAGCAACAGCAATGAAAAATCCTGGCAGGTAAAAGCGGTCAAAAAAGCCGACAATCTGGTAAAAATCACTGCGCAGGGCAGCACCTTGCATTTGGAACGCACTGTGGAGTTTACCGCTGACAAGCGTGTGAAAGTCAGCGATAAATTCACCAATCCCACCAGCGAAGATCATGCGGTGGTATTCTATCACTGCATTACGCCATTTAAGTTGGCTGAGGGCAATTTCTGGTATCTGCACGGTCAGGAAATGGCCCGCAGTCCGTGGGATGGCCGTCTGGCCAGTGCCAACCCCACGGGATTTATGAAGTTCGGCAGCAAGGCGCTGGCTTTTGTAGCAGAAGACGATATTTTCCGCTGTCATTTGAATACCGTAGTTCGTGATCGCAACGATGGTCGCATTGATTTTAACTACGGCAGTGCCCATATCGGGGTGCCGGCTGGCAAATCCCATACGCTGGAATACACGCTCTATTTGATGGAAGGCGATTACTTTGATTTTATCAACCGTCTGCGCAAAGACTGGAAGATCCCGGTGCTGACTTTGAATGGGCCTTTCGGTTCGATCCGTACTGCGGCGCACCGCAGCGAAGTTTACCGGAAACTGGCTGCTGATCCGGAAGCGCTCCGCAAAGAGTTTGAACGGCGCAATATGCGTATAGTTATTATCAATCCGTGGTTTAACTACTGGGACGGCAATATTTTTAAGGATTGGGCCGGCTATAAAAAGCATATGCAGCAAGTCATAAAAACCCTCCGGGCCGTCAATCCGGAAATCCAGATCCTGACTCCGCTGGAAACCTACACTTATTGTCTGGGTGAAGAGGATTTCACCACTCCGCCTCCGGCAGGTTTTGAGTGGAACAAGCTTACTTCCGGAACCATCCAGCGGGTCAAAGAATCGCCGTGGCACGATTCAGCTACTTACGGCAAATATGGCAACATATCGCTTTATCCGATGAGTCCGGTGCCCGGCGCCGTCCGCAAATATCTGCCGCTGATGGTGCATCCGGTAAGAGGCAATCACTTTTATAATCTGCGCAAAAAAGAGATTGCATTTCTGTTGGATGAAGTCGGTGTGGACGGCATCTATCAGGATATGTTCGGATTCAGTGCGCCCAGCGATGTGATCCATCATATCTGGGATGGTTATTCGGTAAATGTGCAGCCTACCGGACGGATCGAAGAAAAATATACCCACATGGGCCCGTTGACCGCTTTGGCCCGGGCCGATTGGCTGAGATTGATCCTGAAACGCGGCAAGCTGGCTCTGACCAACTTTGGTGCCCCCACCACCCGGGAAATGCAGACCATACCATATATGAACTTCTGCGAAGCTGCCGGTAAAGGTGTGGGCAGACAGAATCTGGATGTTATTCCGCCGGATGCCTCCGGCTGTACGATGAATCACCTTTCCACACCGCTGGCGCTGGGGCCGCACCGCAGTGAAGAAATCGATGCGGTGCGCTTGATGACCCGGGTGCGGGCGTATCTGCGTTATGGCACATTGTATGTACATACATCGATGCGCAACAGCTTTCCGGTCAGCGGCCCGAAGAGTGGGGAATATGGGCCGGTCAACCACATGTATCCCATTACGCCGATCGAGCTGCACCGGGGCTGGGTGAAGGGCAAAGAACGCATCGTTTCGTGCGTATCGTACAAGACCGTCTGGGATCGTCGGGAAACGCCCAAAGCGTTGCGTTTTGATGCCGTCGGCCGGGAAATTCCGGTCAAAGATGCCGCCAGAATCACCGGACAGCCGGGAAAATGGAATATTGAAGTAAAAATTGATGACTGGAAAGAATTCCTGATCATCGAATAAAGTAATAAAAGTACTTAAACTCAAGGAGATACTGAAATGAAAAAACGTTTTACCTTGATCGAACTCCTGGTAGTAATTGCCATTATAGCCATTCTGGCAGCCATGCTGCTTCCGGCGTTGTCGGCGGCCCGCGAACGCGCCCGCGCTGCCAGCTGTATAAGCAACCTTAAACAGATCGGTACGGCCTGTTTGATGTATGCCGGAAGTTCCAATGATTATATACCCTGCAGCTGGGCCACCAAAACCCGCCGGGCGGCCGCCGGGGCTACTTACGGGTACGAAAATTACGATACATCTTTGCTGTCGCCTAATCTTTTGATCAACAATGGTTATTTTGGCGTGGAGACTCCGGAGAGTTTGGAACAGTTTTATGATCTGGCCGGATACTTTTTCAAATGTCCGTCCGACAACGTGAATTTTCAGAAAACCGGTAAATCCGGTCAGGCGCCTATCAGCTACATTTATTGGAACTACGCCACAACTGCTGAAATCGAAACCGCTTTGGCGGGAGCCAATCTCAGCAAATGGCAAAAATGGATCGAACGGGCACGGCGCAGCGTGGTGGGGCGGGATGAACCCGGGGCAATCATTTTTGGGGATATTGTCGGTTGCAATGGAGTTTCCGGCAGGGATGTGCATCCGCAGGGGATTGCGGCTGCCAATCACCACAACGGAGTTTTCAATGCAGTGCATTTGGGCGGTCATGTCAAAAGCAATCTGATCACACCAGCCACGCAGGGAGATGAATATTACAGCAAGGGCAATTTTTGCCGGATATTGTTTGATTTTGATGATTTTGATCACAAATAAGCAGTTCGCTTCCGGCATAGCAAGTGCCGGAACTTGATCAGTAACGATGGCTGCGGTTGGAAGAATTTTCTGACCGCAGCATTTTTTTGTTCAGAAAAAGCTGTATTTTATCAAATACAGTGTATCGGAACTTGCAATTTTTTATTCAGCGTGCTATATTGCCATAGAGTTATTGTAAGGAGTTATTTATGGCAGAAAACCGGGTGGCTGTGGTGGCCATTATTATTGAAGATATGGAGTTGGCTCCTCAGGTGAATGCCATATTGCACACCTTCAGTGAATTTATTGTCGGACGGATGGGGTTGCCTTACCGGGAGCGCAAGATCAGCATCATCAATATCGTGCTGGATGCGCCGCTGGATAAGATCAACTCGCTGGCCGGACAGTTGGGCAGACTTGCCGGTGTAACAGCCAAAGCGGTTTGTTCGACGGTATAAAAAGTATGAAAATCGTATAAAAACACTATCCTGACGCAGAAAACTGCCGCAGTTGGCACTTTGATGCGGAAGCATACGGTGAAAAAATAATTTTACAGGATGACCGTATCTTTGTTCAGGCAGGATACGGTCATTTTTTTTTTGAGGTGATTTTTTATGGAAGTACGCAAGCTGATCGATCAACTTGATGTTGAAAAGCATCTGAGCTGCCGGGAGTGGATATACCTCTGGCAGAATTACTCCGATGCCGACCGGTTGTATGCTGCGGAATTGGCAGTGAAAATCGCCCGGACTCATTACGGAAAAAATATTTTTGTGCGGGGCATTGTGGAATTTGCCAATTATTGCAGCAACGATTGTTTTTATTGCGGCATCCGGCGTTCCAATCATAAAGTGCAGCGTTACAGTTTGAGTAATGAGCAGATCAAAGCGTGCTGCCGCAGCGGTTGGGAAAATGGTATCCGCACCTTTGTTCTGCAAAGCGGCGAGGCCGGTCGGCTGGATCTGGAACGCTTGTGTAATCTGGTTCGGGAGCTGAAAAGTGACTTCCCGGAGTGCGCCGTAACTCTGTCGCTGGGGGAACTGGCATTTGCTGAATATCAGGCGTTGCGTCAGGCGGGAGCCGACCGGTATTTGCTGCGGCATGAAAGTGCCAATAGCGGACACTACCGGAAAATGCACCCGGAATATATGAGTTTGCAGCACCGGCTGGAATGTTTGGATATGCTTAAAACGCTGGGCTATCAGACCGGTTGCGGGATCATGACCGGTTCGCCCTTCCAGACAGCGGAATGTTTGGCCGATGATATGCTCTTTATGGAAAAATTCCAGCCGCACATGGTGGGTATCGGCCCGTTTATTCCGCATTGCGATACGCCGTTTGGTCAATATCCGGCCGGTTCTCTGGAATTGACGCTGATGGCTTTGAGTTTATGCCGGATCATGCTGCCGGAAGTTTTGCTGCCGGCTACGACTGCGCTGGGTACTTTGCAGCAAGACGGCCGGATATTGGGAATTTTGGCCGGAGCCAATGTGATCATGCCCAATTTGACTCCGCCGGCAGTGCAGAACAATTATAATTTGTATAACAATAAGATCCATACCGACGATGGCGTGCGCCAATTTATGCAGCAGCTGCACGATCAGCTGGCGCAAATCAACTACACCGCAGTGGTCGGCCGTGGAGATTTCGGAGATAAAATATGTTGAAACTGGCATTTTACGGCAAGGGCGGGATCGGCAAATCCACGACGGTCTGCAATTTGGCTTTGGCTTTGGCCGAAAAAGGTTTGCAGGTTATGCAAATCGGCTGTGACCCCAAAGCGGACTCCACGGCGGCATTGTTGAATGGCCGCCGGGCGGTCACGGTGCTGGATCTGATCCGGAAATACAATGACGATTTCAGCTGGCAGGATATGGTTTTTACCGGCGAAAAAAATGTCCATTGCGTGGAAGCCGGCGGCCCGGTACCCGGTTTGGGCTGCGCCGGGCGGGGCATCATCAACGCTTTGGAAAAACTTGAAAGCAAAGGCGTTTATCAGGCGTTGAAGATCGATGTGGTGCTGTACGATGTGCTGGGCGATGTGGTGTGCGGCGGTTTTGCCATGCCCATGCGCAGCGGGTATGCGGATAAAGTTTACATTATTTCCAGCGGCGAAAATATGTCGATCTACGCTGCGGCCAATATTGCGATGGCGGTCAAAAATTTTCAGCAGCGCAACTATGCCCGACTGGGCGGATTCATTTTGAATTGCCGCGATGTGAATGATGAATTGAATAAAGTAAAAACTCTGGCCGCTGACTTTGACAGCTGCATTACCGGTATTCTGCCCCGCAGCAGCATAGTATGCGAAGCCGAAGAATTGAATCAGGCGGTATTGAGTGCATTCCCCAATTCGGATATGGCGCAGTGTTACCGGAATTTGGCCGACAGTATTCTGGCGGATAATGGAGTGGTTTTATGCTGAAGGCGTTAGTCAATAAAAATATTGATCAATCGATCGGAGCCATTGCTGTTGGGCAGGCCGCGTATCCGCAGCCGTTCCGGTCGGAGCTGGAGTTCAACGCTCCGGCCCGGGGAATGTGGAACATTGTACACACCGGGATGCTGATACCGCAATCGCACCAGATATTCGTTTGTGCGCAGGGCTGTTTGCGGGGGGTGATCCTGACGGCGGCGGAGATGAATGCCATGGATCGCATGAGCTTTGTTACCGTGCAGGAGCAGGAGCTGTTTGACGGTACTATGGAGCGCAATATCGTGGAAGGAACCGCTGCCATTCTGGATCGGATGGCAAAACCTCCCCGGGCGGTATTGCTCTTTTTAAGCTGCATCCAGCTCTTTGCCGGATGCGATCTGAAAAGCGTTTTTGCTGAACTGCGCAACCGTTATAAACACATTGATTTTATCGAGTGTCTGATGCACCCGACCATGCGCAAAAATCAGCTGACGCCCGATCAGTTTATGCGCCGTCAGCTCTATGCCATGCTGCGGAAAACATCGGATGTCGAACCGCGCACGATCGGGATCATCGGCAACGACCGGGCCACGGCGGAATCCAGCGAGTTGATCCGTTTTTTGCGCTCCGGCAACTACGGCTTGCGGGATATAACTTTGTGCCGGAATTACGATGAATATTTAAGTATGGCCAGGTGCGGATATTTTATATCATATCTGACCACCGCCCGGGCGGCCAATGAGTTTTTAAGTCAAAGGCTGGGTCGTCCGCATCTGCATTTGCCGTTAAGTTACAATGCTGACGAAATCCGGCACAATTATCAGCTTTTGGGCGATATGCTGGAGTTGGATGTGCCCGACTTTGCCGAAGATTCTGCGGCGGCGGAAGCTGCACTGCGTCAGGCTTATAAGGTTATCAGGAACCGGCCGGTTGCGATTGATTACACGGCAACTTTGCGCTCGCTTTCGCTGGCGCGGCTGCTGCTGGATAACGGTTTTAATGTTGAACGCATTTATACTGATGTGATCATCGGCGAAGAGGCAGATGACTTTACTTATCTGCAGCAGCATTACCCGCAAGTGATGCTCTATCCGACGCTGCACCCCAGAATGCGTTTTGCAGTAATGGCTCCGGGCAGTAACGATGATTTTATCGCCATCGGGCAGAAAGCAGCCTGTTACACCGGAACCAGCCATCTGGTCAATATCGTTTCCGGCGGCGGCTGGTATGGTTTTGACGGTATCCGGCAGCTGGCTCAAGCCATGCAGCAGGCCGCTTTGAATAGGAGCGATGTAAAAACGCTTATTCAACATAAAGGTTGGGGGTGCGAAAGCTGTTTATGAGTTTGAGTTATTGTCAAAGTATATCCTGTTACGCTGCTGATACCGCCGGGGTGTGTTCGGCTTTGTTTGAATTAGGCGGCATGACGATCGTGCATGATGCGTCGGGCTGTAATTCAACTTACGCCACGCACGATGAGCCCCGCTGGTATGACGCCGACAGCATGGTTTACATATCGGCGTTGACCGAAATGGACGCCGTTTGCGGCAATGATCAGAAGTTGATCGATGATGTTGTACGCAGTGCCCGGGAGCTGCGGCCGCGTTTTATTGCGTTGTGCAATTCGCCCATACCTTTGATGATCGGCAGCGATATGGCCGCCATTGCCCGGGAGATCGAACAGGCCAGCGGGATCGCCAGTTTTGCGGTGCCGACCAGCGGCATGGAACACTATTGGCGTGGCGCAGCCGATGCTTTTCTGCAGTTGGCCAAACGTTTTCTGCCGGAACGGGATGAAAAAACGGTGCAAGGTGCTGGCGTGAATATTCTGGGGGCAACGCCGCTGGATTTTTCGCTCAACGGCAATGTGGAAAGCATAGTGGAATTTCTGCAGCAGAACAATTACGTTGTGCAGTCCTGCTGGGCTATGAACAGCTCGTGGGAAGATATTATGAGTACGCCGCAGGCAGCGGTCAATCTGGTGATCAGCAACAGCGGTCTGCCGTTGGCGCATTATCTGCTGGATTGTTACGGCATACCGTTTGTCTGCGGGGTGCCGCTGGGCGCAGCCGGCAGTCGGGCGGTCAAGCAGGCTTTGGATGAGGCTTGCAGAGAAAAGCGCAATTTGTACAGCTGCAAAATGCGCCATGCTCAAGCCGGGGTCACCGGGGCGGTTATTGGTGAGAGTATTTTCTCTGCAAGCCTCATCCAAAG
>SUWF01000016.1 GCA_015061575.1 Lentisphaerota bacterium
ATCGGGTAGATCGCGGCTGCTTCGCTGAATGCGTAAGCTACATACGCTGCGGCGTAGTTACCGTCGATCGTCTGCATGACTTTACCCATTGAAAACCTCCAATGTTGTTTAATGGTTGAATGGTTGATAAAAAAACATATCCAAACCGGCAAAAATCTCTCTTTGCCGACTGTATACAATTAAACTTATATAATATACTCTATAAAACGATTTTTTCAACCATTTTAGCAGAAAAAACTCCTGAATCCCCAAAAGTTTTCCTGTTAAAAAGAAAATTTGATTTACGGCTGCTGAAGTATTTCCGGCGGAATAGGAAGCTTTTTAAATTTGCAAACATTGTCTTCCGGTGTAAATTAAATTGAATTTGGCTCGCTTAATCAATCAATACGGGAGTTTTATAATGCAGAAAAGTTTGAAAATATACTTTGCCGGTGATCTTTTTGACGGCAAGGATCTGGGCGGTAATCTGCTGCTTGCCAAGGCCATCGAAAAGAGTTCTTGTTGTCGTTATCAGGTCATGCTGCCGCAAGATGGCGAGTGTGAAGTAAAAGAACGCACTTCCCAAAGTATCCGTGATGCGGATTTTCAGCTGCTTTACAACTGCGATTGCGTGGTGGCGAATTTTGACGGTCACGATCTTGATTCAGGTACTGTAGTGGAATTCTGCTTTGCCAAGATGCTGGATATGCCTGCAGTGTTGCTGCGTACTGACTTCCGGCACAGTGGCGATAATACTTTGCCGGATGGCGATCCGTGGAATCTGATGTGTTCGCATTTTCCGCGTACCGAAGTATTGCATATCAATGCGATGAAACTTTACCACGAGTGCCGTAACAGTGGTTCTCAAACAGAGCTGTTGGATGATTTTTATAATTCCATAGCTCAAAAAACGGTGCAGAAGCTTGACCGGGTATGTGCGATGCAGTCGTGGCTGAAATGTGATAAACTTTTACAGCAGTTTCAAATGGCGATCAAAAGTATCGGTGGAACGCTGCCGGAACTGCTGGATGAGGAAACACTTGAAAATTTGTGCCGTCAAAAAATCGCCAGTGGTTTGTATAGCACAGATGCTGAATAGTTTTTTTACAGCTGCATAGAAAAAGGGCTGCTGCAATTTCTTTTGCAGCAGCCCTGAATGTTTTACGGCAGCAACTTTGTTTTTAACAAGTTGTTTTTCAGAGCGCCTTTATACCGTCGAGGATGGATTTGCCGAGGGTTTCCACCGAGCAATCTTCCATATCCAGCACCAGATCGCCGATGGTCACACCAATGGTACCTTCCACCTGCGGACGGGAGCTGAATGCGGCATCGATATCGACCATTTCGGCCACGCCGTTGGCCTTGACAAACCCTACCAGTTCCGAAAGCAGCTTCTGACCGTTGCAGTCTTTCTGCTGAGTGCAGATCGTTACGCAGATCGGCAGTTTCTTTTCGGCACTGCCGCTGAGCACGTTCTGACGGGCGTCAAAAATCTGACAGCGGTTCTGATAGCGTGTGTGCAGTGCTTCGTGCGCTTCGTGGCTGCCGGGATGGCCGCCGAAGTTTTCCTGATAGCACTTTTCGACCATGAAGTTATCCTGCGATTTCTGCAGACGGCGGGATTTATCTGCCGAATAGAGTCCGGCGGCCCGCTGCTGACGGAATCCGGGAGTGGTATTGATCGGCTGACCGCCGCCGGCCACACAGCCGCCGGGGCAGGACATGACTTCCACAAACTGATAATCCACTTCGCCGGCTTTGATCTTTTCGATCAATTTGCGGGCGGCTGCCAGAGTATGCACCACGGCGATTTTGACCTCTTTGCCGGCTACGTTGTAGGTGGCTTCCCGCAGATAATCCATGCCGCGGACTTCTTTGAAGTCGACCTTGGCCAGCGGTTTACCTTCCAATTTTTCCACAGCGTAACGCAACGCAGCTTCCATCACCCCGCCGGTGGCACCGAAGATGACACCGCCGCCGGTGGAGAAGCCCAACGGCATATCGAATGAATCCGGTTCCAGATTCATCATGTTGATACCCATGGATTTGATCATTTGCGCCAAACCGACGGTCGTGACCACATGATCCACATCCGGACGGCCTTCACGCTTGAATTTATCCAGTTTGGCTTCAAATTTCTTGGCCACGCAGGGCATGATCGACACGATCACCAGATTTTCCGGTTTGATCCCCAGTTTGGCCGGGAGCGTCTGCCGGGCGACTGCGCCGAAGATCTGCTGCGGAGAACGGGTGCTGGAGAGGTTGGGCAGCATTTCCGGATAATAGGTTTCTGCAAATTTCACCCACGCCGGGCAGCAGCTGGTGAACATCGGCAGCTTGCCGCCATTTTGAATACGATCCAAAAGTTCAGTGGCTTCTTCAAAGATAGTCATATCCGCCGAGAAGCAGGTATCGTAAACATAATCAAAGCCCATCATGCGGAGCGCAGAAATCATCTGTCCTTCAACGTTGGTGCCGGTGGGGCAGTTGAAGTATTCACCCAATGCCACCCGGACGGCCGGAGCGATTTGGGCCACGACCACCTTTTCCGGATTGTTCAAATCGGCCCAGACGTTGTCATAGTCCGGCTTGGGCACGATGGCACCGGTGGGACAGACTGCAGCGCACTGACCGCAGTTGACGCATTCCACTTCGTTGAGGTTTTTGTCAAAAGCCGGAGCCACCCGGGCTTTGGTTCCCCGGAACGCAAAGTCGATGGCACCAACGCTCTGCAATTCCGAACAGACCCGCACGCAGTCGCCGCAAAGCACGCATTTATTGGGGTCACGCACCAGCGACACGCTGGAGTCGTCGATGGGCAGGGTCGTTTCGGTCTGCTTGTAGCGGATTTCGTTGACCCCCAGACGGCGGGCAATATCCTGCAGATTGCAGCTGTTGCTGCGCACACAGCTGGGACATTCGCGCTTGTGGTTGGCCAGCAAAAGTTCAATGTTGATCTTGCGCATATTGCGCAGCTGGGCAGTTTCGGTTTTGATCACCATGCCGGGGCGGGGGGCCGTAGCGCAGGCGGCAGTTACGCCTTTGCCGACGATTTCCACCAGACAGAGCCGGCAGGCTCCATAGATCGACAACTCCGAGTGATAGCAGAACGTCGGCAGATCGATCCCCGCTTTGCGGATCACTTCCAGCAGATTGCGCTCGCCTTCGATGGCAACTTCAATATTATTGACAATAAGAGTATTGGGTTTAGTTTCCATTATGTATATCTCCGTAAAATTAGATGCCCATGACCGCATCGAATTTGCAAGCTGTTTTACAGGCTCCGCACTTGATACATTTGTCAGTATCAACAACGTGAGGCTGTTTGACACTGCCGGTGATGGCGTTCACCGGACATTTGCGGGCGCAAGCAGTGCAGCCCTTGCACTTGGCCGGATCGATTTCCACCTTGGCCAGAGCTTTACATTCTCCGGTCGGGCAGATCTTGCGGATGACGTGATCTTCATACTCCTTGCGGAAATATTTGATCGTGGAAAGTACCGGGTTGGGTGCAGTTTTGCCCAGACCGCACAAACTGCCCAGTTCCACCGCTGCTGCTGTTTGTTCCAGCAGTTCCAGCGTTTCCATCGTGGCCCGGCCTTCGATGATGTCGTCCAGCAAAGCCAGCATCTGCTTGGTGCCTTCGCGGCAGGGGACGCATTTTCCGCAGGATTCATTCTGGATGAACTGCATGAAAAAGCGGGCGATCTTGACAATACAGGTTTGCTTGTTCATGACCACCAAACCGCCGGAACCGACCATGGCACCCACTTCGGGCAGACTGTCAAAGTCGATGGGCAAATCAAGCATTTCGGGGATCAGACAGCCGCCGGAAGGTCCGCCGATCTGCACGGCCTTGAAATCTTCGTTGGTGATATTGCCGTCATTATCGGTAACACCGCCGCCGATGTTGTAGACGATTTCCCGCAGCGTGGTGCCGAAAGGTACTTCGATCAAACCGGTATTGGCCACATGCCCGGAGAGGGCAAAGGTCTTGGTTCCCGGAGATTTGGCAGTACCGACCGAACGGTAGAAATCCGGGCCTTCCCGGAAGATGATCGGCAGCGACGCCAGCGTTTCGACGTTGTTGATGATCGTCGGCTTGCCCCACAGACCGGATACGCTGGTGCGGGGGGATTTGGGACGGGGCATACCGCGGCGGCCTTCGATACTGGCGATCAGAGCAGTACCTTCACCGCAGACGAACGCTCCGGCACCTTCCATAATGTGTACCCGGAAGCTGAAATCAGTACCGAAGATATTGTCGCCCAGTACGCCGGCAGCTTCGGCATCGGCCACGGCGTGACGCATTCTCTGCACGGCCAGCGGGTATTCCGCACGCACATAAACATAACCTTCGTCAGCACCGATACCTTTGGCTCCGATCATCATACCTTCGATAACAGCGTGGGGGTTGCCTTCCATGACCGAGCGGTCCATAAATGCGCCCGGGTCGCCTTCGTCGCCGTTGCAGATGATATATTTTTTGTCATTTTTGCTGCTCAAAGCCGCCTGCCATTTGCGTCCGGTGGGAAAACCGGCACCGCCGCGGCCGCGCAAGCCCGAATCAATGGCGGTCTGGCAGACCGTTTCCGGAGTCATTTCCACGATCGCTTTGCGGGCACCTTCGTAGCCGCCACGGGCGATGTATTCGGCGATATTTTCCGGTTCGATCATGCAGTTTTTCATGACCATACGATGCTGACGGTTCTGGAACGGTATTTCGGCATTGCCCTTGCAGCGTTCGCCATTGCTGGGATTGCAGTAGAGCAGTTCTTCGATAATTTCGCCATTTTTGATCGTCTTTTCGACGATGGCCGGTACGTCGGACACCTTTACTTTGGTGTAAAGGATGTGTTCCGGTTCAATGTGCATCAGCGGCCCCTGCTGGCAGAACCCCTGACAACCGGACTTGGATACATAGATAGCTTCGTTGAGGTCTTCGCCGTTTTCGGCTTTGATTTCCACGGTCACTTTAATACCGGCTTCGCTCAGCGCAGCCACCAGTGCGTCACGCACTTTGAGTGCGCCGTTGGCCACGCATCCGGTACCTCCGCAAAGCACGATCCGACGGGAGAGCTGGCCGGTGGCCTGCAAATAGTTATCGGCAATTTTTTTCAAATCAACGTTCATAAGATTCAATTCCCTTGTTTGTGCAGTACTGCAGCTCAATTTTCGGCGGCATCATTTTTCTTGATTTCTTCGACCAGGGCCACCGCCTGTTCCGGAACCACCTGACCGTGGACTTCGCCATCGACTACCATCACCGGAGCCAAACCGCAGGCTCCGAGGCAGCTGACAGTTTCTACGGTAAATGCAAAATCATCCGAGGTGGTCTTGTCACCTTCCAGCTTCAGATGGCTGCGCAGAGCATTAAGAATACCATGGGATTTTTTGACATGACAAGCCGTACCGTCGCACAGACGGATGATGTGGCGGCCTTTGGGTTCCAGCGAAAAATGCGCATAAAATGTTGCCACTCCGTAAACCTTGGCCGGAGGTACACCAATGCTGGTGGCTACATAACTGATCACTTCTTTGGAAAGGCATTTGTAGACTTCCTGCGTTTCCTGCAAAATCGGGATCAATTTGGCCGCACTGTAGTTGTGCTTCTGGAGAATTCGGTTGACTTCGGCAAAGTGTTCGATCATTGCCGTGGTCTTTTCCATGGATTCCTGCATGTTCTTTCCTTTGTTTATTGGTTTATATCTGGTAAAAACTGTTTTTTTTATTGATTAAATGTCCGGTGTATCGTTGAATAATTTGCCTGACAGTCTTACTGAGAGTTCGGCCAGATCTCCGGCCATATTCACCCGCTGCAGCACAACCTCTTTTTCTTTGGGTATTGCCAGCGGCGTATTGGTGAAATTCCAGATCGCTTTCAATCCGGCATCCACGATCAAACCGGCAGCTTCCTGGGCATGTTCGCAGGGGACGCTCAAAACAGCGATCTTGACCTGCATTTTTTGCGCCATTTCTTTAAGCTGACTGATGTGATAAACTTTTTTGTTGTGGATTTCAGTGCCGACTTTGTTTTGATCATTATCAAACGCTGCAACGATGTTGAAGCGGTATTCTGCAAAACCACGATACCCGAGCAGGGCGGAACCCAGGTTGCCGACCCCCACCAGAAAAACCGGCGTTTCGTCGTTCCAGCCCAGAAAATTTTCAATCCCGGCTATCAGACTTTGTACACTGTAGCCCACTCCCGGTGCTCCGGGACATGCGGCCAGTTCAAGATCTTTACGCACAATTATCGCTTCCAGCCCCAGTTTTTGGGCCAGTTGAGTAGTTGAAACCATTTGCTGGCCATTGTCGCGCAGCAGTTTAAGTTCATGCAGATAAGACGGAAGGCGTTTTACTGACGGCAATCTGGGTACTTTCCGGCTGTCGTTCATATTTCCTCCGTGGTTGAGTGGTTATTCTTGACGCAGCGGCCTGATTCCTGACTCTTACAATACCTGTTTTTTTCGGCTGCTGCATTATTTTTTTATGGCTGAAATTTTACTCTCCGCCATCCATATTCATGTAATATAGCACACATAATGTATAATTCAATATTTTTTTATCTAATTTTGCACACCTTATGCATTTTCAGCATATCCCCGGAAGACCGGATACAAAATATCGAAAAAAGTTGATTTAATAATTGCAATACGTTTTTTTCAGGTTATTTTAAACTGAGTATACAACGTTTGCTGCTTTTTTGAGGCGGCGAGAAAGATCATATTGAAAAAAACTGTAAGCATAAAACTATGGCAGAATTCAATCTCAGATCGTTTTTGAGGCCCTATCGCGGGCTGATGTTCTTTTCCTGTGTTTCCAACATTATCTTCACCGGGCTGGCGTTGACTTTGCCATGGATGCTCAAGATCGCTATCGACCGCGTCCTGCCCACGGCTGACTACGGATTATTTTTTATTCTCTGTGCCGCCATGCTGACGACCTATTCGGTGCGTTGTGTAGTGCGCTACATTGCCGGGATACTGGGCTCTTATATGGTATACCGGGTGATGGTTGATGTGCGGTTCAAACTTTTTCGTCATCTGCAAAGCCTTTCGTTGAGATTTTATGAAGAATACCGGACGGGGAAGGTGGTTTCCAACGTCATCAGCGATGTCGGGCTGCTGCAGCAGTTTGTCGGTTCTATCGTGGGAATGGCCGACCAGATCTTTATGCTTATAATCATATCTATATTGCTGCTGTTCATCAACTGGCAGTTGGGTTTTCTGGTGCTGGCGATCGCACCGCTGCACTTTATCAACTTTGCTTACTTCCGCAAAAAACTGCAGAAAACCAGTAAGGCTTTTCAGGAAAAAATGTCAGAAATTTCGGCTAATCTGGCAGAAACTATCAACGGTATCAAGGTGGTAAAATCCTTTGGTCAGGAACGCACTGAGTGCTGCAGCTTTTTCAAGTGCCTGCGGCCGACGCTTTCTATCGGGGTGCGCTTGAATCTTTTGGGGAATATATGCGGCTCGGCGGCGGACATGCTCAGTATCTGCACTTATCTTCTGGTGATCGGGGTGGGGATCCGCTTTGTGCAGCAGCAGGTTATGACCATTGGTGAGTTTGTGGCATTTTACAGCTATGTGGGCAGTCTTTTGGGGCCGATTTCGATTTTTGCCACGCTTTCAACAACCATATCGCAAGGGCTGGCCGGCGCGGAACGTATCGGTCGGCTTATGCGCATAATACCGGAAATACAGGATGTGCCGGATCCGATCAAGGCCGGCAAGCTGGAAGGACGTATCGTCTTTGACAGTGTGTCGTTCAAATATGACGATCAGCCGGTGATCAAAGATTTGGATCTGACGATCGAACCTGGCAAAAAAGTCGCTTTGGTCGGACCGTCCGGCTGCGGCAAAACGACGCTGGGCAATCTTATATTGCGTTTTTATGATGTCAGCAGCGGGCGTATTCTGATCGATGGGATCGATATACGCAAATACGGCAAAGATTCATTCCGCAACAACGTTGCGGTGGTGCTGCAGGAACCTTTTCTCTTCAGCGGAACCATAAAAGAAAACATTGCTTACGCCAAAAAAGATGCCACCAATGAAGAGATCATTGCTGCTGCCAAAATGGCCAATGTGGAAGAATTTGTTAATATGCTGCCGCATGGATACAAGACTGTTATCGGCGAAAACGGCGCATCGCTTTCCGGCGGACAGAAACAGCGAATTGCTATTGCCCGGGCGATCCTGAAGAATCCTTCGATCCTGATATTGGATGAAGCTACCAGTGCCCTGGATACAGTTTCGGAGTATCTGGTGCAGCACGCGTTGGATAACCTTATGGAAGGACGTACTACGATCATCATTGCCCATCGGCTTTCCACGATCAAAAATGCCGACCAGATCGTTGTGCTTAAATCCGGGAAAATCGAAGAAGTTGGTACTCACGAAGAACTTATGCAAGGTAATGGTACTTATCACGACCTTTATACCATTCAGCAGCAGACCGCTTTGGATGGCGCTGAAATGGAGGTGAAAAAATGATTATCGATCTGGACAGCCGGATGAATTTTCAGCGGCAGATAAAAATCATTCAGCGTTTGGTGATTGCACTGGTCGTGGTGATGATTGCAGTGATTGCCGGAACGTTTATCTTTTCTATGAACGACGAATCCATCGGGCGGGGAACGGTTGAAGGTCTGCGCAATTACGATATGAAATCATCGGTCAAAAGCCGTATTGCCAAACTGCATTTCCGGGATGGCGATATGGTCAAAGCCGGAACCGTGATGCTGGAGCTGGATTCCAGCGCCTTGCAGGATGCTATTGAAAATGTTACCTACCGCATCCGGGAACTGGAGGCGGAATTGGCAGTCAAGCTTGCCGCTCTGGAGCTGCTCAAACACGATCCGCTGCCGGCAGAGTACCGCCATACCAAGATCGCTTTGGAAGAAAGCCGCCTGCGGCTGGCCACCAGTCAGGCGGAACTCAATGCCTATAAAGCTTTGCGCAAACGGGGCGTGATCGCCGAGCTTGATTACAACCGGCATGAAATGGAAGTCAGCCGCAATAAGATGGAATTGGAAAAACTGCAGAATGACTACGCCACTCTTTCCAGCGGTTTAGCCGGCAAGATCATTGCCCGGGCAGAGGCAGAAATCGATCTGCTCAAGACCCGGATCGAAAACTGCCGCAATGAGCTTATATCACTGAACAACAAGCGGCGGGAGTATTTATTTATTGCGCCGGAGGATGGGCAGATCGCCTATATACCGACCAAGATCGGTACCTATGTGGAGCCGGGTATGTCGGTAATTCAGTTTGCCGCCGGCAACGGACGCAAATTTATTGCCTACATTGATGAAGTGGAAATTTTCAAGATCGAAGAAGGTCAGAGTGTACGCATCGCTTCCAGTCAGTACAGCATTTATGAATATGGTTATTTCAATGGCGAAGTAATGTATATAAGTGAATTGCCGCAGGAGCGGGCAGGGCGGGTCTACTACCCGGTCTATATCAAAGTAACCCATGCGCCGGATGATAAGCTGGTGTTGCGGTTGGGGTCTTCCGGCGAAGCGCGGATCAGTACCGGCCGTGACCGGATCATTCGCACGATCATGGGAACCAACCGCAAACGGCGCAGCGGTGTAAAATAAAAGAGGATTCGACATTAAATGCGTTTGATTGTGCAGAGAGTGCGCTCGGCCAGTGTAAAGGTCGATGGCAAAGTTATTGGCGAGATCGGCAGCGGATTGATGACGCTGGTCGGTTTTACCCACAGCGATACTCCGGATACGGTCAAGTATCTGGCTGACCGCAGTGTAAAGTTGCGGATTTTTGAGGACGAAAACGGCAAGATGAACCGTTCTTTGCTGGATGTGAATGGCGCAATGCTGATCGTATCGCAATTTACACTTTATGGCGATACTGTTCACGGCCGCCGACCCGGATTCGATGCGGCGGCCAAGCCGGAACAGGCGACAAAGCTTTATGAACAATTTATTGAAGAAGTCAAGGCTTTTGGCGTGGAAACTGCCACCGGAGAGTTTGGAGCCGATATGCTCGTTACGCTGGAAAATGACGGGCCGGTTACTTTTACGCTGGAAAAATAATAAGCAAAATTAAATCACTTTTTAAAAGGATATTTTTTATGGTAGAAATTACAAATTTCCGTCAGGGCGCAGTGCTTAATCACAACCACGGTTGTGAAAGCAATAATGCATTGCGGGTAACGATCGAAGGTATATCCAGTTCCGGATATCCGGTTTATGTCAACGGTGTCAAGGCCGAAATGGATGGTCAGCATTTTGAAGCTGAAATCGATTTGACTGCCAAGATCAATGTGGTAAAAGCCACTTCTACGACACCCTACGGGACTTTTTCGCAGGAGTTGACGCTGGTGTGGGATAAAAAATCCTTCAAGCGCTACAGCTGTTACATTGATGATCACAGTTTTCTCTTTACCGATTTAGCCAAAGACCGTCCCCGCAGTGCTTTTGATCACTTTTATCTGGCAGGTTTGAAGCAGATCCACGACAAATACGGTTTGAAGGTCACGCTCAATACATTTTATCACAACGACCACCACGATTTTGAACTCAAAGATATGCCCGATATCTGGCGTTCGGAATTTATGGATAACGCCGATTGGCTGAAGTTTTCGTTCCACAGCTACGGCGAATTTCCGGATCGGCCGTATCTGGAAACCACTGCTGAAGAGTTCGGACGTGATTGGGATTTAGTGCAGAATGAAATTTACCGTTTTGCCGGAGAAGCTGCTTACATCCCGCCGGTAGTTATTCATTGGGCCAATATCCATCCGGTCGCTGCGCAGGAAATGATCCGCCGGGGAACCCGCTGCTATTCCACGAGCATGCGGGCACGGGTGATGGGCGGCCCCAGTCTGGCCGACCGGCAGAAGGGTGGAAATATGACCACGGTGCAGGCCCGTTCGGCGTCTGGCGAAGACAAAGCTTGCGATACCGAAGCATTGAGTATGCACTACGGTTTTGCAGACGAAAGCAACTACCTTAAAAAGCACGGCGTTTATTATGATGCCGGTTTGGGGCTGTTTTTCTTTGGTCCCTGCGGCAAGCTGGGCGGCTGCTGCTGCAATCTGGTGCCGCTGGCAGATGTGCCTCAGCGCATCAACAGCATGTTGGAAGGTGCGGATAAGGTCGGTACCGAAGTGTTTAACTATGCCAGTCACGAGCAATATACGTTCCCCTATTATCCGAACTATCTGCCTGACCACATGGAACGCATCGAAACTGCGGCCCGCTGTCTGGTGGAAGGCGGCTGTAAAGCAGTGTTTATGAACGATGGTTTGATGGGCAATATGGCCTGGGAAGAATAAAAACTCCGTTTCAATCAACTGTAAAACTATTGACCGGCAGTAGATATTGCTGCCGGTCTTTTTATGACTGTATAAAAAAACCGGTTGAAGTTTTTGCTTCAACCGGTTGATTGTCAGTTGGAAGAATTATTTATTTTCTTCAGCTGTTTTGTTGTCAGTTTCCTGACGGTCGATGGCTTCAAGCTGAGCTTTGTCGGCCAGCGACATGTTGCCTTCGACCCGGCCGTCATCCAGTTCGTTGATCGTGCGGGTTTGCAGATCACGGAACATCTGCACCAGGTCGATCGGCGAACAAATGCCGAACCAGACCGCCGTGACTGCCGCCATGAAGCCGGGAACGATCAGAATGGTGATCAGGAAGTACCAGCTCCAGTATTCTATCGGCCAGGGCGTGATCGCATTCCAGATGATCACCAGCAAAAAGGTCAAGCCGAAGCGATAGATGAAAGAGTAGACAAAGTAGCTCCAGGCAATGAACTTGTCGCCGGTGGTATATTCCGGTGTGATGCCGATGAGCTTGTTGAATACGTTTCTGAAAGACCAATCACTCTTGATGTTGCGTTCGCCATCCAACGCATATTTTCCGCGATGCAGCATACGGTCAAGGTTGTAAGGCTCTTTGCAGGTAAGGAACGATACCACGCAATAGAGTACCAGCGTAAGCATCATGGTGAAGAAATAGAGTTCATAGCTGTTGATCGGGCATTTATCCTGCACGACGTTGCTCCAGTCGATGTAGGGCATCATGGGGCGGGAGAGGGCAGTCAGAACATTGGTGACACCTTCCAGCAAATTGTTGTCACGCAGCCACGGATAGACCACGCCCGCCCAGTTGCGCTGGATGGCCATACCGCCCAGCGCCATAAACATACCGGTCAGCAAGCTTGTCCAGGCCCCGGCGGTGGTACCGAAACGGCTGTAAAGCCCCAGGATCAGCACCGGGCCGCAGCCGCCCAGCCACATGGTACACATCAACGCCACAAACAAGGCGATGTAATCCAGCTGCGCCATGAAGCTGGAACCGAGGAAGAAGAATATCCCGATACCGATAGCTACCAAACGTACCATCCACATGTGTTCACGGGGGGTAAGTTTTTTCTTGCGCAGCGGCAGGATTACGTCCTGACTGACGGTTACTGTGGCGCTGAAAATACGGGTGTCGTCGGTCGATATCATCAGCAGGATCATCAGCAGACAGAACATACCCATCATGCCGGAAGGCAGCATATTGCGCAGGGTCACCGGCAGCATCAATTGATAGTAGAGGGTGCGGAACTTCTGATAAATCGGAGTACCGATATCGGCATTTTCAGCCGTGAGCTGTTTTTTTACTGTATCAAGATAGCGGGTGTCGATGTTGCTTTTGTCCGACAGCGGGGTATCTTGGCCGATGATGTGTTTTTGCACCGGCATTTGCTGAACCCCGGCGATCACGTTTTCGCGCATGGTTTTATCCGTCACGATTTCATGCGAAATCTTGCGGGTGAGTTCCAAGCGTACTTCGTGAGCCTGCTCAGAGTGATTCTGATGGTTGAGCAAGGTCAGCAAGGCTACGGCGATCAATACATAGAAAATCTGGCCCAACGCTTGACGCCAGGTACCCAGCAAGCTGGCCATTTTCTGTTCGTGAGGTGAGCGGGCGGCGGTGGAAGATGAACCGGCGCCGATCCAGCTGGCCCGCTGCAGCAGCTGAGTCACAAACGGCAGCAGCAGCAGCGAAAACAAGTTGAAGTCACGCAGTTTGGCAATATCAGTTGGATTGATAAAACTTTCTCCAGGAACACGGTCAACCATTACCGGCATCATTTCGGCATTCCAGGGGAACTTGACCATAATATAAATGACCATGAAGCAGAGCATGGGGTAGCAGATGAAGCCCTGAATGGTGTCGGTTATAATAATAGACATGGCTCCGCCCATGCAGATAATGGATATAGCCATGAACAGACAGATGATCATAACCAGATGGAAGGTCGATATTTCAATCCCCCACAGCGTGAAATAGTGCGGAAGATCAAGAAAGTAGATGAAGAACCGGGCCGCCAGCGCCGGCATGATCATATTGGCGAGCATTTCTGATATACTGCGCAGAGCCGAAGCAAAAATACGGAAATTGCGGCTGTAGCGCATTTCCAGAAACTGGCCGATACTCTGGGATTTGGTTTCCCGGAAGCGGTAGGTAACGTAGCCGAACAAACCAAGCACCACCCCGACCGGCAGCAGTAAAGAGGTCCAGAATGTGGTGGCAAAACCGGTTTTGTAGTGGATTTCCACATAGCTGAGCAACCCGAGGATGGACAATCCTGACGCAATGTCGCCGACTGAAATAACATAGCGGCCGCAAACCCGCCCTGCAGAAAGAAAAGTCGTTACATCACGCAGGTACCTGCGCGAATACATCCCCATACCCAACACAAACAGTGTCGGGATGATTACGATCATCCAATCCCAGAATGACATCATTTCCTGAAAAATCCTTTCTTGGTTGAAACAGTGTTCTGCTCCGAATTAAAAAAAACACCTCTCTAATAACTGATCCGTCAGGGAGGTTGTTGAGAGGAAAAAACAATTGCAGCAACAAAACGGTGCCGCAATCTTAGTATAGCACAAAAAACTCGTTTTGCAAATAGACAAGCTTGTTTTTTATGTAAAAAATATCGCTTCCCGAAGCGTTGCATACAATTGTATTCCAATTGTATTGCAAGAAATTAAGCAGATGATCAGTGAGAAAAAACAACCGGTCAATTACCGAAGACGATCCCGGAGTCCATTGCGCACTGTACCCACGGGTGATCGATGGTAAGTTCCTGCCGCTTGCCGGAAATTTCCTCCAGCGGCACCAGTTCGGTTGTGCCATTGCGGTAAGCTATCATGCAGCCGAATTCTTTTTGGATAACAGCCTGCGCCGCCCGGCAACCCAGTTGAGTTGCCAACAGCCGGTCAAAACAGCTGGGCGTACCACTGCGCTGCAGATAACCCAGGATCGTTACTCGGGTTTCCAGCCCGGTAAGTTCTTCCAATTTACGGGCGAGTTCAAAGATACGGGCAGGGTTGTAGGCAGTCAGTGCAGACAGCTGATTTTTCAGCTCAGCCTTGCGGGTTTTGTCGCTGGAGCTGGCAATATCGTTTTCCAGTTCTTTTATCCGTTCGGCTGTAACGCAGTCGATTGCTCCTTCGGCGACCGGGACTATGCTGAAAAATTTCCCGTTGCTGGAACGCTTTTTCAATGCCTCGGCAACTTTATCTATATTGTAGGGCAGTTCAGGTATCAATACTACATCTGCTCCTCCGGCCATCCCGCTGCCCAGAGTAAGCCAGCCGGTTTTATGGCCCATGATCTCCACTAACATGATGCGCTTATGACTGCTGGCGGTACTGTGCAGACTGTCTATGGCGCTGGCAGCTACGTTCAATGCGGTATCAAAGCCGATGCTGCTGTCGGTTCCGCTGAGGTCATTATCTATGGTTTTGGGCAGAGTAATGATATTCAAGCCGGCTTTTTTCAGCATCATTGCACTTTTATGCGTACCGCCGCCGCCGATGCAAATCAATGCTTCCAGCTGGTGTTTGCGGTAATTTTCCACAATATTTCCGGTCATATCCAGCTGTTTTTTGCCCAGCGGCATCTTGTTGGGTTTATGGCGGCTGGTGCGCAATACAGTACCTCCGGCGGTCAATATGCCGGCTAATTCGCTGTCGGTCAATTCAACAAAACGGTCAAATGCTATGCCCTCAAAGCCATCCATAAAGCCCAGCAGGCGGTAATTGGATCGCAATAACACCCGGCCAACTGCATGGATTGCTGCATTAAGTCCCGGACTGTCACCGCCGGCAGTCAGAATAGCTGCACATTTTTTCATGGTCAAAAGAGCGCCTGCTTTGAGTAGTTATTTTTGTTTTTTGCGCAAACAGACCCCCAGACTGTTGGCGACTTTGCGGGTATATTTGTATTTATCTTTTTTGTCGGCTTGTCCGGCGCCGGGCGGTGTGTTTACCACCTCGGCTTTGCCGTTGCTGCCAGTGACCAGCGTAGTCGATCCGCCGCCATCCATATTTATGCCGTCATCCGCACCCAGATATTTAAGAAACCGGGCGCCTTCGCAGAGCGCCATGCCTTCGCTGTAATCTTTCTGGCGGCCGTCAGCGATCACCAGATACAACTTGCTGCCATCCCGGGAAAGTCCATAAAATGTTCTGGGGTGCAGCACTATTTTGTTGTTGCAGACTTGCTTGCCATCCTGCAGGACGATTTCAAAGCCGGACAGAGCCAGCTGTATATCGCTGGTTTTATCGCCTTCTTTGAACTTTATAAGCTCAACTTTACCGTTTTTGCGTACCACCAGCGCCGGAACCGTGCGCTTTTTGGGCAACGCCACCACAGTGCCGTTGGAAACCATCAATCCGATGCTGCCGGCGTACTTGTGCGTAAACGGTTTGGTCCACGGCCGCCAGGGAGAAGCGTTGACGGCCAGACGCATATCCTGACCGCTGCGCTGATAGCTTTGCATAAAGTCGTACACCCGGGTGCGTCGGGTCTGGATCTTCATTTGCGGATAGTCGGGCATTGCCTGTCCCCAATCTTTATCGCGTTGATTGGTCACCAGATAAATATCCGGATGGGCGAGGTCGATCCGCACTGCGTAGACTTTAAGGGGACGCGGTTTGTTGTAAGTAAAATCTTTGAGCCGGATCCCGCTGGCTACACTTTGGGCCCGCATCCAATCAAAGCTGCCGCTGACCGGCAGGCTTTTGGCCCACAAAGATAAAACGATAAAAAAACATACCGCTGCAGTACAGAATCTTTTCATGATAGCTCCGCAATGCGTTAGAATCTTATTCCCAGAAGATCTTGGCGCAGAAATCCCGCATGGTTATTTCACCGCGCAAACGCCCCTGGCTGTCCACTACCAGCAATTCACGGGCGTGGGTATTCAAAAATATCTTGACCAGATCACCGGCCGGAAGATCTTCGCATACTTTTTCGCAGTCGCTTTGCATTATATCGCTGACTTTGATCTGATCGGCTGCCGCCAGCATCTTGGCAAAAGGCTGGAAGTTGTACAACGCAGTCCAGTCTTCGGCCAGCAGCAGATCTTTCGGCAGATTGTAACGCAAGATGTCTTCCAGCATGATCACACCCAGAAGTGAACCTTCGTTATCCATGACCGGCAGTTTGGCGGAACGGGATTCGGCGAATTTGCGGAACGCAAATGCCAGACTGTCATCGGCCAGCAATATCGGCCCGATCCCGTTGGCCAGATCACCAACCTTGAGGTAATCGGGCAACCGCATCGGCATGATGCCGAAAAATCCGACAATATCGTTAATGCTGTTCAACTCCGCCAGCTGGTCGATTTTGCTCAAATCGCTGAACTCCCGGGCCAGAGCCGAAACCACATGCAAGTGCATGGTCGGATTGTCGGCCGGAGAAAGCACCAGCACAGCGACTTTGACGTTTTCGCCATCTTCTTCAGAGCCAAAACGAACGCCTTGTGGGATCGTAGCCAAGGCAACGATCAGTTTATCCAGATTACTGACCCGGGCGTGCGGCATGGCCAATCCGGGCGCAATTACGGTTGGAAACATTGCTTCGCGTTCAAAAACACCTTTGCGGACGCTTTCAATATCCAGCTGCGGATTGTTTTTGACTGCAACTTCAATAAGTTCATTGATGATGTTTTCGGAAGTTGCTGCACTGCTGCGGCAGATTATGGCAGAAGCGTTGACAAAATCCTGAAATTTACCGGAGGTTTTGGCGTTACTGACGTTGTCCATATAAGTCCCATTTTTTTAGTTCAAACTCAAGCTCACTGCGGAATATAATACAAGCTTATTGAATTAGCAAATAAAAAATTCTGAAAAAATAAAAAAAATACTGATTTTTTGTGTTTTTTGTTCCATTATATTGTTTCTGACAGTATTTTTTATTGTTTTACGGGTAAAAAAACAGCGGAACAAGCACAAATGTTTGTTCCGCTGGTACGTTGAATATAAGTTTTACTTAGCTTCCGGAGTATCGTTGAGCATGTAATCCGGTTTGGTGCCTTTGAAAACTTTGTATTTGATGAATTCACGCAGCCGCTGACATGCCGCATACAAAGCCGGTGTAAACACGATCCCCACCACCGTTGCCAGCAGCATACCGGAGAAGGTGGTTATACCGATAGCCTGACGGCTGGCCGCCCCGGCACCGCTGGCGATCACCAGCGGGAACACCCCGAAGAGGAAGCTCCACGCCGTCATCAGCACCGCACGGTAACGCAGGTCGCCGCCCCGCATGGCGGCTTCGGTGATCGAGAGGCCGCGTTCACGCTCCTGCTTGGAAAATTCCACCATCAAGATGGCGTTTTTGGCAGTCAAGCCGATCAACATAACCATCCCCAGCTGAGCATAAATACTCATGGTTTCGCCGGTCAGCCAAAGCCCGAGCAATGCCCCCAAACTGGCAAATGCCACAGACATCATCACCGGCACCGGAATCGTCCAGGATTCATACTGGGCCACCAGAAAGAGGTATGCAAATATGATCGCCAGCATCATGAGCTTGCCCAGCTGACCTTCGTTTTCCTTTTCCTGATAGCTCATGCCGGTCCATTCAATATGGTACTGCCGGGGCAGTTCAATCTTTTCGATGATCTGGATCAAATCCCCGGTGGAAGCTCCGGGCTTACCCTGAACGTTCATTTCTGCCGAGGTAAGCTTGTTGAACCGCTGGATACGGCGCGGGCCGACCATGAAGCTGAGTTCACCGACCGAGCTCAACGGCACCATTTCGCCGTAGCTGTTGCGGATCTGGATGTTTTTAAGATCATCGATCGTGGAACGGTTTTCGGCATTGCTCTGGATCTTGACATAGAAGCTGTTGCCCAGAATGTTGAAGTCGTTGATGTAGAAACTGGCCAGCTGGCTCTGCAAACTTGAATAAATATTGCTGGCAGTCAAACCGAGCGTTTCGGCCTTGTCGCGGTCAATATTCAAGTAAAGCTGCGGAGTGTTGGCATCGTAAGTGGTAATAGCATACAGCGTCTTGGGATCAGCTGAAATCTTGCCGGCAGTATCCATGGCCTGATTGAAAAGGTTCGTCGGCGTGATTTCCCCTTCGCCGGAGAGCATGAATGTAGCACCACCGGTGGCCCCCAGCCCCATGATGGCCGGCGGGGTAAAGCAGAGGATCTGGGCCGAAGCAATGGTACGGGCAACGCCCTGAATTTTCATATTCAATGCTCCCAGCTGCTTATCCGGAGTGGTACGGTCTTTCCAGTGATCAAGTTTTACAATAGCGATACCGGCGTTTTCGGCCCGGCCGGAAAGAATACTGAAACCGGAACCGATCAGCACGCTCTGAACGCCATCAACTTTGAGTACCTTGTCGCGAAACTCAAACAACGCCTGTTCGGTACGGGCCAGCGTGGCCCCCGGCGGCAGGTCGATGTTGACCAGAATTGCACCTTTGTCTTCGGTCGGCAGGAACGAACTCAGGATCTGCTTATTCATAAACCAGATGCCGCCCAGCACAATACCGAAGATGATCAGCGTAAGCAGTGCCCGGCGTACCAGCAGTTTGACCCCAAACAAATACACTTTGCGGGAAGCGTCCAGCACAGCATTGAACGGGGCATAGATCCTGGCCGGTTTTTCTGCCGGAGGACGCAGCAGAAGTGCGCACAATGCCGGACTGAGCGTCATCGCCACAATAGTGGAGAAGCACAGCGATATACACATGGTCACAGCAAACTGCATGTAAATAGTCCCCACCATCCCGCCGTAGAACGCCAGCGGCGCATAACACGCCACGGTCACCAGCGTAGTGGCAATAATTGCCCCGGTGATCTGCTGCATACTCTTGAGGGCAGCTTCTTTGGCGGAAAGTTTTTCACGCTGCATAAGGGCCTGACAGTTTTCCACCACCACGATAGCGTCGTCACAGAGCGAACCTACTACCAGGATCAACCCGAACATGGTCAATACGTTGATACTGTAGCCCAAAGCCAGCATCACCGGAAAAGTTGCCATCAAAGCTACCGGGATCGCCAGTGACGGGATCAGCGTTGCCCGCCAATCCTGCAGAAAAATCCAGGTAATTACCACCACCAGCAACAGTGCAATCACCAGAGTAGTGATGATTTCTTTCAAAGAAATAACAATAAATTCCGTGGGGTCATACGCTGTAGTGTAGCTTACACCTTGCGGAAAACGCTGGCTGAGCCGTTTGATTTCAGCTTTGACCTGTTCTACAGTTTTCAAAGCGTTGGCATCGCTGGAGCGGTAGATCATCATACCGACTGCTTCGCCATTGTTGAACCAGCCGTGTCCGGCGTATTCCTTGGCCCCCAGCTCCACCCGGGCTATGTCTTTGAGGCGGATCAGATTGCCGTTGCCGTCGTTGCGGACGATGATATTGCCGAATTCTTCGGCGTTTTTCAAACGGCCCTGTACGTTAAGTTTGTATTCGATGTAATCGCTGGAGTTTTCGGAACCGATAGTACCGGCGGCCGCCTGAATGTTTTGCGATTTGACCGCCGCAATGATTTCGTCAGTCGATACGCTCAAGCCGCCCATACGGATGGGATCCAGCCAGATACGCATACTGAATACCTGGGCGGACATGACTTCCGCCGCCGCCACCCCGTCAATACGGGAAATCGGATCTTTAATGGTAGTGTTTACATAGTTGTTCAACTCAATAACCGACATATTGCTTTTGTCGGTCATAAATACAAACACCGCCAGCATGTCGCCGGTACGTTTGTCTACGTTTACGCCCACGCGTTTGACATCATCCGGCAGCTTGGGTTCGGCCCGTTTGAGGGCGTTCTGCACGTTGACCATGGCCATGTCGGAATCGGTTCCGCTTTTGAAGGTCACGGCGCAGCTGTAGTTGCCGAGGTTGTCGCAGGTACTGGAAAAATAGAGCAGATCGTCCACCCCGTTGAGTTCATCTTCGATCGGAATGGCTACGGTATCGGCCACCACCCCCGCACTGGCACCGGCGTAGTTGGTCGTTACCGAAATCTGCGGCGGGGCGATTTCCGGATATTCGGCAATCGGCAGCTGGGTAACTGCCATGATCCCCATAAGCACAAATACAATACTAATGACCATCGCAAAGCGTGGCCGTTCAATAAATATCTTGGAAAACATCAGAGCTGCTCCTCAATTAACTTACTTGGCCAATTCCACCGTCGAGCCGGGGCGGGCCTTGTGAGTACCGTCAACAATGATCGTTTCGCCAACTTTAAGACCTTTATCCACGATCACGAATTTGCCCCGTTCGCTGCCGAGTTTGACATCCCGGCGGCTGACCTTGTTGGCTTTATCCAACACATAAACGTAAGCATTTTTGCTGTCGTGCATCACGGCTGAGGGGGTGATGGCCGGGCAGTTGGCGGCAATCTTGCGTTCCAGCATTACCGAAACGGTGGAGCCGGGGATGAGTTTGTATTGTTTGTTGGGAAATTCAGCGTAAATTTGAATGGTATCGGTACGGCGGTTAGCGGCGTTGTCCACAAATGCCACAGTGCCGATTTCTTCAAATTTACTGTCGTCGGCCAACTTCAAAGAAAGCCGGGCTTCTTTTTTCAAAGCATCCAAAGTGCCGAACATCTGCAGAAAGTCCCGGTTGCTCATGGCAAACTGCACCCGGATCGGCGTCACCTGATTGATGGTGGCCAGCAAGCCCGAGGTGGGAGTTATGTAATTACCTTCAGTGTAATTGGTTACCCCGATAACTCCGTCCATCGGAGCGGTGATTACGGTGTTGTCCAAGTCATCTTTGGCGGTGATCAATGCCGCTTCGGCAGCGAGCAAACTGGATTTGTAGGCTTCCAGCGAACTCAAAGTATTTTCCAGCGAGTCCTTACTGGCGGCGTTCTGACCGTAAAGCGAGTGGGCGCGGTTGTAGCTGTTTTGGGCGTATTCCAAACGGGCTTTGCACTCAGCGATTTTAGCTTCGGCACTTTTAACCGCAGCATCATAGCGGATGCGGTCAAAGGTATAAAGCATCTGGCCTTTGCGTACATAGTCACCGTTTTTGAATCCGACTTTCAGCAGTTCGCCGGAAACCCGGGGCACCAGCTGGACCACGGCCGGAGCGGAAACCAATCCGGAGTAACGGCGCACTTCCACATTATCCTGAGCGACGACTTTCCCGGCTTTGACAACGGGAGCAGGCATCCCGCCGGGGGCGGCGTTGACTGCTCCGGCAATAAGCATACCGCAAGCAGCGGTGAACATGATTTTTTTCATAATCTTCTCCTCCTTATAAATATCTTTTATTTTGTCTTTATTTTGATTGTTGGGGCAAATTGCTGATTTGTTCCAGTAATCGCTCTAAAACTGATTGAAATACGGCAAATTCTTCAGCGGAAATTCCGCAGGATATAGCCTGCATGACGTTTTCGATTCTGCGGCCATGTTCTTCTTTGAGCGCCAAACCTGATTCTGTCGGCCGCAGCAATATAGCGCGCCGGTCAGTGGGGCTGGTGGTACGTTCCACAATATTTTCTTTGACCAGAGTATCCACGGTTTGCGAGATCGCTCCCGGGGTCAACTTCAGTTCATCGGCGATTTCTTTGAGCATGACGCCTTGAGGGTGCCGGTCGTAAATCACGCCGATGACCCGCAGCTGCGAGAGCGGCAAACGGTTGGGCAGGTCACAATCAGTGATCCCGGAACTGCTCAAACGGTCGGCCAGACGAAGCACATTGCGCCACACATTTTCGTGCGGTTGGGGGTCGGTAGTTTTCACAAATAATGACTCCAGAGAATATTTTTGTTTATCAGGTTAAATGTTTAATATGATTAAATAGTTTACCTTTTAAAATAATCCTTATTTGAAAAAATGCAAGTGGCTTACCGTTTATTTTGCTTTTTGATACTTGAAAAAGTTGCTTTTTAAGGATTCTGGTGTATTATTTACCAAATACGGATAAACACACGACACTTTTGTATTTTTAGTGGTTGGAGGAAAATATGCAGTTGGATTTCAGAATCGACTGGGGATATTTGTATTTGTATTCGCGGCGTCATTATCACCCGTTTTTTGAATGGGATGGCCATTTGGAGTGCTGTAACGGAAAAATTGCAGAATTGCGCCAGCTTGAGTATCCGGTGATCTGGTTCGGTCCCGGCCATTGCGCCAGGGAAACTGTATTGCCCGATAACAGCTGGAAAAGCCGCACCCGCCGGGGCATGGCCGGAGTGCGGGTGATTGCTGAAGTCAACGAAGATACTGTTTTTAAACTGGTTACCCGCAGCGGCAGTTTTGAATTTTCGGCGCAAAGCATCATTGAGGACGGCCGGATCGTTTTTCCGGTCGGTCCCAAATATCTGGGCTGCTCGGTGATCGTTACCCGCAGCGGGTATCTCTGGTTCCGCCCGGCTCCGGCGGCAGGGCAGACTGTGTTTGAAGCTGAAGATCTTACTCAGCTGCCGCTGCATGATTGGATGCGGATGCCGACGGCATGGCTGGCTCCGGGCGCTAAAGTCGATCTGCCGCTGGAAATTGCCCCGGATAAATTTGATTATAACGAAACGCTGCTGCATCTGGCGGCCATGGCAGCTCCGCCATCGGGGTATACGCCGGGTGATGAGCAGGTTTTTCATGATGACTTTACTATAAATATTTATGTTGATGGAGTTTTTTGCAAAAAGGTCACCCACTTTTTCCGGGAGCACGATACTTTTATGCAGATGCTCGAAGATGTGTGGGTTCGCTTTGCTGCGGCGCCGGGCAAGCATGTGATCACGCTTGAAAATACCCACAAAGATGGTTATCTGTTGATCAGCAGAGCAGTTTTCAGCCGTTGCGGTTATAACCACTTGCAGTTGAGTTTGCCGCAATGGGCATTGGTCGGCGAAAAGATCATCGGCCGGATCTTTGCGGTAAAAAGCGATCAAGTTGCCGTGCAGACGCCCAGTGGAGAAATTGCGCTGGAAGTTGCTGCCGGCTGGAATGAGTTTGAGTTCAAGCTGGAGCAGCCGGGACGCAATGTGGAAATTTTCACCAGCAGTTCCCGGAGCGTTATTGGCGAAGTTTACGCGCTGGGGAGCGAAAATATTCCGGTGACGGTCGGTTACGATATGACCATTGTGCCGCATGACGATAACGGTTTTATGGATTGGCTGCTGGATTATACCTGGCGTACTCAGCTGGCTAATCTGGTGGTTTTCCGCTCCTTTTATTATGCAGTCGGCTGCTATGGTGCCGGTAACCGGGCTCCCCGGAAAATCGACGGAGCTTTGCTGAGCCGTTGGGCGGAGTTTTGCCGCAAACATGGCATTTGGGTGGAAGCGGCTACGGACTTTGACGGCGGCGAACTGATCAAAGGTGCCGGAGAATACATCCATTACGTCGGGCGTCACGAATACCCCGGAGCGGTGTACGCTTTTGACCCGCAGGAACCCTATATATCGCAGGATATGCAGGAAGCCAGCCAAAAGTATATGGAGTATTTGAAGATCGAAATCGACCGGGCGCACAACGCCGGCGGCCGCTGCGCCTTTGGGGATGCTTCCGGCGGACACCGTTACTGCTATCTGGCCGGAGCGGATTTTATCCGCAGCGAAACCATGGTGCCGCACACCATGCACCTTTTGAGTCAGGCCCGGCCGGCGGCAGAGGCTCTGAGTTCCGGCGAATGGGGAGTGCATATTGCCATCCATCACCCCAAACAACCCTATTTTGAAACTCATTTGGGCGAGTATTATTTGAGTATCTTCCAACCGTGGATCATGGGCGCAAATATGATCTACGAAGAAGACAGTCTGTTTTTGCTTTTCAAAGAAGAACGCCAGAGCTGGGACGATGCTTTGACCAAGGGCAAGCGCGATATGACAAGGGAGTTTTACAAATTTGTCAAAACCCATCCCCGCAGCGGCAAGTGCGTGCGCAATATTGCCTTTCTGGAAGGGCGTTACGCCGCTCCGTTCAACGGCTTTATCTGCGATTGCGAACAAACGCCGGATTATTCAGTCTGGGGCCGTTTCGGCAATCCGGCTCCGGAATGGGGCCACAAACAGCCGGAAAAATGCCGCCAGCTGCTGGACGTACTCATGCCGGGGGCCAATACGCAGCCGCTGCGGCAGCAATATGACAAACGCCGCTTTTTCTTTTCGGGCTCGCCCTACGGTGACTTTGATGAAGTACCGGTTGAAGCGGCTGCTGAATACTTTGACCAGTATAAACTCCTGCTCAATCTGGGCTGGCACACCTGTGAAGATGCTGACTGGGAAAAACTTGCCGGTTTTGTCCAAAAAGGCGGTATCCTGCTGACCGGCATCCCGCAGTTCAGTACGCATGTCAAACGGGATTTCCTCAAAGATTTCAACGATTTGGCTTTGTGGAACGGCGGCGATCTGAGTGCGGCTTGCGGTATCAAAGTCAAAGGGCGTGGCGCAAAATATTCCGGCCAGTGGAACTGCGCATGGCGGGAAGATTTTCCGGAAGTGGAACTCTCAGCCGCCCCAAATGATGATGTCAACGAAGATGATTTGGGCTTTGCGGCAGATATTGATTTAGCTGGAGCGGAAGTGGTGATTTATGATGCTTCGACCGCTGCGCCGCTTTTGGTGCGTTACCGTTTGGGCGCAGGCTGGGTCTACACGCTTACTTTGTGGGCATATCCCGGGCACGAAAAATTCCAGAAACTCAGCGCAGCAGTGATTGCGGCGTTAGCCGCCAGCGTGCGTTCGGAGCATTATGTGGAAGATCCTTCCCGGGAAGTCTTTTGGACGTATTGGCGCAATACCGATGATCAGGCCGATGCGCTGCTGATGCTGCTCAACACCGATTGGTCGGTCAAAGGCAACTGCAAGACCGTTATGGTGCATACTCCCGGATGGAGTTTTGAATTGGCAGTACCGGAACGGGATATGCAGTTTGTCAGGATCTATGGAAACAAAGCGTTGATTTCCGGTACCGATCTTTTTGTGCAGAGCAAAGCAGATAAGTTGATAGCTTACGGGCAGGGGCAGGTGGCCTGTCAGGTTATTGATGCTGATGGCAACGCCGAAGATCGGGTGCTTGATTTTGCCGATAATACAGAAATGGAAATAACAATATAAAACCGCAGGAGCAAAGATTATGCAAGGTTATTGGGTACAGCTTTTTACCCCCCGGGTGAAAAGTGATATCGTGGATTTTTTGCCGGATAATGTGAAGTTTTTAAGTCAAGCCGCTCCGGAAGAGCTTGAGCAAGTGCTCGCTGCAGCCCGGAAAGGCGAAGCTAAAGTGCTGCTGGAGTGCCCCGCAGAGTATCCGGGATTGGATATTGGCGATGAACTTTACGCCGACAGTTTCAAGGCCCGTTCAGTCGTGGCTGATGACTGGTTTGGAGAAGCTTTGCCGCTTTGCCGTATTCTTACGCAGCACAACTTTGTTTTGCGCAAAGTGACTGCTCCGGTAAAGGCGCATTTGGTGGCAGCCCGGGTGGCGGGGTATCGGGATGCGTGTTTCGGATTGGCAGATGCCGAGCAAATGCCGGTGCTTTTTGAAGCTCCGGATTGCTCGAATATTCTTATAGCGGTTACGCCGCTGGCCAGTTTTATCGGCAGCCGGTTTGCCCCGGCAGTGGATTGGCAGGTGGTGATCGGCAAACTGCTGGCGTTTTTGAGCGGCAGTGCTGAGATAATTCCGATCAAATACACCTTGCCGGTGCATCCGGCTTATCAGGCGCAGGAGACTTTGCCGGAAAATTTTGAAGATAACGCTTTCAATCGCAATGCTGAATGGTTCTATCGCGAAATGATCTACAATCATCACGGTTCGCTGGGCGTTTTTGAAGGCTGCACATCTATAATTGATGTGACCGGCCGGCAGTGGATCATGCCGGCGCTGCGGGGCGACTGTCTGGGCGAATGTTCGGCAGTCGGGGCATTGGATTACATTATCAATCGTGAACGGGCCGGGCGGGAAATGGCCGAAGGTTTGATCAAAACCATGCTCGATACGCCCAAAGTGCGGGATTGCTGCCCGGCCAGCCAAACTTACGGTTCGCTCTTTTTTGACGACAGCAACCGCTCGATCTACGGCGATGATAACTCCCGGGCGGCACTGGGGGCGATATTATCTGAAGATTTGCTCGAAGATCCGCAGCATGCCAAAAAAATCCTGCAGTTGGGATATTCGCTGTTGCGTACTACCGGCCCCAACGGATTGCGCACGCCCAGCTTGCTGCAGCCGGAAAGTTTTCAGGGCAAAACCTGGCAATATTACCGGGAAAATAATTACGAAAAATGCCATCCGCATTATCAGGCGTGGCATTGGGCTTTGAACTGCCAGTTATATAAGCTTACCGGCGACCGGGATTTTCTGGATTCCGCCATCGCTGCCATGCAGGAAGCCAACAAATGCTTCCCGGATTTTTACTGGCAGAACGGAGCAACCGGCGATTGGGCCAGAATCCTGCTGCCGTTTGCCATGCTGGTGGAAGTTGATGATACTCCGGAACATCGGGCGTGGCTGGACAAGGTGGCCAATTACTTTATCGATAAACTCAATGAATATCATACTGCGCCTGAAGTTATGGGCAAATTGGAACTCGGGCATTATCCGGCGCCTTCCTGCAATGCTGATCACGGCCGTGGCGAAGCTGCGCTGGTACAGTTCAACGGCGATCCGGCCTGCGATTTGCTCTACTCGGTCAATTACGCTTTCCCGGGCCTGCACGAAGCGTATATGGCAACCGGCAATCCCCGCTACAAAGCAGCGGTGGACGGCATGGCGGAATTTTTCTGCCGGATCCAGGCTGTTTCCAGCGAGCAGAAGTATCTGGATGGAGCATGGCTGCGGGGATTTGACTACGATCTGTGGGAATTTTTCGGCAGTGCTTCCGACTCCGGCTGGGGCCCATGGTGTGTGGAAACCGGCTGGACAAACTCTTGGATCGCCGGTACGTTGGGACTGCGCAAGCTCAATCGCCCGTTGTTGAGCAGTAAAAATGCCAATGTGTATAAAGAGCTGGTTCCGGAAGTCAAAGCAATGATGTTTGCACCGCTGATGCCATCAACAACGAGCCGGGGTACCCAAACGATCATTAATACGTCATTGACCGGCGGCTTTGCCGAAGGTTGATATAAAAAAGCAGTTAAATGAGGTAATTAAAAAAGTCCTCAAAAGTCGTCAAAGGCCTAACCTGCGCCCGGTAAAAGGAGCGTTTTCGAGTGTTGCCTTACAGGTAGCAGAGCTTAAACTACCTTTTACCGTGCTGTGGTTTTGCTATTTGCCTTTGTTCTGAATGACTTTTGAAATCGCCTCAAATAAAAAAAATCGGGCCGCTGCAGAACTTTTGCGTTGAGCAGCGGCCCGAGCGTTTTTATAGCGGGGTGGATCATTGGCGAGGACGTATGCTTCTGAACGTTGCGGTGGCTTTTACAAAGTCTATTTCGTCCAGAGCTACGGTCAGAACTTTGCCTATGTGGCAATCGCTCAATGCTTTTTCTTCGCTGCGATGTCCGCCGGGCAGGTCGCCGGCATACACAAACCCCTGTATGCCAAGATCCGGCAGTTCAATAACTGCTCCGGAATTGGTCACTTTGGTGATCAAGGCAGGGTGGATATTTTCTTTGCCGGCGAGCAGCATTTCTTCCAAATATCTTAATTTCATGCGGTTGCTGGCGGCAAAATACGCATCGTCATTGTTGTTTTCCAATTCCGAAAGCGTTTCGCCCCAGCCTTGCATGGTTTTGTTGCTTTTGAGCGCCTGATGTTCGTCAAATGCCCACAGCTGCTGGTGGATGAGCAAGTCGGAGTAGCGCCGTATCGGGCTGGTAAAGTGGCTGTAAAGCACTTTGCCCAAACCGTAATGCAGAGCCGGTTCTTCCTGATAACTTGCCCGGGGCAGCGACCGCAAAAACGCATTCAACAGCGGAGCTTTAGCAGGTGTATCCGGCAGGTTGTGCAAATAATTTTTGCAGGCCTGACGGCTGGAGAGATCACCGGCGGGAATGTTGAATGCGCTTTCGGAGAGTGCCGAAAATTCCTCCAGTTTTTCCAATTCCGGTTCCGGGTGGATGCGGAACAATCCGGGAATATGTTTGGCGGTCAATTCAGCAGCAACAATACTGTTGGCCGCCAGCATACACTCTTCGACCAACTGCTCGGATGGCCGCTGCAGATGATTTTCCAAGCCCAGAATCTTATTATTGACTTCATCGCAGATCACCCGGATCTCCGGAATTTCCAAGTCAAGGAATTGTTCGGTTTGCTGGCGGTAATGGCGCATCTTTTGCGTTATTTGCTGCAAACTGCTTAAATTGCTCTGCAATTCATCGCTCCAGTCGTCCGGAGCTTTGCCATCGTCAAAAAACTTTTGCACTGTGTCGTAGTCCAGACGTTTATTAACGTGGATAAGGGTGTGTTTGCGCTCAGCGGCAACGATCTTGCCGGTGGCTTTTTCCACTTCCAGAATCACGCTGTGCGCTATGGAATCCACGCCTTCGGTCATGCTGATTTTTTTTGTCAAACCTTTGGGCAGCATGTTGATCGTGCGGCCGGGCAGGTAAGCAGTAAAACCACGGGTACCGGCTTTTTTATCAAAATACGATCCCGGTGGTATCCAGGCGGCAACCTCAGCAATGTGCACCCCAACTTCCACGGTTGCGGGGGTGGAGCCCGGAGCCAGACTGATGGCATCATCGTAATCTTTGGCGTCAAACGGATCGATGGTCAGGGTAAAACGTTCCCGCATATCGCTGCGTTTTATAGTGCGCACTTCGATAGCTTCGGCCATGGCTTCTTCTTCCAGAGTATAAAATTCCGGCAGATTGTACTCTATGCAGACAGCGTCCAAATCAGCCTGGATCACTCCGGCCTGGCCCAGACGGCGTACCACCGTGGCTGTGATCCCCGCCAGACGGCGGGTGATGCTTTTGCGACTGACACGCCGCCGGGGTTTCAGCAATCCATCATAATCCGGCTTGACCTCCACCCAATCGCCCTTTTTAGCTCCGTGCAGATTCCCGGCCAGCAGAATATCTTCCGGCAGGTGTTTATCCAGCGGCCGCACCCGGTCGTAAGAGATCATAACTCCCACGAGGGTTTCCCGGGCCCGCCGGACGATTTCCAGCACCTGCCAGGCGGAGTTTTCGTTTTTGCCGTTATCAAAATGTGGGTCCGGCGGCAGCTGAACGATCCGCACCGTGTCGCCGTGCATGGCTCCGGATAGATACTTGGCCGGTACAAAGCAGTCCTTGACGGGAGTATTTTCATCGTCAGAAACCACCCGGACAAAACCGAATCCGGCGGGATTTATGGAAATTTTTCCGGTCAGCAGTTTACCGATGCTGACTTGGATAAGCTGTTTTTTGCGCTGTTGCTTGCGTTCAAAGCGGCGTTCTGACAGCCGTTCGAGCCGTTTCTTTTTGTCTTTTCTCATAATAATACTTTCCGAAACGCAAAAGTTGTGATATATTATATATAATAATACTGAAAACGATTATTGCAAGTATTTTTTGAGTGATAATCACTCCTTTGCATATAAAATATTCTGGAGGTGTCTGGTTTTATGGAAAGACGTAAATTAACAGTGGCGAGTTTTCGCAAGATGAAAGCCAACCACGAAAAAATCGTTATGGTCACTGCTTACGATGCTCCCGGTGCCGGTATTGCTGCCGCCAGCGGAGTGGATATGCTGCTGGTCGGCGATTCATTGGCCATGACTGCATTGGGGTATGAAAATACTTTGCCGCTGACTTTGGATGAATCTTTGCACCATGCCAAAGCGGTGCGCCGGGGGGCGCCTCAGGCTTTTATTGTTGGCGATATGCCGTTTTTGAGCTATCAGCTGGATGTGAACGAAGCTGTACGCAATGCCGGCAGATACATCAAAGAAGCCGCTTGCGACGCCGTTAAACTTGAGGGGGGCGCTGAGATCGTTCCGCTGGTGGAAAAGCTGGTTCGTACCGGTATACCCGTTATGGCTCATGTGGGATTGATGCCGCAGCATATTCAAACCGCCGGCGGCTACCGGGTGGCCGGACGCACGGAAGATGAAGCGGCCAGATTGCTGGCAGAAGTCAAAGCTTTTGAGCAGGCCGGAGCGTTTGCAGTGGTGCTGGAGTGCATCCCTGCGGCGGTGGCCGAAGCTATAACCAGTCAGGTCAATATTCCGACTATCGGAATCGGCGCCGGTGCCGGAACCGATGGTCAGGTGCAGGTTTGCAACGATCTTTTAGGGTTGTTTGACCGCTTTGTGCCGCGCCATGCCAAAAAGTATTGCAATTTGCACGATATTATGCTCAAAGCATTTCAGGAATATGTGCAAGATGTTAAAGAACAAAAATTTCCAACCCAAGAAAATTCTTTTTAACTTTTAAGAAAGGTTAGTTTATTATGGCAAAAGGTACCGTTGTACAAAAAATTATCGATGCGCATTATGTTGCCGGAGTAAAAATCCCCGGTCAGCCGGTGGCGATCAAAATCGATCAAACGTTGACTCAGGATGCAACCGGAACCATGGCTTATCTGGAGTTGGAAGCCATGAAGACCAGCAAGGTCAAGACCGAACTCTCCGTATCCTATGTTGACCACAATATGCTTCAGAGCGGCCCCGAAAACCGCAACGACCACCTCTATTTGCAGAGCGTTGCCGCCAGCAAGGGCGTGCGTTTTTCGCCGCCGGGCAACGGCATTTGCCATCAGGTGCATCTGGAACGCTTTGGCGTGCCGGGGAAAACGCTGTTGGGGTCCGACAGTCACACTCCCACCGGCGGCGGTATCGGCATGATGGCGATCGGTGCCGGCGGGTTGGATGTGGCTCTGGCCATGGCCGGACAGCCCTTTAATATGCCTTACCCCAAAGTCGTCGGGATCAAACTTACCGGTGAACTCAAGCCGTGGTGCGCAGCCAAGGATGTTATCCTCAAGGTGTTGAGCATCTTGACCACCAAGGGCAACGTTGGATCTATGGCCGAATACTTCGGTCCCGGCGTGGCAACTTTGAGCGTGCCGCAGCGGGCCACTATCACCAATATGGGGGCTGAATTGGGCGTAACGACGTCGGTTTTCCCATCCGATGAACGCACCCGGGAATTTCTTAAAGCGCAAAAGCGTGAAGAAGTCTTTACCCCGCTGGCAGCTGATGCGGATGCTGAATATGATCAGGTCATCGAAATTGCGTTGGATGAACTCGAACCCATGGCGGCTTGTCCCTCCAGCCCTGACAATATCAAGACCATCCGGGAATTGTCCGGGATCAAAGTCGGTCAGGTCATTGTCGGCAGCTGCACCAACAGCAGTTATCGGGATTTGGCGATGGTGGCGACTGCTCTCAAGGGCCGTCGGGTACACAGCGATGTGACTTTTGCCATTGCTCCCGGCAGCCGTCAGGTGCTGGAAATGCTTTCCCGCAACGGTATGCTGGCTGATTTGATCGCCGCCGGGGCACGGATTCTGGAAACCGGCTGCGGGCCTTGCATCGGGCAGGGGCAGAGTCCGGCGCAGGATACTGTTTCGGTAAGAACTTTCAACCGCAACTTTGCCGGACGTACCGGTACCAAGGGCGATCAGGCTTATCTGGTCAGTCCGGAAACTGCGGTGGCGGTAGCTTTGACCGGCTGCTTTACCGATCCCCGGACGCTGGATGTGGCTTATCCGCAAATTGCTGACGTGGAAGAGTTTTTGATCAATGATAACATGATCCAGCTGCCGCCGGAAGATGGCAGTGCGGTCGAAATCATCCGCAAACCCACCATCGGTCAGCCGCCGCTGAATGATAAACTGCCGGAAGTGATCGATGGCAAAGTGGTGATCAAGGTCGGCGACAAGATCACTACCGACCACATCATGCCCGCCGGTGTGCATCTGAAGCTGCGCAGCAATATACCTGCTTACAGCAAAGTGGTCTTTGAGTGCTTTACTGAAGCTGGCAAGCCCTCTTTTGCGGAACGGGCCGCTGCTGTGCGCGATGCCGGCAGTCACGGGGTGATCATCGGTCGTGACAGCTATGGCCAGGGCTCCAGCCGCGAACATGCGGCCATCTGTCCGATGTATTTGGGAATCAAGGTGGTTGCAGCGTTGGCTATTGAACGTATCCACCGGGCCAATCTGGTCAACTTCGGTATTCTGCCGCTGTTATTTGCCAATCCGGCGGATTATGAAAATATCGCTGAAGGCGACAGCTTGAAGTTTGAAAATGCTCCCGCTCAGCTGGCGGTCGGTGCGCCGGTGACGGCGGTTTTGACCAAAGCTGACGGCACGCAGCAGACGATCGAGTTCAAACATCAGCTCTCCGAAGAAGACATCAAGATCATCAAAGCCGGCGGACGGTTGAATTGCTGACCTTGCCGAGCAAGTGGGCGGCGGCATTGACGGAGTACACCACCAGTGCCGCTTGCCGGGTGTTGTTGGAAAAAATCGCATCCGAACGGCGGAAATATCAGGTCTTTCCGCCCGAAGATGCGGTTTTCCGGGCGTTGGAGCTTACGGATCTTGCAAAAGTAAAAGTCGTTATTCTGGGGCAGGATCCTTATCATGACAACAATCAGGCGCACGGCTTGGCGTTTTCGGTACCGCAAGGGGTGAAAATGCCGCCCAGTTTGCGTAATATCTATAAAGAATTAGCAGCTGAATATCCGGGAACTGCGATTCCTGATAGCGGCGACTTGACGCACTGGGCAGAGCAGGGCGTGCTGCTGCTCAATACCGTGTTGACAGTGCGGGCTCATTGTGCCAATTCTCATGCCCATTGGGGCTGGGAGGAGTTTACTGATGAAATTATCCGGGCGGTAAATCGTCACGCTCCAACTGGCGTGGTTTTTATGCTCTGGGGAAATCCGGCGCAGAAAAAACGCGGCCTGATCGACGAAAATCGCCACCATGTTTTGTGTTGTGCACATCCGTCGCCGCTGTCGGCCTACCGGGGTTTTTTCAACAGTAATATTTTCCGCCGGGCCAATGAGCTGCTGGAGTCATCCGCTCAAAAGCCGATCGAATGGTTGAAAAATGATCAAATTCAGGAAAGTCTGTTTTTATGAATGAATTGTCAATACAAGTAGCGCAGGCGGTAATTGCTGCTGCCCGGCAGGCCGGTTATTTGCTGGAAGATGAAGCCATGCAAAGCGCACCGGAGCTGGTTGAGCTGGAAAAGCCATTATTTGTCAAAATGTTTCAAGCTTTCAGGGAGCATCTTCAGAAGGTTAACCGCATGGAACTTACCGCTGACGAAATCGCCAGTATGTTTAACTTTGCCGTCGGCAAAGGTGCCGAAATGGCCTATAACTTTATGAGCGATCAAAAGCAGGATTGCAATGTCAATGGTTTGTTCGATCCCCGCATGTCGCTTTATGTGGATGACCGTTTGATGAATTTTCTCAAAGCGGAACCGGTGGCGGCCAGGCTGGGCGGAGCTTTTGTGGATTTTCAAGCCGAAAACCCGGATATCGATCCGGTGTTGGCGTTGTTTGAAGCTCTGAAGTGGGTCATGCGCATATCTGAACATTTGACCATCAAACTGATCAATAAATATCAGTGAACTTGTTACAAGGTGGCCGCAGGCGATAGTTTTGAGTTGCTTTTGAAGTTGCCTTGATTATAAAAAACGCCCCAGTAAGGCGGCCAGCGCAGTTTCGGTGCGCAGGATCCGTTGGCCGAGCGTGCCTCCGCAAGCGCCGCTTTCCAACAGGCGGCTTACTTCATAATCAGTAAAGCCGCCTTCCGGGCCCAGCAGCAGCAGCGCCGGAGTTGCCGGGTGCTGCGGAAAGTTTTCGCCGCAAACCGGATGCGCCAGATAAACTGTCCGGTTGCTGCTCAAGCGGGGCAGTTCATCTTCCACAAATTTTTTGAAATACCGGTGATACTCCACAGTGGGCATGATCGTGTCACAGCATTGTTCGAGGGCGGCAACACTTTCCCGTTCAAAAATTTCTGTATTTAATACCGGACTGTCCCAGTAGCTCTTTTCCACCTTGAACGACCCGAAAAATACCAGTTTTTTCACCCCCATGGTTATTGCTATATGCAGCACTTTTTTGTAGGTCTGCGGCCGCTGCATGGCGCAGGCCAGTATCAGGTCAAGTTCCGGCGGCGGGGGAGTGTTGAGTTCGACGTTCAGTTCGGCATTTTCGGGCGAAATACTCCGGACGGTTCCGCTGCCGAGGTTCCCGTTCAGCATCCCGACTTTGCAGATACTGCCGCTGCGGCATTTCAAGACCTTGCGCATGTGTTCAAGGCGGTGATCGCTCAATACGACGGTATTCGGGGCAATAAAATCATCTTTTTTCAGCAAGATTGTGTTCATAAAAATTGCGTTCCGCTTTTAATGGTATATATTACTGTAATTCGTGTTTAATATAGTTGGATTTTCAAATTTTGCAAGTTTTATGATCATTGGAATCGGTACGGATATTGTGCAGACAGCCCGCTTGCACTCTTCGCTGGAAAAGGTTCGCAACCGCTGTTTTACTGCTGCTGAAATTGCGTATGCGGAGGCTTTCAAAGACTCCATTGGCCATTATGCCGGGCGTTGGGCGGCCAAAGAGGCGCTGGCTAAAGCGTTGGGCTGCGGTTTTGGCCAATCGTGTGAGTGGCAGGATATTGAAATACTCAATAACGATAACGGTAAACCGGAAATGCGTTTGTCCGGCAAGGCTGCCGATACATTCAACTCTTTGCACGGCAAAACTATACACCTTTCGATCAGTCACGAAAAAGATTATGCAACTGCTTTTGTAATATTGGAGGATTAACTTATGAACGAACTTTATGGCAATCCGGAAAAAACTAAGCGCGGCAGCAAACGCCGCTGGATATATTTAACTGCTGCCATGGTCGTACTGGCAGTGCTGCTGCTTTTGCCCAAGGCTAAAACGGTGCGTTTTTCGCTGGTGGTGCATCCGGGAAATCCGGTGGAAATGGTGTTGAATCTGCCGGAGGATTGCGTGTTGGATAAAGTTTATTTGCGCAGCAGTTCGCATGTGCCGCGGCAGGGGAAGTTGTTTGAGCTGAAAGCCGGCGGTAAGCTTTTTGAAGTTGCCGAACTGGCCAAATTAACTCCGGGCGAAGCCGACAGCGATAATAACTATACCAGAAATTTGCTTGATGTACCGTGGAAAAGCCTCTTTGACGGCCGGACTTTGACCGTTTCGTGCCACAATATAAATTCCCAAATCCAGCAGTATGATATGGAGCTGGTTTTTGAGGTCAGCGGCTCGCCGGAAACGGTAAAAGAATGGCACAATCTGGTAAAATTGCGCCATTTGGATGGAATAATAATTCCGGAAGATAAACTCAAACCGCAAGCTGACTCAACTGTTAAGTAAAGTCATCATGGCCAAAGCGGCATGAACTTTGTCAAAAACTATGGTCAGCGAACCGTCGGTTTGAAATTCAGCACTGACTACGGCCTGCATAACAAGTTTATAACGCTGATCAGCGGAGTATTTTTCCAACGCCTGATCAACCGCTTTCTGCACCGCCATATTGGGCAGCGGCAGCTTGCCGAGTTTACTTTGTTTGATGCTTATTTGCAGCGATTGATCTTTAATTACCGGCGCACAAGCAATTTGAGCGTTCAGATAACCGGCGAAGGTTTTTTGGGAAAACTTGACCGTCATGATCCCATTGTCGGCCTGGGCGTAAAATAACGGGTCCTGTGGTTTTTTGCTGGCTTCCCAAGTACGGGTTGCCATATTGAGCAGCGAATTGAGGGAATCTTGCGGGATATTTATTTTGAAAGTCGTTGTATTGGCGTCTTTGGCGGCTTTACGCATGGCACTGGAGATTTTTATGCTGTTGACAAGCAGCGAAAGACCGTCCCGATGTTCGGTTTCCGGAGATACCGTGGTGATCGGTTTAAACTCCACTACGCTGAAATACAATCCCGCTGTCAGCAGCAGAACTGCGATTATGCTCCAGATAATTTTTTTGCTTCGTGATGTTTTTTTGCTCATGTTTGACCTCATTTGGGGGTTAAAAAAAGCAGCAGTATTGCAATACTGCTGCTTGTATTTTGCTTACGGTTCGCGGGCGGTTTCATCCAGTGCTTTGATCAACGGATAGATCAAATACTCGATGATCCGGCGGCGTCCGGCTTTGATTTCTGCCGTGGCTTCCATACCGGGGATCAGCCGGAACTTTTCCGGCTGATTGCGCAGCTGACCGCTGATGGTAATACGGGCCCGGTAGTAGGTTTGACTCTGGCCTATATCGGTGGGCTGTCCCTGCCGGGTGATGGTATCTTCAGAAATGTTGCGCACGATACCATTAAGCGTATCGTATTTCTGGAACGGATAAGCCGTCAGCTTGATCCGCACTTCGGAACCGACCTGCACCTTGGCGATATCCTGCGGACGGATCTCGGCTTCCAGTTCCGCTTTGCCGTCCAGCGGGATCAACGTGATCAACGCTTCGGCTTCCCGCACGGCCGAACCGGCGGAAAAGGCGGCGATTTCGTGAACTACTGCTTCGCAGGGGGCACGCAAATAGAGCGAATCCACCCGCAGCTGGTTCTTTTCGTACTGCCGCTGATTGGCAGAGAGTTCGCGCTCGGTTTCCACCAGCTGTTCAGAGATGCTGTTGCGCCATTCTTCGATAAACGAATTGCGGGAGGAGAGGGTGCTGCCGCGCTGATGCTGCAATTCCAGCAGGGCGTTTTCCAGCTCATCGATGGTGGCTTCCATCTGCATACGCGAGAGTTTCAGCTCCACATATTCTTTGAGGGTCGTTACCTTCTGCTTATACATGGCATCAAAGGTATCTTCCAGAGCTTTGATCTCTTTCAGACGGGCTTTGTGGTTCTGCATGGAGTCTTCCCGGGTTTTGCGGGAAGCATCGATCTGTTTGAGCGTTTCGTCAAAATAGCTCAAACGTTCCCGGAAATAATCCTGCCGCTGTTTGAAGATCGCTTCCTGCAGCTGCGGAAAACGGGCTTTGCTGGCGGCCTGATAGGCTTTGTTGTTGAATTCGGCCTGCAAACGGGAGAATTTGGCGGAAAGACTTTCCACTTCCAGCTGCAGACGTTCAGCTTCGGCAATATTGATCGTAGGGTCAAAGGTGATCAAAATCTGATTGGGTTTGACCACATCGCCGATCTTGACGTTGATTTCTTTGATCACGGTCAATTCCAGCGGCTTCATGACGATGGTCTGCTTGTCGCTGACGACTTTGCCGTTGCCGGTCACGATCACATCCACCTTGCCCAGCGTGGCCCAGGTTATGGCGCCGGCCAGAAAGATAAATGCAAATACTACACTGTAACGCGCCCACAGCGGCAGCCGGGAGTTGGCGATTTCCAGTGCATCGGGCTGGTACTCGATGGCTTTATCCGGAATTTCGCTGGCATTCCAGTTCATGAATTTCTGGAACTTTCTCCAGGGCGCAGTAATAATCGAAAAGATTTTCATATTATTTTAGCTCCTGTTTTTGATCACTTTTCAATACGCATTTGCTGATGCCAGAATTCGCGGTAGGTTCCGGGCTGGTTCAGCAGTTCCTGATGAGTACCCTTGGCGGAGATCTGACCGTTGTCGATCACCACGATCTGGTCGGCGCCGGAAACAATACTCAAGCGGTGCGAAATGATCAGCACGGTGCGCCCGCGGGCGATGGACTTGAGGTTGTTCTGGATAACCAGTTCGCTTTCCGGGTCCAGTGCGCTGGTCGCTTCGTCGAAGATCAGCACCGGCGGGTTGTTCAAAAGTGCCCGGGCGATGGCCAGACGCTGCTTCTGACCGCCGGAGAGGTTGGAAGCGTTTTCTTCGAGCATGGTATCGTAACCGCGGGGGAGCTTCTGGATAAACTCATCGGCTCCGGCAAGTTTAGCTGCGTAGATGATTTCCTCAATGGAGGCGTTGCGCTTGGTCAAACTGATATTTTCCCGGACAGTACCGGAGAAGAAGTAGTTTTCCTGCAGCACCACCCCGATCGAACTGCGCAGGTGAGATTTGTCGATTTCCCGCAAATCGATGCCGTCGATCTTGATCAAACCCTGCACCACCGGGTACAATCCCTGCAGCAGCTTGGTGATGGTCGTTTTACCCGAACCGGAGCGGCCGACGATCCCCAGCGTGGTACCCGGCTGGACCGAAAGGCTCAAGCCTTTGATCACCGCCGGCAGATCCTGCCGGTACTGGAAGGTGATATTTTCAAAGTCGATCGCACCCCGCAGCGGATTGCGCACACCGCCGCCCTGCGGTTCCACCGGGGTGTTCATAACCACACCCAACATCTTTACCGACAAGGCGATCTGTTGATATTCGTGGATCAGACCCACCAATTTGACCAGCGGCCCGGTCACCCGGTTGGCCAGCATCTGGAAAGCGATCAACGCCCCGACGGAAATGTGGTGTTCAAAGACCAGCAGCGCTCCCAGCCAGATGACCGAAATGGTCATCATCATTTCCAGCACCTGACTGATGCTTTTGGCGGACATGGAGATCTTGCCGACCCGGAAGTAGGATTTTACGGCATAGGCAGTGGAGTCGTCCCAATATTTTTCCTGCACCGGCTCCAGCGCCAGCGATTTGACCGTGCGCACACCGTGGATAGCTTCCACGAGCATACTCTGGCGTTTACCTTCAGCCTGATAAAGTTCATTCAATCTCCGCTGGAACGGCTTGATCAAACAGGCGATCACCAACGCCATCAAGGCCGAATAGCCCAGCACCACCAGCGTTAATTCCACTGTATAAAGCAGCAGAACCGGTATGAAGATGCACAAGCTGCAGAGGTCAAGGATGGTGAAGAACAAATTCCCGGAGAGGAAGCCCCGGATCTTTTCGGTCTGCTGCATGTGCTTGAGCAGCACCCCGGAAGGGACCCGTTCAAAGAAATCCACCGGCAGCCGCATCAGATGGCGGAAGGTCTTGGTGGCGGTGGCCACGTCGATCTTGTTGGTGGCAAAGAGCAGGAAGTAACTGCGCAGGAAATCCAGAAATCCGTTGAAGATCACTGCGGCGATGATCCCGATACCCAATACGTTCAATGTATTATAGGATTTATTGATCAAAACCTTATCGACTACGATCTGGAAAAAGAGCGGTACGATCAGCGACAGCACCGTGATCATGGCCACGGTCAGCGCAATCTGGGCAAAAATACCCCGCAGCTTGAAAAATTCCGGCAGGAACCACGCCAGCGAAAACGGCCGGTCTTCGTCGGAAAGTTTGTAACGGCGTTTAAGCAGCATGACTTCGTTGGTGAGTTCCGCTTCCACATCGTCTTTGCTCATGAATGTGAAGCGGGATTCGGCGCTGGTCTTTTCGGGGTCGAGCACCACCAGATCGGTGGTTTCGTCCTGATTGGGCCGGATGCCGCAAATCACTACATATTTGCCATTTTGTTTTTTGCCCATGGCCGGATACGCCTGACCGAGCGAGATGAGTTTATCGAACTTCATTTTGACCATGCGGGTCTTGAGTTCGTAGCTGTCGGCAATGCTGCGGAGCAGCGCCAGACGGGGTTCTTCCGTATCGATGGCAAAGTCGTGCATGACCCGTCTTAAATCCATTGATATATTATGGTGACGGGCGATGGCGCACAAGCAGAAGAGCGCGCTTTGTTCCTGGGCGTCGATTTCCTGCAGATTCCGGAAGATCACCACGGCATCACCGGCCCGCTCCAGGAGTTGTTCTTTTTTGACCAGCAATGTTTTATCGGTGGTCGGGTCAAAGATGGCAACGGCATTTTCGCGGATTATCTGCTGGCTGCGCAGGATCAATATCCAGCTGTTGTTGTTGAGCCGCAGCAGAGCAGGGCCGTTGTAGGTTTTGGCGATCTCGACTATATCGGAATGTTTTTCCGGGCGCAGATCGTGATTGTTGGCCAGTTCGATGATCACTTCCTGTTCATCATTGCCGCAGCGTTCACGCAGCTCGTTGGTCAGGAGGGCATCAAAGTTGATGTTGCGCCGGAACTGGCCGAACAGCCGCCGCAGACACTCAATGCCGCTTGGATTTTTAAGTTGGATTTCAGACATTATTCTAACCCCATTTTACAGCCGGTATACCCGGTAAGTTTCAATCAAACACAAAAATCCCGCCAGAAGCCCCTGCTTCTGTGGGTTCTATTACAGCTTACGCCAATTTGATTTGTCTTACAATAACACGCCTTTGTTTATTTTGCAAATATTGTGCTTTTTTTTTTAAACAATATATTGTATTAACTGAAAAAGTGTGAAAAAAAGCAAAAAAAAGTTGATAAGTACCATTTTAAAGCTTGCAAAAAACATTAATATGGAGTATAGTGCTTGCGAATATATATGGAGAAATAAATTATCGAAGCAGGAAAGGGCTGTTTTTTATGTCGAAATACAATAAGAATCTGAAAAACAATTACTACAATAGCGGTTGGAGTTGGTTGACCAACTACGGTACCAATATTGTTTTGCTGGGGAACACATACAGCAGTGATACCGGCGGTTATGTCCGGAATGGGCAACCTTACAGCAGCGGCAGCTATCACCCTGATAATTCCACTGATTACGCTGTAACGATGTCCAGCGGTCAAATGCTGACCATCGGCGGTAACTACAGCAGCCCCAATATTCAATGGGTGGGCAGCTGGGTGCAAGGCCCGGCCAGTGCAGTGATCTGGAGCGGTGATGGTTTGCTGAATTTTACGGCGCATACCGGCGGGGATATTCTGGGTACTGCTGAAGCGGATGCCAATTCGCAGGTCAGTGATGTGGGTATCCGGATCAACGTCAAAAACAGTATGCCCAATGCTTACGACTTTAATGGTACGAATAAAGCTACTCCGGCGCAGAATATCAGCGCCTATGGCTTTAATGCCAGCGGTACTTTGCGGCTGGTAACTGATATGGCGGCCTCAATCAATGCGGAAAGCGGAACCAATTCGGCTAACGCCATGCGTGGATACTACACAGTTTCCGGCACAACGACAACTCTGCATAATCTTTCCAGTAATAATGTGGTGGAAAGTTCTGCACTCAAGGCGGCCAGTATTGTTTTTGATAACCATTTTACCGGCAATATTACTGTAAAAAGTGAACTGGATGCCATGGGATATGGCAGTCCGGATGCCAGCAGTAATACCGTGACGGCAGCCGGGGTGAATGCTTCCGGAAATATCAGTTTGGAAAATGGTTACTGGGCCGGCTCGATCGATGCCCGCAGCGAAGGAAACCTTATTTATGGTGACTTCAACTTTGTGCTTGACTCTTCTAACGGACGGGAAAACAGCGCAACGGTCAACGGTAACAAAATCAGTGCGTTGGGGATCACCGGTGATACTGTTACGATCAAGGATTTTAACGGTGAGATTTTCACGTCTGCCCGGGATAATCACTTTGTAGCAGCGGCTGTTAGCAAGGAAAATCAGACTTGCAGTGTTACCAGCAATGTAATTACTTCAGTAGGTATCAAGGCTGCCACTTTGAATGTTACCGGGGATTTCAGCGGCAGCATCCAAGCTGAAAACAGCAATATATCTCAAAGCTATACCGGCGGTAAGCTGACTGCGTCCGGCAATGCCGCAACTGCTTATGGTATTGAGGCAACCACCATCAGTGTCAACGGCAGTTTGCGTGGCGATATCGAAGTGGTTACTAATAACATAAGATTGCTGGCCAGCGACAGCAATACTGTTACTATTGACGCTGCAGGTATCAAAGCCACTACGATTACGGTCGATGGTTATATTGCAAGCGATATATCCATGAGCTGTATCGGTTATATCGATGGTATTTCAGCAGGCAATATCACCGCTCAGGCTTTTACCGGACGCATTGATATTGAAAAGAGTACCGGTACTTCGGATGGTATCTATGTTACAAGTGGTATTACTAATACCAATGACGGCGTTTTTGATATGGCCGGTTACATTTCTGTTTCCAACGGCGGTATCTGGGGCTTCAGCAAGGCAGTGAATCTGCGGGTTTCCGGCGAAATTTATGCCAATAAGTTTGCGGTCGTTGCCGGTGATATTATCGGCAACTCAATCAGATTTACCGGGCAGAATGACTTTATGGAAGTTGCCGCCGGGGCGGTGATCGTAGGCGATATCGACTTGACGGATATGGAAAATACCATGTATGTGGACAGCAATGCCCGCATTGAAGGTATTGTCAGTTCCTCCGGCGGTAAGCTCAATTTGACCTTTATGCTTAATGATAAAGCTATGGATGGGGTTACTGCCGCCAACAATAATTCTGCTATTGAAGCATCTGACGCCACTGGTTCGGCGCTTTCCAGTACTACATCCATTACCATCAATTTGAACGATGTGGTGTTGGATAACAACCAGCCCAAGACCTACTATCTGGTCAACGACAACAGTTCGGACTGGACCAACCGGCAGATCGCCTTTGTTTATCAGAATCAGCTGGTTTACGCCAAGGTCGGCGATACGGTAACGGGCGAAAACGGTTCGTTTGTTGTCCGCAGCGAATATACTCACGACAAAGGTTTCTTTGTGGTGGTCGAATCCATTGTGGAAAATACGGATTGCGTAGTGCCCGGCAATTTGGCGCACGAAGTTTCCGCTGCCGATAACTCCATGACCATCAGCTGGTCTGCTGTGGAAGTGACGGATCCGGAATTTACCCCGGTCAAGTATGAGTTGGAATACCGGATCGTTGATACCAACGGTACCGTGGGCAAGAGTATTACGGTAATGCTCGATGCCGACAAGACCAGCTTTGAACTGACCGATATTCTGGATGGGCAGAAAGTGGAATACCGGGTGCGTACCCATTACAACGAATACCGCAGCTTCAGCGATTGGTCCAATATGCAGAATGCGGTCATGGGGTCGTATGATACTCCGGTAGCCAGCGATAAAGCCAAGTTGGAATACGCCAACCCGGAAAATGCGGCCACGACTTCCAGTTCGGTGATCGAACTCTCCTGGAGCGGTTTTGAAACTCCCGATGGGCTGGATCATTACGAAATCCGCTACTATGTTCAGGATAAACCCTTCGCCAGTGAAGCCGAACTGCAGGCCAAATGGGATTCGCTGCAGTATGGCAAAGGCGAACGCTACTATCATAAATACACCACTGCCAGAGAGATCATCGTTTCCGGTCTGAATGACAGCGATTACGTCTATTGGCAGGTGCGGGCGATCGATGTCAACGGCAACGCTACCGACTGGGTGGGCGGCGATGTGTTCCAGGTGACTTTGGGCGACATCAAAGACCCGGTCATGACTGCGTTCAACGTCAACAGAACCTGGGATACGACCAAAAATCCGGATGAAGCCGGATTTATTGTGGTCAATGCCGACTGGAGTGCGTATGACCCCGCCGGCGGTTCCGGGGTGCGTTTCTACTATGTAAGCTACCGGATGCAGCTGGTTGATGAAAATGGTCAGCCTCAGGTCGACGCCGAAGGCAACGCCGTTTATGGCGAATGGAGTACCGAAAAGAAGTATTCCGCCGATACCACCAGCGATGTATACAAACTGGTCAATGGCAACTATCAGTGGAAGATTTACAGCACCGACCACTCCGGCCGGACAAGTGAAGTTATGTACGCTCAAACTGATACCGACTGGGTTGCCCCCAGTGTGGAATCCGCTTACAGCGTCAAGTACGATGTCAAACTCAAGCCCGAAGAAGCCGGTTTTATGACCGCTACTGTTTCCTGGAGCGGCAGCGATAATGAAAATGGCGTGGGTATTGAGTATTATCAGGTTCGCTATCGCAAAAAAGAACTCAACAGCGAGGGCGAATACGAGTATGGCGAATGGGTCGCCACTCAGTTTGATAACACTGTGTTGAAGCATGATTTTGCGCTACCCAACGGCGAATACGATTGGGAAATCGTCGCTATCGACTTTGCCGGCAACACCAGCACTACGCATGTAATGGAAGTCGAAGGCGACGTCACCGGTCCGACTTTCAATAACACCGGTTACAGCTTCACGCTGTTGTGGGATGATGTGGATCTGCAGCTGGTGGTCAACGGCAGCTGGCACGATGCGTTCGATACTCAAACCGGTCTGGCCGGATACCGCCTCTCTTACCGTAATCTGGAGTGGGACGGCGATCAGTGGGTGGTGCTCAACTTTGATGTCAATACCACGCAAACCACGCTCCGGATCGACAACGGCGAATATGATTGGAAACTCGAAGCCGTTGACTTTGCCGGTAACGTTACTGCGCTGGATAAGCACAGCAACTGGGTCGGCGACGTGGAAGGCCCGGTATTCACCAATCCCGATTACCTCTTCAGCAACGTCCGCACCGATGCCAACGGCAAAAAGGTCGTGGACTTTGAATGGAGTGTGGCAAATGATCCGCGCACGCAGATCTGCACCGGATTTTCGCACTACGAACTGGTTATCTACGAAGATCTTAATAAAGACGGCGAGTTCAACGCCGATGTGGATAAACTGGTGCTGCGCCAGAAAGTTTCCGGCAAGTATCACACTTCGGTGACGGTTGACAGTATCGATTTCAACAAGAACTTCAACTACTCCTGGTGTGTGGAAGCCTACGATATCGGCGGCAACAAATCCACTTGCAGCAACAGCAATTTCACTATCGACTTTACGGCGCCGGTCGGCAGCTTTGAAGACGATACCAACTACAATATTTCGGTGGTGTGGGATACCCGCCTGGAACTGAACGAAGATACCAATCAGTACGAACAGGTCGATTTCATCAGCGATATTACGCTGCGTTTGGACTTTGATGCGGCGCACGAAGATGATCTCAGCGGTGTGCGTTATCAGATCCAAATTTGCGAAAATGATTCTTTCAGCGGCAAGACTCTGAAAAATTACTACACATCCACCGATGCAACTGAGCTGATCTTTGATGCCGGTAACGGATCAAATAACGGTCACGAAAATATGGGCGATCTGCGCGGTTATGAACACATCTACTGGCGGGTGCGGGCCATCGACGGCAGCGGCAACGCTTCGGATGTCTGGTTCCTGGGCAATGACGGCAACCCGATCAAGCTGCGGGACTACAACCGTTTGGACGAAGATCTTTCGCCCAGCCGTCTCTACGATAACACGGCTCCGAGCTTTAATATGAACAGCGAAGTGCTTTTCCAGTGGGATATGGAAGGCGGACTGTATGTGTCGTGGGATGGAGCGCATGATGCGTTCGGTATTGATCACTATGTGCTGAAGCTGACCCGGGAAACGGCTTATCCGAGCGATCTGCCGCTGATCGAGTGGGAAACGATGGATCCGTCTTACAGCAATATTGCCAAGCTGGTGAAGTCTTCGCCCAAAACCTACACCATCACCACCGACAGCGGTGATAACTGGTTTGCCGTACAGAACCTGCCGGATGGCGTTTACAAGCTTACAACACGGGCCTATGACGCTGCCGGTAATGTCAGCGAAGCTGTCAATCTGGAAAAATCCATCACCATCGATACGCACGGCCCGACGCTGGATACGGCTTCGGTCAAGAGCGAGGTGGCGGCCAATGATGTGCTGTTCACATGGGATGCCGCTCTGGATTTGGTTGGCGTATCCCGCTATGAACTGACTTACAAGAAGTTGAATGATCAGACGCTGGCTTACGAAAAAGTTCAGACCATCGTTATCGATGGCAAGGAAACCGAGTTCTGGCTGCGCAATCTGGAAGCCGGTGAATACAGCTTTACACTGCAGGCGTTTGATACGATTTCGCAGAGCAGCAATATGTTCGGGGTTTCCTCCAACGGTTCGGATGTCACTGCTTCGAGCTTGTTTACCATCATTGGCAGCGATGCGGGCAACAACTTTGCCAGTGCCGTAGCTATGGTTAACAACAAGGTCTACAGCGATGCGGTAAGCTATACTGATACGGCGGATTGCTATTCGCTGGTCATGGCGGGCGCCGGAGCGGCGGTCTTTACTGTAAGCGATGTCAAAACGCTGGGCAAGTCCAGCGGCGGCGTCAAGCTGACGTTCTACAACAGCAGTTATAAAAAGCTCAAGACGGTAACGCTGAGCAAAGGTACCAAGAGCTACAGCTATAACTATGCTGCCGGCAAGTACTTTGTGGTGGTTTCTCCGGCCAAAGGCAACAGCAGTGTAACTTATTCGATTTCGGTCGATACCAGCGAATATCCGGCGGCTACGCTCAAGGATGATGCTGCGTACTTCAAGGCCAATACGCTGGTCAAGACCCCGATGGTCAATAACGCTGCCAATACCGGCGCAACGCTCAGTTTGTCCGGCTGGGTCGGTTTTGGTGATGGCGAAGATTACTATGCGGTTACTGCCGACCGTTCGAGCAGCAGCTCAATCAAGATCACCGGTATTACCAGCAAGACCAAAGTCACGCTGTATGATGCCAATAAGAAAAAGCTCAAGAGTGTGACTCTCACTGCCGATGGTACGCTTTACAGCGGTTATCTGGGCGATGCTTACTACATTGGTATTGCTTCCGGCGACAAGGGCAAGGGCAAGTATAACAGCAATTACGCCGTAAGCATCGACTCCACTTATGTGCGGGCAGATGCGGTCAATACCACGGCGGCGCTGGCATCCAGCAACCAGCTCTCCGGCTGGGTCGGGATCGGTGATGTGTCGGATCTGTACAAGTTCACCAACGCCAGCGGCGAAAAACTTTCGTTCAATGTCAGCGGCGTGACCGGCAAGCTCAAGTTGACGGTCTACGACAACAACATGAAGAAAGTCAAGAGTGTAACGGTCAAGAAAGATGGCACTTATTTGGACAATCTGCTGGTCGATGGCAACTTCTATGTGGAAGTAGCTTCGTCGGATAAGGGCAAAAAACAGCATGGCAACTACGATATCACCATCAATGCGGATATCTTCCCGGTGGAAGCCAAAGCCAACAACTCCATGGCACAGGCCGGTAATCTGGCTGATGCGGCCACTGGAGGCGTGGTCAACGCTTGGGATGGAGCCGCGGCGCTGGTCGATGAATGGGTCGGCTTTGGCGATAAGAGCGACTACTTTGCCTTTGAAATGAGTCAGGCCGGTCAGGTCGACTTTAATCTGGTGCTGGATGATGCCTCGCTCAAGGTCGGCAAGGCGGTCAAGGTTACGCTGTACAACGCTGACGGCAAAAAACTCAAGCTGGATGCTGATTTCATCAGCAAGGATGAGTTGGCCATCGGCAAGTATTTTGTGGCGGTCGAAAGTGCCAGCGAAAAGAAATACAGCACTGGTTACAAACTGGATATAACCATCTGCTAAGCAGAATTTTATTGGTTGTAAACAACAAAAAACTCCGCAATGACAATTTGTCTTGCGGAGTTTTTTTATAGGCTTTTGCGGCGTTTTACGGCACTAAGACTTTATCCAGTACCCCCTGACAGTAAGATATGGCCATGCCGTAATTGGTGATGGGGATTTGAGCTTTTTCGGCGCAATGCAGCCGCCACATGGTTTCCTGCCGGTTGAGCATACAACTGCCGCAATGCACGATAAGTTTGTATTGGGCAAGGTTTTCGGGAAAATCACGTCCCGGAGCAAAGTCAAATTCCAACGCTTTGCCGGTAGCTTTTTTCAGCAGCACAGGCAGCTTGACCCTGCCAATATCTTCGCAGGTCGGGTGATGGGTGCAGGCTTCGGCGATCAGGATTCGATCGCCATCCTGCAGCGCAGATATTTGCTGACATCCACGGAGAAACAACCGGGTGTCGCCTTTCAGCCGGGAAAAAAGAATGGAAAACGTTGTGCATGGTATCCCCGGCGGAGTAGCTCCGGTGACCATCTTGACAACCTGTGAATCGCAAACCACCAACGCCGGAGCCGGATTGATTTGTCTGATAACTTCGGCAAAGCGGTCTTCTTTGAGGACAAGGATCATGGCGTTGTGATCCAGTACATCCCGGATCGATTGCACCTGCGGCATGATCAAACGCCCCCGGGGCGCCTGCAAGTCGATCGGTACGACCATAACCACCAAATCTCCGGATCGGATCAAATCGCCCAGCAGCGGCGGCGGTTTTATCCATTGCTCCGGCAAAACTGCCAGCAGGGCTGCGCGGAAGCGATCAATAAAATCGCTGCGCAGCTCCGGGCAGCGTGGATCAACTTGCAGCAGGTGCTGAGAATGCTGTTTTATTTGCGTTTGCAATTCCGGCGTGGGGGATTGTATATCGCAATGGGTGAGCACGGTGATCACGGGAATTTTATGTGCTGAAGCTTTGGCAATGATTTCCAGTTCCGTTGCGCCCCAACTTTGCGGGGTTGCCACCAGCACGGCCACGTCGGATCGATCAAAGATTTTTTCTGTGCGTTTGATCCGTTCTCCACCCAATTCGCCGGGATCGTCAAATCCGGCGGTATCGATAAACAGCACTGGGCCGATCGGGGCAAACTCCATAGCTTTTTCGACCGCATCCGTGGTGGTGCCGGCCAGCGGGCTGGTAATAGCAACATTCTGGTTGGAAATATAATTTACCAGACTGGATTTTCCGGTATTGGTGCGGCCGAAAACTGCAATTTGCAGCCGCATTGATTTGGCAGTTGAATTCATATCTGACCTTTCTATAAAATTTGCCCCGTTGAGTCAAAAAAGACGCAGAACGGCAATTTTTTTTGTTTTTTTATAAAAAATAGCACTTCATTGCAAAAAGTAAACCCAAAATAGTTGCAATTTTGGCAAAATGGCAATAATTTATCATAATGTCTGAATTTTGCCGCATTATTTGACTGTGCAATGCTGCAAAAATATGTAAAAACAGTTACGAGGATTATTTTTGATCATGACTTTGACCCGTTATGGAATCCGTGAATGGGGCGGCGGCGGCCTGGTGGCTCTGCTGCTGCTGGTTGGTTGTTATTTTGCTGCCGTGCATGTTAATTTTTATCTGGGGTTGATACCCGGCGTATTGATAGTTTTGATCTATGGTTTTGTAGTGTTCTTTTTCCGCAATCCGCACCGGACGCTGCCATCCAATCCGGAGTTTATTTTAAGTCCGGCCGATGGGGTGGTGCGCGATATAACGGTTGTGGATGATTTTGATCAGGCTCCCTTTGAAGGCAAAGCGCTGCGGATCGGGATATTCCTTTCGGTACTCAGCGTGCATGTGAACCGGACTCCGGCGGAAATGCAGGTGGTCAGCAAACACTATCGGGAAGGGCGCTATCTGGATGCCCGCAATCCCGATTGTGCCCGGGAAAATGAAGCGATGACCATTGCCGGTAATGCGGTGGCGGCCGGCGTGGAATTTCCGATGGCGATCCGGCAGATCTCCGGGGCGATCGCCCGGCGTATCGTTTGTCCGGTGGAGCCGGGGATCAAAATCGGCCGGGGCAAGATCTACGGTATGATCAAATTCGGTTCCCGCACGGAGCTTTATCTGCCGGTTGATGAGAAGTTTGAAATTCTGGTGAAGCCGGGCGATAAGGTCAGCGGCGGCAGCAGTGTGCTGGCCAAAATCCGTACCAGCCAGACGGCAGCGGGAGATGGCAATAATGAATAACCGGGCAAAAAACTTTTTGAACCGCCGTAAAAATTATCGGGCCGGAACTTTTGCTGCCAGAGCCAAAAAACGCCTGCGCTGGCTGCCCAACACTTTGACGCTCTGTAATTCATGGTGCGGTTTTGCTTCCATACTCTGGACGCTTACGGTTTATGAGCGGTTGTCCAATACCTATGATGTATTGGCCATAAGTGCGCTGATCATTCTCGGAGCAATGATTTTTGACGTGCTGGACGGCTTTGCGGCCCGAATGCTCAATGCTACAAGTATGCACGGCTTGCAGATGGATTCGCTTTCGGATATGGTCACATTCGGGGTGGCACCCGGGGTGCTTATGGCGGTAATGACCCACTGGCTGCAGGGCGTGCAGACCACTGGTCAGGTGTGGTGGACTTACTTGCTTTGCTCGATTTATGTAGGGTGTACAGCATTGCGGCTGGCAACATACAATGTCAAAGCAATGGAACAGACTGGCGACAGCAGCACTTTTCATGGCTTGCCTTCGCCGGGCGCTGCAGCGGCTATTGCCAGTTTAGTGTTGGCGATGCGGGTTTATGACCGTGATTTGAGCAATTTGGCAGCGGTGCTGCCGATTTATGCAGCTTGTTTGGGGGTGTTGATGGTCAGTCCGCTGCCCTACAAGCATTTGGGTAAATGGCTGCTTTCCCGGCGGAATAATCAGACAGTGAAAATAATTGTACTGATCATTACGATCTTTCTGGTGGGGATTTTCCGGGAATTTGCCATTTTCAGTATAATTACACTTTATGTGCTTTCCGGCCCGGTGGGTGCTTTGTACCGTTTGATGTTGCCGGGCGGTAATAAGTAAATATTCCGGGAGTAGCTGAAATGAATTTTTTGATTACCGGTGGAGCCGGTTTTATCGGTGGGCATCTGACTGAACGTTTGTTGGCCGCAGGACATAAAGTTGCGGTTATCGATGATTATTCGACCGGATCACCACGCAATTTGTCTGCTGTACGCAATCATCCTGATTTACAGGTGGTGGAAGATAATTTGCTGACTTCGGATAAGCTGGATGAATTGATCGAAAAAGCTGATGTAATTTATCATTTGGCCGCTGCCGTTGGCGTGGAATTGGTCGTGCATGATCCGGTTCGCACCATCCGGACCAATGTGGAAGGTTCCGCCCGGGTGCTGGAGTTGGCAGCCAGGTATCGGCGGAGAGTGATCTTAGCTTCTACCAGCGAGGTTTATGGCAAATCCACCCATCCAGAGTTTAACGAAAATGACGATCTTCTGATTGGCTGTCCGGTGCGTTCGCGCTGGTCGTATGCGTGCAGTAAATTACTGGATGAGTTTTATCTGATGGCTTATCACCGCAATATGGGGTTGCCCGGCACGGTGGTGCGTTTCTTTAACACCGTCGGCCCCCGGCAGACCGGGCAGTACGGTATGGTGATCCCGCGTTTTGTCAAAGCGGCGCTGGCCGGACAGGCGTTGAAGGTTTACGGTACAGGTGAACAGAGCCGTTGCTTCTGTCATGTCAACGATACGGTGCGGGCATTGGTGGCTTTGGCTGATTGTCCGGATTCGATCGGCAATATCTACAATATTGGCGCTACGGAACCGGTGACGATCATGGAGCTGGCGCAGCGGGTGATCCGGGAGTTGAACAGTTCCTCCAAGATCGAATTGATCCCATACGAACAGGCCTACGAGCATGGTTTTGAAGATATGCTGCGGCGCAAGCCGGATACTTTGGCTATACGCAGTTTGATCAATTGGCGTCCTGAACATGATCTCAGTGATATAATTGCGGATGTAGCCAGGGATTTGAGCTGATTGCGGGCATGGTGTTATGGCCAATAGTGATACATTGGTGGTGCTTGCGCACGGTTTTTGCCGCAGCGGAAAAAATATGCAGGTTTGGCAAAAAGCGTTGGCGGATGATTTTCCCAATATCGTTATTGCTGATATGCCGGCAAAGCACCGGAGTTTTGAGTGCTGTCTGGATAAATTGGTCAAAACTGTTGACGCAGCCGGGCCGGAACATTATCAGCAGCTTTATCTGGCCGGTCACAGCATGGGTGGTTTGCTTTTGCGGGAATATCTGGCGCTGCGCAGGCCGCAGAATGCCCGGAAACTGATTTGTGTCGGTACGCCGCATTATGGGTCAAAACTATCTGATATAGCATTGCTCATGCCGGGAGCTGGGTGGGTCTGGCCGCCGCTTTTGGCGCTCAGACGTTCCGCTCGCAAACAAATTACCGTGCCGGATATTTCCGGGTTGAAGGTCGCCGTAATAGTCGGGCGCAATAATGCTCATTGGCCGGGAAAGTATTTTTTGCCGGAGCCGGCCGATGGTTTGGTGGAAGCTTATTCAGCATTGGCACCGGATGCCGATTCTGTTGCTTATACGGATGTACCGCATGATTATATGCAGTATGACAGCCGGATAACTGATTTGATAAAAGAATTTTTTTTGAATGGAACTTTTAATTCATAATAAATCTGTTATAGAGGAGTAAAAAATAATACATTATTAATTTGAATCAGATGGTGCTGAAGCAGGCGGCTTGAGAAGTTGCAAAAGCCCATACTCAAAAATAAATCATTGTTTATCCCGCTCAAATTTCCACACCGCATTATCTGTGCAGATATGCTTTTGAAGATGAACAATACCGCTGTCCCAACAATCGAAAATGTGTTGTTAAATAAGCACATTCCGATTGATGGGACTGGTACGCCGTGGAAAGCGTGAGCGGGATAATCTTTCGGAGTGTGCTTTTTTGATAACCGTCCTCAATGATCGCAGCATTTACAGCTGCCATCGTATGAGGTTGTGGTATGGATGAATTTGATTGCAGGCATGATGTAATTGAACAACTGGTAAAAAATCACATCGGTATGCTTAAAGCCGTGGATGAAGCCCAACGCAGCAGCGATTGGAGCAAGGTTGCAGAGTTTGCAGCATTTTGCCGGGAGGATTTGCGGCAGAGTTTGATTTGGAATATCGGGCAATATCTGCAAGAGCGTCCGCATAATCGGCGATTGGCTGAACTGCTGGAACTGCTGCAGCAATAAGTAAAAAATCACTGTTTTTTTGGGGAATGATTTGACATCATCATTCTCAAATGGTAAATTAGTCAGGTAGTATAATTGTTGTATTATCTGAAAAAATTGTACTGATGAGGTTTTTTATGAAAGAAAAACGCTTTGCCGCAGAAAATCTCCCGGAGGAGATTCAAGTGCTGGCTGAGGCGATGAATTGGGATGCGGATGCAATCGGCGACTATATGATTCCTGAACTCCCTTTTAGCAGACTGACCACGCCGGATGAGTTTACTGAAAATATTCGACCTCAGCTGTTGGAGCCCTTTGTCAGTTCTATGTATGGTGCGATCCCGGAATGCTGTGAAAACGTATCTTTTAAGCTGGTCAGCGAAGCTCCTGCTTACGGTAATTTAGCCATCAGACGGGAAATCGATATAATCTGCCGCCATAAGAATGATGAACAAATTTTGCATTTACTGCTTTATATACCGCAATGCCGCCAGGGAAAGGTTCCGGTGTTTTTTGGGTTGAATTTTTTGGGCAACCATGCTGCAACTACTGATCCTGAAGTTACTTTTTATGATTTTGAACCTGCGCCTGATCTGTGGAGTATGCGGTACAATGATCGACGGGCAACCGCCAGTCAGCGCGGGATACAAGCACATCGGTTTGCTTTTGAAGAGGTTTTACAGCGGGGATTTGCCAGTGCTACGATTGATTACAATAATATTTATTTTGATCGCCCGGAGGGGTTTGCCACAAGTATCATGCGCTTTTTCTTTACTCCTGAAGAGTGGCACAGCTCCAATCGGCCCAGCGGTGCAATCAGTGCGTGGGCATGGGGTATAATGCGAGCTCTGGACTGTTTGAGTGAACAACCGGAAATCGACAGCAGCAAGTTTATTGTGCATGGACACAGCCGTTTGGGTAAAACTGCGCTTTGGGCCGCAGTCAATGATCCCCGGATATGGATGGCAGTTTCTAATTGTTCCGGCACGGCTGGAGCCAAGCTGGCACACCGAAACTTTGGCGAAACTTATGCCTGGCTGAATTGCTGGTATAACTATTGGTTTTGTGGTAAATTCGGGGAGTTTGCCGGCCGTGATCAGGATTTTCCGGCAGATCAACACTTTTTGCTGGCCGCAATTGCCCCTCGATTGCTTTATGTAAGCAGTGGCAATGAAGATATCCATGCAGATCCGCATGGCGAATATCTGGCAGCAAAATTGGCTTCCAGAGCATGGAATATTTTTGATCGTCCGGCGTTGGAAAATACTTCTTTTCCGGAATGCGGGGAGCTTATCGGCGGCGATGTCGGGTATTATTTGCGCCGGGGAGGGCATGATTTTACGCCGGAAAACTGGCAAGCACTTTTAACATTTGTGGAAAAACATCTTTAATTTTAACTTTGGAGTATATAAAATGAGTTTCAGGGTCAGCAGTGCCAACTGGCAATGGCGTTATTTTTCTGCGGCGGATATTCCGGATGTGCTCGGCAGCATTGATGGTTTTATTGAAAATGAACTGGCTTTGCCGGATGGACGGGTATTGCAGGCAGTGCCGTTCGATTTTCCTGCCGGGGGGATCATCAATATGTATGATATTATGGAGGAAATTCCTCCGGCTTTGGCCCGTAATTTGTTGATCGCTGACTTTACAGCAGATGCTCCGGGCAGTTTGTTCATCGGGCTGGCGGCGGATTGGAAATGGATTTTTTACTTTAATGGTCAGAAACTTATAGATACATCGGTTTGCGGTAATGGCGAAGCTCCGGTGCGAGCCACCAATCACAGTTTACAGCTGGATTATAAAGCTGGCCGCAATCAGGTGGTGTTTGAGGTCTTTGGCGGTACTTACCGGCACCCGGGACGTGATGGCGGCATGGATGTAGCTGTGGAAATCATTGCCGGAATGTCGCTGCTTAAGTTTGAATATGAACCTTTTGTATCATTTCCGGATGCGGAGGATAATGCTGTGACGGTGATTTTCAGCGGCAGCCGGATCTCTCCGGCGGCGGTGGAGTACCGGCTGCAGGGCAGCTCCGGAGAATGGCAGCGGATCTATGATAATCTGGGTGGACAGATGCGCAACGACCGCAAAGTTCACCCCATCCGATTGAGTGATTTGCAGCCTGATACGCTTTATGAATACCGGTCTGTATTGCTGGATGACAGTCAGCAGCTTAAAGAAATCTATGGTGCAGTAAATACGTTCCGGACGGCGCCGGCAGCGGGTAAGCAGTTCAGTTTTGTGGCTTCTGCGGATTTGCAGAATCCGGAGACCCGCATACCGTTTCTGGAGGATCTGCTGGGGAAAAATGCGCCGCATAAAAATGACTTTTTTGCCTTCATCGGCGATTTACTCTGGACATCGGACTATGATCTTTCGGTCATGGATGAATTTATAATACCGTTCCGGAAAATCACCAATAATCAGCTGCCGCTGGTGATGGTGCGGGGCAATCACGAAATTTACGGTCGGGAGTCCAACCGTTATTTTGAATATTTTACAGCACCATATCCGGGGCGGGAAGGGTATTACCTTTTCCGCTGGGGTGATGTTTGCTTTATCGTGTTGGATTTTTGTGATGATACTGGCCGTTGTGCGCCGCCATCCACCCGGCGTATGCACGATTTTGAGCCGTACATCGCAGCTGAGGCCAAATGGCTCAAGCAGGCTGTGGAGCTGCCGATGTGCCGCAATGCCAAATACCGTATCGTTTTAGCGCACGGTATTCCGGTAGGGGATGCGCAAAAATATATGCCCAAACACGTCCGGCAGGTGATCGATCCGGTGTTTGGCGGAGCGAACCCGGTTGTGCAGATACATTTGTGGCTGGGCGGGCATGTGCATCGGCCTTTCCGCAGCATACCGCTGCAAAATGCGTGTTACTCCATGCTGCCGCCGGATAGTTTTGCTCAAGAACCGCTGGATTGGAACGGCAGTAACTACTGCTTCCCGGTGGTAATTACCGGCGGGCCGACTGGCAAGTTGGGCGATAATATGCAGTTCACTTCGATCCGGGTAGAGGTCGATAACGATGGTTTGACCGTCAGCAGCAGTGACCGGTATAATGTGGAGTTTGACCGTTTTACTATTGCGCCAGATGGGGAGATCAGGGAGCTTGAACGCGCTGACGAATTTAAATATTACGAATATTAAAAATGGTGTTTCAGTTGGACGGAGGCAAAATCGGATTATCCAAAGTAAACGCAGTTGAAAAAAACTGATTTTGTGCTATTTTACTTTTCAACATTTTTTATTCATTATAAAGGATCATTGAATATGCAGCTCTTAACCAAAAAACTGTTGTTGGTGCTGACCGTTGCCGTAAGCGTATGGACGGTGACGGCAGCTGATGTTGTTAAAGAGATCAAACCGGTAAAGTATGTTTTCCTTTTTATCGGTGACGGTATGAGTATTCCGCAGCGTATGCTGGCTGAAGAATACAGCGTAAAAACCGGGCAGGGCAAGCTGGCGATCAACTCCATGCCCTATCAGGCTTTGACTACCACCAGTTCAGGTAATAAGCTAATTACTGACTCCGCTGCCAGCGGTACGGCGATCGCCTGCGGCGAAAAAACGGTCAACGGCTGCATCGGTATGGATGTGGAACGCAAACGCAATTTGACTTCCACGGCGCAAGCGGCCAAGGATGCCGGACGCAAAGTCGGGGTCATTTCCAGTGTTACGATCAACCACGCAACTCCGGCGGCGTTTTATGCGCACAATCCCAGCCGCAGCAACTATTATCAGCTGGGGTTGGATCTGGTGAAATCAAACTTTGACTACTTTGGCGGTGGCGGAGTTGCCAAAAATGATCACAAGAGCGATAAAAAATATCAGGGAGATATTTATAAACTTGCTTCTGACAACGGTTATCAGGTTGCCAGAGGTCGGCAGGAGATCCGGGCCGTCAAGCCCGGCAGCGGCAAGGTGCTGGCGGTCGGAGCCAGTTCGGCACTGCCTTATGCTATCGACCGTCAGGAAAGCGATATGGCATTGTCGGAGTTTGTTGAACATGCTATTGCCATGCTTGACAACGAAAAAGGTTTCTTCCTGATGGCCGAAGGCGGCAAAATCGACTGGGTTGGTCATGCTAACGATGCAGCCACCTCGCTCAAAGAAGTCATTGATCTGGATAAAGCGGTGAAAGTCGCTCTGAAGTTTGCCCAAAAACATCCTGAAGATACCCTGGTAGTCGTTACCGGCGATCACGAAACCGGCGGGCTGACGCTGGGGTTTGCCGGAACCGGTTACAAATCGTATATTGAAAAACTGGATATGCAGAAAGTTTCCATTGAACAGCTGACTATTCAAATCAAAGAGTTGGATAAAAATAAAGACGTGGTGACTTTTGATGATATAAAAGCTTTGATCCGCAAGAACTTCAATATGATCTTTCCCGGCGATGAACGTCAGTCGGAAAAGCAAATCTTGTTGGGCAGCGAAGATGTCAAACGCCTGGAAAAAGCTTTTAAACGGCAGTTCCCCAAAGGCCGTTACCATGGCAAACCTGCTTTGGGTAACGAAATCGTCCGTTGTTTCAACAGTCAATGCGCATTGGCGTGGACCACTGGCGGGCACACCTCCATGCCGGTATTGACTACTGCTTACGGCAAGTGCGCATGGATGTTTACGGGCTTTATTGACAATACGGATATATCCAAGAAGCTCAAGCAAGTTGTCCGCTGAAGATGTTTACCATCTTAAAGAAACTTCTGCCTGCCCGCCGGGATGCCGTCATGCTGCTGGTGCTGCTGACTGCATCTTGCGGATTGTGGCAGATGGGTTTATTGGATCCGATCAAGCTCGAACCGGGCACCAAAGAAAAAGCCCGGGTGCTTGCGGTCGATAACAGTCAACTTGTTCAAATGGGGTTTGTCCAGCGCGGATCACAGCAGCTGGAAGTGGAAGTGCTTACCGGTAAACATCGAGGCAAAAAGTTTACCGCCACTAATGAGTTGCGTTCGCAAATGGAGCTGGATAAGGTGTTTGTTCCCGGCGATACCGTTTTAGTGGGGATCCTGCATGACGCCCGCCCGGAGCTGGACACGATCAATGCGCAGGATCATTACCGCATTGAATACACCTTGCTGCTGTTCGGCTTGTTTGCGCTGCTTTTGATTTGCTTTGGCGGATATACCGGATTTTGCGCATTGCTTTCATTTGTTTTCAGCTGTCTGGCGGTATGGAAGCTGGTTATACCGCTTTGCCTGAATGGGGTCAATGCTTTGCTGGTGTCTTTTCTGGCGGTGGTGCTGCTGTCGATAGTGATCATATTGCTGGTGGCCGGACTTACCCGCAAGGGTGCTGCGGCGTTGTCCGGCACTCTGCTGGGCGTTATTGCCAGTGCGGCTACCGGATGGATCTTTACTTATCTGTTCAAGATCAACGGTGCGGTCATGCCGTACTCGCAATCGCTGCTCAATGCCGGATATGAGTATTTGAATTTATCAGATATTTACATCGGAGCGATTTTTTTATCCAGTTCCGGAGCGGTCATGGATTTGGCTATGGATGTAGCCAGCGGTATCGAAGAAGTCGCCCGCCGCAATCAGTTGGGCTTTGTGGAACTCTGCAAATCCGGTTTGCGTATTGGCCGCAGCGTGGTCGGCACTATGACCACTACATTGCTGCTGGCTTACTCCGGCGGATATTTGACCTTGATGATGGTTTTTGCCGCTCAGGGAACTTCGCCGGTGGATTTTATCAATACGCCGTATGTGGCCAGCGAAATAGTTAAAACTCTGGTCGGCAGTTTTGGTCTGGTGTTGGTAGCGCCCTTTACTGCAGTGGTCGGAGCATGGATCTTTGCTGGCAAAAAGCATTGATTTTTTTGATTGGAAAAAAAGAGCAGGGCTTCAGCAATATTTGATTGTTGCCGGAGCCCTGTGGTTTGGCAGCGAAAAAATCAGAGCTTGCGCAGGCGTTTTTTACGGCGTTGATTTCTTTCCAGCCGGTAAATATTCTCTCCCCGGGTTTCCGGTAAGATCAATGCGGCTGCTATCGCCAGAATACTGATCAGCAATGCCAGAATAAATACTGCAGCATAACTCCCTGCCGGGTAGATGACAATTGAATCTTTAACTACTTTTCCGGCCGAAAACGCATCCATCAGGACCCCGGCCAGATTGCCGCAGATCGCCACCGATAAATAGGCAACAAAATTCAAGGCGCTGGCCCCGGAACCGGTGTATTGCGGCGGCATGTATTCACGCATCAGCGAATTGGTCACAGGCGAAAAACCTGCCGACACCGCTATCAGCTGCATACATATAATAAAGAGCCAGGAGCCCGCCTGCAGCCGCAACCCGATCAGGCCCAATACCGATCCCAGCAGGCAGGAGGCTAACGTTGCCACTAAAAACGGTTTGCGCAGATTGCCGAATTTGGCACTCAAGGCGCCAACCAGAAAATTCATTCCTCCGGCCACGATCACCATCAGCGATACACATCCGCCCGCCACCGTCGGCGAAGTCGAACAAATATCTTCCAAAAGTTTTTTGCCCATGACCGCCAGCATCAGATAGTAAACAGAGTATCCCACGCCGCCGGCGATCAGCAGCCAGCGGCAGTTGGCACTGCGCATGACTACTGCAAAAGGCAGCAGCGAGAGTTTTTCGCGGCGGATCGGCGGAATCTTGACCTGGCTTTTGCAATAGACAAAAGCCAGGTAGCCGATCAGGGTCAGCACCGCAACTATGGCAAAGGCCCAACGCCAGCTGATGACTTCCACCGTTTTGCTTAATGGCAATCCGCCAAAAATACTGCCTGCGTAGCCCAGCAGAATGATCGTACCCAGCACGGAGGTGAATTTGCCGGGATACAGCCGGTCAACTTCTTTGACGATTGCCAGATAGATCGTTCCGGCGCCCAAGCCCACCAGCACCCGTCCCAGCAGCAGCAGGCCAAGATTGTTGCAGATCGGGAAAAGCAGCGAGCCAATGCTGAAAAGCAATCCGCCCCAAAAGATGGTGCGGACACCGCCGAATTTATCCGATGCCAATCCCGCAACCAGCTGCGTGAAGGCATAAACATACATAAAAACCGCACTGATATTAGTTACTTGAGCGGCTGTTGCGTCAAACGAACTTTGCAGTTCATTGAAAATCGTTCCCGGAATGGAGGAACGCTGGAAATTTACAAAAAAATAAACCACTACCGCTGAAGACAGCAGCCATAAATTGAGTTTGCTTTGTGGTCTATTGTTTTCAAGCAATGTAACACTCATGTTTGATCTCCATAAAAAATCGTCCGGCCGTTATTCCGGACGATCGGTATGAATCTGTTTTTTTGAGTCAGTTTTTATTGCATCCAGCCACCAGGAACAACACAGCCATACGCACGGCCAAACCGTTGGTCACCTGTTCCAGAATCACTGAACGTTCGCCATCTGCCAGCTCGCTGGAAAGTTCCACATCCCGATTGATCGGGCCCGGGTGCATGATCAGAGCATCTTTTTTCAGGAACCGGGCCGTGTGGCTGTTCAGCCCGAAAAAGCGGGCGTATTCGCCGGTGCTGGGGAAAAATCCGCTTTCCTGACGTTCCCGCTGAATACGCAGCATATTTACCACATCGGCATCGCAGATGGCTTCTTCCAAATTGTGGCAAACCTTTACGCCGACATCTTCAAACTCTTTAGGTGCCAATGTAGACGGCCCTACCAGAGTAACTTCCGCTCCCAGTTTGAGCAAGCCCCAGAGATTGCTGCGGGCCACCCGGCTGTGCATAATATCGCCCACGATCGCTACTTTAAGTCCTTTGATACGGCCTTTGTGTTCGCGGATGGTGAACAAATCCAGCAGCGCCTGCGTCGGATGGCTGTGCGCACCGTCACCGGCATTGACTACGCTGGCTCCGACCCGTTCGGCAACAAAGTTGGCAGCTCCGGGCACCGGATGACGCATGACCAGCAAATCCACGTTCAGCGCTTCGATGTTGCGGACAGTATCGAGCAAAGTTTCGCCTTTGGTCAGACTGCTGGTACTGGCGGTAACGTTGACAATATCCGCACTGAGCCGCTGTTCGGCCAGTTCAAACGAAACCCGGGTTCGGGTACTGGGTTCAAAGAAAAAGTTCACCACCGTTTTGCCGCGCAGAGCCGGTACTTTTTTGACCTGCCGGGCCGAAACTTTTTTGAACTCAGCTGCGGTATCAAGAATAAAACTGATTTCTTCTGCTTCCAGATCATAAAGACTCAAAAGGTCTTTACGGGTCCATTGAAACGCACTCATATATATAACTCCTTATTCTGCACGATGCTGCCAGGGTACTTCATAAACCCCGTCGGAACCGTCTTCTTCACTGAATTCAACTACGATCTTGCGGTCATTGCCGCACTTTATCTGCCAGCCGATATAATCCGCCCGGATCGGGTACTCCACTCCGCCCCGGTCGATCAACACCGCCAGCCGGATCAGATCCGGACGACCGTAATCGGTCACGGCATCCAACGCCGCCCGGATCGTCCGCCCGGTGGAAAGCACATCATCCACCAGAATCAATTTGGCATCTTCCACGTCAAAGGGGATCACCGTTTCACGGATCAGCGGCAATGCGCTGCGCTGCCCGAAATCATCCCGGTACATGGATATATCAAGCATCCCGCACTGCAGGGCGATCCCGGTACGTTGTTTGATAATTTCTGCCAGCCGCCGGGCCAGCGGAACACCTGCTTTGTAAAGCCCCAGCAAAACCACATCAGCCAGTTCGCTGGACCCAAATTCGCTGATAATGCTGTCGGCAACAGTTGTGATGGCCTGCTGCATTTCTTCGGCATTACGCAATAAAATCCGATTATCCAAAATTTACCTCCTGCGGCAATAATCATCTGCCGGTAAAACGCTTTTTTTTGTCAAATCTAAAAATAACTCCAAATGGCCGATATTGCCAGTTTAAAAACGGTTTTTTTGTGCTTATTTATCGTTAAAAGTCAATTCCGGCGGTTCATCTGTTGCTTCTCCGGGTGATCCATCCGGGATCGTTTCGGCAAGCTGCAGGGAGCTTGGCAGTTCCAGTTTGCGTTTCATTTTTATGCCCAGCGCCTTTAATTCCTCGCCTTTTTTGACTACGCTGCGTTTGCCGCCGCTGCCCCGCAGCCGATCAGTGGCTTTGCGGTAAACATCCAGCGATTGTTCAAGCTTGTGCCCGATTTCGTCAAACTCCTGATAAAAACTGTAAAGCCGGTCCAGCAGCTGGGCGGCACCGTCAACGATCAACAGCTGATTGCGTTCCTGATCATACCGTTTCCAGCTCAGGTGGATAAGCTGCAGCAACGCCATCAAATTTACCGGGCTTACGATCAATACTTTATTGCTGAAGGCATACTGCCAGAGTTTTATATCCTGCCGCATGGCCAGTTCGTAAGCGCCTTCGTTGGGCATGAACATGATCACAAAATCCATAGCTTCCTGCTTGGATTTTTTTACATAAGCTGAATAATTTTTGCGCACCAGTTCATCCACATGACTGCGCACGCTGCGCAGATGGCTGCGCAACGCTTCTGCGCGGGAGTTTTCGTCCTCGCTGTTGACCCAATCTATGTAATTGGTCAAGCTTACTTTGCTGTCGATGATCACTACTTTGCCGTCGGGGTAATTGACCAATACGTCCGGGCGCATGATGCTGTTGGTTTCTTCATTGCGCAGGGCGTTGCCGGTATCATCGGTCAAAGTAGCTTGCTTTTGATAGTGTACGTTTTCCTGCAAGCCCGAAGATGCAAGGATCTCATCCAGAATCATTTCTCCCCAGTTGCCCTGAACTTTATTGTCGCTGCGCAAGGCCTTGGCCAGCTGCGAGGCTTCTTCGCCCAGCGTTCGGGAGCTTTGCATAAGCAGCTGGATCTGCTCGGACAAACGGGCGTTGGTTTCCAACGTCTGTTTACGGGCATTTTCGGCATTGAGTTTGAACTCATCGAGTTTGACTTTCAGCGGGGCGAGCATGGCATCAATCTGATTTTTACCGTTTATGGCAAAAGCTTCGCTGCGTTCAGTCAGGATCTTTTCGGCCAATATTTGAAATTCGGATTTGAGATGTTCATATTGCTTCTGAGCAGTTGTTTCCTGAAGTTCTTTTTGTTTTTGCATCTGTTCACTGAAGAGCTGTTTTTGCTCCTCCAACTGCCGGAGCAGCAGGGCTTTTTGGTTTTCAGCTGCCAGTCGATCACTTTCCCGGGCGGATAAACTGGCGTTCTGCTGTGTTTGCATTTGTTCGCTGAAGAGCTGTTTTTGTTCTTCCAGCTGCCGGAGCAGCAGGTTTTTTTGAGCTTCGGCTGCCAGACGATCATTTTCCCGGGCAGATAAACTGGCATCCAGCTGGGGCTGCAGTTTTGTCCGGCACGCCCAATATCCGGCTGCCGCTGCTGCGATCACCGCTGCGGCAGAAAGCAATATATACACGATCATAGAACATCCCTGATGTTAGCTGTTGGAATTTTTTGGGCGCATTTAATAAGTCAGGTTCTGACTTGTCAAATCACCTTTTTTATAAGATAATACCAGTTTGTTTTTTTACAATCACATTTCACAAAAAAATCACCGGTTTTTCCGTAACAATATTTGTGCCTGATTTCAGGAATAACACTTTGCTGTTCCAAGCTGATTTTTTCAAGGCATGGGCAGTCCGCCTTGCCGCACAAACTGAGCAGGGGAGGAGCCAAAGTAATTTTTGAATACCTTGGAAAAGTGATACCGGTCGGCGAAGTCAAGTATAGCGGCAGTTTCTTTTATACTGTATTGCTCGTGCAAAAGCAGCTGCACAGCCTTGGCCATCCGGCGGTTGAGCAGCCATTTCTGCAACGGCAAACCTGTGGCCCGGAAAAATTCCCGCTGCAGGGTATTTACCGACGTAAAACACTTTTGTGCCAGCTCCGGACAGCTGATATTGTAAATGTTATTCAGCTCCAGATAATTACAGGTTTTTTCAAAAAGCGTCAAAACATTGTCATTGCTTTTGGGCAGAAGAATATTTTCCGGCAAAAGCAGCAAAGCCGCATTGACCGCCGCCGAGCCTGCCCAATGCAGCTGCTGAGAGGAAAATTCCGGCAAAAGCTTTTCCCACTCCGGCAGAATAATTTTCCGGGAGTCAAACTGCCAAACCTGACGCTGCTCCGGCGATACGACCGCCGATAAATTAAAATGCACATAAAAATGCGGAAAACTCTGCTCGGCTCCGGTGGCAAATGCCAGCTGCGGCGGAACCAGTACCGCAATAGATTTATCAAGCAGGACAGTTTGATTTTTACAGCGGATCCACGCTCCCGGCCCGGGGTTCCAGTAAAGCCGCCAGGTCGGCGTGCTGGCGTGACTGTAATTCCAGCGCGGAACGGAGCTGATAAAATTCGACCATATTATTTGTACATTGTAGAGCGCTTTGGGTGAATTTGACATCTTTTTGCTGCTATAGACATTTTATAATCGTTTTTTCAGTGTATAATATACACAAACAGGAATTTTTTTCAAATGCAGAAAACATGTTTTTAAGGAGATTGTTTTATGAGCGAATTTATCTTGACTCAGGCAGAGTTCAATAACCGTATTCAGCGGGCGCAAGCGGTGCTGGCTGCAACCGATTTGGATGCTTTTCTGGTATTTTCTACTGAATCAGAACCGGCTGGTGTCCGTTATTTTTCGGATTACTGGCCCAGTTTTGAAACGGCCGGAGTGCTGATTCCCCGCATAGGTGATGCGGCATTGATCATCGGTCCGGAATCGCTGACCTACGCATCCAGCCGCTCCAAACTGGCGAAGGTCATTCAAACGATGGATTTCCGGGAATCCTCCCAGCCGGATTATCCCGGCAGCAGTCATCCGGACTGGAAAAAGATCATGGCTGATTTCAAGGTGAAAAAACTGGGGATCACCGGATTCCACATGTTCCCTTATACGATCATGATGAATATAGCCGAAGCCTTGGGCGGCGTGCAGAATATCGTAAATGCCGATGCCATCCTGCGCCCGGTGTTTATGAAAAAGAGCCCGCTGGAACTGGAATGCTTGCGCAAAGCAGCCAAAATTTCTGAACTTGGTTTCAAGGCGGTACTGGAAAATATCAAACCGGGAATGAGCGAAGTTGAACTTTGCGGTATTGCCACTGAAGCAATGCTTTCTGCCGGTGCCGAAGCTACCGGATATCCGGTGTGGTGCTGTTCGGGGCCCAACTCCAATCAGGCGATCAGCCGCCCGAGTTTGCGTAAGGTCGGAACTGGCGAAATCATCCACTTCAGCATAGGTGCCAAGGTGGAGGGTTACAGTGCCAGTATCGGCCGTCCGGTGGTGCTGGGCAAATGTCCGGAAGAAATCCGTAAATTTATGCAGGTAGGCTTGGATGCTTTGAATCTTTTGTTTGACTCCATGCGGGCCGGCTCTGCGGCATCGGCGGTGGCCAAAAAGGTGCATGGCTACATTATTGAACAGGGCTATGGAGATGCTATTCTCTACGGTCCGGCGCACGGCTGCGGTCAGATGGAGTGCGAATATCCCTTCCTTGAAACATCTTCGGATTATATTCTGGAAGAAAATATGACGTTCATGGGGGATGTTTTTCTGCATCGCAACAATATGGGCTTCCGCTGGGAAGATGGTCTGATTGTCAAAGCCGATGGGCCA
>SUWF01000070.1 GCA_015061575.1 Lentisphaerota bacterium
AAGCATTACAGAACGCGAATAGGAGCAAGACAAAAGCAGCCTTTTAAGAATCATCTTTTGCTGATTATCCCATTATTTTACGATTTTTTTGCAAATAAAATTTGACAAACAGTCTCTCATAGGAGGGGGCTTGGGGGAAAGGAAACTTTTTTCCTCAAAAAAAGTTTCCTTTCCCCCAAAACGTCCACTTACTTTTCCAAATTACCATGCCGGGCCTATTTTTGATTCAATTCCATTATCGCTTTTTACCTTTGATGGCTATTTGATACAAAAACGAATCGCTTTTGTGAAAAAATCTTGAAAAAATCTTTCTCTTAACTGTCAATGGTATTGTAATTGATGTAAAAATGGGTTATCTTTTCATCAGAAAATGCAGAGGAGATCTCTGTGGGATACCCAAAACAGGAGCAAATACTCATGAAAAGTCGTCGTATGCAGGACTTGACTGTCCTGGAACTCAAAAATTATCTGGCTTCCAGTCAGCACAAAACTATTATTATACCTTATGCTCTCAGCGAACAGCACGGTTATCATCTGCCGCTGGATGTGGATATCAGAAACTGCGATTTCTGCGCCGCTAAACTTGCCGAAGAAATCGACTGTCTGATCGCTCCCACTTTGAATTACACCTTCTCCGGCGGTATGCTCACCGGTACGATCAATGTCAAACCCAATACCTTCAGCAACCTCGTCGGCGAAATCATTGAATCGCTCGCACTGCAGGGTTTCGACAACTTTATCATCCTTCCCGGACATGGCGGCAGCGAAAGTATGCTCCATTTGAAGGAATCGCTGCGCATCCAAAAATGGCTCAATCCCATGCTTAAAGATAAAATGATCATCATGCTGCCCATCTGGGATTTTTCGCCCACCTGGACGGAGCTGTTCAAAACCCGCGATTATCACGCCGCTTTGGCCGAAACCAGCCTGCTGCTGCACTGGTGCCCCGAAGTGGTGCGCAAAGATATGATCCAAACCGATGTTGAAGAGGTTGCCGAGCGCCTCCGCAGCGATCCGGACAGCTATCAGCTGCGCGAAAGCTTTACTGAATTGTCGCAGGAAGTCGTGCAGACCAGCCAGCGCGATGATGTTGTCGTGGGCGTTATGGGCTATCCCGAACAGGCTTCGGCCGAACTGGGCGCAAAAATCGAAGCGGAATTTATTTCCAACGCCTCGGCTGCGCTCCGCAAAGCCATTGCCGATGCCGATGATGCCCGCAAAAGCGGCAAGCGCATAATACATGACAATGGCGCAGCGCTGAAAATCCTTAACGAACTTTGATTTTATCAACCTAACCCAAAAGGAGTAATTTATTATGGCAGTCAAAGACAAACACTACACCGGCGGAGAAACCGAAGGCGGAATCACCAGCAGCTATGCCAATAATGACGGCGTGCAGCTCAAAGTCCCTTACAGCTTCATGGGTTCTATCTATGATGACGCCGAACGGGAAGCCGCCCTGGCCGCCATGGCGCAAGACACCTTGACCATGGGCCCCAAAACCACTGAATTTCAGAATAAATTCGCAAAAAAGCACGGCAGCAAACATGCCTTTGCCTGCAGCAACTGCACCACGGGTATGATGGTCGCCACGCAGATTTTTGATATTGGCAAAGGCGATGAAGTCATCGTTACGCCCAATACTTTTGTAGCCACCAGCTTGCCCATTCTCAAGGAAGGTGCGACCCCGGTTTTTGCTGATATTGACGAAAAAACTTTCAATATCGATCCCGAAGAAGTGGCTAAAAAGATCACCAACAAAACCAAAGCCATCTACGTTGTACACTATGCCGGTCAGATGGTCGATATGGATCCGATCATGGAATTGGCCAAAAAACACGGCCTCTATGTTTTGGAAGACTGCGCACACGCTACCGGTTCCAGCTACAAAGGCCGCATGGCCGGCTCGATCGGTGACATCGGCTGCTTCTCGTTCCACTCGCTCAAAAACATCACCACCTGCGGCGAAGGCGGTATGATCACCACCGGCAATGATGATTTTGCCAAAGGCATCATGGGCTTGCGCTGCATGAGCAATCAGCCCTGGAGCTGGGATGATGTGCTGGAAGATCCCAACAAAAAAGAATGGAAATTCGGCAGCCGCATCACCTGTACCAAGAGTCCGGATCAGCTCGAATACTGGCTGCCTGCTCACTTTGATGTGCGTCCGTACCTCGGCAAACATTGGGGCAACAACTACCGCATGAACGAAATCCAGGCCGCTGTCGGCTGCTGCCAGCTCGACAAACTGGATATGCTCATCAACAAACGCCGGGAAATTGCCCACAAGATCACGGCCGGTATTCAGGATGTCAAGGGTATCGAAGCTGTGTACGAAGATCCCAACTGCTATCACAGCTATCACTTGTACACCGTCTGTGTAAATGAAAAAGAACTCGGCGGCAGCCGGGATGAATTTATGCGCGTGCTGTACGAAGAAGAAGGCGTTCAGGGCATTCTGCACTATCAGCCGACCTTCCACTTTACCGGTTTGAAGAACCTCGGTTACGATCCGGATCAGTGCCCCAAGGCCAGCGATTTCTTCTACAAGCGCGAGCTGAATATCCCCATGCATCCGCGGCTGACTGAACAGAATATTTTTGACACCATCGAAGGTATCAAGAATGCTGCAGCCAAAGTCCGCAAACGCCACAACAAAGCGTAATTTGCCCTGCGGTAAATATAAAAAAACGTCCGGAACTTATGCTGGTTCCGGACGTTTTTTTTGCCGTATTATTATTGGGCGCTCTGGCAAATTGCGATTGCCGCCGCACCAACAATATCTTCAGCCGAGCAGCCGCGCGAAAGATCGCTCATCGGCTTGGCCAAACCCTGCAGCACCGGGCCAAAGGCATCGGCCTGCCCCAAACGCTGCACCAGCTTGTAGGCAATGTTGCCGGCGTTCAGATCCGGGAAAATCAACACGTTGGCATCACCCTGAATAGCGCTGCCGGCAGCTTTGCTCTTGGCCACCGACGGCACGATCGCAGCATCGGCCTGCAATTCACCGTCAACAATGATGTCCAGATTTTCAGCTGCAACCCGTTCCTTGCAAAGCTTGGCGGCGGCCACAACTTTTTCCAGCAATTCATGCTGCGCACTGCCAAAACTGGAGAACGACAGGAAAGCAACTTTAGGCTGCTTGCCGAAAAGCGAACGATAGGTAGCCGCTGTTGCCAACGCAATATCCACCAACTGTTCAGCATCGGGATTGGGGTTTACAGCGCAGTCCGCAAACATGAGCGTGCTTTCGCCATTGGGGGCCGGCGTGGCCAAATCCATCACAAAGCAGCTGCTGCCGATCTTGATCCCCGGCGCAGTACCAATGCACTGAAACGCCGCCCGCAGCATATCCGCAGTCGAAGCAATGCTGCCGGCCACCAGCGCATCAGCCATGCCGTTGCGCACCATCAACGCCGAAAAATAGATGCGGTCAGACATCACCGCACGGGCTTTTTCCATAGTGCAGCCCTTCTTGGCACGCATTTCGCAGAACTGGACAACATACTGTTCAAAAAAATCGCAATTCAAATAATCGATCGCATCAAACTTGCGTTCAGTCACACCGGCTTCGGCACAAGCTTTGTCCAATTCGGCGGGCGACCCCAGCACGATGACCTTGGCGGCGATCTTTTCGTCAGCGATCATATTGGCGGCTTTTACCACCCGGGCATCCTGACCTTCCGGCAGAACCAGCGTCTTGCCCAATGCCATGGCACGGGCTTTGATTGTATCAATTACAGCCATTTTCAACTCCTTGACTATTAAGTAAAATGCTTATTTACCCAGAACTTCAACGGCACTTTCGGCAATCATAAGTTCTTCGTTGGTCGGCATAACGATCGCCTTGAGCGTGCTGTCGTCGGTGGAAATGTAACCGGCCTTACCAAAACATTCTTCGTTGCGTTTGGCGCACATGGTCACGCCCAGACTGCGGACGCCTTCCAGCACCTTGGCCCGGATTTCCGTGGAAAATTCACCGATCCCGCCAGTGAAGACCAGTGCATCAAGTTTGCCATCCAGCAGCACATAGTACGCACCGATGTATTTGACGATTCTGCGGACAAACATTTTGACCGCCAGTTCAGCACGGCCTTCGCCACGTTCGGCGGCAGCGAGCATGTCACGCATATCGCCGGAATTGATTCCGCCGATCGCCAGCAGACCGGATTTTTTGTTGAGGATGTTGCCGACTTCGGCGGGCGTGTAGCCGATTTCGATCATACGCAAAGCAGCAGCGGCATCAATATCGCCGGAACGGGACCCCATCATCAAGCCTTCCAACGGGGTCAACCCCATGGTCGTATCAATAACTTTGCCATTCTGCACCGCCGCCAGACTGCAGCCGTTGCCCAAATGGCAGGTGATCAAATTGACACTGTTGACATCCTTCTTGAAAAATTCCGCCGAAGCCCGGGTCACAAAGCGGTGACTGGTACCGTGGAAACCATATTTGCGGATGCCGTGTTTTTCGTAAAATTCATAGGGGATCGGATAGAGATAAGCTTCCGGCGGCATAGTCTGATGAAATTCAGTATCAAACACACCCACGTTGGGTACGCCGGGCATGGCAGCTTCGCAAGCTTCGATACCAGCCAGATTGGCGGGGTTGTGCAGCGGGCCAAGCGGGATGTAGTCCCGGATGATCTGCTTGACTTCTTCATCGACCTTGATCGGCCGGGTGATCTTGTCGCCGCCCAGCAGCACACGGTGGCCGCAAGCGGAAATTTCGCTGAGGCTCTTGAGCACGCCGACTTCCGGCTTGACCAGCATGGCGCAAATTTCGTTCAAAGAACCAACGTGATCTTTGACAGCGATTTCGCTTTCAAACTTAAAGCCGTCGGCACGTTTGTAAATCAGATTCGGGTGATCGGAACCGATACGTTCCACCTGGCCCTTGCAGAGTACCGACTTGTCGGTCATGTCAAAAAGGGTGAATTTAAGCGAACTGCTGCCCGCATTCAATACCAATACTTTCATTATTGCATCCCTGTTATGTTAAATTAGTTAAGATTGTTTACACTATATGGAGTAAATGCACTGCAAACAGTGTTTTCAGCGCATTTGCTCCGCTTGTCAGATTTCAACTTACTTTTTGCGGAAAACGATCCGTCCTTTGGTCAAGTCATAAGGCGACATTTCCAGCGTTACGCTGTCGCCGGGCAGAATTCGGATGAAATTCAGCCGCATACGTCCGCTGATGTGCGCACTTACCATATGACCGTTGGGCAGCTCTACCCGGAACATAGTGTTGGGCAGAAGCTCCCGGACCGTGCCTTCCACTTTGATTACATCGTCTTTGGCCACGTCAAGATCTCCGGTTGTTGTTCTGTAATTAAAATCGAGTGCTCAAAATGTGCCGACAGACTGCCGTCTCTGGTACGGATGGTCCAGCCGTCACTATCCTGCTTGATCCGGTTACTCCCTAAATTGAGCATGGGTTCAATAGCCAGCACCATACCCGGCACCAGCTTGGGCCCCCGCACGGGAGTAACGTAATTGGGTACATCCGGCGGTTCATGCAAATGCACACCAACCCCATGACCGACCATTTCCCGGACAATGCCCAGCTGATCGGCCATGGCCCGTTTTTCCACGGCCCGGCTTATATCCCTTATATAGTTGCCCTTTTTGGCTGCGGCGATCCCGGCCATCAACGCTTCTTTGGTAGCAGTCAGCAGCCGCTGGGTATCCCTGGGCAGAGAGCCAAAGCCAAAAGTCACGGCTGTATCGCCGACTCCGCCATCATAAGCCACACCTATATCGATACTTACAATATCACTTTCCTGAACGATCCGGTGCGCCACGCCAATACCGTGCACCACTTCGTCATTCAAAGAAATACAGATATTGCCCGGAAATCCATGATAATTGAGAAATCCGCTGGTACCGCCAGTCGCCCGGATAAGTTCACCGGCCAACTGATCGATCTGCAAAGTCGACATCCCCGGCTTGACCAATGCCACCAGTTGATCACGCACTTGCGCAGTCATCTGCATGGCCCGGCGGATCTTTTCGATCTCCTCCGGCGTATGGATCACATAATCCCGAAAAAGAGCCATATTAACAGCCTTCTTTATCCAATATTACTTCAGACCATCCAGCAGGATCTGGAAGATCTTGGATTTTTCCAACTCGGTAATCGGCATCAAAAGACCGCTCTGCTTATAAAAGTCGATCAGCGGCTGGGTGCTTTCGTGGAAAACCTTCAAACGGCCCTGGGCAGTTTCCAGCGAGTCATCGGAACGCTGGATCAATTCACCGCCGCAATGGTCGCAGATGCCGGGTTTGGCCGGTTTCATAAAAAGCTTGTTGAAAATAGCACCGCATTTGCTGCAGCTCATACGGGCAGTCAGACGTTCCAGCACCACTTCGTCCGGCACATCAAAAAAGACCACCGCATCCAGCTTCTTGCCAATGCTCGCCAGAATACGGTTGAGCATTTCGGCCTGAGCGATCGTGCGGGGATAACCATCGAGAATAAAACCATTGTCGCAATCGGGTTTGCTCAAACGGCTGGCCACGATTTCGCCAACCAATTCGTCCGATACCAGCTGACCGGCATCCATGATCGCAGCAAGTTTTTTGCCCAGTTCGCTGCCGGAAGCCTTTTCGGCCCGCAGCATGTCACCGGTTGAAATGTGCGCCAGCTTGACCTGTTCAAGCAGCATACCCGAAAAAGTACCTTTGCCGGCACCGGGCGCGCCCATGAACACCAGATTTTTCTTGGTAAGTTCCATTTTTCTACTCCTTGAAAATTATTAAAATTGCTTTTTTACAACAATTTACTTATTTCTTCATTCAAACAGCTCAAGGCAACTTCTTTTTGCTCACCGCCAGCCAGATCCCGCAGTACGGCAACACCTTTCTGCAGCTCTTCATCGCCGGCGATCACTGCGCAGGCAGCGTTCACCCGGTTGGCGGACCGCATCTGAGCTTTGAGCGATTTACCGGCCAATTCGGTTGCCACGGTTACGCCTTGACGGCGCAGTTGAGATGCCAGCTTGAATTTAAATTCTTCGGCAGCCTCGCCCAAAGCGGCAATAAAAACACACTTGGGCTGCTGCAGATTACCGTCGGGCGGCAAATTCAATGCTTCACGCACCATCAGCAGCCGTTCCATACCGGCAGCAAAACCGACCCCGACCACCGGCTTGCTTTCGCCGGGCAGATGCAATTCGTACCGGCCGCCGCCGGCAATGGCATTCTGAGCCCCCAAACCGGGATGGGTGATTTCAAAAACAGTATGCACATAGTAATCCAAACCGCGCACCAGGAACGGATCTATTTCGTACTTGATCCCCAGCCAATCCAGCCGCTTGCAGACTTCCTGAAAATATTCACGAGAGCTTTCGCTGAACATTCCGGCATAATCCGGCACATCTGCAATAATATCACGGCAGGAATCAACCTTGCAGTCCAATATACGCCAAACGTTGCCCTGCAGACGTTTGCGGCAATCTTCGCACAGCGAATCCACATGTTTGGTAAAGTATTCTTTGAGTGCAGCCGCAGCTGCCGGGCGATCACTGGCCACTCCCCGGGTGTTGAGTTTGAGCGTTGCGCCGGTAATACCCAATGCTTCCAGAAAATCCAGCAGCATGGCAATAGTTTCCGCATCCAGTTCCGGCGCTATCCGGCCTACATTTTCCACGCCGACCTGATGGAACTGCCGACGGCGGCCTGCCGCCGGGCGCTCACCCCGGAACATGGGGCCGATGTAGAATACCCGCTGTTCCACGCCGTTAAGGACATCGGTATTGAGCAATGCCCGCATAGCTCCGGCAGTGCCTTCCGGCCGCAGCGTCACACTGCGGCCGCCCCGGTCTTCAAAGGTGTACATCTCTTTTTGCACGACTTCGGTTTCGTCACCGAGTCCCCGCTGAAAGACTTCTGTAGCTTCAAAAATGGGAGTTCTCAGTTCCCCGTAGTTAAAACGCCCGAAGACACTGCGTGCGGTATCTTCCAAAAAACGCCACGCTCCGACTTCGGCCGGAAAAATATCCGAAGTTCCGGGCAATGGTGCAGATTTAGCCATGTTTATACCTTATCATTATTGGGAGTGGATTTCAAAATTCTTTCAAACATTCCCGCGCTGACCCTGATCAGACTACCGGAAGTCTTTCAACCCGAATCCCCTCGCTTGAACAATGGAAATGCGCCGCATCACTGGTTGTCAACAACCAAAACATGATACGGCGCACATACTTGCAGCCTGATTTACGGTACAGAAAATGCCACGTTTTACAACTTTTAAGTTATTCCCGCACTGCATTCCGTCGTTCATATCGGCCGCCGGTGATCAACTGATGCTGAAAAAACAAGATCAGTTATTGAAAATTGCCGGATTGAGCTTTTCGACAGCATCCTTGAGCTCTTTGCCAGCCCGGAACTTGACCACAGCGCGTTCGGGGATGACCACTTCGTTCTTCGGCTGGTTGGGGTTGCGGCCCTTGCGGCTCTTGCGGACTTTGATTTCAAAAACGCCGAAGTTGCGCAGTTCGATGGTGCGTCCGGCGATCAGTTCAGCAGCAATATAATCAAGGGTCTTCTGTACCACCTGGGCTACATCATTCTGGATAAGATCAGTTTCTTTGGCGATCTTGACAACTAAATCACGCTTGGTCATTTTTTACTCCTTTTACATTTTTTGTTGTTATTCAAGAGAACTCTTTGTTACTCAAATCAAACATGCTATTAATGTAACACTGATTTGCTATTTCGTCAAATCCCAAGTCGGCTTTTTTCAACATTTTATTCTCAAAAATGCGATTTTATGATTTTTTTCAGCCGAATACGCACTCCGTGCTGCCGCTTCCGGCCAGTTTAAGGCTCAAACACTCCCGGGAGACTTTTCGGGCAATTTTTCCAGATCTACCGGCAGTTCCAGCATCCGAACCAGATCGCGCGGCAGATAGCGGGTGGCTTCCAAGGCGCTGCGGATCTGACTGCGGGTACCGGTTATACTCACCGCAGCGGCAGCTCCGCCATCCAAAGTAGGCACCGCCAGATTCCCGATGGCAATAAATCCTCCGCTTTGAAATTCCGTCATGGGACTGATAAACATTTCCGCATCCCGCAATATGGAAAGCCCGGCCGTGCCCAGCACTTCATCCAG
>SUWF01000017.1 GCA_015061575.1 Lentisphaerota bacterium
GCGATCCGGAAAAAAACCTTTCGGCCTACCAAAACGATGGAGTCGGGCTTTATGGTTATGTCGGCAAGATCACCCTGAAGCAACAGTTGAACATCCCGGCCGGAACCACCGCTATACAAGCCAATACCCTGGGACTGGCGGCAGAACTTGCCCTGGATGGCGTTCCGTTGGGGCGGCGTATCGTCAGTCCGTTCAGCTGGAATAACCCCGGCAAATCCGGTTCAGTCGATGTTGAACTGACGCTTTACACATCCTGTGCCCGTTTGTTTGGCGAAAAAGCGTTTAATACACCCGTATTCATCCACAGCTGGGTAAAAAATTCCTGGCCCAGAAACCGGAAACCGCTGCTTTTCTATTCCAAGTAATCTCCGGGCAAAAAAATCCCCGTACTCCTGATCAGGTGGCGTCGTTGATGGCAAAATCGGCGAGCAGCGGCAGATGGTCGCTGCCGGGGAAACGTTTGATCTGGAAGTTTTTCAGCTCCAGCTGCGGCGAGTAGAGTATGTAATCCAGCTCTTTAGTCGGGTTGCGGGCCGGATAAGTGGCCTGATGGATCTTATTGGCGCTTTTTAATTTGGTTTTGCGCAGAAAATGCAGCAGCTCCCGATAGCCGCCAAAGGTGTTGAAATCGCCGCAGATGATCATTTTTTTGCCGGGCTGCACCAGCTGTGCCAAATAGTCCAGCTGTTTGCGCCGGACTGCGGCTGTCAACGCCAGATGCACCAGCAGTATTTCCACACCGTTGTACTCTCTTCCCAGGATCAGCCGTTTGGCTCCGCAGGGCATAAAATCCCGCCACTCCCGCCCGGCAACAGCATTGCGCACCAGCAAAGCGTTGGTTTGATGCCGGCAATAAGGCAGTTTGGCCAGATAGGATTGCGGAGCGTATTTGGTGTAAAATCCTCCGTTGCCGGAGCTTTGCAGAAGATCGCTCAGCACGGCGACCTGGCTGGTTCCGCCGGTACGGAAACTGCCGTTGTCAGTTTCCAGAAAGCCCGCCACATCGGGCCGGAAATGCCGCACCAAATGCGTTATCGCCCGGAAATAGCGCTCCGGCGTGCGCACATAGCGGGCCGCTCCGGCCAGCAGCTGCAGCGTGTTGCGGGGCGAACCGGTTCCGTAAGCAATATTGTAGACCAGCAGCCGCATAACAGATCAATCCACGGTCAGATCCACGTTGCCGTCCTGCAGCATGGCGGTGACTTTTTCGCCGGAAGCAAGTTTCTGTCGTGAATCCGCCACCGTGCGATCGTTTTTCATAAGAATGGCAAACCCCCGCTTGAGGACGTTGCCCGGATCGATCGCCTGCAATTTGGCCTGGGCCAGCTGCAGGCGGTTTTGTTCAAGCTGCAAGCGTTTCTGCCACTGCTGCTCCAGCAACCCGGAAAGGTTATCGACTTTCTGCTGATAGTGGCGCACAAGATATTCCGGTTCGTGGAACAGCCGATGCGCAGCAATCTGTTCCAAGCGGCGGCTTTTCTGCATAAAACGCCACTGCCAGGCGCGCTGCAAAGTTTGTTTTTTCTGCTCCAGCTCCTGCATGATCTGGCCTTGTTCCGGCACAGTCAATTCCGCCGCTGCACTGGGCGTGGGCGCCCGCAAACTGGCCACAAAGTCGGCAATGGTAAAGTCGATCTCATGCCCGATGGCACTGACTACGGGTATATTGCTGGCGGCGATCCTCCGGGCCAGCGCTTCGGAGTTGAATCCCCACAAATCTTCCATGGAACCGCCGCCCCGGGTGATGACCAACACATCCACAACGTTGCCCGGCCGGTGAAAAAAATCGATTCCCCGCATGACCGATTCAGCGCACGCACTGCCCTGCACCACTGCCGGATAAATTTTTATATCAACATATTTGCTCCGGCGGCGGGCGATGTTGACAAAGTCCCGGATGGCGGCGCCGTCGGCAGAAGTTATCACGCCGATGGTGCGGGGTAATTGCGGCAGCGGCAGCTTGCGTGCGGCATCAAAAAGTCCTTCGGCGGCCAGGCGGTTTTTGATCTCCTCAAACTGCTGCTGCAAACTGCCGGCTCCGGCAATACGGATATTTTTGATATTGAACTGATATTCTCCCCGCTGGGCGTAGACCGTAAGTTTGCCGAATGCTTCGACCTCAACTCCGACCGCCAGACGCATTTTCCGGACAGTTTCTGCGCCCCGGAAAAAGGTGCATTTGAGCTGGCAGTTCTGGTCTTTGAGCGTTAAATAAACGTGCCCTGAGCTGTAAACATTGAGCGTGCCGACTTCGCCCTGCAGCCAGAACGGCATCAGGCTGTTTTCGACCAGCTCCCGAACGGCGGCGTTGACCTCGCTGATGCTCCAGATGGGTTCTTTTTTATCCATGAAACACGCTCCAGAGCCGGGAAATTGCTTCCACGGTACAGAATTGGGTAAAGCTGAAAATGTAGTCCAGCGAACAGAAAAACAGCAGCATCATGCCAATAACCACACCTTTGCCCAATTCATTGCGGTAAAGTTTGTGCATCGGGAGCAATTCCGCAACGATGTTTCCGCCGTCAAAGCCATTGACCGGCAGCAAGTTGATGCAAAAAAGCAGCATATTGATCTGGGCAAAAATCAGCATGAGTTTAAAAATATCTTCGCACCCGGGGATCGCCGTAAGTACCGCCAGCACCACGCCGATGACAAAAAGTCCCAGATTGGCCAGCGGCCCGGCCAGCGAAATAATGATGCTTTTGCCCCGGGTGAGATTGGCCCGGTTGACCGGCACAGCGCCCCAGCAAAATCCCAACAGCAGCAGCATGACCAAGCTGAATACGCCCATTTGTTTGAGCGGATTCAAGGTCAGATGGCCGCTGTCAGCAGCCGTGGAATCGCCGCACTTCAAAGCAGTGAATGCGTGGCAGAATTCATGCACACACACCGAAAACATCACCGAAAAAACGACAATAAAAAAGTATCCGGGATCCCGAAACAGGTGATTGATAAATATATTCATACAGCCGCAGTCAAAATTTTATTCCGCTCTGTCATCATCCGGCGGGAAGCCGATCCCGACCGGGAAGTAGCAGAAAACCGGCTGTTCGGCGGGGTGTTTTTCGATCAACACATCGACCACCTGCTGCAGCAGATCTTCGGCCACGATGACTTCGATTTTAACTTCTTCGACGGTCAGCACTGTACCGGGTGCGCCAAAAGCCCCGGGCACCATGCGCTGGCCCCGTCCGGCAGTTTCCCAGGCGCAGTTGGTGTAATGGCCGAGGCGTCCGGCTCCGGCATCCAGCACGGCATTGCGGACAGTGGCAGCCTGAGTGCTTGGCACATAAAAATCAAGGCGGTAATACTGTTTCATAGTCAAAACTCCTCTATTGATCAGCTTAAATTATCAATAAGGTAACATAAAAACGGCCAGATACAAGTCAAAAAAAGCCGAAAAAGCGATGAATTGGGATTTTTTTCAAAAAAAGTGTTAAAAAAGCCTCAAAAAAAGTTGACAGCAGAAAAAATGCAGTCTACATTAGGTTGGAGTAATGTGTATAAAACAGATTGGAGAAAGAGCTATGAAGCTGAAAAAAAGCTGTTTCACGCTCGTAGAGATATTGATGGTAACGGGCATGATCTGCCTGATTGCGGCCTTGATCGCCGTAGCTTACAACGGCGTGTACCGTTCGTGGGCCACACGCAACACCATAGCCACGATGAAATCGGCCCATCTGGCGCTGGATAAATACATGCTCGAAAATGGTTCATATCCGCAGGCGACTTCCCGAACCAAACTCGGGAGTTTGGCATCCGGAAACAAACAGCTGGAACATGATTTGCTGCAGAATTGCGCACCGTATGCCGGAAAAGACGGATCAACAGTCAAAGTTTTTGACGACTTTGGCGACAAAGATAACATTGTGGAAATAGAGTATGTGTTTCCGGCGGCGAACTCAACATCCTTTGCGTTGCTTTCCCGCGGCAAAGACGGCGCTTTCGGTACCGATGACGATATAATCTATCTGCCGGCGGGCAACAATACCCTCAAACCGGGTTTTTACATGGGCATAACGACCACCGACGGCTCTGTCAGCGACATTGAACCCCTGGCGCAGTAATCAGCAAAAGGATCTCCAGAGATGAAAAAAATCAACACAACTGTATCAAAAATCCGGCACTACACCATCGTAGAAATGATGATGGTGATTGCGGTCTTTATGATCATACTTTCGATGGCAATGGTAGCCTGGCTGAACAGCGGCAGTCAATCCCGGGCCAAAAACGCCGCCCGGCTGCTCAGCGCCCAGCTTAATCTGGCCCGCGCCAAGGCGGTTAGCGAGCGCACAGATATCGGAGTATTTTTCTCCACCGGCGGGGCAGCTTCAGCAGCAGCTGAACTTGCAGACAGCGGTGACCCCAATCCTTATAAAGAAGTTCCGGCCTGTCGGCTCTATTATATGAATGTAAGCACCGGCAAACGGCTGGACTATGTGGATAACAGCCAGTGGCACACGCTTTCCGGCGGCATCGGGGTTTATCCGGCGGCATCGGATATAAGCAGCAGTTTTCAGCCCAGCGGAGCCATTACCGACAACACATTCTGGATCATTTTTGGCCGCAAGGGCGAGGTAAAGGCGGCTAAAGACAAAAACGGCAACATCCACAAAGATAATAAAAACATGTATAATCTTATTGTGGTTGAAGGCAGCGAAAAGTCCGGTTCCATACCGGAAAATGCGCCGTACTTTGTGCTTTCGGTCAACCACTATACCGGACGGATCACCACTAAATATTGCGAGGCAGAGTAAGTTATGAAAAAGCGTATCTTGCACTTCAATCTGATTGAAATCGTTTTGTGCGTAGCTGTAATTTCGTTTGGCGTGGTGGTGATCCTGGGGATGCTGCCCAAAGGACTGCGGGCGGCTAAAAATACCGCTACGGTAAGTTATGTATCTGAAGTCATCGAACAAATGGGCAGCTACATCCAGGAGCAAGGCAGCGGCAGCGTTACAGCAACAACGCTGGACGACAGCCTCGCCCCGGATAAGGAAGAAGTCAAAAAGAATTGTACAGCTGCTGGAAGGCAGCGTTTCCGGTTTCACCCCCACCGGGATCTATGGCGTTTACAAGTATGGCGATGCTTATGTTATAGTCATCGGCAACAGCGAAGAAATTGACGGCGAAAAGGTCAATAATGTGATCTTTTCCGGCTTGCTGCGGGTGGCCAAAGTGACCCGGAAGGATTACAAGACAGCTCTTACGCACTCCCACACCGATGATACAGTTGTGTGCGATTGCGATGCCGCCAGCGATAAGTTTTCCCGGCAGGAAGGCAAAGGAGTAAAGACGATCTTTATGGAGCTGTCTTATCCGCTGGCGCTGGACTATGATTCCCGCAGCAAGAGTTATTACAGTTTTGATGCCGAATAAGTTAAGGGTGATCGATATGAAAATGAAAAAAAATAACTTTACGCTCTTTGAACTGCTTATTTCTGTAGGCTTGCTGGTGATTCTGGCCGTGGTGCTGCTGCGCACGTTTATGCTGACTGCTGATTACTGGAAATTTTCGGCCGAACAGTCTGAAACCTATATCGATGCCAAAATCGTTATGGCTCAGCTTAACGAAGATATATCCAATATGCTGTACGAAAAAGATCCAACTTCGGTTGCAGATGAAATCGCTGTTCCGCTCTACAGCGGCAGTTTCAACCTCTCTTACAGCGCAGTAAAACTGCCCGGCAGCAACACCCCCAAGGGCTGGTGTCTGGGTATGGTCAGTCGGCAGGTAAGCAGCGAAAGCGGCGATGAAACGCTGTCAAATATCTGTAAGATAGCTTATATATACTATCCGCCGGCTAAAAGCGGCAGTGTGGATATAAGCGGTTTATCTTCCGCCGAGCAGGATAAAATCAACGGCAAGGAGAACGGTGTATTGCTGCGCGGATATATTACTGAAGATACTGATAACTATCTTAAAGGCGGCGAAACCATTCAGAATTTTTACAGCGGTGCCATGAGCAATGTCCGGCAGCTGTCGGATGGCATTATCGACTTTAAGATCGAACCTTACAAAAAAAGCGGCAGCAGTTTTGCAGCAGTAGATTACACCGCCGGCAGCAAAGAAGGCCTGAAAGGCGTGGATGCCCTGCGCTTGAGCATGACGGTTATGCCGACTGATAAACTTACGGAATACAAAAAACTGCTGGATGACAACGCCGCTGATGCCGAGCTTACGGCATTTATCCACAAGCATGGACGCAAGTTCACCCGGACATACTGGGTAAACGCATTTGGGCAATGAGGAGATAATGAGTATGAATAAAAAGAGTGTTTTCAAACCCCGTTCCGAAGATGGTGTGGCGCTGATTTTTGCGCTGGCCATGCTGGCATTGCTGCTCATTATGCTGATCGGATTTCTGTCATCGACCATCCTTGAACAGCGCATTGCTTACAATTACAAAGATGATGTCGGCGCCCGTTTGCTGGCCCGCAGTGCGCTGACCAGGGTCAAAGCATTGCTCCGGGCCACCGATGAATATCCGGATGATCTGCTGTGGATGCGCAACGGCGCTGAAAGTGAAACCGGCAAAAATGATCTGCTGCAGCCGCTGGTTTCCATGACTGCCAGTTCAGAAAAGCGTGATGTCAACAGTCACGCCGATGAACCGGACAGCTACAAGGCTTTGAAGCCGCTGCTGAAAAAATATTTTGGTCCCAGCGATGCGGCCACCGCTGAAGATATCGAAAAGAACTGGGATTGGCAGAATTTCCTGCCCTCAGCTTCAACGCAGAAATTCTACTATCCGGAGTGGATCTATTATTACAGCGAATACGACAATAACGGCAATCAGAAGAACTCCAACACCCCCATCACCGGACGTATTGCCTATGTGGCGGTGCCCAACTTCGGGATCAATTTGAGCTTGATGGAAAATGCCGCCCGCAAGGGCAATAAATTCAGCGAACTTAATCCGGGCTTTATGGTTTCGGATGTGGCCAAGCTCAATAAATTCAAAAACTGGCTCTCGATTGACGTGCTTATGGGCAAAGAGGGACTTTATTCCGAAAGTGGAACCAATTTTAAAGATACTCAGCTGGATATTGCCGATAATTTCTATGATAAAGCTATCGGCGGCAAGCTCGATGGCAAAACCAAAGGTGTGTACCGGGAACTGGCGACACTCTATCTTACGACCGATGAGCATGAATATGAACACAAACACTTTGATATGGCCACGCTGGATAAAAACGGCCACGCTATGACCAAGTTTCCGGCCTATACGGCGTTTGACGATTGGCGCAGCTTTTTGACCAGTAATTTTGATTTGACCGCCGGTCCGCTCAATCAGGCGGCAGCCAATCTGACGGACTATGTGGATGCGGACAGCATCCCGACTTCCGATGCCGCCCCCTCCACCTGGGCAACCGGAACAGCTCCGACCTACACCGGCAACGAAAAGACTCCATATATCAATCAGATCATTCCGGCGTTGCAGCTGACCGGAAACTTTACGATGACTTCGGTCAATCAGGGTTTTTTGAACAAAGTCATAACCCAGACGGCCAATTTTTCGCACAAGGGCAAGCTCTATGTGGAATTGGTCAATATCTATCCGGTGCAGCTGACGGCCAAAAAACTCATCCTCAAAGATCTGCAGCTGGAAGTCACCCGCTCTGCCCAGATCGGCACCACGCTGGCGCTGGGCGGCTCCGAAACGTTTATACCGTCGGCAACTCTGACTCCGGTAACGACCACGCTCAGCGCAAATGAGGTAGTTATTGAACCCAGCGGCAATATAACGGTTCCGGCCAATGGCTATGCCGTTATCGAAGCTGACGTGACTTTTGACGGCGATCTGCCGCTGGCCACACGGCAGACGACCCAAATGCGGCTGCTGCCCGATCCCAAAATGGAAGTCAAGTTCCAGCTGAACAGCTGCAAATTCGACCGGGCTGTGCTGATTGCCAGCGATGGAACCAACGAGTACGGAGTCGATTATGTACAGGGCCTGACCGCCGATAATCTGCCCAAAGATATAGTCGGAGCAGTTTCAGTGGATAGCTCCGGGTTGATTCCTGATACCGATACAACGATGGCGTGGCGTTTTGCCGCCAATGGCGAAAGCAAAACCAACAGCGGCTATGTCAGCGCTTCGGTCAATGATCCCCGGTTCAATCTGGCCTCTACGGAGTGGAAGTTCAATTTTGAGCGCAACAGCGGTGATTTTGATACGGCCAAGATTCCGGATTACGGCGCCGCCAATGATGATGCGGACGCCAAAAATGATGATCCCAAAGAAGAAAAAGACTTGGAACCGGATAAGGATCCGGCCAATGTATCTACAGCCTATATTCGTAACGGAGCTATGGAAAGTATTGCTGAATTGGGGTTGATTCACCGGGCCAAAGCGTGGCAGACGTTCAATCTGCGCAGCATGACGGCGGATCCGGACTTTACGGCCGCAGAAACCAATACCGACAAGCTGACTTACAAAAACGATGTGCGGATCCTGGAGCGTTACCGCATGGATACGGCCAATGATTTCAAATTCAACGTCAATCATCCGGCCAACATGAGCGGAGTTTTTGCGCCGCTGGTGGAAAATATGTCCTGTCATACCGGCACTGCCGATCCGGAAAGCGCCGGAGCTTTGCTGAGCGATGATGCCAAAAAGGAATTGCGGCAATTCCTGGCCAACAAGTGCTATCAGGCCGATGGCGCAGCGCCCAAAGATGCCACCAATGTCTACGACCGTTATGTGCGGCATGTGGAAGTAGCCAACGTAATTGCCGATTGGGCGGTCAATGGCGACAAATCCCCGCTCAAGGGCAATGTGACCGATGCCGGAGTGGAGGAATTGGTTGCGCAGGTCGTGCCGCTGGTGCGGTTTGGCGATATGTTTGAATACTACACGGTCTTTGCCGTGGCGCAGACCATCAAAGATATGGGTGGAACCATCTACAAGTACAAATCTGACGGCACGCTGGACAGCAGCAGTGCTACCAAAGGCACGATGGATGATAACGATCTGATCACCAGCGAAGCGTTTTTGGTTGCCCGCATCCGTCGGACGATCAACTGCACCAAAGACAGCACCACCAACAAGTTTCTCAAGAGCTGTCTTAAGGGCCGTCACCGCAAGAGCTGCGTAAAATCAGTTACAGTATTGGAAAGCTACACTTTGAGTGAGCTTTGAGCGCTGAAGTGCCACCAAGTCCGGCAGTAAAAATGCCACTGCCGGGCTTGGATTGTGTCTTAAAATAACGCTTCTATCAAACTTGATTGGCCTTACAGGCGTTTTTGTAGAAAAACATTAGAAAACCGGCAATCGTTTTACCCCAGATTTTTTCAAAGATACGACGATCTTCATTATAACGGCGATTGTCAGCAATTGCAGCTGCAGTTTCCATAGAATCATCAATCCGGTGGGCCATTAATACCTCGGGCACAAAAGCAAAAGCTCCTGGCAGATCCGCCAACTCCAACCATTTTGCCCAATCCAGATTCACACTGTAACTTTGATCATATTTAACAGATTTTAATGCCTGTAAATTATAGCTTACCGTTGGACAGGATATGGCATTACCTAAAACCAAGGCACTGCGTTTTCCCCAGCGGCAGCGGTGATGTTTTTTCAAATAAAATGCCCATAACAGCATACGTTTGATAATCAAATAACCGCGCTTGCTGTGAATCTTTCCATCACTCAGCAGATCACCATAATCGGTAAAAGTGATCAGAGTATCCGGGTGTTTGAGCATTTTTTCCATAACTTTTTCTGCATAGTTTTCAAAATAGATATCATCCTGATGCAGAATTGCGGCGTATGGAGTTTTTACTTGCGCCAAGGCAAATTCCCAATCCGTGGCAATATTGCCGCGGTGGGGATTGACAATATACTCTATTTGGTGTTTGGCCGCCAATCCGGCAATATAATCCGAAGGCGTGCTGGTAGCAATAAGTATTTCCACGGGGATGCTTTGGCGTTTGGCCGATAAAATAGCATCTTCCAGATAAGGACTGTCTTTATAGGCACATATAGCAAAAGTAAAAAGATTCGCAGTTTTCATTATAGAAGTACTTTCATAATATTTTCTTGAAACATTTTTAGTGATTCATCTGAAAAGGGATAAGGGCCGGGCGGATTTTTCAACACCTCCAAAGTTAAATCGTTAATATCATCAAAATATACAATGCCATATTTTTTATATAAAATTTCACATGTCTCTGTTTGGTGATCATCATTGTGTTCATTATAACAGGCATGTCTGGGGATTATGATAAATTTTTTATTTAATTTCAATAATTCCCGGGATACCCCCAACCCGGCATGAGCAATGACAAAATCTGCATCCTGAAAATAATTGTTTAACGATGGGGCATAATCAAACATTTCGCAATATTTGGCGGTTTGCGGAGTTGTACCGGTTTGTACAACTATGCGCTCATGTGATTCTTTTGCTAATTCATCCAGCTTTGCCAGAAGGCGCGGAAACGGCAGTGAAGTACCAAAGGCAGCAAAAATCATAAAACACCTCCAATGTACTCAGCTTTTTTACCATATATTTGAAGCGATTCTGTATGCTGAACGTAAAATTTATCGACCAGATGGTAACATATTTTAGCTGACATGGTCTTTGTTCTATAGCGTGATGCAGTTTCAATGAAAATGGTTTTTCTGAACAAAATTTTTCCGGCTATTATCATAGCAGTTCCACATTCCGCTCCGGTGGTTATAATCCAGTCCGGGCGTTCTTTCAATATTATATAGAGCGATTTCAGCGTAGCCAATATCATAGTTAATATCTGTGACTTAGGGCGATTATAAGAATATGTACGATAAGGCATACTGGATAGTCTTGGTGAAAATTCAGTAAAAAAAATTTTTTCCATACCTTCTATATCCTTAAACAGCGTTATTGCCTGAGTTAAATGTCCACCGCTTGTTCCTGCCAGCAAAATTTTCTTTTGCATAAATAAAACTTTCTTATTTATATTGCCAAATACAATTAAATAAGTAACCGGTTATCTGAATGGCAGGAAAATACAGCCTGTTGCTAATGATAACTTCAGTTATTTATTAAAATTGAGCATTGTTAATATCGAATCTCAGATTTCTGGAACAGCGCACAAGAGCTATTCCAGATATTTTGTACAAAATATTTTGATATTTTGTTGCGATTCAGTTAATGGAGGACTGTCGGTAAAAATATTCTGATAAATCTGATGATAATTGTTCAGATATAGCATAATATTTTCTTCAACTGCCTCCTTACTCAATTTTGCTACCATTGGGCCAGGATGTACGGTATAAATACAAATCTCTTCTCTTCTCTTCTCTTCTCTTCTCTTCTCTATTCCTAATTCTTTACTTAAAACTGAAATATTCAACGAAATAAACCGGCGTGTCAAGCAGGATATTAAATGATAAAATCTCAACTGCAATTGTTTTTTTAAAGCTAACTTATTTTGCCACGGTGTTCCGGCAATAGTTTTCCAGCGCAGTTCGACTTCATCAATTACCGGCATAAAACCCTCTTCCGGCAAATAGAGCAATGAACCGTCGCCAAGCAATTGTACTGTTTGCTCATGCAGTTGCTTTAATACATAACTGGTCTTTCCGGCACCCGGACGGGCAAACAATACTTGAGTTATATCGTCATTGGTCAGACAGGCCGTTCCCAACAAATAAAAGCCACCATGAATGACAGCCAACCGCCATAAAAGCGGCAGCAGCACCAGCCGGAAAAATAAATATTCACAGAAAAGCGGAGCATGAAACAGTACTTCATTTATTGTACCATCTGAATTATACACAACTTGCGATTTCCACGGTACGCCTTTATAAAAATGCCAAGGCTGTTTTCTGAGTTTCCTTGAAGCGCCATTAACGGTCAATTTGACCGAATCCGGCAAGGGAAGAGCAATTGCTGAATCGTGCATTTTTTTTTGCAGATCCGGCAATTGTGCATCATCAGCAAAATGAAATCCCAATTTCCCGGCAATGGCGTAAGCTTTCATTAGAAATCGGCTCCGTTCTTATTGGCGACTCTTTTTACCCAATAACTGAAAAAACTTATCCTTAAGCTGTCGCTTAAAAGTGCGGGAAGTTCCCAAAGGCAGATAACAGGAATTATAGTTCACTGTCAAATCTTTCGGCTCGGTGAAGCTGAAGTTGTTTTTCTGCATCCAGGCCCACAAAATTTGGGTGATAAATTTCTTCGGATCAGTTCCAGCTGGCTGCTTTATATCCAAGTATTCAGCCATTGTCAGCAGCCGTTGCAAATATTCTTCTGAAAGCTGATATTTATGTATGGCGGCATGATAACAAAGCGAATAAAAGTAATTTTCTTCTGTCAGCACCCGAACATTATTATGCCAGCAAGATGTTTGCAAAAGCAATGCAGTCATTTCCGGCGGATAATACCCATCGCCAGGACTGCGAATATCTATATTGACAAAGGAGTCTGCTACCCGGCATCGCCATACAGAACGACCTGGCAAATAAGACGCCCGCTTAAGATTCAGCAAGCGTATTAATTCAGCCGGGGTATCGGTTAAAATGTCTATATCGCTGTGAATTCCCAATTGGCAGCTGTGGGGGAGATTTTCAAAATTACGCAGTACTGCGTAGCGGTCAAACCCACGGATAAAATCAAACATTTCCTGTAAATCTTTCCAGGGGCGCGTGCCAGGTGCCTGCGTGATTTGCTTTTGCACTGTGCCATTCCACTCCGGAGCTTGCTGCAGTTCAGATAATTCTGGAGAACGAGCCATAAGCATCGAGTAGTTGAAGTTGAATTCAAACTCCGAATTTGTGGCATGAATCCAGTGTCCATTGGGTAAGGTTTTGCGTAATTTTATTTTTGTATCAAAAAGTTTGGTGTTGACCAACTGGCTTCCTGAGTTAGTCTGACGTTCGGCATAGACTGGATTGTCGTCGCGTACAACAATCATCCGTACCGGAGCCCCACCGCATCGCAAGTATTTCCAGAAAATGATCCAGCGGGGATTGATATAAAAACGCAATAAGCTTTGCAGATTACTTTGTCCCTGCCAGGTTACATCCGTTACAGAGAGTATCGAAAAGTTTGTTTTTATCTCTGCAATAACCAGATCGGAATATTTTATACCATATTGCCAGAGACAGAAAAGATGTATTTCGCTTGAATTGTTCATAATATTACTCTTTCTCCTGCGCATTACAAGTGCAGTAATAGAAAGCAGCCAAAGCAGCTGCAGCAAAGAACAGATAAGACAGGGCCGTTGCCAATGCAGCCCCAGTGACATTATATGCTTTGATCAGAATATAATTCAACACAATATTTAATATTACTGTTACCCCGGACAGCCACAGCAATATCCTGGTTTTGTGCATGGCTATAAGTATTTGAGTTATAAAAGAACCAAAGTTATAAAGCAAAAAACCCAACGTCAGCACCAGTAATGGTTGAGCAGCGTCACTGGCATAGGTGCTTTTAAACATTATTGTGATCAAAAATTCACCTGAATATTTCATTACAACATATACTATCGGCATCATCAACAGTGATATAATCATCCCCCACCAGGCATATTTACGCAATTTGCCATACTCCTGTTTGCCTGCCATATCCACCGCCAATGGTAAAAAAACATTGGAAAATACCATAAAAGACAACAGTAATTGAGTTACAGGCGTAGCAATATTGTAAATAGCAGTACTACGGGCGCCTTGCAATATCATAAGCATTACTGAATTCATGTGTAAAATCAATGTTTGCATAAAAGTTATGGTTGCTACTGCACTCATTAAAGAAAACATGCGTTTTTTCAAGTCACTGGTAAAATTTTTCAGCGGAGAATTGCGCTCGTGACTGAAAACCCACCACAGATGCACAGGTTCTATCACAATAGTAGACAATAAATACCCCATGGCTGCGCCGCAGACTCCGTAGGAAATGGTTAAAAACCATACCAACACCAGAAGCAGCAATGCTTTGATTATTTGAAAAAGACTTTTTATGTGATATTGCTTGCAACCATATGTATAGGATATAAACGTGCCATTGAGAGTTTGAAATGCTACATAAATAGATAATATAACCATCATTGCAGCATTATTTTCTCCAGCAAGGTAACTTTTGGCTATAAGAGGCGAAAATATAAGAAGAAGCAAGGCACAGCCCCCCCCCAGCAACGCTTTCCACTTCCACATTCCCCAAAAGATCGTTTTGCGGTTACTCTGGTTTTCGCTGATTAAAACTGTACCGGCATCAGTTATACCTAAATCCAGGAATATCAGGACAATTGATACCAGTGCAAAAGCTCCGTAAAAATACCCATACTGTACATCACTTAGAGTCAATGCCATACAACGGCGGGTCAGATAATTAACCAGTCCCAGCAGCAAATTACCGATTATAAGGAAGAAGCTTCCACTAATAAAAATTTTCAGGTGATCTGGCAGCTTCATTTTTTACGTTCAATTTGTTCCCGTAATAATGTTACTTCTGACACAAGACGGTTTATCTTGTGGTTATGCACACTTATAACAAGGGTTAGCTGAAATAACAGCAGTAGTATTCCCATGATCAAAAAAGCCAGCAAAGCAAAGATGGGTGTTTTGATTTGCAACAGACGCGCTACAAAAGACAACAATGGCGCTGAGGCTGAAAATACTATCATTGTCAGACAAATCAACAACCAGATTATAGCATACGCCTCACTGAGTTTGCCTTTTAAAACACTATAAATTATTACGCTCAGAAAAATCAGATTGACTATTAACGATATGATTTGAATAGAAAGCATCGGCATAACTTAAATACTCCTCTTGGTCTTGAGTGAGCGAAAACGTTCCATGATCATAGCCAAACTAACTTTGACCATAAAATATAGAGCCTTGTAAGATTTTATCGATGAGGTACCGCCCTGGCGCTCCGCCATTTTACAAGGTATCTCCCGCACTATAAAGTTATTACGTAAAAACAGTATACATTCTTCCGGTTCCGGATAGTCGAAAGAAGGATAATATTCGGCTGCAAACTCCAAGCCTCGCCGATTATACGCCCGGAATCCGCTTGTTGCATCGCTGATAGGCACCCCTGTCAACAAGCCGCTGAGATATTTGAATAAACGTATACCGATGCGACGCATAAATGAGGATTTAAATCCGCTATTATTTATCAAAAAACGCGAGCCAATTACCAAATCAGTTGAAGTTGTCATCAATGTGTTCAACAAATCAACGATTTCAGTCGCCAGATGTTGGCCATCGCCATCAAACTTTACTGCATACTCTGCATGATTGCGTGATGCATAAAGTAAACCGGTTTGCACTGCAGTACCAATGCCGCTGTTGATGGGAATATCCAATACAACCAATTGGGGATCCTCAATACTTTTTAATTGCTGCAAAGAATTATCACTGGAACCATCATTTACAGCTATTATTTTTATATCAGGGCATGTTTGGCGCAAATCCAACAACGTTTTTTTTATGCATAATTCCTCGTTATAACAGGGGACAATCACAAAAACATTCTGGTAATTCATAACTCAATTTCTCCGGCTGTAACCGGCGCTTGATTTTTGAATAATACATATTCACATTTGACAGGCAGCGGCAATTTTATCAGATCTTTGCGGTGAAGCACATATTTCATATAACTTTGTGGAATCAACAGCAAATCAAAATCACGGAAAGTGCGTATATCCCTTATTCCGGATTTATAACTGAATACGCTTTCTCCTCCGCTCCAAAAAACAGCCTCCGGCAAACGCAGCGCCGCAACCCGAACTCTGCGTGATGGGATATTCTTCTCTTGATATGAACGTATATAGCTGGCGATTTGCCGTTTCCAAATATCATCTCGGGAATAGACTACTTCCAACCCATTGTACAGTTGACTGAATATCACTGCAATAACACATGCAGCAAGCAATATATCACAGATTTTTTTAGCTCGAAACAATTCAAACTGTTTTTCATACCATCCTTTTAGAAAAGTCAACGCTATTACCGTAAATGGCATGAACAACGGAATAACATACAAACTGTAACGGTAAGCGGAGGTTATTTTGTAATAGATGCCCAAATGCAACAGCACCAATACTATCATAAAAGTGTATTCCCAACGCCATTTTTTGCGATATATCAGCAGAACCATTCCCAGCAATGCCAGCAAAAAATATGGCTCATAACTGCCGCGGAAAAAATCCCCCAGAGTATCACCTGTTTTTTGTAAAGCAGAGGATGTTTCTTTAATCATGCCGGGCAACTGCACTGCATTCTTTTGTTTCAGCTGAGGATACAGAGCTTCAGCCATTCTTAAATCTGGCACAAAATATCCACTGAAATAATAATTTACGGCACAAAATGGCGAAATAACCATTGCAGAAATCACACTTACACAGACCGCATTTTTAATATTCCGATACCAACTGCAATTACTGAAACTACCTTGAGAAAACAATGGCAGAACAAGCAGTACCCCCAACAATAAAGGAAGCATAATAATACTTTCTCCTCGGGAAACTGTAATCCCTCCTAAAGCCAGCCCAAGGAATACAACATCACGCATCTTGCCGCAACGCACCAACCGGAAAAAGAAAAACAATGCTGTGATAAGAAAAAAATAACGGGCAGAATCAATCAATCCAGTTACTGAAAATCTTATAAGTTTGGGCGCAATCACAAACAAAAAGCACCCCCATGCGGCTTGTAATGGCGAAACAAACAGCTCAAGATAACGCCGTAAACTAAACACTGTTGCTATATAAAAAATACAAGAAACAATTATCATGGACTGATTTGCACATATTCCCAATGCGGTCAGAATACTGCCAAGCAAAATATTCAGCATCGGCACACGGGCAACCCATCCAGCAGCTATGCCTTCGGTGGCAATCTCACGGGCGTAATAAGCGTAAACGTTTGCAGTGTCCCGATAAATATCATACGAAAAAAATACCGATAAAAATGATAATATTACAGCTGTAAACAATGCTGCATAGAATACATGTTTACAGCATTTACCTGCTGAAATAATTTTATCTAATATATTAAGAACAAAAAGATTCATCTTATTCCTGATCAAATACATAAAAAGGATTTACCGGATACTCAATTATCGTCTTTACCCCAAGGATTGCGACATCAAGTCCTTAAACCAATAATATAGCATTAATTGCCTAATTTGCAAGCAATCAGGTTAAAATAATCAATTACGTTTCAGTGTTATAAGGGTTATTTCGGAGGGGCGGCCCAGCCGGATCGGGAAGCCATTCCAGATGGCAGTGCCGTTGCTTACATAAAGCGTCAGATCATTCAGCCGGTAAAAGCCGGAAATAAAACCTCCGTTAAAACGCCCTATCAATCGGTCAAAAAAACGGATCATGCCGCCGTGCGTGTGCCCGGATAACTGCAGATCCACCGCCCGACCAGCCGCTTCATGCGCCGTTCCCGGACGGTGCGCCAAAAGTATGTTGAACGCTTCAGCAGGTATCCCGGATAACGTTTGCTCCAAATCCGGCTCTACTCCGGCCATCTTCCGGGCCGCCGGATCGGGCATACCGGAAAGATAAACTTTGTTGGGCAGCTGATAATGTCTGTTTTCCAGCATAGTGAAGTTCATCTGCCGGAAAAACTCCATCCACTCCCGGTATCCGGAGTAGCAATCATGGTTGCCCATAATGGCAAAAACACCGTATGGCGCTTGCAATTTTTCCAATAAAAGCACATCCTGACGGCGTTTTTGCACTGTGCCGTCAACTATATCACCTAAAATCACGATCACATCTGCCTGCAGAGCATTGGTTTGATCAATGATCTTTTGGATGTGCTCTCCGCATGTTATATTATCTATATGCAGATCGGCCAGCACCGCTATACGCATGTTTTCGGCCGCCGCCGGCAGCTGCTTGTGCGCAAAAGTCACCCGTTTGACCTCCGGTGCCGTCATTCCGCAATACATCCCCCATGAGGTCAGCACAACTGATAATATCAGCAAAATCAGCGGCAATTTCCGGAAAATCCGCATAAAATGCCCCCAGGCGATCTTCCGCCAACACCAGGTGATCCCGCCCACGGCGGCTAACAAGATCCAGCTCGCCGCCAGCAGCAGAAAAAACAGCACCGTAACTGCGTAGAGCCAATTACTTGGCAGCAGTATCCAGCCGGGCAGATCCGGTGCAAAAAAAAGCGGTCCGCCCGCCAGACGGATCAACTGCTGCTTCAAACAGCCGAGCAGCACCACAACGCTCAGCAGCAGCTTGTAAGGTGTCTTCAATTTCTGCGGCACGACCGCCAGCAATATGGTGATCGCCGCCATCAGCAGAGCCAATATCAGCATTTTCATAAAATAAAACTCCCGTCTGTTTTATTATAGCATCGTAAAAGAAAATTTACAATGCTTCAGGACGCAGCCGGATAAAAAAAGTTGAAATATATTCTTGAAGTGATATATTAAATAAGACTTACGGAGAAAATAGGCATAACATGACAGAAGATATACCAAATTCAGCGGTTTTGCGCCGGAAAAAACTGTGGATACTTTTGAGCGGAGTAGTGATATTTTTTTTGACCAGTATGGCCAAAGTTCTGGTTCCGACAACGATATTCAAAGAGCTTATGCAAATGAATATGCCTGTGGATCGTATTGCCCTGCTGGGCGCTGCTTTTATGTATGCTTATGCGGCCAGCCAGCTGGTTATGGGCTGTTTTTCCGACCGCTACGGCGGAGTGCGCATTTTATTGATCGGCGGAACTCTTTTTGCGTCGGGCACGATAGCCTTCCCTTTGATGCCCGATTACTGTTTGATGGTCTTATGCCGGGTGATCTGCGGATTCGGCGCCGGAACGATTTTTCTCGGCGTGGCCAAACTGCTCAATGATCTCTTTCCCGGAAACTTCAGTTTTGCGTTGGGAACGGTGCTGCTTTTCAGCTATCTTGGCCCGGTAACCGGAACTGTACCGATGGTAAAATTAGTGGATTTTATCGGCTGGAAAGCAGCGATGATTGCTCCGGGCATGGTGTCTTTGATTCCACTGATCGTGATTGCTTTGCGCTGCAGAAACGCCATTGCGCCGGTTACTGGCGGGCAGACTCTGGAACCACTGTTCTGCGTGATCAAAAACCGTCCGCAATGGCTGGTGTGCCTGGCATGTGCATCTGTTTATGGAGCATACTACGCCTGCGTGGGGATGATCGGACAGAAAATCCTGACTGATATATTTTCCTTTACCGCCAGCGGCGCAGCATTGTGCATCATGATCCTGACTGTCATCGTGGCAGTCAACAACATGGTGGGCAATCTCCTGCTGAAACTTTTCGGCGGACGGCGCAAGGCAGTGCTGCTGCTGGGAACGCTATTTTCGTTGAGCGGGGCCGGATTGGGCTTGTATGCGTTGAACTGTTGCAGCGGCAAGTGGATTTTTGTATTTGCTCTGATATTACTGGCGTTTCCGGCCGGATTCTTTGCCATGTTCAGTCTGGTCGGCAAGGAGCTTAATCCGCCGCAATATATGGCTATGGCAGTTGCATTTGTCAACTTTATGGCATTTGTATTTATTTCGCTCTATCAGAACATAACCGGATTCGTACTGAAAGCGTTTCCGCCGGCAGCCGGCTCCCTGGCGTTTCCGCTGCGGGCATACGTTGCAGTGTACAGCTTTTTCCTGATTGGTGCCATAATCAGTTTTGCGGCGGCATGTCTGCTGCCGGAAACCAGGGACCGCACCCGAAACTGACTGCCGAAAAATTTACTCTGCAGTTTCCCAACAATAAAATCATTCGCCACTCCCCCCCCCGGCTGCCGTTGTGCCCCAAATGGGATGTCAGCAAACAGCAGCAGATAGATGATTTTTATTGCCGGGCTTGAATTTGCGGTGCAGCGCTTTTCTTTTCCAATTTGGTGTAAAACAGCAGCATCCCCAGCTGAATAGCCAATGCGATCATTTCGTAAGACCACATGCCCGGCGACAACGTGCTTTTATCCAGTGAAAATGCCAGAAAGTTTTCGATAGCAAAGCTTATTGTCATCAGCACCGTGACAATGGCCGAAAGTATCAGCATACTGTGATGCGGCATTTGCACGCTTTTCAGCACGCTGCGAGCCCAGAGCAAATATCCGCCCAGCACCAGCGCAGTCAGCGGCAGACAGCAAACAAGATAATATCTGCCGGCTGCTCCAGCACCGCTGTTCCGGCACCAGATGATCATAAATATCACCCACAGCAGCGCTGCACTTACGCTGAAAATCATGCCGGCGAGCGAAATTTTCACCCCCAGTTTGCTCGGCTCCGCACATTGCGTCACCGGCATGGGTTCCAGCCCGCCGGGCGTCCACGGCGCCGGAGCGCAATAGCCCTGGTAGCCGCCCAGACGCAAAAATTCCCGATACATCATCAGATAGCAGAAAATCGCCACTCCATTGAAAAACAACACCCACAAAAAGATGTAGCGGTAGGATATTTCGCCCAGCTGCAGCTGATCTTTCAGAAAGTCCATAAACACTCCCAGCAGCAGACTGAATCCCAGTACCGTCAAACTGCGGAACATGCTCTGCGCCGAACAAAATTGACCGAACCGGCTTTTGGGATAGAGCCGCATCAGCGCAGGCATATGGGCAATCCCCCGGAACCGCATCATAAATGTCACCTGCGAAAGCATCAATCCTCCCCAGAAAAAGACTGTTACCGGCGGCGAAAAAAAGATCCATTTGCAGTCCAGGATCGTGCCCATCTGCCCGAACAGCAGACAAAATACACTGATACGCACCGGGTGCCACCGGTCAATAAATGGCGTGCCAAACAAAGCAATACTAAAAATCAGCACCGTACCGATCAAACTGCACCAGCCGGAATAACTGCCGATCTGGGCCATACTCATGCCCATGGATTTTTCAAAAAACACCATGAATATACTTGTACAGCCGGCAATGGCCGAAGCCGCTGTTCCGCAAAAGGCGTACCAGTAAAAACGGTGCGAAAAACTTTCGCGCATAAAGGTGATCATGGCCCGTACGCCTTTGCTCTGACGGCGCTCATTTTCATCCGGCTCCGGGAAGTGCGGTTCTTTGACCAAAAGACACATCGCGCTGATACCCAGCGCATAAGCAATGGTTATGCCAATGAGGATCCAGCGGAAATGCGTCAGCGCATGTTCAAAAATAAAGAAGTTGAAAAGCGCCGCCGCCAGCGAAGTGGTGATTTGGATCACCCCCATAAAGCGGGTCATAAATTGCGGCGGAATCAAATCGTTGTAAATGTAATAGATGATCGAGCCGACAAACATGAAGAAAAAGTAATAGAAGATCATGATCGCCGCCATCAGCACGATCGTCATAGTCGCCGGAGCTACGGTCAGCCAGGGGGAGATGGCTTTGACCAGCAATGAACTTTCGCTGTCGACAAAAGCAAACATCAGCCATGCAGCACACATCATGGGCATGGTGTAAAAGATGAACGGAAAACGCCGTCCCCAGCGGGGCGACCGGTAGCGGTCACTTTTAAAACTCACCCACGGACAGACAGTCATATTAAGGATCTGACTGAACGTACTCATGATAAAGATCAGCAACGTATTGCTGCAGCCCAGTTCTTTGAGCCGCAGCGGCATGATCCGCGGTACAAACGTTATTGATATTGAGTAGATAAATACGCCCAGTATCACCATTGCCATAGTCAGCAGCAGGCGGCTGCGGGTATAGGTCAACGGCCCGGCAGTATAGAGTTTTTCTGCCGGAGTTTTTTCCTCAACACTCATTGCCACTCCCCCGAAAAACTTACAGCTTGATCACTTTAATGTATTCGATCAAACCGGGGAAAGGCTGATAACTGGCGGCGACCCGGTCACCGATGCTGAAGCGCACCGTGCTGTCGGTCAGCGGTTTGGCCGGCTGGATGGATTTGATTTCTTTGCCGTCCAATTTGAGCGTGATCTGGTCGTCGAAATATTTGAGTGCCACATCGTGCCATTCGCCGTCACCCAGCGCAGCTGCCATGACCGGAATATTGTACAGTTTGCTGCCGTCGCCGTAAACGACCCGGAGCATAAATTCTCCCCGCCCGGTTATGTGCATAAGCAATGCCGCACCGTTTTTGCTGGCGTAAGCGCCGTCAAAAATATACATATTGCTGCCTTTGATCCGCCCGTTGGCCGGATCAACATAGCGGATACGGGCCTGCACTTCAAAGCCATCCATCGGCAGAATATCCTTTTGGGGATTACCTTTGAGCGAAAGCCCACAGCCTTTGCCGTGCCCTTTGCCCTGCGTACAGGGCGAAAGCACTTTTTTGCCGGTTTTGGTATCAACAACGAACTTGGCTTCGCCCCGCACACTCATGGTGTATTTGCCGCTGGTGAGCTGTTCTTTGGTGAAATCCCATTCAGCAACAACAGTTTCAGCCGCAACTGCGGCCCCCAACACAGCGAGCAGAGCTCCGGACAATACAATTTTTTTCATTCTGCAAAACCTTATCAAATTGATAAAAATATGATTTTAATCCATTTTAGTTTCGTCGCAATAGACTGCGCCTTCGTATTCATCTGTGCAAGTTTCCCCGGCTTTGGCATTGCGGGTGCCGGTGTGGCCGCCCAGATAGCCCACATTGATCGTGGAAACATGCGCCACCGAATCCAGAACTTCTGCATTATTGGTGACCCGTTTGCAAATATCAGCCAGAATCGCCAGACCCGGATCATCCCGCCCAACTATAGCCCGGGGAGCAAATTTATTGGCAGGCTTACCACTGCCGGCCCAGAAAATATAGCTGCAGTAGCGGAAATACTCCGGATTGCTTTTGTAGGGACGGAATTGCACGGAGTCACTGGGACATTTGTAATTTTTTTCCCGGAAAGCGGCAAGTCCTTTAGTTCCGGCAGGGATCTCGCCAAAATATCCGCAGCTTTCGATCAAATTGAATGCGCAGGTACTGCTGGCAGTGGCTATAGCGTAAGAAATACTCCAAATCTGCCCCTGTCCGCCAGGCTGAACCGGGATGTAGCTGTTGTTGTCATTTGCATACATGAATATAGCTGTAAGAATCTGTTTTTGCTTAGACAAACAGTTGGCTGCTCTGGCCCGCTCCCGGGCAGCGGAAAGTGCAGGCAGCAGCATCGCCGCCAGAATTGCGATGATGGCAATTACCACCAACAGTTCAATCAAGGTAAAACTTTTTTTGGTAATCATAAGTCAATAACTCACTTTTCAAAGTTTATATTCGTCGATCAACACCAGCTTGGTCAGGTTATCGGTCGCTTTGGGATCGCTCTCTTTCATATTCACGCTGTGGGCGTGACCGCCCAGATACAACACATTGACCAGCGTTTTGTGCGCCAGGGTTTCCGCCATGGCACTTTTACTGATTTGAATAGCTCCGTCATTAACAATCGCTACACCCGGATCGTCCCGGCCGATGATCATACGCGCCGGAATCGTAGCATTGCCCAGCCCGACCCAGTAGTGGTAGCTCAGGTAATTACCGCTGGCGTTGTAGTACTGAAAGTGTTCCGTATCGCTGGGGCACTTGAAGTGGCGGGTATAAAAATCGATCTGCCCCTGGCCGGTGGGCGGCAATTCTTCACCCATGTAGCCGTAGTTGATCATGGCATTCCATGCGGAGGCTGATGTCGTGGCGATAAAAATATTCATCGTGTAGGTCACATGCGAAAGTCCCGGTATGTAGCTGGGGTTATCATGCGCATACATCTGTACAGCCAGTCCGATCTGCTTGAGTTTGCTCAGGCAGTTGCTGCTGCGGGCCCGCTCCCGGGCAGCGGAAAGTGCAGGCAGCAGCATCGCCGCCAGAATTGCAATGATGGCAATTACCACCAACAGTTCGATCAAGGTAAAACGCTTTTTCATTTTTCAATACCCCTTTTTTGTGTTAAATATGTTAAATTACAATCTGAGCAAAATCCATGCTTTTGACCGTGACCTTCTGCTTATTGGGCAATGTAACAGTTTCATCGGTCTTTCCGCAGTTAAAGATCGTAATCAGCTGTTTTTGGTTAAGTTCATGCACCCGGTAACGCATATCTTTGGTCAGACCCTGCAGCTGGACTTTTTCATCGGCACGCTGACCTTTGAAGTAAAAATCCTTGTACCTGGCCACAGCGTTCAAGCCGGAGTTGATGGCGTTCAAGCGGCTGCCATCGTAGGCTTTGCCGGTAAAGTAGCAGAAGCCTTTCAGACCGCTGGCAGCGGCGCCCAGCACTTCCAGCCGGACTTCTTCTTTGCAGGGATGGTGGTAGCTCCAGGTGGGCAGCTGCACCGGCGGCAATGCTTCGCAGATATAAGGTACGCCCCACACCGGCTTGGAAAAGCGCTTGACATCGTTGTCAACATGATCCAGAAATACCACACCTTCGTAGTTGTAATAACTTACCTGATGGGCGTCGATGGCATCGGCCTTGTCGTAATCCATCGCCACGGTCGGCACGGTTTTGGCAAAAGCCGGTTCGCTGCCATCGAGGTTGAGGGTGTAGTCATAGGCAACAAACTCGCAGTCCTTGCGGGTTTCATGAACCAGATTTTTGACCATTTTGTGCAGTTCCACGGTCAGATAACGGCGGAACTGTGACCACTTGTCGAAGTATTGTTTAAGAATGATCTTGCTGTCCAGCTTAACGTTTTTATCGAGCTTGGCCCACTTGCGGAACTCTTCGATGGTCGATTCATGGAAGCAGGATATATGGCTCTGACCGGTGCTCCAGAATTCAATATCGATCTCCACTAAAGCATAACCACTTTTCGGCAGCAGCGCCAACACGTTTTGCAGATACTTTTTGTAGGCGGCATTGAATTGGGGATCCCGCAAAGCAGTGCCCAACGCAATATGCCCCTTGTCGATGCGGCCGTCATTGAGCGTGCGCAGCGGCATATCCTTGAAACCGGCCGCCCGGTAGATATTCACATTATCCGGAGAATGCACCAGCGCACAGGGCATAAAACCCAGCTCTTTGGCATGTTCCGAAAAAGCTTTCTGCGATTCGTGGATGGTGCCGAAAGTCACCCCGGACTTTATCAGACTGGTCAGCAGCTCAATGCGGGCTTCTTTATTGCGCACCAGACCGCTGCCGCCGCCCCAGCCGCCAATGCGGAACTCTTGCATCGGCACCGCTTCCGGTTCCGGCTTGAGCAGTTCCACCGGCAGCGTGCGCTGTTCGCCCTGCACAGAGCCGATGCGCATATTGGTTTTCATAGGGGCAACCTTGCCCACCTTATCAGCGGCTTTGACAATGATCTGCAAGCCGGTGTAGTGGTTGGGGTTATTGTTCATCATGTAGCGGGCCCAGTTGTAGGGGTTGACAAAGCGGTAACGTTTGGTGCCGGGATCGGATTTGCGCAGCTGCTGGAACGGCAATTCGGGGCCGTAAGTGGAGAGCTGGGCCGAAAGCACCGTCAACTCTTCCGGCAGCATCACTTCAATGACCGTGTCGCCTTTGAGGGTTTTATCGCCGGCAAGCATGAGCTTGATATAGCTGGTACGGCCCGCCAGCAGTTTGATATTGGGTTCTTCGCTGTCGATGTAGCTGTAGAAGTCAAACGGATAGACGATGCTCCAGAGCGGCGCTTTGCGATTGCGGATCAAAAAGGCTTTTTCGGCAGCGTCTGCCTTGCGGATGACCAGATCATCAAGTTCCACCACCCCTTTGGCAGCATTGACTACCGCCGGGCGGAAGGATACGGCTTTTTCGTGCAGCGTAAAGGGCAGCGAAACAAGCTTGTAATCACCGTTGACCGCCACCGGAGCGCTGTTGAAATCCTCCAGCGGTTTACCGTCGGCATCGTACTGATAGACCGAAAGCACCGCCGCAGCAGCGCCCGTAGAACGTACTGCCGCATCCAGCGTGTAATCGCCGGGGCCGAAATCCTTGACCTGCAGCGGCTGTTTGGGAGCCACGCCATAGCCGGATTTGCCGCTTTTCCAGGTAATGCGCCAGGCGCCGTTATCGGCAAAACCGTTTTCGATGCGCTCTACTGCCGCCACTCCTTCGATGCCGTGAGAGCGGGCAAACAATCCCCAGCTTTCGGCAGTGGCTTGATCGGCAAAATTTTCGCTCCAAAGTCCGTATTTGGCAACTTTTTCCACTTTGTAGTCATCGATAAAGAGTTTGCCGGAAAAGTTCTGCAATATTGCCTGCGTCATAAAACCGATGCCGGAACCGATATGGTATTTGCCCTGCGGCGGCACGACCAGATAAGTTTCGTGGTAAGTCCAATCTTTTTCGACCTTGAGCGGCAGCGAAGCACTGGCAATGGGCGTAAGTTCGCCTTTGCGGTTGACCGACGGAAACATTTTCATAGTGATCGTCCCCATGCCGGGGGTGTCGCTTTTGGTCCAGCAGCTGAAGCGGTAAACGCCGCCTGCCGGATCCAAATTACGGAAACGGTGTGCCAGTGCCGCCCGCATACTTACGGAAAAATATCCGCAGCCCGGCGAGCTTTTGCCTTCAACGGCATCAAAGTCAAACCGGCCGCCGGAGCCGGACGGGCACCAATGCAGAAATTTTTTCAAACTGTCCGGCGAGTTGAATTTTTCGTCCAACAGTACGGTATTCTGCGCCTGCACCACGCCAAGTGCCGTAAGCAGCAGAAGCGATAAAATGGAAATAAAACGCATTTTTTGCCCTCTCCTTCTACTTGTATTTTCAAGAATTTATTGACAAACCATTTACATACACTGACTGTTAATCTACACGCCCGGCGGATAATTGCAAGTAAATCAGCTTTTTTTTTACAAAAACTGGATCTTACAACGGTTTTCCGGCCAGATCGATGCTGCTGAACAGCGCTTTCTGACCGTGGCAGATCGCCAGCGCCAGCGCATCGGTCGCATCGTTGGGTATATCGCTTACGGCAATGCCGAACTCATTGGCCATCATCAAAGCCACCTGTTCTTTGCGGGCGGTGCTGGCTCCGGTAACGGCCCGTTTGGCCACGTTGGGGGCGTAGGCGTAAGCGGGAATGGCATTTTCAGCCAGCGCAGTAAGGATCGCCCCCCGGGCCATGCCCAGAATAATGGCGGTATTGGCGTTGTCGCCCACAAAAGGACTTTCCAGACTGGCACAATCGGGCGCAAAGGTTTTTATCAGCTCCCGCACGCCGCCGGCCAACCGGCGCAGACACTCGCTGTGCGGCATCTGGCGGGTATTGCGGATAACGCCGCAGTCGATGATTTCAGCCCGGCAGCCGGGCAGCATTTTTATTACGCCGTAACCGGTGGTGCGGATCGCCGGATCAAGCCCCAGAATGATCATAACTGAGCTGCTTCCGGCAAAGTGGCCTGCTTATCGGCGGAGGCCGGCACCTGCGGAGCTGCCTCTGGGGCAGCCACTGCCGGAGCGGGGGGGGCTGCGGGCGCAGGTTTTTTGCTTAACTGCTGGAGTTTTTCGGTCAATTCCAGCAAGTTTTTATCGGCATTGACCAGCTGCTGCTGCAGATTTTCCAACTGCTGACGGGATTTTTGTGCATCCTGTTCCATCTTTTTCAGCAAGAGCTTGCGCTCATTTATCCGCTGTTCGGTCAACGCTTTTTCCTGCGCCTTGAGTTCCTTTTGCAAAGTTTCCCGATCAGCGGCCAGCTGTTGATTGAGCCGGGCGACTTCGGCAGTCCGCTGTTCGTGGAGTTTAAGCAGTTCGGCTTTGAGCTGGCGGATATTTTCGGCAGCCTGCTGCTGTTGCTGCAGCCGGGCCTTTTCCTGAGTTTGGAGTGTGCTGACAAACTCCTGCTGCATCTGCCGAACTGCTTGCTGCATGGCCGCAGCTTCCTGACGGCGTTCGGCGGCCTGCTGCTGGTAAACATATACCCCAAACCCCGCCGCCGCCAGCAGCAGCACGATCACCACCGCCAACAGCGATACAGTCCAGGCCGCCCGCCGGGCGGTGCGCCGGTGTTGATTGCGCAAGTCGCTGATAAAGGCGGCCAGCTCCATGGCGTTGCGTTCAATTTCTTTGAGTGCAGGCAGCTGCGCCTGATCATCCGCCGCAGCAGTTTCCGGTTCCGCCGGGCTTGAGGTGCCAACTGGCGCTGCCGCATTTTCCGGTGTTTCCACAGCCGGCGGCGCAGTTTTTTCCGGCGCGACCTCCGGCTTTATGCCATGATGCTCGGCCAGAATACTTTCGATTTCGGAACTGGATCTGCCGCTGTCCCGCAAGCTGGCGATCTCCTGCAAAACGGCCAGACTCTGTTCCGAATAAACCTTGCGTTTGCCGCTGGTGGAACTGTCGATATAATCTTCGTAGCGGGTCAGCCAATCATTGATCGTCGTGCGCGGTACGCCCACTGCCGCCGCCAGGGCGGCTGCTGAATAGGTTTGTGAACCCATAACAACTCTCCGTTATAATTGTTTTCCGGCCCAGGAACGGATCTTTTCCACATCCCGGGCGATCTGTTTTTTCAATTCTTCTTCGCTGGCAAAACACTGCTCGCAGCGCAAATATTCCCCCAAAGTCAACCGCACTTTTTTGCCGTAAAGCGAGCCGCTGAAACCCAGCAGATGGGCTTCGATCCGGCGGCGCTGATCAGCACATCTGCCGTAAGTCGGAGCCACCCCGATATTTACCGCAGCGGCATAACTTTTGCCATCGGCATGAACGATCCCGGAGTACACGCCATCCGGGGGCAGCACTCCCGCCATTGGTTCGATATTGGCAGTCGGACAGTTGAGATTTTTTCCGGCAATGCCATAGCCGCTGGCCACCTGCCCGCACAAGCTGTAGCGATAGCCCAAAAGTTTTTCGGCCTGATCAAGCTTGCCGCCGGCGATCAGCTGCCGGATGGTACTGGCCGAAACGATCTTGCCATCGATCACCAGTTCCGGAACCGCCGCCAGCTTAAAGTTGTGTTGTTCAGCGTAGCTCTCCAGCAATTTTACATCGCCTGAGCCCTGACGCCCGAAGCGCCAGTTGGCACCCACGCCCACCGCCGCCAGTTGGGGGACGCTTTCAAAAAGCATCTGCAAAAAATCTTCCGGCGCTGTGGCCGCCAGTTCCGGTGTAAAGTCAGCTACTGCGGTCATAACCGCCCCGGCTTCCTGCAGCATTCTTATGCGTTCTTCCAGATCCATAAGCAGCACCGGCGGAGCCGTATGGCGCAATACCGAGCGGGGATGCGGCTCAAAGGTCAAAGCTATCGGCACGGCGTCCAGCTGCCGGGCCAGCGCAATAACTTCGTCCAGCAATTTCCGGTGGCCCCGATGCACGCCGTCAAAAACTCCGATGGCCAAAGCCAGCGGTTTTCCGCATTTGGCCGCCGCTCCGGCCAGAGTCATACCGCTGCGGCGGGAAAAAAAATCAACACTGTTCAATATAAATAACTCCAAAATTTGCAATCATGTCCGAACTGAAATATATTATGTTTAGTGATTTTTGCAAGTCGCAGGCTGCTTTTTCTTGGAAAAAAGCTTGATCTTCCATAAAAAGCCCCTCGAAGTTGCTTTGAAAAGTTGCAATATCAATTATTCGATAAAGGTGAGAGTTATGCGTAATGTACTTTATCCCGGGAGTTTTGACCCGCTGACCAATGGGCATCTGGATTTGATCGCCCGGGCCAGCAAGCTCTTTGACCGGGTGATCGTGGCGGTGGCTATCAACAGCGAAAAACACCCCATGTTCAGCATCGAAGAACGCGTGGAAATGATCGGCGAAGCCTGCACGGCTTATCCGAACGTGCGGGCGGTGCCGGTGTGCGGTCTGCTGGTCGATGCGGTGGAAAAATATCAGGCAACAGCGATCCTGCGGGGCTTGCGGGCGTTTTCGGACTTTGAATACGAACTGCAGATGGCGTTGATGAACCGCAGTTTGCGTGATGATTGCGAAACTATTTTTATGATGCCGACCACCAACAACTCCTTTGTCAGCAGCCGACTGGTCAAAGAGGTGGCTTTTCTGGGCGCAGATTATACCAAATATGTGCCGGAACCGGTAGCCAAACGCATTGCAGAAAAACTTGAAAACAGGAAAGATAAATAATGATAACTTTTTCGATCGGACTGCTGGAAAAGCAGGATATTGAATTGCAGGGCAGCGAACCATCTTCCATGCTGGAACTGGATGATGATCCGGTCTTTACCGCTGAAGATGAAGTCGTTTACGATCTGCTGGTGCGCAAAGTTTCCGCCGGAGCGCTGATCACCGGTCACGCTTCGACCCGCTTGAGCGGAGCCTGCGGCCGCTGTCTGGAAGTTGCCCAGGTGGAACTGGAAACCGGCGATTTGGAACTTTTTGTGGAACTCGGCGATGAAGAGATCGTCGATATAACCGAAGATATCCGGGCGGAACTTTTGATCAATCTGCCGGCCAATTTGCTCTGCAGCGAAGATTGCGCCGGGCTGTGTCCGGTCTGCGGCGTCAATTTGAATAACACCACTTGCAGCTGCGCCGAAAATGCCCCGGCTGACGATGAAGCTGCCAATGACGGCGAACCCTCGCCATGGGATGCGCTGGACAAACTCAAACTGAACAAATAACCATATATACTGGAGGATGTTATGAAATACGATATCAGAAGTATCGCTTACGACAAAGTAACCGTTGCGCCCTCGATCCTGGCCGCAGATTTCGGCACTTTGGATGCCGACGTGGCCAAAGTCACAGCTGCCGGAGCTGATTTGCTGCATTTGGATGTTATGGATGGCCATTTTGTGCCTAATCTGACGATGGGGCCGCCGCTGTTGAGTTCGCTGCGCAAAGCCTGCACGCTCTGCTTTGATACGCATCTGATGGTGTCGCACCCCTTGTTTTACACGCCGGTCTTTGCCAAAAGCGGCGCTGACCACATCACGTTCCATGTGGAAAGCGACGATGATCCCGCTGAAGTCATTGCGGCGATCAAAGCGGCCAACTGCACCGTGGGCATGTCGATCAAGCCCAAAACTCCGGCTTCGGCGCTGCTGCCCTACCTCAAGGATCTGGATCTGATCCTCGTAATGAGCGTGGAACCCGGCTTCGGCGGTCAGAGCTTTATGGCCGACCAGATGCCCAAAGTTGCCGAGATCCGGCAGATGATCCGGGAATCCGGCCGTCAGATCCATCTGGAAATCGACGGCGGCATCGACCGCAAAACAGTTTACGAAGCCGTGCGGGCCGGAGCCAACATGATGGTGGCCGGCACTTCGGTTTTCCGGGCCGCCGACGGCATGGCTGCAGCGATCGATGGCCTGCACGCAGCAACTGCGGAACTGGCGATATGAGCGATTCCGGCTTGGTTGCACTGGTCACCGGCAGTTCCAGCGGCTTAGGGCTGGCGGTGGCCAATGAATTGCGCAAGAACAACTTCCGGGTGATCGGACTGGGCAGAAGAAAGCCTTCAGATGTGCCGGATGAAGATTTTATCGTCTGCGATCTGGCGGATGCTGCAGCGCTGGAAAAAGTCCCGGAACAGCTGGCATTACGGAGTCAGCATTTGGATGTGCTGGTCAACAATGCCGGTTTTGGCGGCTATGCCGCATGGGAAGAACTGCCGTCAGACGAGCTGCGCAGAATGTTTGAAGTGGATTTTTTTGCGCCGGTGCGTCTGGCGCAGCAGCTGCTGCCGTTATTGAGCAAACGTCAGGGCAAAATCATCAATATTTCCAGCGTGGCGGCGCTGGCGCCGGTGCCGTGCATGGGCGCTTACAGTGCAGTCAAAGCGGCATTGTACAGTTTTTCGCAAACGCTGCGTGCGGAGGCTTCTTTGCAGAAAGTGCAGGTCATAACCGTTTGCCCCGGCCGGATCTCCACGGGTTTTTCCAGTCGGGCCATCCGGCTGCGGGAATGTCCGGAAACACCGGGCAATCACGTTGATCCCCAAAAATTCGCCCGCAAGGTACTCAAGGCCGCATGGCGCAATCAGCGGGTGCTGATTTATCCGGCGTGGTACAAATTATTTATTGCGTTTACCCGGATCTTCCCGGCTCTTTATATGCGTCTGGCCTTGAAAGTGTGGAAAATGCAGTGATATTTCATGATTGAACTCAAGGAAAATTTTCTGCCGTCCAAAGTTCCGCCCCATCCGGGGGTCTACGTCTACCGGGATAACTTCGGAACCGTTATCTATGTAGGCAAAGCCAAAAACCTCCGGCGGCGGATGAGTTCGTATTTTCAGCCCGGGAGGCTCAATCAGGCCGATGTCAAACTGCGGCAGCTGATCCGCAGTATCCACACCTGGGAGTTTTTTCAGGTCAGAACGGAAGATGAAGCTTTGATCCTTGAATCCAATCTGATCAAAAGTTATGCGCCGTATTACAACATTCTTATGCGGGATGACAAACGCTATTTGCTGCTGAAGATCAATCTGCACGATACCTATCCGACCTTGACGCTGGCCCGGGTCAAAAAAGATGATAATGCCACCTATTTCGGGCCGTTTCCGCACGGAACTGCGTTAAAAAGCACGCTGGAATTTTTGCTGTCGCACTTCGGCTTGCGTGCCTGCCGGAGCAATCACCCGGATGAAGAAACCCGCAAACGCTGCCTCAAACGCATTGTCAAAGACTGCAGTTCGCCCTGCACCGGAGCCATATCGCAGGCCGATTACATGCGCAAAGTACAGGCCATGCTGGAGGTGCTGAATGGCAAACTCAACACCGTCACAGACAATGTCAAGCTCAAAATGCAGGAGTGTGCAGCCAAATTGGATTACGAGCGGGCGGGCCGCTGGCGGGATGTACTGAACAATCTGGAAACCGTCTTCGGGCAGCACAACCGCAGCTTTGACCACGCTTTCATCCCCTCGCACAGCGGGCCGGAAGCCATGCAGGCGCTGCAGCAGGCACTCAAACTGCCCATGCCGCTGCGCACTATGAAGTGTTTTGATATATCCAACCTGCTGGGCCAGCTGGCAGTCGCCAGTATGACGGTCTTTGTGGACGGCAAACCGGCCCGGGATGAATACCGGCGTTTCCGCATCAAAACCGTGGAGGGCGCCAACGACTTTGCTATGATGTCCGAGGCAGTCGGGCGGCACTTCCGGCGGCTGCTGGAAGAAAACCGGCCGCTGCCGGATCTGCTGATCGTCGATGGCGGTATCGGCCAGCTCAATGCAGCGTTACGGACGTTGACTGAACTGAAATGTCCGGTACTGCCGGTGATCGGTCTGGCCGAACGCAACGAAGAAATCTATGTGCCGGGACGCCGGGAACCGCTGGTGCTGGATCGCCACCATCCCGGCTTGCGGGTGCTGCAGGCCGTGCGCGACGAAGCCCACCGTTTTGCCATAACCTATCACCGGGATCTGCGCCAGAAGCGCCTGACCGAATCGCTGCTGGACGATCTGCCGGGCATTGGCGAAAAGCGCAAACTGGCTTTGCTCAAAGCATTTGGTTCGGTGCGGGAACTGCGCAAAGCCGATGTTAAAACGATAACCACCCGGGTACCGGGTATCGGCGAAGCTCTGGCCGGCGAAATAGTTGCGGCGCTGGGGCGCAAAAACAGGGAGAAAGATCAATGAAAAAATATCGCTGGCTGGCCAGTTTGGTCATTGCGTTGTTGACAAGTTATGCCGTATTGCGCCGGGAACTGTGGTTCGATGAAGCGTTGACGCTGTTGAATTTTGTTTTGCCGCTGGAGCTGGGGCAGATCTATTTTTCTTACATAATACCCAACAATCAGATCGTCTACTCCATGCTGCTGAAAGTGTGGGATCTTTTTTACTGCGGCGGCGTGGATATTGTTGTCTACTGGCGGCTGCTTTCGGTGGTTTGTGCGTTGGGGATGCTGGCCGTGCTGGCGGCATTGCGCCAAAAAATCGATGGCCGGAGAAGTTTTCCTACCTTTATCGTGCTGAGCTGCATGTGTGTATCCGGAATTTTTATGAATTACGCAACGGCCCTGCGGGGATATGCGCTCAGCTGGCTGCTGGGAGCAGTTGCGCTGTACGGTTTGTATGAGATATTTCACCAAAACGCCCGCCGGGGCTGGCTGCTTTATGCGGCAGCGGCCCTGCTGGCCGTGGGGACGGTGCCGACCAATCTGCTGATGCTGGCAGCTGCCGCTGTCTACGCCATACCGTGGATGGGAAAAAAATTCTGGCGTGACCGGCGTTTTTATGGAGTAATGGCCGTTATTCCGGCGGCCTTGATCATCTTTTACGCTCCGATCGCAACTGCTTTTTTGAACACGTTCAAACTGGGCGAAGGCTTTTCCAGCCGCTGGGGGGCCATAGAGTGTGTGCTGGGCATGTATATTGCCTGCTTTGGGTTGCTGCTGATTTTCGGTTTGTTTACATTGCACAAACAGCCGTGGCAATACTGTTTGCGCTGGAGTATCTGGCTGTTTCCGGCAGCGGCGATCCTGCTGCTGCACCGGGCGCCTTTTCCGAGGGTATTTGTGACCCTGCTGCCGGTGCTGGCCATGCTGGTCATCGATGGAACTGTGCAGTTGACCGGGCGGCATTGGAACAATTTTCACCGGGGAGTATTTGCCATAACCATGATCTGCTGCCAGATATTGCTGATCCCCGGCGGCTATCTGGCGGCCGAAAAGCTCAAGCTCAGCTGCTACGAAGATGATTTTTTCCACCCCTGGTATATGCTGCCCAATTATCGATCCAGCCAGACGGCGGAGCGGCTCGTTGAATTTTCCCGGCAAGGCAAAATCGTATTTTTAAGTTTTCCGGCGGATCCGCTGCCGATATTGTTTTATGCGTTGAACAAGGAGCAGCTGGCGGCGGGCAGCATCCGCAGTGACGTACCCTGCAACTCCGTAAAATCCCTGCCGCCGGGAGCGATACTGATCCTGCGCAGTGACGAAGCTCCGGAAATTTACGAAAAGCGTTTCGGAGGCAAACTGCAAAAACATTCTGAACATAAACAGCACAGCTTTTACACGCTCAGTACTGAATAGACAGATTCCCGCCAGTCCGGCCCAAGCACTTACAGCGGGAGGTTCCAGATTTGGGCTTCCCGGAAAAAGTTTTCTTCCGGCAAGGCGGTAAAGGTGAAAAACATCTGTCCCGCCGGTTCCAGCGTTTCATAAAACTTCTGACGGTGCTGCAAATCCAATTCACCAGTCACATCGTCCACTAAGGCAATGAGTTTATCGGCCCCGCGGCGGCGCATGACCAACAACGCGGCTGATAATTTGCAATTCAATGCTGCCAAACGGTTTTGGCCGGTACTGGCAAAACCTTTCATCGGCGTATTGCCGCGCAAAAAACGGTAGTCATCCAAATGACAGCCGGTCAGAGTCGTGTGTTTTTCCATTTCCCGGCGGCGGCTGCGGTCAAAGGCCGCCAGATAAGCTTCGGCGCCACCGGCACATTGCGGAAGATATTCGATCGCTATCCGGCCGGTGTTTCCGCCTTCCAGCGTGCTTAATGTATGGTTGAGCTGCTCCACACATTTTTGGCGCCGCAAGGTCAGATCCGCTCCGGCAAAAGCGAGCAAGCCTTCGTATACTTCCAGCTGGGTCATATCCACATTGCGGGATTTTTTCAGCAGCTGGTTGCGCATTTTTAACGCCGCCAGATAATCATGCAGCACATTGATGTAGCCATCATCCAGCTGCGATGCCAGCATATCGATGAACCGGCGCCGTTCACCGGGCGCACCATTGATCATTTGTATATCTTCCGGAGCAAATACCACCGGATAAAAGTGCTGGATAAAATCCCGCCCGGAACGCTCCAAATGATTATTGACCAACAGTCTGCGTTCGCCGCTGCGGTTGATGGCTACTTCCAGCACACTGCTGCTGTTGACGGCCGCACCGCCCCGGCTGCTGCCGGATCGCCACTCGCAGCGCAGATGCGCAGATTCCGCCCCCAGCTGGATCGTTTCGCCGAGCCGGGCAGTGCGGAAACTGCGCAAAACCCCCAAAAATCCCAACGCCTCCAGCAGATTGCTTTTGCCGCTGCCGTTGGGACCGATAAAGAGGTTTTTGCGCTCAAAATCAAACTGCGCCCGCTGGCAATTCCGCCAATTCATCAATTTGAATTTGCTGATCATTGCCAAACCGGGCGCAAGTTAGAAAGATCAAATACCGCAGTGCGTCGATCAATGACGCATGGGCATGATCACATAGAGGAAACCGTCGTTGCCGTCAATGGCAACCGGACTGAATCCGTCATTCATTTTAAAGGTCATCGTTTCGCAATCCGCATAGCGCAGCGGATCGGCCAGAAAGACCGGGTTGAACGATGCAGTCATATCTTCGCCGCTGTATTCCACCGGCAATTCAGCGGAGCCTTCGCCAATGTCGCTGCTGGCGGCACGCAGTTCCAGCCGGTCGGATGAAAACTTCAGCTCAATGCAGCCGGTACTGTCGGCCAGCACCTGAGAAACCAGTTCGATCTTGCCCAGCAGTGCCGATGTTGCCACCGTTACCTGCTTGGTGAAACTGCCGGGGATCACCTGACGGTAATTGGGGTAATTGCCTTCGATAAGTTTGGTGGTCAGCACGGTATCCGGCGTGGTAAAACGGGCCATCTTGTCGCCGACTTCCAAAGTAATATCGCTCTTGGGATCGGCCTGACCTTTGATATCGATCGCCGCCTGCAGCGGAATGATGCAGTCGCCGTCGCCGCCGGAAAAGTTTTCCAGACTGCGTTCGGTCATCGCCAGCCGTTTGCTGTCGGTCGCAACCATGGTCACGGTGTTGTCATGCACCGAAACGAGCATCCCGTGCAGCACCTTGCGGCTGTCGTTGAGGGTGATAGCGTAGATGATCTGACCGAGCATCCGCTTGAGTTCCGCCCCTTTGAAAGTGATCGTGCGGATCGGCGCCAGTTCCACGGAACCGGGGAAATCTTCCGGCGCAATCCCCAGCAGTTTGAAACAGCTGGTGCCGCAGGTGACCTCCGCATGATAGCGTTCATCGCTGGAGATGGATACCACAGCATCTTCAAATTTGGAAACCAGCGACAGCAGCCGTTTGGCCGGGATCGTCGTGGACCCGGCGACTTCGATTTCGGCTTCGATCCGGGTCGAAATACGGATCTCCAAGTCCGTGGTCGTCAAGACCACCTGATTATTTTCCGCTTCGATAAGCACATTGCCGAGGATCGGCAGCGTGTTGCGGCTGCTGACGGTGCTGTTGACCCGTTTGAGGGCATCAAGAAGTTTTTCCCGACTTACAGTAAATTTCATACTCTTAAACCTGTCTTTCCTGCTTGCTTGAACTATCTGTCTTTTATCAGAATTTGTTTATGGTGCAATTTACTCCACACTGACGTATTTTGCAAGCAAAAATTTGATTTTTTATGCCAAATATTCCACCGCATTGCGGAAGATCACCACGCCTTCGCCTTCTTTGGGCAGTTCGCCTTTGAGCTGATCGGCCGTCCAGGTCGGCGAATTGTAGGGCGAGAGGAACGCTTCCGGGTGCGGCATCAAACCGAAAACCCGGCCGGTTTCGTCGCAGATACCGGCAATGCTGTTGAGCGAGCCGTTGGGATTGGCCGGAAATTCCGTAGCCAGACTGCCGTCGGCATTGGCATAGCGGAACGCCACCAGATTTTTGGCTTCGATCTGCTTGAGCGTGGCGGCATCGGCAACGAATTTACCTTCGCCGTGACGCAGTGGCAGCCGGATGAGTTCAACACCCCGGGTAAAGATACACGGGCTGGAAGCGTTGGCCCGCAGCACGCACCAGTCATCCCGGAAAACACCGGAATCGTTATGCGCCAGCGCCGCCTGCTGCACAAAGTAATTGCCGTTCAGAGCCGGCACGATCCCCAGCCGGGAGATGGTCTGAAAACCGTTGCAGATACCGATGATCAGCTTGCCCGCTGCGATAAACTCTTTGAGTTCGTCATGCAGCCGGAAATGCACCCGGTTGGCAAACACGGTTCCGGCGCCCAGATGGTCGCCGAATGAAAATCCGCCAATAAATGCCAGTATCTGAAATTCCTTGAGTGAACGAACTCCGGAAATAAGATCGTTGAGATGTACCATACTCACTTCGGCGCCGACATATTCAAACGCCGCAGTCGTTTCTTTTTCGCAATTCAAACCGAACCCGGTGATGACCAAAGCCTTGACTTTACTCATAATTCTGCTTCCTTAATATAATAGTGTTGACAAAAAATTCTCTATAATATACCGTCAAAAAAGCCGCTTGTCAAGTTCCGTTGGACTCAATTATTGCCACTTGCCGTGCGGCAGCGCACTTTTTTTACCGGATAATCCAGCGCATTGCGGAAAAATGAGGCGGTTTCCAATGCCGATACCCGGCCGGCCGGATAGGTCGTTCCCAGATATTTTTCGGCAAATACATCCAAATCATCCAGCACCAGATAGAGCGGCAGCGGCGCCGGTGTCTGCAAAAACCAGCCGATGCGATGCAGCCATTGCCCGACTTTATCGCCCAGCTCATAGAGCAGCGGCGCCAGTTCCAGATCGGTTATCGGGGCGGTCAGATTCAATTTTCCGGCCGCTTTATCCAGCGACAGCGTCAAGCGGTAGTTGGGGTAAAGGCGGCTGATGTTGGCCAGAGCAATAACTTTTTCGTCCACCATCCAGCGATCTTCCGGCGGCAGATACTCCAAGGCCCGGGCTGCGGTCAGCAATATCTTGCTGCCGGCCGGAGCCGGACTTTTTTCTGCGGCCGGCTGCGGCAAGTGCGGTGCCGTACTCTGTTCGTAGTGCCGGGCCAGTTCCAGATACAACGCCGGGGAAGCGCTGGATATATGCAGTTTTTTCAACGCATCAACCACTTTATTGGCAAGCTGATACGCCGTCCTGTCAGCAATACCCAAATGGCGGATTATAAGCATGGCCGCATCCTGCACATTGGCATCCAGCGCAATATACAAGTGACTGTTGGCCCGGCTGAAGATCTGGGCCACCGCAGCGCAGCCAGCATTTTCCAATATCCGAACCACGGCAGCATCCACTTCGCTCTGGGTAAAAATGCGTTCATAGCGGGAACTCTCCGCCATGGCGGACTCCACGGCACAAGCTATATCTTCTGCCAGATAGCCATTGGGATTACCGGCAGATTCAAAGGCTTCGAGCAAAGCAAGTTTGAGCTTTTCGGGATCAAAAATCTGCTGACAGCCATCGCCATCAAGCACATAAAGAAAATTATCGGTTATAGAAAGCATGACTCAACACCACCATCACGATCATTGCTGCGGAATTTATTGCACCAAGTCCCAACGCACTGCCGCCGGACTTATTTAAGCGAACGTATTTCCTCAATGAACTCCTCCACATCATGAAATTTGCGGTAGACGCTGGCAAAACGCACATAGGCCACCTGATCAAGTTTGCGCAGTGCTTCCATGACCCGGCTGCCGATTTCGGAGCTGGGAACTTCCCGCTCAAAATCCCGCTGCAAACCCAAACTCACATCTTCGATCACATGGCTGATGCTTTCCGGATCCAGCGGCCGTTTGTAACAGGCATTTTCGATCCCCCGGCGGAGTTTATCCTGATCAAAGTCCTCCCGCTCGTTGTTGCGTTTGACCACTTTCAGCTCGCTCTGGATGATGCTTTCGTAAGTACTGAATCGGTGCGCACAGCTCAAACACTCCCGACGGCGGCGCACTCCGCAGCCCTCCTTGACCACCCGGGAATCAATTACTTTATCATCCTGAAATCCGCAAACCGGACAACGCATAAATCAACCTTCCTTTCTGTTGGCAGATGCCACTGGGTAATAATATGCCGCAACTTTGCATAAATGCAACTTATAATTGATCAAAATAACCGGCTTTTTATACTCTTTTAAGGGAATGGGCTTGCAAAAAGTGCTTTTTGAGTGTAAATTATCGGGAATTTGTAGTATTTTCAAGCATAAGGAACTATTTTTATGGACGATAACGCATTGATGAATTTGCGTAAAGAGATCGACAGTATCGATGCTGATTTGATCGCACTTTTGAATCGCCGCTATCAGGCCGTGGAAGCTATCGGCGAATACAAACGCGAACGGCATCTGCCGATTTACGATCCCTCCCGCCAGCGCAAACTTATGGAACGGCTGCAGACGCTCAACCAGGGGCCGATGACGCCGGAAATACTGCACGCTGTTTATCGGGAAATCATGTCCGGTGCCCAGCGTTTGGAACGGCCGCTGCGGGCGGCTTTTCTGGGACCGCTGGGGACTTTTTCGCACCAGGCCACGCTGGATATTTTCGGCAGCAGCTCTGAACTGGTTCCCGAAAAAACTATTCCGGAAGTCTTCCGGGCCATTGAGTGCGAACGGGCCGATTACGGCTGCGTGCCGATCGAAAACTCCGCCGAAGGCGTGATCAACTACACGCTGGACTGGCTGGTGCGTACCAGCGTGCGGATCACCGCCGAAAAATATTGCAAGGTACACCACTCGCTGATGGCCAAGTGCAAACGCAACGAAATCAAACGCATCTACAGCCATCCGCAGGTACTCGGCCAGTGCCGGGCTTATCTGCTGGAAAATTTTCCCAACGTGGAACTGGTGGAAATGACCAGCACAGCGTATGCCGCCGAACGGGCCGCCAGCGAAGAATTTGCCGCCACCTTGGGCAGTCCGGTGGCCAGCGATCTGTACAAATTGGCGATCCTGGAAGAAAATGTGGAAGATTCCAGCTTCAACACCACCCGGTTTCTGGTGATCGGCAATCAGACCACCAGCCGCAGCGGCGACGACAAAACCAGTTTGTGCTTTGTGGTCAAAAACCGCCCCGGCGCACTTTACGAAGCGCTGGAACCGTTCCGCCGGGCCAAACTGCAGATGACGATGATCGAAAGCCGTCCGTGGCAGCAGCAGGCCGGCTGGGAATACTGCTTCTTTGTTGACCTGCTGGGCCATCGGGATGATGCGGCCGTATCGGAAGCTTGCGCGGATCTGGAAAAGAACGCCGCATTCTTCAAGATCCTCGGCAGTTATCCCCGGATGGGCTGAAGTTGCATTTTTCTGTCATCTGTAGGAGGTAAATTATGAACAATCGCATCCGTCAAATCGCATTTATTGTGCTGGCGCTGGCATTTTTTGCCGGGCCGTGGCTGTGGGCTCCGATCCGCAATTATGCGCCGGGACTGGCGGTTATTGCCGGAATAATCTTTGCGGTGACGCTGGGCAATCCTTTTGCCAAACTGACCGGCAAACTTTCCAGCCAGCTGCTGGGCGCTGCCATCGTCGGTATGGGCTGCGGCATGAATCTGCACGAAGTGCTGGCGGCCGGAGCGCAGGGCTTTATTTATACCCTTATCGGCATTGTTCTGGGGCTGGGTTTGGGATGCTTGCTGGGACGGCTGCTTAAAATCGACAAAAACTGTTATTATCTGGTCAGTGTAGGCACCAGCATCTGCGGCGGCAGTGCTATTGCGGCGGCGGCTCCGGCGCTCAAAGCCAAAGCTTCCGATATAGCGTTGGCCTCGGCTACTGTTTTTACGCTCAATGCGGTAGCGCTGCTGGTCTTCCCTTATCTGGGCAAGCTGCTGGGTTTTACGCAGGAGCAATTCGGCTATTTTGCAGCGCTGGCCATCCACGATACCTCCAGCGTGGTCGGTGCCACCTTCCAATACGGCGAAAAAGCTTTGGAGATCGGCACTACGGTCAAGTTGGCCCGGGCGCTCTGGATCGTGCCGGTAACGCTGTTTATTGCCAGTTGTGTGGCCGAAAAAGATCCGGATGGCAAACGCTCCTTCAAGCTCAAAGTGCCGTGGTTCATCCCCGGATTTCTGATTGCCGCAGCAATCGTAACTTATCTGCCGCAGACGGCCGCAGCGGGTTCATTTTTCAAAGAACTCAGTAAATATCTGATGGTGTTTACGTTGTTCATTATCGGAGCGAATCTTTCGCGGGAAAAACTGCGGGAATTGGGCATCCGGCCGCTGATTCACGGACTGGTGCTGTGGGTGATACTTTCGGTCATCTGGTGCAGTGCTATTTATCTGGGATTGGTCGGGGCCTGATGATCTATTTTGATCACGCCGCAGCTGATTTCATCTTGCCGGAAATCCGGCAAAACTACCCTTTCTGGCTGGAAAAATATTCCGGCAATATCGAAGCTGCACACCAGCTGGGCCACCGGCTGCGCAAAGAATATGAACAGCTGGCTGCGGAATTGGTTGAAAATTTATTTCCCCACCGCCACCTGACCGATTTTGCCGTGTTTGCTGCCGGCGACAGCAGCAGTTTATTGGAGTGCCTCGGGCGCATCTGCCATGACAGCAAATCCGGTGTGGTCTGGGCGTCAGCTCTGGATCATGCGTCGCTCCGGGCCATGGTCAAACGGCATTGGGAAAAAATTTATGACTTCCCGCTGAGCAGCTGCGGTAAACTGCTGCCAATGAACGGAAACACCCCGCCACCGAACTTGGCGATCATAACCCACATTCAAAGCGAAATCGGTGTAAAGCAAGACCTTGCAGCTGTTCTGCCCCCGCTGCGCCAAGCGTGCAGCAGCGGTCTGATACTGCTGGATGCCGTGCAGTCCGCTGCGCATTTGGCCTACCACAACGCTTGGCCGCTGCCGGATCTGCTGCTCATATCAGGTGCCAAACTCGGCAGCGGCTCCGGGGCTGCTCTGATCGCTTTGAACGGCTGCTGCCAATTCATGCGGCAGGGCTTTGAACGCTTGCGCAAAGTTGAACACCTTATCGGCAAAAATAATCCGCTGCAGCTGCAAGTGCTGCTATGCGCGCTGCAGCACCACCAACTGCACCGGCAGCGGGACGCAGCGGCAATAAGCGAATTGAACCGCTTTTTGCGCAGCGAACTGGAAGATATGCTTTTGCCCAACGGCCGGAAAATCATCCTGACAGTTCCGGCAGCGGAGGCCGCAGACAATATACTGCATTTTATATTGCCGGGTTATCAATCCGGAGTATTGGTCAGGATGTTTTCGGAACACGGTCTGCTGCTTTCAGCCGGCAGTGCCTGCGAGGCCGAAACTGCTCAGCCCAGCCGCATATTGAGCAGCTTGAACTATAAGCGGGATCTGGCCTACAGCGGCTTGCGGATCTCGTTATCAGCCGCCAACACCCGCCCGGAAGCAGAAACATTTTTGCAGCTGCTCAATCAGCTGCTGAAAAACTATTAAGCCGCCTTGGGCAGCGCCATAAAACGATCCGTCACTTTTCCGTCACTTTCAGCTTAGTACCCAGGCAAATATATTGCAAATCAAGAATTTGACCTATAAAAAAAGTGACGGGATATATTCCGTCACTTTTTACATTTCTATTTTTTTGAAGCTTTTTTTCAGGCCTCCTGCATGGCAATTTCCACCTTGGTGATCCGGGGGGTGCGCAGGGAGTTTCTGGCACCCAGAACCAGCTGATACTGCCAATTATTACCTGCGGCCAGCTCCGGCAGCGTGGTGTTACCCACTTGCAGCTCGCTCCACTGACTCCAGGCTGCTTGCGGCAGCTCTTCCGGCGAGGCCGCACTGCGGAAACGGATCTTTACCCAGCATTTTTCCGGCAGTTCCATCGTCATATTTACAGCGGTGGGAGCGGCTGGTTTGCTGCAAGTAAACACCGTGGAGGTGTAATACTCTTCCGGCGAGCGGTCTTTGATATTGCCCGGGTTGATGGTGGTCATGCCGTGCGGGCCATTGGTGGGCAATGCCGTGCAATTTTGTGCATTGAATCCCTGCGGCCCGTTCCACCAGACTGCTGACCAGCCGTGATGATCGCCATCGACTTTGTGGTTGGCGACCGCCAGATCGATGTAGCCGTCTTCGTTGAAGTCCGCCGCCACACAGCCCGATGCCGAGTGGGTGTAAAGCAGATCCCGATCCAATTCGTCGAATTTGCCGTTGCGGTTCCAATACAAAAAGGAGTTGATATCCCGGTCTTTGCCGCCGTGATAACTGCCAACGAACATATCCAGATAGCCATCGTTATTGAAGTCGGCAATCGCAAAACTGTCGGCCGCATCGCCCCGCAGTACGCATTTGCGCCGTTCGCTGAAGCCTTCCGGGCCGCCCCAGTAAATATGCACATAGCTGTGATGCGGCTGTTTGGGCTTGAGATAGCCGTTGCTTTCCACGGTATCGGTGTGACCGCCGACGACCAGATCCAGATAACCGTTGCCGGTAAAATCAGCCGCTGCACAGCACAAACCGAAGTGACAATTCAGTCTGGTGGAGCGCTCCATGGAGTAACCTTCCGGCCCGCCCCAGAGGATGATCGGATTATTTTTGCAGGGCAGCACCAGATCCAGATAACCGTTGTTGTTGAGGTGCAATTATTGTCAAACCACGCTCCCAACCAATCAAAAAGGTAAGGTACGGATCTTACAGATGTGTACGGAAAAGTACAGAGGATTGCCGCCGCCGGGTAAGCTGTAAACGGGAGTTCAAAAATTTATTGCGTTGGCAGAGCAGCAAAGCTCCGGAAATGAGTCCAACTGAGATTTTGAACGCGCGCGTTCAAAATTGTCAAATCCGGAAAATACTGGTAAAATTTTTTGTAATATGCCAAATTGCGGGCACTGTAATTGCAGCCAAATTCAAGTGTAAGCTCTTGCGCCAGAGTATCAAGAAGTTTTTTTCCGTATTCAGCACGGGTATTGCCTTGCTGCTCTTCTTCAACAATACGTTGTCCGATTTTCCAATAAGTATTGGTTATGATCGCATTTACTGCGGTATACGCTGTCTGCCGCCCGTCAGCGATTATCTGCCGGATGTCGCCAAGCAGTGTCAAGGCGGAAGCGGATGCAGGAAAAATATTATCTTCGTTGTTCAAAGCCACTACCTTATGCGTTAAAATTGCCTGTTTATGAGTAAATATAGCATGGCTATTGAGTTTTACAAGCCGCACAGGTACAAAAAATGCGCCACTCTTGCGAGCGACGCATTTTTTGTATCTTAGACTGTAGTATCAGACTACTAAGCTATTAGTAGGTGATCTGGTCGTAGAACTTGGAACCATTCAGGGTGGCAAAACCAGCAGCCTGGGTGTCTTTGATAACCAAACCGCCAACGTGGCCGCCAAGGTAGCAAACATTCAGGTTGGTCGGGTGGTTGTTGTTGTCAGAAGCAATACCCTTGTGCAAGTCCATCCAGGTGGCAGCGCCGGGGTTGTCACGGCCAACGATCACGCGTTTCTTACCCTTGGAATCGGTGTCATTACCGATCAGGATCAGGTTGTAGTAGGAGGAGGTGGTGGCAGTGTAGTTGGCACTGTCGCTCGGGCACTTGTAGAGCTTTTCTTTGGCGTCAGCCTTGACGGTCTGAACGTTCATACCCATGAAACCGCCAACCAGCAGCTTGTCCTGCGCGGAAACCGGATAGGTCGAAACAGGGGTATCATCGGCGCACATTTCCACAGCGGTATCGGTGTCGGAGTCATCAGCAGCAACAGCACCATAGGTGGCGACATAATCTTTGTTGACGCCGGAGTACATGAATTCGCCGAGGCCGATCTGCTTGAGTTTGCTCACACAGTTGGCACTGCGGGCGCGTTCACGGGCTGCGGAGAGGGCGGGGAGCAGCATGGCAGCCAAAATCGCGATGATAGCGATAACCACCAAAAGCTCGATGAGGGTGAATTGTTTCTTCATTTTGAGAAACTCCTTTTTTTAGGTTGCTTTTTTTTAGTGTAAAAAGCTTTGATTAAACTTTTTCGGATCTTCAGAACAACTTTTTTCCGGCCCCAATGGCCAACGATTCCATAAATCCGAAACCTTCGTTGGGGTAAATTATACAACAGTTTTGAGCGGTTGTCAAGGGGTGAATGTAAAAAAAATTGAAAAAAAGTGCGTTTTTTATGCTTTTTTCCGATTTTTCCGGCCCAAATCATGAGTAGCATTGTTTTTTTGATCAAATGCCTTTTGCAATTTTTTTATCCAATGGCGGCGGAGCCGGCTTATGGCATGAGCGGAAAATCCGTTCTGGCGCAAGATGCGTTTACGGGGCAAATTTAACGGTTTCTGCTCCGGATCGCACCAATGGATCGTTATACGATCATAATACACAATGATCCGGTCGATACACTCCCGTAAAAGCAGCTCATACTCGCCGGGCAGCAGTTGATTTTCCCGGTAGTTGGCAAACAACAGCTGCCAGCGGGCGGCTTCGGCGGCCGGATCAAGCTCGCTGGCACTGCTCAGCTGCAAAGCACGCCAATGATATTCACGCAATTCCCGGTTCAGCTCATCCAATACCCGGCGGTAGACATTTTCCGGCAAATTGCCCCGGCAATACTCCTGACTCAGCGTCTGCAAACGTTGTTCACGGCTGAAAACAGTCAAATCCAGATCCTTGCGTTCCTGCTCAATATCGGATAGTTTATCCAATTTTTCAGCACGGTTGAGCAATGCTGCGCCCAACAGCGACTGCACCGCATCCAGCAACCCCACGGTGTAGGGTTTATTGCAGCGGACAGCGATCCGGGAATCCCGGCAGAGCAGGGTTTTGTTCAAACAGCCCCGGCGGCAATAGTAATTGATCTTGCCTTTTTCAATACCTGCAACCAGTTTGCTGTGGCAGTTTCCGCAATAAAGTAACCCGCTCAGCGGCAGCCAGTGGCGGTTTTCGCCGGCGATATTGCAGCGATTTCCGGAATGTTTAAGACGCTTGTATTTAACAACTTCCTGCGCCTGTAAAAACTGACTTAAACTTATGATTGCCGGTCCTTGACGATTTTTTATCAAATCTCCGGCGGTGTTGTACTGATAACCGGCGTAAATGGGTTTACGGACGATTTCGTGCAATGATTTTTCCCAAAAACAGCTTTTAAATAAATGCTTCCAGCGGCGATTGACCGTATAAACAATGCTGCTGTATGATTCATAACCGATGACTGCATCAAAAACAAATTTGATCACTTCGGCTTTTTCATCATCAATACTGAAAAGCTTGCTCGACCGGTCATATATCAAGCCGTAAGCAGTTATGCCCGTAGGCATAACGCCGGAATCCCGCAGTTTGTTCAGTACTTCGATACTGCGTAAGTGCTGTTTGGCGATCTGCTCGTCATTGATCTGATTTTTGAGCATGGTGATCAACTGCTGGTCAAATTGTGCCAGATCAAGCGTACCGCCTTTGACTTGCAGGATCTTTACGTTGTATTCGATAAGCCGTTCATTGACTGCTGATTCCAGATACGATCTGCTCAGCGGCCGGTACAAGCGGGTTATATCGTCTACAATTATATAGTCGATTCCGGACAAATGGCGCATGACTTGGCCCAGCCCCTCCCGTACCTGCCGGTGGGCGGCAGTTTGCCGCAGCCACTTTTGAAACGCATAGTCCGCAGCGGCCAGATTTTCCCAGCCCGCCGGATAAGTTTTTCCGGAAATATTCAAATCGCTGAACACTTCCACCACTGAAATGTGCTGTTGGGCAGCTAATTTGCGGCAATTGGCGATTTGTACTTCCACACTTTCGCTGTAATCGTCGGCACCACTGGATTGCCGGGCATAGATAACGGCTCGTTTTTGCATAGTAAACTCCTTTTGTTTTGTAATGAGGGAGCTATACTATAACATTGTCATGATGTTTGGCAGTATTGGTGGTTATCGCTATCATCGCGATTTTGGCTGCCATGCTGCTCCCCGCCCTCTCCGCAGCCCGTGAACGCGCCCGCAGTGCCAACTGCGTAAGCAAACTCAAGCAGATCGGTCTCGGCGAATTCATGTACTCCGGTGTCAACAAAGATTATGTCGCTATGATTGATGCCGATGATTTCATCAGCAACGAAAATGTTACCAAAGTAGGTGACAAATCAGATGGTACTATTACTGGTCCTGGCTCCTTGCTGTTGCTCGGCGGTTTTATGGGTATGAATCTGTCCGAAATCAAAATTGATAATGCAGAGAAGATTTTTAAATGCCCCAGCGACAGTGCCAACTTCAATACCACTGATGCAAGCACAGTTTCTTATGCTAATGCGATCTTGAAAGACAATACTATGACTAATCCCTCTGCTACCGCCGGTGCTCGTCGTCAGATCGTTGGTCGCGATAATCCCGGTGCAGCCACTTGGTTTGACCTGCACGCTCAAGCAGTTGTTAACGGTACTGCCAACAACCACCCGACTGCAGTCAATGTACTGTATCTCGGTGGTCATGTCAGCAGTAAGGTTGCCAACTCCAATATGGAAGAGACTTTCGCAGGTTTGGACGAAATCACCTATACCAAATCCGCAAACTAATGTTTGCAGTAGTCTGATTACAGTCTAAGATGCAAAAAATGCGTCGCTCATAAGAGTGGCGCATTTTTTTTACCCGGCGGCAGTCGCATTGCGGTAATTATTTTTTGCTTTGATTACGCATATTGTACATACGTTCGGCAAATCCACCATTTTCTAAAAACATATTTGCTTTGCGTTGGATTTGGCGTCTTAAAAAATAACTGGCTGTGTCAATCAAAAGAATTACTCCGTTGGCAACCAGTACGGATTTGTACGGAACAGTACGGAGATTTACGGAGCTTTGCTGCTCTGCCAACGCAATAAAATCTTTGAACTCCCGTTTACAGCTTACACGGCAGCGGACAAATTCTTTATACAAAAATTCTTCTTTATTCCAAAGCTTTTCTCCGTGCTGCCGCAGATAATCCTGATAGTCCAGTTTAAGTTCTTCAAGTGAAGCCCGGGCAACATTATACAAATTGAGTTCCAGTTTAGTTGAAGTTGCAGCATCAACAGAACCTTCTGCAATATTTTGTACACCGGAACGGGCGGCCTGTATCATTTGGTCACGGGTGCGGCTATCCTGGGGAATATACAATTCTACAAAGCGTACCGTAATATCATAAACCAATTGCGCCAGTTGAAACGACTTCAACCGGCGATAACCGCCTGACGGCAGCAGCAATCCTCTGTATTTTTCCGTACACATCCGTAAAAATCCGTACCTTACCTACTACACAATATTGAAATATAGCATAAATCAAACTTTTTTCAAGCTGCTCGCAAGTTACCCCGAAGCATAATATACGGATTTGTACGGAACAGTACGGAGATTTACGGAGCTTTGCTGCTCTGCCAACGCAATAAAATCTTTGAACTCCCGTTTACAGCTTACCCGGCAGCGGACAAATTCTGTATACAAAAATTCTTCTTTGCTCCAAAGTTTTTCTCCGTGCTGCGGCTGTTGGCGGGCGATATTAAGTTTTGATACTAAAAAGGCCGTTGCCAAACCAGACAGTTTGGCAACGGCACTTTACAATATCAGGCAATCAGTTTCAGCGGCTTTCCAGATAGCTGCGGATCGCTGACAGACCCGCCAGCTTGCTGACTTCGCCGTCGTTTTCCACCACCAGTGTCGGTGCTTGACGGATACTGTATTTCAGGGCAGTTTCACGATCCTGATCCGACACCACTACGGAGTATTCCTTGCCGGCTTTTTCCAAAAAGTCTTTGGCGATCCGGCAGTTGGGACAGGTCGTGGTAGTAAACAGCGTCAGTTTGGCGGCAGCCGGAGCAACGGCGGCAGCGGCGGCGTTTTTCTGAGCAGCAGGAACAGTTTCGGCCTTCAGCTCAAAATCTTTCTTCAACGCCATGTCAGCATCGTATACCTTGCGATCTTTGTATTCCTGAGTTTTGCCGTCGTTCCAGTTTTGCACCGGGCGATAGTAACCGGTGATGCGGCTGTAAACTTCGGTCTTGCCGTCGCAGACGGGACATTTAAATTCCTCACCGGCAATGTAACCGTGCTTCTGGCAAATCGAATAGGTCGGCGACATGGTGTAGTAAGGCAGCCGGTAATTTTCGGCAATCTTGCGCACCAGATTGGCCGCCGCTTTCCAGTCGGGCAGTTTTTCGCCCAAAAACGCATGGAACACCGTCCCGGAGGTGTACAGCGTCTGCAGTTCGTCCTGAATATCCAACGCTTCAAAGATGTCGGCCGTATAGCCCACCGGCAGATGTGAACTGTTGGTGTAGTAAGGCGTTCCGCAATCGCCGGAGGCCGTTACAATGTCGCCGAAGCGGTTCTTATCGTGCTTGGCCAACCGGTAGGAAGTGGATTCCGCCGGGGTGGCTTCCAGATTGTACAAATCGCCGTACTGTTCCTGATAATCCGACAGACGGTCACGCATGTGGTTGAGAACTGCTTTGACAAATTCCTGAGTTTCTTTGTGAGTCAGATCTTTTTTGAGCCACTTGGCGTTCAGACCGACTTCGTTCATCCCCACCAGACCGATGGTGGAAAAGTGGTTGTTGAACTTGCCAAGATAACGCCGGGTATAAGGATACAAGCCTTCATCCAGCAGCTTGGAAATAACGCCGCGCTTGATCTTAAGACTGCGCGCAGAAATATCCATCATGTGGTCAAGCCGTTCGTAGAAATCCGCTTCGTCTTCGGCCAGATAAGCAATACGGGGCATATTGATGGTCACCACCCCGATCGAACCGGTGCTTTCGCCGGAACCGAAGTAACCGCCGGACTTTTTGCGCAGTTCACGCAAATCCAGCCGCAGACGGCAGCACATACTGCGGATGTCGCTGGGTTCCATATCGCTGTTGACGTAGTTGGAGAAATAGGGGGTGCCGTATTTGCTGGTCATTTCAAAGAGCAGCTTGTTGTTTTCGGTTTCGCTCCAATCAAAATCAGCGGTGATGCTGTAAGTCGGGATGGGGTACTGGAAGCCGCGGCCCTGCGCATCGCCTTCGATCATGGTTTCGATGAAGGCGCGGTTGACCATATCCATTTCTTTTTTGCAGTCTTTGTACTTGAAATCCATCTCTTTGCCGCCGACAATGCAGTTGAGTTCGGCCAGGTCAGCCGGCACCGTCCAGTCCAGCGTAATATTGCTGAACGGAGCCTGAGTACCCCAGCGCGAGGGGGTATTCACGCCAAAAATAAACGATTCGATGCACTTTTTGACCTGATTGTAGTCCAGATTATCCACCTTGACAAAAGGCGCAAGGTAAGTATCAAAACTGCTGAACGCCTGCGCGCCGGCCCATTCATTCTGCATGATGCCGAGGAAGTTGACCATCTGATTGCACAGCGTGGCCAGATGCGATGCCGGTGCGCTGGTGATCTTGCCCGGCACGCCGCCCAGACCTTCCTGAATAAGCTGTTTGAGCGACCAGCCGGCGCAGTAACCGGTCAGCATGGAGAGGTCGTGCAAATGGATGTCGGCATTGCGGTGGGCGTTGCCGATTTCGTCATCATAAATTTCCGACAGCCAGTAATTTGCGGTAATAGCACCGCTATTGGAAAGGATCAGACCGCCCACGGAATAGGTAACAGTGGAGTTTTCTTTGACCCGCCAGTCGTTGATTTTAACATAATCATCGACGGTCTTTTTGAAGTCAAGGATGGTCGACTCGGTATTGCGCAATTTTTCCCGCTGACGGCGGTAGAGGATGTAGGCTTTGGCCACGTCGGCATAACCGGCCTGCACCAGCACGGATTCCACGCTGTCCTGAATATCTTCGACCGAAACCAGACCTTCCTTGATTTTCGGCTCAAAATCAGCGGTTACTTTCAAAGCAATAAAGTCGATGATCGACTGATTGTACTGCTTTTCCTGCGCTTCAAATGCCATTTTGATGGCGTTGGAGATCTTGGAAAGATCAAAATCGATGTTCTTTCCGTTACGTTTTTGTACCTGATACATGTTCCTCGTTTCCTTTCCCTCGTTTAAAATTGTTTAATAACTATATATATAAAAACTCTCAAAAAAATCTTTGTTTACCGCTCAGCGGCCCCGAATCTGTGCCTGCGGTACAAACTTCTGCACTTCGGCCAAACACGCTTGCGCAAACTCATCGCTGACTGCATAATCGGCCGCATTGCCGCTTAAAATATCGCCGCTGTCAGCAAACGGCTGCAAAAAATAGCGTTTTACCGGCCCGATCCAGCGGCCGATAGCGGCAAAATCTGCCACTTCGTGCAAAGTCGCCGCCACGGTGGTACGAAACTCAAACTCCACATGCTGCTGCTGCAAAAATGCCACACTGGCTTTGACCGCATCCAGCACGGAATCGTTGCCGCAGACATGGGCATATTTTTCCGGCGAACTTTTTATATCCATAGCCACATAGTCTACGAGCTTTTTGTCAACTGCCGATGCCAGTTTTTCCGGAAACGACCCGTTGGTATCGAGCTTGACCTTAAAGCCCAGTTCTTTGGCATACGCAGCGATTTCCAGCATCGTGTCGCCCAGCAGCGGTTCACCGCCGGTCAGGCATATTCCATCGAGTATGCCGCGGCGCTTGCGCAAAAAATCCGTCACTTCCTCCACTGAAAAAGGCAGTTCGCCGGAACCATTCACCAGCGAGGCGTTGTGACAAAATGGACAGCAAAAATTGCACCCGGCGCAGAACACCGTACAGGCCACCTGCCCCGGAAAATCCAGCAATGTAAGCTTTTGCAGTCCCAAACGCATTGTCAATCACCGCTTTACAGCTATTACCACAATATATGGGCAATTTTTTATCACCAAAACACTATATGTTGGAGTCTTAATATAACCGTAAAAACAAAAAATGCAATCTTCCAAAGCAAGTTTTTTCAATGATTTTGCGGTTGCAGCAGGTTCTGAGCTCAGAACAGTTTTTCTTGCTGTATTGGCCGGTAAATTCCTTGTGAATGGATGTAAGTGTCCTGCATTTTTGTGTGGTTTTGCAGGACTTATAATCAGAATTCATCTTGACTTTTACAGCAAATTGCGTATAATTTATGATGCAACAACGACTGATAAGGAACAAATCATGTTTGCAATACGTTATAAAGAAATCTTTGCCATATTGCGTCAGCGCATCGTTGACGGCACTTATGTTCAGCGCTTACCGTCGCTGCGCAGTTTGTGCAGTGAATTTATGGTTTGCAAATCGACTATGAGCAAAGTACTCAACAAGCTTGCTTATGCCGGGTTGGTACGCATCACCCACCGCGGTACGATCATCATGGATAGCGAAACTACTGATCTGCAGCCTGGCATAGTGGCGATCATCACCCGCAAACTGGATGTATCGGCCAAACATGGCGACGAACAATTTATCGGGACGCTTAAAAGCGAACTTGCGCAGCTGGGTTTCGGCAGTGCCAAACTGGAACTGGATTCCGCAGACTGGAGCAAGCCGGGTTTTTGGCAGCGTTTGAATTTTGACGGCTACATTTTTATTTACAGCAGTTTTTATTTGCTGCCCGGCGAACGGGCGAGTTTTTCGACCAAGCCCCGGATCATCGGCAACTATCTGCCGGACGAAATCGGCGAATATTGTGTGGATTTTGACGATGCCACCGGTTTGCAGGAAATTATCCAGCAGCTCATTGCCCAGGATTTCAGCAGGATCGCCTTAGCTATAACCATCAAAGGCACCCGCTGCGGCGAAGCATATTTTGATACCTGGTGCAAACTTATGCGCAACTTCAAACTGCACAACTATAATAATTCCATTGATGATTTCAGTTATTCCCCGCAGCTGGCCGAACGCTGGTGCACTATGTCTGAACCGCCGGAAATCGTGATCTGCGCCAATACCCGGCAGCAAATCGTCCGGCAGGATATGCAGCGGTGTACCCAACAGGTCTATTTTTATCAACTGGGCGAGGATACCCAGGCATATATAAATCTGGCTAAAACCCTGGCGCACACTTTTGCGGCAGTCTACAGCGGCAAAACCAATGTACCAAAACATAAATTCATCGGACGATATGCCAAGCTTGATACAGAAAAATTTCTGAGTCTTCATTAAAAATAAAAAATATAGTATCCAATAAATCAACCTGAAAGAGGAGAGAAAAAATGATGAACCATCGCAAAAACTCAAACTCCCATCAACGTTTCACGCTGATCGAACTTCTGGTCGTAATTGCTATAATTGCAATTCTGGCAGCGATGCTGCTGCCGGCGCTTTCGGCGGCCCGGGAAAGTGCCCGCAATGCCAATTGCATATCCAAACTCAAGCAACTTTCACTGGCAGAATTTTCCTACGCCTCCGTCAACAAAGATTACATTGCTTATCCGGGACCCGGCAAAGCCAGCGACAAGGGTCTGCACTGCAACCCCAGTTTTGACCTTTCAGGCTACAAAACCAGCAACAATTCCAGCTGGTGCAAACTCATTGATGGAGGTTTTCTGGGCGAAGATATCGATCTGGCTACCGCCACCGATGCCGAAATCGCCGCCTTGCGGGAACGTTTGCTCAAATGCCCCAGTGCCACTGAAGGCGATCTTTATTCGTCCAGCCGCAACAGCTATTTGCGGATCTATTCGCCCAACAATATTCTTAACAGTGCCAATAAAGACAGCGGTCACACCGGCCGTTCGCTGATGGGCCGTGACAATCCCGGCAGCTGTATTTATGTTGATATCAACTACGGTTATGCCGAATACAACGGTTGGACAAGTGCTGTGGCTTGTCACCCCAAAACCAACAATGTAGCCTATCTGGGCGGCTATGTAAGCAGCAAAGCTTCCCGCCAGAATTCCAAAGGCGGCTGGTGTCCCCGGCAGAATCCGTGGCAGGCGATCTATTTTGACGATTACACCACCGGCGAAGAAGGCGGTTTCTGGCAGTGATCGGCTCTATCGGGTATTTTCAGGAGATCAAAAATATATGTTTTCTGGCAAGCTTATAACTGCCGGACTGCTGGCGGGCTGTATCATAGCAGCTCCGCTGGCGGCCTCCGGAAAAAGTCAAATTCTGCTCAAACATAATTTCAACCGCAGTACTGAAGGCTGGATAACTCCGTCGCACTGGCAGTGGAACGGTAAAACCGAACGCTCCCCGGAGGGCTATATGATCCTCAAGCCAACGGCCCAAAAACCGGGCAGCAGCTTGTGGGGACGCAGCTATACGGTCAGCAATGCCCAAAATGTGCGGGGGCAGCAGTTGGAATTATCCTGCAAAGTCCGGGGTACCGGTCAGGTCAAACTGGGCGCCATGTACCGGGTTTTGCAGGCGGGCAAATCCAAGTGGCATAAATCTGCAAGTGTACAGCTTACGGATCAATGGCAAATCATCACCCTGCCGATGGATTTCAGCAAACTGGATGTATCGACCTACTGGATGCAGCTGGAAATCACCGGCCCCGGGCAAGTTGAATTTGACGATGTAACAGTGAAAAGCCTTGCCAAGTCAGCGCAAACTTCGATCCGGGGGACTTCACACATCCTCCGGCATGTTCAAAACACCCCCTTTGCGGATGTGGTATTCAAAACCAGTGAACCGGATGCGGAATTTGCTGTTTTTGCCGGTACCGGCGCAACTGCCGATGCCCCGACCATGCTCAAAAGCGATGCGCAGGGCCGTCTGACCGTCCCCGGCAGACTTATTCAAGTCCGGAGCGATGGTCAAGCGTTGGTCACGGCCGCACGCAACGGCGTAACGGCTTCTACGGCCATAGAATTGATCTCGCAGGATGAATACAGCCAACTGGATGCGGCGGCACAAAAAGTGAAGTTCGCTTCTCCCCGCAGCATAGTTTGCATTGCCGACAGTTTGTGGGACTTTGACCGGGGTATGAACAGTGCCGATGAATTGTCGTTCTGGCTCAATAAATATAACGCCAATACAATCAAACTGCACAACTTTGCCGTGGCCGGCGACAGTATTGCCAATGTTGAACGCCGGCTCAATCAGCAGCAGACCGCCGGTAAAAAATGGGTGGTCTATAAACCGATGCTGGATAAAAATCTCAATCCCGATATTGTATTTATCCAGTTGGGACACAACGATACCCGGGCATTTTGCAGCGATAATTTTGCCACGCCGCTCATTACGCCAGCCGAACAGGAACGCTGTTTTGACCGGGTGCTTACCCATCTGCGGAGAATGTGGCCGAACAGCCGGATAATATTGGTTACGCCCGTAGCCAACGATACAGATTATCTTAACAAAAAAGCGGCCCGGGAATTGAAAAAAAGCTCCCGCGTATGGCGCTTTGGCGACCGGGACAAGGTGCTTGATTATATAAAAACGCTGCACAAAATCGCCGGCAAACACCAGCTGGAAGTGCTGGATGTTTTTACGCCGATGAGCCAAATCAAAGAACGGATGCGCTTCTTCCGGCCCGATGGCGTACATCTGCTGCGTCCGGGCTACCGGCTGTTAGCGTTGGAAATCATGCGCTATCTGGCAAGTCATCCGCAAGGTCCGGCGATCCTGGCGCCGAAGGCTCCTGCACCCGTCCGGGGCAGATTTGTTTTGCAGAATTTGCCCGAAAATTCCCCCAAAAGTATACTGCCGCAGCAGATTTCTGCTCAGGATGGGGGGCGCAAACTTTCAGCTTTCGGCAAGGTAAAGAGTGCTTCAGACGGTTCCCTGCGCTTTGACGGCGCCACCACCGGCCTGGCGCTGAATGACTCCATGCAGCTGGATGTCAACCAAGGTATAACTTTCAGTGCCACGGTCAAAAACCGTTCGCTCCCCGGCGACAATCATTTGAAACGGGTCTTTGCCTCCTACTTTTTCAAGCATCAGCAAATCCTCTTCTGCCGCAAGGGCCGTCAGCTTTACTTCAACTTTTTTGCCAACAACAACTGGGGGAGCGATCTCTACAGCGGAGATGTTTTTGAAGAAGATTTCGGCAAAGAAAGCTATCATCATGTAACTGCCACTGTCCGTCACCACTATGTACGCAGTCAGGGCGAAGACTGGCTGGAAGCCAAACTGTATTTGGACGGCGAACTGGTTGCTCAAAAACGTTACCCCAACATGCGGGTCGATAACAGCCGTTTTCCGTTGGAAATCGGTACTGCCAGCTCGCTGAGCAGCGTCTGGCACTCCAAAGCGGACTTTGCCGAAGTCGAGATTTTCGACCGGGCACTGACCGAAGACGAGGTCGAAGAACTCTTTTTCCGGCAGAAAATGGTCAGTAAAAAGCGTTCCGGAGTTATTGCCGGTGATGCCGAAGTTTTTCTTAAACAGCTCAAGCTGCCGGAGCACGAACTTTCGTCCCTGCGCAATCTGGCCCGGAGCGGGGTCAAACTTGATGAGCTGAAAAAATATGCCGCCGCTCCGCAAAAATACTTCCGGACCCTGCCGGGCAAAGAGTCGCTCCTGACACTGTTTACCCCGGCGGGCGCCGTTCGGATCATATCCTGGTACGACCGCCATACCCGCCGGGAACTTTTGAGTTACGATGCGGCATTTTTCAGTCTGGAAGGTCGTTTCAATGGCAAACGGGTGGTGCTTTCGCCCTTGTCGGAATCGGTCAAATCGGATTTTCTGCAGCCCGTCCGACAACAAGATGGCCGCTGGAGCTTTACGATCCAAAGCACTTTGGCGGACGATGCAGTTGCCCAATGCCGTTATCAGTTTGTCCAAGACCGCATTGAACTGCAAGTATCATTAGACAACCGCAATAAAAATTTACATTTTTCTTATTTGAACCAGCCGGATGTGCGCTTGAATCCTTTGCAAACAACTGTTGATCACCTGCTGGTGCCGATCATGTCCGGCGTGGCTTATCCGGCAGCGTCGGCCAATGGAGCGCATTTTTCGGACGTCTATCCGCGCGGCTCGGCCTCCATGCAGCTGGGTGCCTACTACGATGGGGCAAGCGGCGTTTACTGGACAACGCTGGATCCGACTGCCGGATTCAAAAAATTTAATTTCAGTGCCGGGCGCAAACGTATTTCTGCATCGGCAGCGTGGCCGATCCCCGGAGCTTCTGCTTCGCCGGAACGGAATTTTACCCCCAAGGGGCCCGCGGCGCTGGAGCTTTTCCGGGGAAATTGGTACGATGCCGGATTGCTCTACCGCAAGGATCTGCAGAATATGCGCCCGCTCTGGTGGCGGCCAACCTTGCCCAATACCGATACACCGCAGTGGTTCCGCAACAACGCATTTGTCATCCGGCGTCTGCCCGGCACGCAGGACGATATACCGATACTGCGGCAGCTGCGGGATTTTCTGGAAAATAAATTTCTGGTGGAGTGGCAGCACGACAAAGCCAGCAATCAATATTCTCCGATGATGCGCATGTCGCCGGAAACAGTTGCCTGGATAAGAGATATGCACCAGCTGGGTTTAAAAACCATTCCCTACACCGATCCCCGATTGTGGCAGGTCTTCGACCGCCGCGATGAAGATACCATGTTCAGTAAAGTGGTGCGGCCGCACTGCATTGTGGAAGATGGCAAATTGCTGATCGAACGCTACGAAAACCGCCCCTGCGGGGTGGTATGCGCCGTATCGCCCTATATTCAGCAGATGATGCAGCAGATGATGTTCAATTTGATAAATGTTGGATTTGACGGTATTTACGCCGATCAGGTCGGCGCCGCCCGGCCGCATCTTTGTGAAGTATCCGCCCACGGTCATGCCGTGCGTGACGGCAGCAGTCACTTCATATCCGGCTGGGTACCCATGTTTGATAAAGTCCGCAAACAGTGGCAAAAAAGTGCGCCGTCAGCGATCCTGGCCACCGAAGATAACGCCGAACACTGCGTCGGCATGATGGATGCCATGCTGCCGTGGCGGTGGATGTATGAACATCAGGTTCCGCTCTACTGCCTGGTCTACTCCGGCCGCACCCAGTTCATCGGCCGGGAGCCGGATTGCGAAGAACCCAAAGCCATCTACCCCAAAGCCGCCACCCAGCTGGTCAACAGTGAACAAATCGGCTACATAGAACATCAGCTGGCCACTTCGCCGCTGCGCAATACCTACCGGGTATTCCTCAAGCAGCTGATCCACTTACGCTTGGCCATGCTGGACTTTTTCAACTGCGGCATGATGAGCCGCCCGCCGCAATTCGACCGTCCCTGGAGCCGGGAAACACTGATCTGGGGCGTGCGTGGCACCGGGAGTGTAACCAGCGAAGCAGTGCTTTCAAGCGCTTGGCAACTGGATAAATTGCAAGCTATTGTGCTGGTCAATCATACCGATCAACTCCAGCAAAACACGCTGCGTTACCAGCTTTTGTCCCCCCAAAATCAAATATCGGTCTGGCGTTCTACCACCCATGAAGTGCAAAAACTTACCGCCGATGCCCAACTGAAGCTGCCGTTTTCGCTGCCGCCACGCAGCAGTATGCTCATCATTGCCGCTCCGGAAAAATTCGATCTTGCCCGACAAACCAGGCAGATAAATGAGCGTTTCAAAGTTATTGTGCAAGCTCCGCAAACGCCGGATCTCTTTGCGATCGATCCCGGCAAAATGCGCAACACCAATGCCGGAGCGGCAACTGATTGGCACCATGCCCGCCATGCAGCGGCAGTTTCCGGAGCCCGGCTGGATGAACCCCGCAACCAGATCAACTGGATCCGGGATGCCGTAGTCAGTGTCGGCACCGTAGATTTTGCCGACGGCAGTGCGCAAATTCTGGAAGCGACCTTCGCAGCGCCGCCACGCAGCGGACTGGGCAAAGCGGAATTTTACATCGACGATTTGCAGAGCAAAAATAAATTTGCCGAATTTGTCTTTGATCAGAAAAGTTTTCTGACCGACTCCTGGAATACTTTCCGGAGCCGTCAGCAAAAAATCAATCAGAAAATCACCGGACAACACCGGGTATTTATCAAACTGGAAGGCAGCTCGTTCTGCAATCTGCAAAGCTGGCGCATGAAATAAAGGAGTTGAGAATGTCTGTAAAATCTTTTTTCAGCAATTTAATGCTGCTGTTGTTCATCATTCCGGCCACTGCAGCCGACCCGATGGCCACATACAACGCTCAAGGCGACTGGTACGATGTAAAAAATGATTATTACCGCTGCAGCTTTTATAATGGATGCATGTATCCGGTATGGTTTTACAGCAGCGATGGTAAAAAGGAATTTCCCCGGGGATTCCTGCTGGATTGGATCAAAAAATCCACTGCCGATGATACGCAGCTGCATTATCTGCACAACGACCGCTTTGCCGAAGTGAAGATTATCGAAAATACTCCGGAAAAATTGGTTGTGGAGTGCATCGGCAAATTCTGCAAAGATACCACCCGTTTCCCCAACGTGACCGCCCGTTACCGCTACACGCTCAAACGCAATTCCCCACTCATACTGCTGGAAGGTGTTTTGAGCTGCAGTGCGCCGGAAAAACAGCCGCCTTGTAAGGTCTATCTGGGGGTGCTGGCGTTCCGGCATCAGCCGTTTGAAACTATCCGCTTGGACAGTCAGGCCCCGCAGCCCTTCCGGATAAACGGCCAGCCGCCGGAAACTTTCCGTGCGCAGCAAGGTATAGTACTGACCGACAACAATGGTTTGAGCGTGGGCGTAAACGGTTCAGCCGTCAGTTGGAACAATGCTTTTGACCGCTACTTTACCTATATTACCCGCAGCATGTCCAAAACTGAACGCCGCTGGGACGGCAAGCAAAAGCTTCGCTTTTCGATCAAGTTCAGTTTTGACGGACAAAATTAAAATAGATTTCACAGAAATCCCATAATTTCTTAAAAATGGTGTTTTGGGACATAGTTTGAGCGTGGGTTCGCTTGAAAAAAGTCACCCCCTTTTGTCAAATCCTTGTTTTTGAGTTCAAATGT
>SUWF01000018.1 GCA_015061575.1 Lentisphaerota bacterium
TTTGCACCAAGTCCGAAAGCCGGATGCTCAAGTATCGCAACTTCGGCAAAAAATCGCTCGACGAAATCAAAGAAAAAATCGACAAACTCGGTCTGAGCCTCGGCATGACCTTCAGCGATACGCTTCTGGCTGCGCTGGAACTTGAATCCGCCAAGGTCCGTCTGGAACCCGAGGAAGAGCAGGAGGAAAAGTAAAATGCGTCATCGCGTTCATACGTTCAAGGTCGGTCGTACTGGAGCCCATCGCCGCGCCATGCTGGCGAACATGGTTTGCAGCCTGATCGAACACGGCCAGATCACCACTTCGCTGGTCAAGGCCCGTGAAGCCCGCCGTGTTGCGGAAAAAATGGTCACTCTGGGCAAAAAAGGTGATTTGCATCACCGTCGTCTGGCGATCAGCACGCTGCGCAAGCCGGATATGGTTGCCAAGCTGTTTGCCGAAATCGCTCCGGCCTACGCTGGCCGTCAGGGCGGTTACACCAGCATCATCAAGCTGGGCAAGCGTCGTGGCGATGCTTGCGAAATGTGCATTCTGAAGTTTGTCGCGGCTGCGGCCCCGGCGGCTGAAGAAGCCAAAGCTGAATAAGCTGCAAGCTTAATTGGCATCAACAGACTGTTGTCGTAAAAAGACAGCAGTCTGTTTTTTTGTCCTGAAAGAGGATAAAAAAAGTGACGGAAAAGCCCGTCACTTTTCCGTCACTTTATATTTTATTGAAGATCAATTACTTGACAAAGTTTTTCACCAGGTAATCAAAGCTGTCTTTCAGCGATTCAAATTGATCCTTGTGGCAGGTATCCTGTTCGATGATGAACCATTCCACGCCGCCGGCTTCGGCTGCGGGGAGGATTTCGTTCCAATTCAAATTGCCATCGCCGATCGGCACCATGATGGAGTTGCGCGGATAGAGCACACCAAAATCCTTCAGGTGGAAAATTTCCTGGCGACCGGCATATTTTTTGACGTAATCCACCGGATTGCAGCCGCCCATCTGCACCCAGTAGGTGTCGATTTCGGCCTTCAGATGGGGAGCATTGGCGTAGATGATATCCAGAATACGTTCGCCATTGATCTTGCGGAATTCGTGGTTGTGGTTGTGGTAGCTCAGGACTTTACCGGCGGCAGCCATTTTGACTGCAGCGGCTTCCAGATTTTCTGCCAGTTCGATAACTGCATCATAGTCGACGACCTGCCATTCAAAAGGACAGGGGAATGCGGTGTGTTTGCAGTTGTAGAGGTTCAATTTTTCGATCAGCGCATCGGTGTTGCCCATGATCATATCGCCGCTGTCATGAGTGGCGCAGATGACCAGCCCGTTGAGGTCGGCATACTTTTTGATGTCCGCCGGATTGGCGGAGGTGCCGGAGATTTGCACGGCTTCAAAACCGATTTCACGCAGTTTGGCAAAAGCCCGGTCGATGCTGCTGGCGGTGTGCAGAAAATCACGCAAGGTGAAGCACTGGGCGGCGATTTGAGATTTTTTCATTTTTTCTCTCCTTATTTATTGTAAAATGGTGATTGGGATTTAACGATGTCACATATTTCCACTACAGCCAGCGCCTGTTCCAGCTTGATGGGGTACTCTTTGCCTTCAAGGATGGTTTCGGCCACAAAGCGGTAGCAGGAGTTCATATCGACTTTGAATTTCGGCTCGGTCATGACCGTGATGCGCCGCCACGGGATCGAGGCGTTATCGGCAAAAACAAAACCGTTGGGATGGCCGGTGTTGACCGGGTAGGGTTTGAGTTCGTAATCCGGTTCGATGTAGCGCATTTTTATATCGTGTTCGTCCGGACTCTGCAAGGCGCCCCGGGTGCCGTAAACTTCATAAACGTTGCTGGGGAGGGCATTGCCGCCGTAAATTTCAATATCCACAGTCAGGCCGTCTTTGCCTTTCATGATGATTTTTACGCTGTCTTCGGCATCGCCCTGGGCGGCGAGGAGTTTAAGTTCGCTCCAAACCGATTCCACTTCGTAGTTCAAAAACTGCAATGCGTGGTCGATCAGGTGCGGCCCCCAGTTATTGAGCTGGCCGCCGTTGTTGGCCAGCAGCGTCTGCCAGTCGTCACGACGGCTGAAACCGTTGCGGCAGAGCTTGATAGTGTGGACTTTGCCCAGAATGCCCGAGGCGATGATCTCCCGCACATGCTGGAAAGCCGGTTCAAAGCGGCGGTTCTGGCGGATGAACATTTTGCCGGGGAATTTTTTATCCAGTTCCACGAGTTCTTCGGCTTCGGCCCGGCTGGCGGCGATGGGTTTTTCCACCAGCACAAAGAAGCCGGCTTCCAGCGCCTGGCGGGTGTGGCGGATGTGGTCACGCGAATAGGTGGCCACGGCGACCAGATCGATATTTTTGTCGGTCAGGAACTTTTCCGGATCGCTGTAATATGGCACGTTGAATTTTTTGCCGACCTCTTCGGCCCGGGCAGCGTCGATGTCGCAGACGGCAATAACTTCGAGTTTATCTTTGTTGGCTTCGATTTCCCGGGTGTGCATATTGTGTCCGGCCCGGCCGAGTCCCCAGATACCTACTTTAACTTTTTTGTCCATACGGATAAGTCCTTTTTGTTTAAAAACTGGATTTTTTGTTTTTAACGATTTGACTTTTCTTTTAGATTATTTATCTTAATATAAACCATTTTTCCGTTTTATCAAATAGATTTTTTACGCTAAAACATGGATTTTATGAGCATAGATTATTTTTCCGATCTGCGATTTGTCTGTCATGGCGAAATCAGCCGCACTTCCGGCGTGACAGTCCGGCATGATTTCAGTTACTGGGGTATTCAGTTTTGCCGCCGGGGCAAATTTACCTTGCGCATCGGGCGGAACCGGAGTGAATCGGCCGATGACGGCTGTGTATTTGTCACTTTTCCCGGGCAGAGTTTTTATTACGGAGCCGCCGCAGAGAATGAGGAGATCGAAAACAAGATCTTCATCTGTTTTGAGGGGGAACGGGTGCAGCGCTATTTGCAGGGGAATTTGCTGCAGGAGCGAACGCTTCAGGCGTTGCTGACCCTCTCGGACCCGGATCGTTTTATGCGCAAGATGCGTTTTATCCGTACCTTGCTGATGCTGCCCAAGTCGCCGGAAAACCACGCCCGGGCGGTGTTGGCTCTGGAGCAGCTGCTGCTGACGATGAAAACCGATGCCGGAGGATCCGGCAAGCGGCGCAGCGATGCCCGGCGCGATGCGTTTGACGAATTGACTGCCCGGATCGGGGCGGCGCCGGAACTGCCGTGGGATTTTGAAAAAGAATCCCGGAAACTTTCAGTAAGTTACGCCCATTTCCGGCGTTTGTTTGAGCAATTTTATCAGCTGCCGCCGGGGGCGTTTCTGCTTTCGGCGCGGCTGGAAAAGGCAGCGGCTTTGCTGAGCAGCACGACCTTGATGGTGCAGGAAGTTGCCCATGAATGCGGATTTGAAGATGAATTTTACTTTTCAAGGATCTTCAAAAAATACCACCAGATATCGCCCAAGCTTTATCGTCAGAATACTGCCAGACATCAGCGGTAAAAAATTCCAAACATTTGACTGTCTGCCGGGTAAACGCTGAAAAACCACCTTATTTATACCCGGGGGGAGCTGCGGCGGGGCTGGTTTGCTCCCGGGAGTTTGGCATCCGGCAGGTTTTTTGTGGTTTTTTCTGCTTTTATGCCTTGATTTTATTGGTGCGGTAATGTAAATTACTCTTTTAATAAAGAAGAGTCTTTTTTACGTTAAGGGTGTATGATATGGATTTGAAGCTGACTTTGCAGAATGGTGCTGTTTTACAGCGGAATCAAGATAATGTTTCTGAACATGATTTCAGCGGCAGCTGCAGTTCGACCGGCAAGGTTTTTCTGACGGTAACTGCCGATAGAGCAGTTTGTCCGGGATTTGACCGCATCGAATGCGGATTTGCTGCCCGCAAGCGGCTGCAGGGAACTGTAAGGGGATTGCCGGTCGGAGGACCCTATACGCTGACTTTGCAGATCGGCAGCAGCGGCGAAAAAGCGGTTTTCAAAGATATCTATGTGGGTGATTTGTGGCTGCTGGCCGGACAGTCCAATATGGCCGACAGCGGTTTTATGCCCTCGCTGTGTCAGCAGCGTCCGGAAGTCCGGGCATTTTATATGCAGAATGTTTGGGGTATAGCGCAGGATCCGCTGCACGATGTAATTCATGCCGCTGCGCCGGTGCATGGCGGAAATCCCAACAATCCGCCGGTCAAGCGGCTGCGGGGTACCGGCCCCGGATTGCCGTTCGGTCTTGCCATGTATGAAGCTACCGGGGTACCGCAGGGATTGATCGCTTGTGCGCACGGCGGAACGTCGCTTGCGCAGTGGGATCCGGCGCTGAAAAAACAGGGCGGAAACTCGCTCTACGGCGCGTTGTACGAACGTTTGCAGAATCTGGGCGGCCGGGTGGCCGGGGTACTGTGGTATCAGGGATGCAACGAAACCGGTACGCTGGAAAAAAGCCAGGCTTGCGAAAGTACCACCCGGAAGCTTTTTGCTGCTTTGCGCCGGGATTGCCGCAACCGCAATCTGCCGATCGTTTTTGCGCAGCTGGGTTCCTACATAGCCAATGCGGATGCCGATGCGGAACTTTCCCGCCGCTGGATCATCGTGCGCCACGGCCAGTATATGCTGGGGCAGAAGCTGAAAAATACTGCGTGTGTGCCGACGATCGATTTGGAACTTGATGATGCCATCCATTTGAGCAATCACGCCGTGCCGGTATTGGGTCGGCGCATGGCGCAGGCGATGCTGAGTCTGACCGGTCAGGGCGAAAAACTGCCGCCGATCACGGTGGGCCGCAGCCGTTGTTTCTGCAATAAATTGACCAATTGCGCCCGGATCGAACTTACTTTCAACAATGTTTGCGGCCAGCTGCAGGCCAGTTCGCTGCCCTGTGGTTTTGGGGTGGTGGATAAAGATGGCCGCTGGGTTTGCGAAGCGATCAATGTCCGTTTGGACGGCAACCGGGTGATCATCAATACAGTCATACCGTACTGGGAGTTTGCGGATAACTGCCGGATCGTTTACGGCGGATCGCTGCAGCCTCATGCCAATATAACTGACGGTGCGGGCCGCAGTCTGCCCTGCTTTATGCTGGATATCAAGAACGAAAATCCCAATATTTCGCCCATGCTGTCGCAGGCATTGGTCAGCGAAGCGATCTTTGGCGATGACTCGTTTGAAGCGTTGAAGCTGCCGCAGAATATGGATCAACTTAACTTTAAGCCGGCGGAATTTGTGACGTTCTATCTCAAGTGTCCCCGGGAAGCTGGCGAGTTGGATTCCCGCAGCAAGCTTTATTGTTACAAGTTCCGGGCCCGGGCTGTGGAGGATATGCAAGTAAAGATGCTGCTGGGAGCGGATGCGGCGTTTCTGGTCTTTTGCGATGGAACGCAGATCATGCGTCAATATGCCAGCAATCCGGTCATTCCCGATGAATTTGAGCAGGAATTGTTTTTGAGTGCCGGAGAACACGAATTTGTGATAGTATTTTCGTCCAACTCCGGTCACGGCTGGGGAGTGTGCTGCCGGTTCAGCCGGATCGGCGCACTGATCTATCCGGAAGTTATCGATGTGGACAAGTGGCAGTAAAAATATAAAAACTCAAACAAGGAGATGTTGATTATGTCAAGTGAAAAAAAACGTTTGATCGTCAAAATCATTTTGCTTCTGGTCATTGCAGTGGTCGCCCTGATCGGTGTGGCATTATGGCAGCTTGACCGGATCGTGGAAACTTCCACCCGCACTATCGGCAGCATGGTCACCGGTACCGAAGTCGATGTCAAGAGTGTATCAGTCAAACCGCTGGCCGGACAGGTCAGGATCAGCGGCTTTACGGTAGGCAATCCGGCGGGATTCCACAATCCCCATGCGATCAAAGTCGGGAATTTCCAGATCGCTATGAAGATCGGCAGTATTTTTTCGGACAAGCTGGAAATCGACTATCTGGAGCTTTCCGGCGTGGCGGTGGACTTTGAATACACTTTTTCGCAAGGCAGCAACTTGGATGTGCTGCTGAAAAATGTGGAAAAAAATACCGGCGCAGATAAGAAAAAAGCCGCCGCTGAAGAAAAAGCTCCGGCCGAACCGGCAAAGGAAAAAGCTCCGGCTAAAAAGGTGGTTATCCGCAAGCTGGTCTTCAAAGATTCGCTGGTATCGGTTTCTTCCGGAGCGGTCAGAACTTCTTTGAAAGTGCCGCTGCTGCCTATTGAAATGAGCAATGTCGGCGAAAATACCGACCTGGCCGGTGCCGTGTCGGACGTGTTGACCAGATTGCTTACGGAAGTACTTAAAGTTGTGGATGTCAAACAGCTCGGCAAGTCGCTTTCGGACGTGGGCGAAAGTGTCCTCAAGGGTATCGACAAGAGTACCGAGGCCATCGGTGCCGGCGTGGTTTCGGCCGGAGATTCCGCCGGTAACGCCGTGCAGGATACACTGCAGAAATCTAAAAATATGATCAAAGCTTTGCCCGGACTGGGCAGATAATTATAAACTCAAAGCAGGATGACCAGAAGTTTTTGGCAAGTCACCCTGCCCAACTCATAGAAAGTGTTTTGATAAAATGGAAAAAACCCGGGTTTGTGTAATCGGTGCCGCCGGACGGATGGGCCGTCGGCTGGTCGCCCTGATTGTTGAAAGTGAAGATTTGGTGCTTTCCGGAGCGGTGGAAGCTCCCGGCAATCCGACCATCGGTACCGATGCCGGTGCGCTGGCCGGAGTTAGCTGCGCCAACGTAAAAATCAGTGATGATCTGGATGCGGCGCTGGCCAATTCTGATGCGGTGATCAACTTCAGCACCGCCGGTGTGGTCGAAGCTACCCGCAAGGCCATGCAGCAGAACTGCAGTGCGGTCATCGGCACAACTGCGCTGCCGGATGCCGACAAGGCGGCTTTGGCGGAAATGGCCAAGACCGGCCGGATCGTTTTTGCGCCCAACTACAGCGTGGGAGTGAATTTGCTCTTTCACCTGACCGATATGGTTTCCCGGCTGCTGAGCGACTACGATTGCGAAATCGTGGAAATGCACCACAATCAGAAGAAAGATGCCCCCAGCGGCACCGCTGAACGTTTGGGCGAAATCGCCGCCGCCGCCCGGGAACAGCTTTATAAAGACGTTATCCGCCACGGCCGGGAAGGCGTGGTCGGCGCCCGGACCAAAACCGAAATCGGTATGCACGCCCTGCGCGGCGGCGATGTGGTCGGCGATCACACCGTGATCTTTGCCACCGGCGGCGAACGCGTTGAACTTACGCACAAGGCCTCCAGCCGTGATACCTTTGCCAAAGGGGCATTGCGGGCAGTGCGCTTTTTGCGTGATGCCGCTCCCGGACGCATTTATGATATGCAGGATGTGCTGGGATTGCGCTGAATTTAAGCAGGCAGTAAGAAAGAACCGTTTTTATGCGTAAGATCTGGATCATGGCCGGAGAAGCTTCCGGCGATATATACGGTGCAGCCCTGGCCGGGGATTTGCGTAAGCAGGGAGCCGCCGCCGGTGTGGAAGTGGAAATCGGCGGCATGGGCGGCCCGGCAATGGCAGCGGCCGGAGTCAAACGGACAGTGGACTCTTCCGAACTGGGTGTGGTGGGCTTTTTGGAGATCATCAAGCACATTTTCACCTTTATCGGGGTCTATTGGCGTTTGATCAAAGCGCTCAAACAGGAGCGGCCCGATGCGGTGATCCTGATCGATTATCCGACTTTCAACATGCTCTTCGGCCGCCAGGCCCGCAAGCTGGGGATCCCGGTGATCTGGTACGTCAGTCCGCACGTTTGGGTGTGGGGCAAACGCCGGATACCCAAGCTGGCCAGACTCTGCTGCAAGATGCTGGTGATCTTTCCGTTTGAAACCGAAGTCTATGCCGCCAGCAAGCTTAATACTGAATTTGTGGGCCATCCGCTGCTGGATATGGTCGATCGCCGCCGGGATCCGGCTATTGAGCGGGATCCGGATTTGGTGGCATTGCTGCCGGGCAGCCGCTCCGGCGAAATCGACCGGCTGCTCAAACCCATGCTGCAGACGGCGTATGAATTGAGCAAACGGCATCCGGAATTGCGTTTTGTGATCACTACACCCCGGGAAAAAGTGGCGCTGCGCTGCAATAATATCTTGCAGAAATTCCGCCGGAAGCATCCCGATCTGCCCGATATACCCATTGAAGTCGGAAAAACAGCCTACTATCAGCAGGCCGCCGGTACCGGTTTGGCCGCTTCGGGAACGGTCACGGTGGAGTCTGCTATTGCCGGATTGCCGCTGGCGGTGATCTACCGGGTCAATTGGCTTTCGCTCTTGATCGCTGCGCTTTTGGTCAAATTGTACCGCAACTCCTTTGTCATGCCCAATATCATTGCCAACAAAAAGGTTTACGAAGAGTTTCTGCAGCACCAGGTCGTGCCCCGCAATCTGGTTCCGGCGCTGGAGCGGATCCTGCCGGATGGTTCACAGCGGAACCGGGTCGTGGAAGATATGCTTTTGGTGCGCAAACTGTTGGGCGACGACGGCTCGCAGCGCCAGAGTGCCAGCGCAAAGGCCGCCGCAGCGGTATGGAAAACTCTGTACGATAAATAATTGCATAAGAAGTTAAAATAGGGAACGTTATGAAAAAGAGAAATTTGTTGTTCAGCTGCCTGAGTGGAATATTTATGGTGCTGCTCTGTTCCTGTCAGAGTCACGAATACTATCAGAATCAGGCAGCGGAAAGCGCCCGGCAATATCTGTTGGAAAATTCTCCGGGGATGCCGCTTATGGAGCAGGAGTATATAAAATTCAACCGGCCATTCTTTCTGGTATCCGAAATCAGCGGCAGCTACCGCACCGGTCAGGCGCAGGTCTGCATCTGCTGGATGACGCCCGATAATCCGGAAGTATATATGGTCTTTGGCGTCAGCGGTATGCGCATGATGGACTGGGCGCCGCAGCGGATCATCCGCAAAAAGTTCCAGCAGCCGGAACGCGCTTATCTGACGGCGGCGGCGCAGGGTGCTGAAGCGCTTATTCAGAATCAGTTCGATCTGCTCGATCCGGTCGCCTTGAACCGCATACGCTTTACGCTGCCGGGGGTGTGGAAGTGCAAATTTCCGCTGGATCTGAATCCCGGGAATGAGTTGACTGCTGAGGAATTGGCCAAAGCCAGCCAGCTGCCGCGCTATGTGCTGGCCTGGAAACTTGTCCGGGAAAATGAGGTGATCTACGCTATTTACGGCGGCACGGCGCAGGATGATTCGCTGAATGGCTTCCAGCCCTGTTTCAGCGGGCTGTACAGCGCAGCGCAATTTGAAGCCAACTTGCTGGACAGCAAGCCGTTGATTTATCCTTTTGCCGGGCCTGAGGCAAAGTAACAATATTTATGGAATAAGCTATTTATGAGTATATACAGTATGACCGGATTCGGTTCCGGCAGCGCAGAAGCCGACGGCAATATCATTTATGCCGAAGTCAGCACCGTCAACCGCAAGCAGTTGGAAATACGTTTTTCGCTGCCGCATGAATTCAGCAGTTTTGAACATGTTTTGCGCAAGATCGTGCAGGATTCTCTGAGCCGGGGCATGGTGTCGGTGCGCATAAGCTGCAATGCTGCCGGAACCGCCAGCAGCGGCATCAACCGGGAGCGGGTGACGGCGTTGATCACAGCGGCCCGCGAGCTGGGCCGGGAATTAGGAGTTGACGGCACTCTGACCATGGCGCAGGTAATGACCATGCCCGGAGTGTTCAACGACAGCAATACTGAAGTACCAGAAGCGGTAAAATCCGCCACTGAGCAGGCGCTGCAGTCGGCGTTGACCAATTTGAACAATATGCGCCGTACCGAAGGTGCTGCGCTCAAGGAAGAGTTGACAAACCGGCTGGAACTTTTGGAAGATCTGCGGGAAAAAATTCTGCCCGAAACTGCCAATATCGAACAGCAGCTCAAGCAGCGTTTGCTGGATAAACTTGCCAGTGCCGATCTGCCGGTGGATATGCAGGATGAGCGCTTCCTCAAAGAAGTTCTTTATTACGCCGATAAGGCCGATGTAACTGAGGAGTTGACCCGGTTGAGCAGTCATTTTGTGCAGTTCCGGAATTTCCTCAACGGGCAGGATGGCGGCGGGCGCAGCATGGATTTTCTGGTGCAGGAAATGTTCCGCGAGATCACCACGCTGGGCAACAAAGCCGGTTCCGGGGCGGTGGCCAATATTGTGGTCAAGTTCAAGACCGAGCTGGAAAAGATCCGGGAACAGATCCAGAATGTGCAGTAGCAGGTTATTTGTGGAGATGGTGTTATGAAAATGTTGTATAAAAAGAACGGCTTTTGCCTGTCCAAAACAGAACTTGATGCGCTGACTGCTGAATTATCTCAGAGTTATGCCGACGGCTTTGGCGTCAATGTCGAAGAAGGTGCCAATCTGCCCCGCCGCCGGGAGATATTGAGCGTGACCGGAAAGCTTGAAGAATTGCTTTTTCCCGGCTTTGATGGCGAAGAACGTTTCCGGCTCGATACGGTATCTTATCACACCGGCAAATTGATCGATGCCGTTTACAGCGAGCTTTGCAATTTAACGGTGCGCTGCTTTTGCTATATGTGCAAAAAACAGCATAAGTCCCACGATTGCAATACCGAAGAACGCAGCCGCCAGGCAGTTATGGCATTGCTGAAAGCGCTGCCGGAACTGCGCAGCATTGCCCGCAGCGATATCGAAGCAGCTTACGCCGGGGACCCTGCTGCCCGCAGCATGGACGAAATCATCATCAGTTATCCGGCGGTCAAAGCTATCGAGATCCAGCGCATGGCGCATGTGCTTTACAAGCACGAAGTACCCTTTATCCCCCGCATGATGACCGAATACGCCCACAGCATAACCGGTATTGACATCAATCCGGGAGCGGAGATCGGGCGGGGATTTTTCATCGACCACGGCACCGGGGTGGTGATTGGCGAAACCGCCCGGATCGGCAACAATGTGCGGCTCTATCAGGGCGTTACGCTGGGGGCGCTTTCGTTCCCCAAAGATTCCTGTGGTATGCTGGTCAAAGGTTTGCGGCGGCATCCGACGATCGAAGACGACGTAACTATTTACGCCAACGCCACGGTTTTGGGCGATGTGACCATCGGCAAAGGCTCGGTTTTGGGCGGTAACGTGTGGGTGACGGATAATCTGCCGCCCGGCACCAAAGTAGTGGCGTCGGCCGAAAACCTTATCCGCTACCGGCAGGAAAAAAACTGAGGAGTAAGCCATGACCACTTTTGCAGAAGAATATCAAAAACTGCAAAACGAAGTGCGGGAACTGCTGACCAATCTGGGCCGTCCGGCGGATTCAGTAAAGATATTGGCGGTCAGCAAGACCTTTCCGGCATCGGCGATCCGGGAAGCCTACGATTGCGGAGTGCGGATGTTCGGCGAAAACAAGATCCAGGAGTTATCGGTCAAAGCCGAAAGTCTGCCTGCTGATATTGAGTGGCATTTTATCGGCCATCTGCAGAGCAATAAAGCAGCCAAAGCTGTGCAGTACGCTCAGTGGATACACTCGGTCGATTCGGTAAAGCTGCTGCAGAAACTCGACCGCATTGCCGGTGAATTGAACAAAAAACCGCATATATTGCTGGAAGTAAATTCCGGCGAAGCAGCCAAATCCGGTGTGGATTATGATCAAATCGATGAACTGGCCCGGGCGGCGGCAGCGGCCGAAAATCTGCAGTGGTCGGGGTTGATGACCATGGCGCCGCTGTGCGATGATCCGGCGGTGTGGAAAGCGGCTTTTGAACGACTCGCTCAAACCCGTGACCGGCTGGAGCAGACCTGGCAGCGGAAATTACCGGAGTTATCCATGGGTATGACCGGGGATTTTGCCGAAGCCATCCAGGCCGGTTCAACGCTTATACGCATTGGCAGCCGACTGTTCGGCAACCGCAATTACGCTCAATAAACAGGAAAAACGTACCATGCCAGAAACGTCAGAAAATGCTATCCTGATCGATGCTTACTCGCAGATATTCCGGGTTTTTTATGCGATCATGCACTTGAGCAATCAGGCCGGGTTCCCGACCAACGCTTTGCTGGGTTTTGCCCGGCTGCTGCTGCAGCTGGAAAAGTCCTACTCGCCCACCCGGGGCTGTATGTTTTTTGACTGCGGCAAACCGGCGTTCCGGCTGGAGCTGGCCCCCGGCTACAAATCCAACCGCCCGCCGATGCCCGAAGATTTGGTCAAACAAATGCCGCTGCTGCGCAAGTTGGCTGGAATGTTTGGCTGGAACGTGTGCGAATGCAGTAATTACGAAGCGGACGATCTGATCGGGGCGGCAGTCAAAAGTTTTCCGCAGCAGAAGTTCGGGATCATCAGTTCCGACAAGGACTTGGCACAGTTGATCGATGAACACGCTTTTATGCTCATACCTGCCCGCAGCGGCGGCGGGTTTGAAAAGCGCGGCATTGAAGAAACGCAGAGTAAATTTTCGGTATCGCCGGCGCAGATGATCGATTATCTTTCGCTGCTGGGCGATAATTCTGACGTGATCGAAGGCGTACCGGGCATCGGGCCCAAAACTGCCGCCAATATCTTGCAGCAGTGCAATTCGCTGGCGGAATTTTTTGCCGAGCCCGCCCGGATAAGCAATGTTAAATTGCAAGCCAAACTGCTGGAATCCCGGGAGCTGCTGGAGCGCAACCGCAAGCTTATAACTTTGTGTACCCGGTGGCCGGAAGAAACTTTGGGCCCGGCGGATAAATGGCTGCAGAAGCGGTCGCCGGATTGGGCAAAAATTGCTGAATTTGCCCATGAATATGAGCTTAAAAGTATTCTTAAAGAGCTGCCCGCAGAGTTTCAGAATATTGCCGCAGCTGCCGTGCCGCAAGCGCCAGCTGCTGAAAGTAAGCCAGCTGCCGGGAGCAGCGCCGCCGATGATTTGTTCAGCTGGAGTCAGGAGCAGCAAACCGCTGCCGGAACGGTTGAACAGACGGAAAAAAAACTGCCGGTGCAGGATTCACTTTTTTAATGGAGCAGATGTATGCCGGATCTCAGTACCATTGCGATTGAAAAACAGCGCCATCCAACACTTTCGGCCGAAAGTCCTTTCAACATCGATTACATGTATGTAAAGCAGCCGACAGCCGAATATTCCGGCGATATACATTACGCTTTGCAGCTGGGGATCAATCTGACCGGTGCCACCGAAATCGTTTACGATGATTACTCCCGGGTCTGCCGCCCCGGCGACTGCTGGTGGACTATGTGCTGGGAACCCCACGCCTGCCGGGTATTGGAAAAACGCAGTTTTACCGTAGCCGTGAATCTGGAAATGAACTCGTTAGGCTCGGTCGATCCCTTTGGCGGCTGTCATTGGCTGCTGCCGTTTACGCTGCCGCCGGCGGAACGCTATGTGCCGCTGAATGATGAAGAACGGCAGAAATTTCTGGATGCCGGGCGCAAGCTTTTTCACTGGAACCACCGGCGCAACGCCTATTGGCGGCAAAAGAGCTGGCTGCTGATCAACGATCTGCTGCTTACAGCTATAAGCAAACTCAATCGTCACCGTCCTGCCGGAGTGGAACAGGCATTGGCTTCCAGCGATAAATTTGCCCGGCTGCGTCCGGCGATCGAATTGGCCAGTACTTGCGGGAATGAACCGGTGACGCTGGCCCGGGCCGCCAAGGCCTGTTCGTTGAGTGCCAGCCGGTTCAGTGAATTGTTCCGGGAGGCGTTGGGCAGCAGTTTCGGACAATTTGCAGCCCGGGCCCGGCTGAGTCAGGCCGCCCGGGATATTGCCACATCCAGCATGGCAGTCGAAGAGGTGGCCGCCAAATGGGGATTTTTTGACAGCAGTCACTTCTGCCACTCGTTCAAAAAGATCTATCAGTGTTCGCCTACGGAGTTCCGCAAGCGGCGCAATGAATCCACAGTTATCTGACCCAGGGAGGTGGTATTATGAAAAAAAGTCAGCAGTTTTATTACCTGAAAAAAAGCCTAACTCACTCAGTGTTCACGCTGATCGAACTGTTGGTTGTAATTGCTATTATTGCTATTTTAGCAGCGATGCTGCTGCCGGCTTTGAGCGAGGCCCGCAATACTGCCGTAGCGATCAACTGCGTAAGCAATATGCGTCAGATCGGGCTGGCCACCAATCTTTATGCAGACGAAAACAAGAATTTTTTTCCCATTGCCGACATGGCCCCCCGTTGGGGCGAAGATGTTGGCTGGGCCAATTTGCTGCGCATATCGCAGAACACGCCCAAAAACGTTTTTATCTGTCCCCGGGAAGATAAGCGGGAATTTTCTTACTCCATAAATTACCGGGAGCCGTTTCAGCGGGCCGGAGATAAATTTGCCAGCTGGAACCGGGTGTTTCTGGATCGGACGATCGCCGGAGCTTCCAATATAATATTGGTCGAAGAAAGCGATACCAACATGTTTGAAGTCACCGATTGCGATCAGGATAACTACTCGCAGGATACTGAACCCAAAGATCCCAACCGTCACAATGGCTTTGCCGTGGTTTTTGGCGATGGTCACGCAGAGCGGCTCAAAAAATATGACTTCGATAAAATAACTTACTATTCCGACCGCTTTTCGCACTGGCTGGAAAGCAATCCCTATGGCCGCCAGTAGGTTGCGTACTTTTTGCTTGGCTTATGAACGAAACTTTTACCGTAAAACAACTCCGCATTGAACTGGAAAAACTTTTGCGCCATGCCCGTTTGAGCGACAGTGTGCGGCTCAAGCGGGAGTGGAATCAGCTGGGCTTGCGGGAGTTGCCGCCGGAAAGTACCCTGCCGGATGCTTTGAATATCAGCGTAAAGCGTTTGCTGGAGCGGGCAAAAAAAGCTGCGGAGCGTTCGCTGGAAGCGTTGGCCGGAAAGCTGCAGCTTGATCTTCCGGAAGAACTGCCGATTGCCACTCGCCAGCAGGAAATAGTGGAACTTATTAAGAATCACCAGGTTTTGATCGTCGCCGGGGCTACCGGCAGCGGCAAGACCACGCAGTTGCCCAAGCTGGCATTGGCGGCCGGATGCGGCCGTTTGGGGCGTATAGGCTGCACGCAGCCCCGGCGGCTGGCGGCATCGTCGCTGGCCCGGCGGGCGGCACAGGAAATGCAAGCAGAGTTCGGCTGCGAAGTCGGCTACAAAGTGCGTTTTGATGATCACACCTCCGAAAACACCGTAGTCAAGTTCATGACCGACGGCATTTTGCTGGCCGAAACCCGGGATGATCCGGATCTGCTGCAGTATGACTGTATTATGCTTGACGAAGTACACGAGCGTTCGCTGAATATCGACTTTCTGCTGGGCTATCTCAAGCGGCTGCTGAAAAGACGGCGCAATCTGAAAGTGATCATATCTTCGGCCACGCTGGAATCAGCTCAGCTGTCGGAATTTTTTGATCAGGCGCCGTTTCTGGAAATAGCCGGGCGCACTTATCCAATCGAAGACTACTATATGGAGCCATATAAGGATGAGGAATTAAGCGAGCATGTGGCCCGGGCCGTGGAGTTTATTACCGAACTTGATCCGTGGGGCGATATATTGGTTTTTCTGCCCGGCGAACGGGAGATCCGCGATGCCAACGAGCTGCTGACCGGCCGCCGCTATAAACATACTGAACTGCTGCCGTTGTTCGGCCGTTTGAGTGCCGCCGAACAGAACCGGATCTTCAGCCGGGGACAGCAGCGGCGGATCGTGCTGGCGACCAACGTGGCCGAAACATCTTTGACCATTCCCGGCATCAAATACGTTATCGACAGCGGTCTGGTGCGGCTGGCCCGCTACAATCCCCGCACCCGGATCCAGGAATTGCAGGTGGAATTCATTGCCCAGGCCAGTATGCGGCAGCGGCGGGGACGCTGCGGCCGTCTGGAAGATGGTATTTGTGTGCATCTTTACAGCGAAGATGACGCTGCCCGGGCCGTTGCTTATACGGATCCTGAAATCAAACGCTCCTCGCTGGCGGGCGTCATTTTGCAGATGGCGTCGCTCAAGCTGGGCAGGATCGATACTTTTCCGCTGGTGGATCCGCCCGCTCCGGCGTTGATCCGTGATGGCTACCGCACGCTGGAGGATCTGGGGGCCATCGACAGCAGCGGCAGATTGACTGCCTGCGGCTGGACTTTGAGCAGTCTGCCGCTGGATCCGCAGCTGGGCAAGATGCTGGATACTGCTGCCCGGCACAAGGTATTGCGGCAGATCATTGTGATCGCCGCCTTTTTGAGCATACCTGACCCCCGGGAGCGGCCATTTGAAAAAACTCAGGCCGCCGATACGGCCCACAAGCAGTTTGCCAGCGAAAAATCCGATTTCTGCGCTGCATTGAATTTGTATGAAGCTCTGGAAAAAGTCTACCAGCAAAATTCCAGTAATTCTGCGCTGCGCCGTTTTGCGCTCAGCAATTTTCTCAACTACCGCCGGGTGCGGGAGTGGCGCAATCTGGTGGAAGATTTAAGCAATATGGCTTTGGAGCACTCCTGGGAGGATGTTTTGAGCGAGGCACCTCTTCTGGAGTTCAATTACGACACACTGCACCAGACATTGCTGGCCGGTCTGCCCCGGCAGCTGGGCTGTTTTGACCGGGAACAGAAGAACTTTTTTGATATGTCCGGCAAGCGGTTCAAGATCTTTCCGGGTTCCGGATTGGCCAAACGCAAAAGCAATCCGCCGTGGCTGCTGAGCTTTGCGCTGGTGGAAACCAGTCAGGTCTTTGCCCGCTGCTGTGCCGAGGCCAAACCGGAGTGGCTGCTGAGCGTTGCGCCGCATCTTTGCACACCGGTATATGATCAGGCGCATTATTCGCCGCAGTCGGGCTTTGTATCGGCCCGGGAGCGGATAACTTGCGGCCGTTTGCTTATCCATCCGGGGCGGCAGCGGCACTACGGGCCGGTGGCTCCGGCGGAATCAAGGAAGATATTCATCCGGGAAGCACTGCTGGGCAATCAGCTGGATGAACACGCAATAAAAGGGGTCAGGTGGCTGGAAAAATATTTGCAAAGTGCCCGCAAAGTACGCAAATTTGAACTCAAGACCCGGCGGCCGGAAATGCTTTTTGACGAGGAAGCGTTGAATGAGTTTTTTCTGCGGGAACTGCCGGAAAATTTTTACAGTGTGCAGGAAATAAAAAACCACTGGAAACGCTTTCACCGCTCCTTTGACGTACCTGAATCGCTGTTGTGGCAGCGGGAACTGCTGCCGGATGACCCGGAAGGGGATTATCCGGACGAGTTGACCTTCTGCAACGTGACTTTTCCGCTGGAATACACCTTTGCCCCCGGCGAGGAACGTGACGGCATAACGTTGATCGCCGATGAAGAATCAGTTAAACTGCTGCCGGAGTGGGCGTTGGAAGCATTGGTGCCGGGGTTCCTGCCGGAAAAACTGGAGTTTTATCTCAAGAGCCTGCCCCGCAAAGAGCGGCAGAAGATCGCCCCCATGCACGATTTTATCCGGCAATTTACTGTCAGCTGGAAAAACGGAACCATTTTCAACGGCCGTTCGCTGGGCGAAGCACTGGCCGACGAGTTGAGCAAAGTCGGCGTAACGGTCAACAGCAATGCGTTTGCCGATGTGCCGATGCCGGAGTTTTTGAAAATGAAACTGCTGATAATCGATGCCGACGGCCGGGAGATCGAGTATCTGGATGCGGTGCCGATTCTGGAACGCAGCGGTTCCAAAGTCAGTGCTGCGCTGCCTGCAGCCGGCAATTATACGGCCCCGCCCGACAAGACTTTTCCGCAAGTACCGTCGCTGCCGGAAAGCATCCAGCTGACCGGCAAATCTGACGAAATGGCTTATCCGGCCCTTTTTGCCGACAGCGATGGCTTGGTGGGCGCTGCGGTTTATTTGAAGTCGGCCGAAGCCCGTTTCCGCCACGATCAGGGTTTGTGCGCGCTTTTGAAGCTGCAGCTGCCGGGATTGTTTACAGCCATAAGGCGGGATTTCAAGCTGCCAGCGCAGGATGAAAAACTCTTTTTCAAAGCCAGCAGCGAACATCTGAACTTTAATTGGAAGGATCAGCTGCTGGATTCCGCCATTCTCAAAGCACTCGGCAGTGCCGATGAACGCTGGCAGATCCGCAGCAAAGCTCAATTCGACCACGCCCGGGAAGCGGCCCGGAGCCGTTTTGCCCGCTGCGGAGAAGAACTTTTTGATACTTTGCAGAATTTATTTGCCGCCGCCGGCCGGGTCAAACTTCTGCTGAAAAAGCTGCCGTCAACTCATCCGGCAGTGCATGACGTGCAGCGGCAGCTGGAGTTCTACTTCCGGCCCGGCTTCATGCGCTACAGCATGTGGCACGAGCGTTACCAACGCTATTTGCGGGGCTTGGAGCTGCGGCTGCAGCGCACCATTGCCAATCCCCGGCAGGACAGCAGCAAATTTGAAAATCTGGAACCTTTTGTGGAAAAGTTCTTTCTGGCGTGCGCCAACTGTCCGGAGCTGGCGCTGGCTCCGGCACTCTATGAATTTGCGCTGCTGCTGGAAGAAATGCGCCTGTCAGTATTTGCGCCGGAAGTCCGCACCCTGCAGAAAGTTTCGCAGAACATCCTGCAAAAGAGCTGGGACGAACTGCGCTACTGATCACATTTTCCGGAAGACGCTCTGCACCGTGCTGTTGCCCGTGCCGCTGGCGACCAGACACCGGGTGGGGACGATCTGAAAGTTGCGCACACAGCGGGAGTCAATGATCTTCACCTCCGCTGGAATATAAAATTCCACCTGCACATTGTCGTTGCGCAAAATGAATTTTCCGTCACGCATTTGCACTTCAACTTCCGGCGCCAGCGGGAAGAGCAGCGACCAGCTTTTGCCGTCGCACCGGGTGATTTTATCGGTGATTTCGGCCACGCCGTCATTCAGATAAAGCTGCCGTTCCCAAACGGTATCGCCCCATTGCTCCGGAGCGGTCATCGTGGTGGTGATGGTGTGATCCTGCCACGGAGTCAACTGACAAATACAGTAATTCAGCCAGCAATAGCGGCCATGCAAGGCGCTGTCGCCCCGGTTGTCGATCAACAGCGTGGCGTGGGCACGGGCGGTTTTGAAAAATTCCGCAAAAGCCGGATCATCATAGTTGCAGCAGCCGCCTTCTTCCACGAACGGTTTGCCGCCGAACCAGAGAGTAACGGCCTGTTTTCCGGCGTGATAATGGGCAAATTTGCTCAAGCATCTGGAGCAATCCAGCAGGGCAAATTCGTCATTGCTTTTGCGGATGGCCATTTCGGCATGAGGCAGCAGAACGAGCTGTTCGCCGGCAACCGGAGCTTTGGGGGGCAATGTATTCATAAATACATCCATATCCAGCGGATAACCATCGCTGATCACCGGCGTCATGCCGTTGGGCAGCTTGATGAGGCCACAGAAGTCATAAGCTTTTTCCAGCCGTTTCAGCGCTGCGGCTTCCAGCGGCATATTGATTTGTTTGGCGCGCAGGGCAAAATCCCGGGCGATCCACGTTTCAAAAAAGTGATAAGACGGACTCAGATCGTAGCCCATGCCGTCGGGCAGAAAATCTTCATAAATATGAAATTGGCAATAGCGGAACCCTTTCAGGCGCCATTTTTCCGCTTGCGGGTGATCCGTAAATACCGCTCCGGCAGTAAACAACGCCAGTGCCCGCAAAAAGTCATGGTTGCCTCCTCTGGGCGGCGCATCAAAATCGCTGGCCTGATAGATCACCCGGGCATGGTCAGCAATCATTTGGTCAAGCCGCTGATAATCCCCGTTATCAAACACTCCAAGATCTTTAATAAACCATACTGCATAAAGTATATGCAGTAATCTGCTGGCGGGCTGGAAATCAAACCACTGGTAAGTTACCGGGCCGTCAAACGTGCCATCGCTGGAGTTGTAATCCCGATCCCGGGCTTCCAGCACCGAGCGGTTCAACTCCCGGACTTCGTCGGTACTGGCCGGAGCCGGATAAAGTTTCCGGAAGCGGAAAATCACGCTTTTGACATACTCTGCCAGCTGCTTATCGCCTGTTATTTTGGCGATTCTGGCCAGCGGCACAATAAAGTACAAACGGTTGATCCAGCAGGATTGTTCGATCGTACTCCAGCGTTCAAATTTCTGAAAATCGATCGCATCGAGCGGGCCAAAGGCATCAAGCGCCCCCTCGTGCATGATCGCCCGGGTGATTTGTGCATCATCGGTGCTGCCCAGCAAGTCACGATGGATAAACGAGCCGCCGCCGTCAAAGGGATAAAGCTCAAAAAAGTTGCAGCTGTCCAATATTTCCGCACTGAGTACGGGAGTAAAACTTTCAACTTGGGAAATCATCTTCTAAAATCCTTATTTATTCGATAACAAAAATCTTGCTTACCGGTTCGGTATTGAGCCATGAATACTCTTTTACAGCTTTATCGGAACGCTGCGGCCAGATCATCCGCAGTTTGCGGTTTCCGGGCGCAGTAACTTTACACATTTTCCGCTCGGCAGTGGAATGTATTGCCAGATAAGAGGCACATTCATAGACTGCGATGTTGTCTTCCGAACGGATTTCCACTCCGGCTTCCTGCGCCAGCATCCGCAAAACTTCCACCGGCAGCAACCCCAGCGTGCTGTAAGCTATATTGCCCAGCGTAACTGCTGCCGGAGTCTGACTGCCCGGCCAGACAGCCAGTTTGCGGTCAAACTTACGCGGTATCGGAGTCGGCGAAAAAGTCTCCTTCGGGTAGCCGTAACGTTTGCCTACGGCAAGATTTTTCACCGGATAAGCCAATTCGATCACACTTTTACGCACAGTTTTATCCAGCACAAAATCCATTTTGGTCAACTCATTGGCAAAGTTCAAATTCAACCCGTTTCGGGCTGCAATGTTGGGAGTGAACAAAAAGAGCATTCTTATATCGGGCTTTTGGGCCAGTTCGCGCACTTTTTGCTGTTCAGCTTCCGTCATATGGATGGGATTCAAGAAAATATAAAATTTATATTCCGGCAGTTGCGGATTGCTCAGGTCGCTTTGCATATATTCATCAAATGCCGCGCCGATACGGGCAATGGCTTCGCGCTGGATGATAGCGTAACGCATCAGGCTGTCGAACTTCTGCATATGTTTGAGCTGCCGCAGATATTTAAGTGAATTATCATCGCCGAACACTGCGATCTGACTTCGGCCGGAACGGTCACGCAAAGCGGCGTCCTGAATAATTTGATCAAGTTCTTTCAAGGTCGTGACCGTTTCCGGATCATCGTACCAGTGGTGATTATCTTCCAAGCCCATGCTGAGCAAATAAAAGCCGGAACGGCCGCAGATTGCTTTGGCCACTTCCCGCGCCAGTACCTGATCAAACTGCGATGTGTGCCGCACACTGTAGGCGTATCCGGCCGGAAAAGTCAGATGAGTGCGCAAATCGTTTTCATTGATCCATATCTTGTTATGCAGCTGGCAGCTGCCGGGACTGGGCGAGTCAAAACTGCCGACCCCGCCGACATCCCGGAACTCCTTGCGGTACTGCAGCGGCCCCATATAAATATCCATAGTGGGTATATCCAGCGCGGCACCTTCAGCCAGGCCGCCGCCCTGTTCGGCGATCATATACATACCCACATCCATGATATGTCCGTAAAGTGCTCCGGTCAGCCAGTTGCCGTTGGTTTTGCGCTTGATTATTTTGCTGTAATGGGTCATACCATCGACCACGGCCTGCGAAAGTGCTTCGGCGTAATCAATAACATTGGCACGCTTAAGCGGATCGCGCAAAAATCCGCAATCATTGGCCGCCCGCTCCACATGGCCGGGAATGGCAGCATTATCAAAAGTAACATTGCTCTGACGCCAGGCGGCCTGCAATTTTTCATTTGTTCCATACTTTTTGCGCAGATAATTCCGGAAATATTTGAGCATCGGCAAGCTGTAATCACTGAACGCGCCATCAACCGAGGGATCCGCTGAATTCCAGTAATGCAGCCACTGGCCTTCTTCACCCTCGCTGACCACACAGCCGATGATTTTGTCGGCATAGGGCGCTGCGGCCACATGGTCAATTAATTGTTCAATATATTCAGCAACATAAGCGCGCCATTTTTCGCTGACCAGCGAACAATTGTTGCGGGTGGCACCGTTATCAAACACCACCCGTTCTTCCGGATGTCTGGCAATAAAAGCCCCCTGCGAATCGCGCAGATTGACCTTCAAGATGGCCCGGGCCTGCGGATTACCTTCAAGCATGGCCGCAGCCGTGGAATCCAGATAGTCAAAATCCGGTACCGTCCCCCGCCAGTCCGGGCGCATATACAAATGCACCAGATTCCAGTTTGCATGATTGAACAGCCGGTGATGGGTCATTTGCAGCGGCAGCGTACAGAGCCGCGATGCTGAAAACATCGGCAGCATGGGTTTATCTTCCACCATGATCGTCGGTACTCCATTGAGCTGCCGGATCCTGGCCCGGCCCAGCGGAGCACGGCGGTCATTGACAATTCGCAGCTTGACTGTGAACGGTTGTTCCGGGCGGCTGACGATTTGCGAATACGCCGATTTGAATTCCAGAGTATATTCTCCGCTGATAAGATAATCGGGGATTTTCAGCGCTATGGGGATTGTACTTTCCGCGTTGCCCGCCGGTAATTTACCTGCATACCAGACCCGGAAAATATTTTTGCCTTTACGCATAATGATCTGAAAAGGCATTTCCACTATCGGCGCATCGGCCTGGACTTTTATTGACAGTTTGATTGTTTCGCCAGCCTTGGCCTGCGCAGGAAAAACCCCGGGATTGAGCATTTTTACTTCGGTCAGACGGGTGTTGAGTTTGTAATTTACATTGCCCCACTCGCCCTGCGGCGGCCTGGCCAGGATCACACAATTTTTCCAGCTGCGGTCATCAAAATTGCGGTGCGTCCAGTTTTCCGGCGGCATACTGCGGCTGTATTTCCAGCTGTTGTCGGTAATAAATTTTTCTTCACGGCCATCAGCATAGCGGCAGTCCAGCTCGCCTAAAAATCCGGCCGAATAACGGAATTGATGGACTTTTACGGCAACAACATTTTTACCGGCAGTAAGATATTTGCTTATATCGTAATTGGGCGGATTGGAGCGGCCGCTGAAATGCCCGACCTTGTGGCCATTAACATAAACATCGCCCACATCATCCACTGCGCACTGCAAAATGGCCCGGAGCGGTTTTTCCTTGAAATCGTACACTTTGCGCAGCCATACATCAATATTATCCACCCGGCGGCTGCCGAACCATATCCAGTTGGCGTTCCAGTTTTCCTGCGGATAGTCTTTTACATAAACGCGTATGCCGTCCAGCTCTACGGTGCTCTCTCCGGGAAAGACCACCCGGCAGCGGCGGCAATCCGGCAGACTGCTCAAGTCAAAAACCACGCTGCCGGAGAGTTCCCGGGCCTGGATTTCCTGCGGAATTTTTTCAAACCGGCAAGTTTCTTCGTTCCAGATAAAAAAAGAACCGATCTTGGGAAGATTTCCGCCGATCAGCTGCAGGCAACTGAATCCGCATACTTGCGAGGAAACGAATTCTATCTTGGGCGCCGGATCGGTCAACCGCGCAAAAGGAGAACTTTTGAGCTTATTATCTGCTGAACTGACATTTTGGAACTTGAAAAAAAGCTCCCCGGTCTGATCACGACCGGTAAGCTGAGAAACTTTTTCCAAAAAGCGGAATTCCAGCTTGCGGAACTCTGCACTGCCGGTATTTTGCGCCGCACCGGCCGCCGGCTGCAGCATGATCTGCAAACCGACTGCGCCATCGGCCCATTCCTCCGGAGCAATCTTGCGAATATAACTTGCAAAGCCATCTGCATCAACTTTGCCGCGCCGGACAGCGGAAAAGCCGGAAAGCTTTTTATTGTTTTTATCCAGCACCCGGATGAAAACTGCGGGGCGGTTTTTGCTGCCGGGCGCGGTTTTTACCTGCACACTCAGCACAAAATCTTTACCTTTTTCAATGGGCGTGACCCGGGCGGTCATCAAATACAATCCGGCATCGGTCCGATCATCATTCAGAGTGATAACTCCGTTATTTTCACTCTTTTTCATACCGATCCATTTGATTTTTCCGGTATTCGCCTCAGCGGCAGCAAGCTGCAGCATCATAACTGCACTCAGCAGCAGTAATAAACTTTTTTTCATCTTTTCTTCCTGATAATATAAAAATTTAATTATTTTTTGATATTTTGGGCCCGGAGGATGATCTCATCTGCTGTCAGATTATCCAGCAGCAGCATGATCCCGGCATCGCCCATGCCGCTGCCGTATTCTGCGGCCCGTTTGCGCTCATACTGAAAAATCTTTTCAATGGCCCTATCCAGTGCTTCCTGCTTTTGGGCCGGAAGCGTCTGCCGCATACTCTGTAAACTTTTCCGGTAAGTTTCCGCATCTTTAGCATTGATCCGGGCCTTGCTGCAGCCGCCGGATAACCCAGCACAGCTCACAGCCAGCAAGAATAACACGCTGTATTGGAAAAGCTTTTTCATAAAAACCCCCAAATCCTTATTCAAAATCATCAAAGTAAGTCGGGAAACGGCTCCAGCCTTCGTTGTACGAATTGCCCTGATTTTCGGTCAGAGTAACAGTTTTAACATAGCCGCCGAGGAAGGCCGCATTAGCTCCGTTGACATGGTTGCGTCCGCCAACTTTGATTTCGTGGATACCCTGCTTGCCGTCATTGCCGCCGGTGAAATCGTGCCAGATAATACATCCGGGGTTGTCACGGCCGATGATCCGCCGCTGCCGTTTTTCTCCGGCGGCGGCAGAGCCGAACAGAGTAGTGGCATTGGTCAGATCAAAGTGCAAATGCACATAACTCATCTGCAGTTTGGTACTGCGGGCCACAGTGCCGCCGGCCGAACCGAAGTTCATCGAATCACTGGGACATTTATAATACTTGCTGCCGATTTCATATGCCTTTTTCCAGGTATTGCCGTCTGCACCGACCGGAGCGCCGAAGTATTCGCCATACACCAGCAAATCCGGAGCGTTATAGGCCGAATCGTAAGCCATAAAGTAAGATGTGTAATAACTTCTCAGATAGATCAACTGACCGTGATTATCATTGGCATACATAGTGTCAGCGAGCATATTCTGTTTGAGGTTGCTTATACAGTTGGCACTGCGGGCCCGCTCCCGCGCCGCCGAAAGCGCCGGCAGAAGCATTGCCGCCAGAATCGCAATAATGGCAATTACAACCAGTAACTCGATCAGTGTGAAGTTCCAAGTAACAGTGGCTTTGCAGCCCGGAGTATTGTGCTTTTTCATAACAACATATCCCTTCAGATAAATTAAGTAATATTGCAAATGAATCCACTGAAAAAAAATATACTGCAATCCCCCTTCAATTACAATGAACAATAATTTTATTTAACGAACTATATTCTCAAAAAAAGTATTTGATAATTGGCAATTTGCCGCCGCAATGCTATGTTAACAGTCAACACTCTGTCTGAACAGCAAAATTTTCAGAAAAAAAACGGAGAACGGCAATTTATGAGCTTTGATAAAACTTTGGTATATCCCGGCAATATATACTTTGCGCATGATCCGGAATTTCCTCTGCGCGTATGGGTTGAACGCGAACAGGGCAACAACCGTATGCACCGCCACGAGTTTTGCGAATGTATTTTTGTCACCGGCGGGCGGGCCATGCACCACAGCGGCAACGCTTTGCCGCAAGCTATCGGCGCTGGCGACATACTGGTGATCCCCATTGGCGGCAAGCACCGTTTCAGTGCGGTGGAAAATTTATCGGTGGTGAATCTGCTGTTTGATCCCTCCCGGCTGCCTTCGCTGCTCATGGAGCTCTATTCCAAGCCGGCCTACCGGGAGCTTTTTATGCGCAATATAAACTACTACGCCGATCGCAGCTATCCGCATTTTCAGCCGGAAGCAGAAAAATTTTCCGAAATGTGCGAGTACCTTGATCGCATAGCTGAAGTCAATTTCATCAAAGGTATGCACTGCTACAAACTGGGCCTTTTTATGGTGCTTATGAGCATGATCTGCGACGCTAATTTGCATGGTGCAGCCAATGACTCCGCCGATCATGCCCCGTGGGATATGCTGAAAGTGTCGGCCTATTTGGAGCGTAACTTTGCCCGCCGGATCTCGCTTGATGAGCTGCTTAAACTAACGGGAATGTCCCGGGCGACCTTGATGCGGCACTTTCATGCGGCCTTCGGGGTAACGCCGATAGCGTATCTGCGGCGGGTGCGATTAAAAAACGCCGCACATCTGCTGGTCAACAGCGAATATACTTTGCAGGAGATCTCGCTCAAGACCGGTTTTTTTTCGGATTCCTATTTTTTCCGGGAGTTCCGCCGTTCCTACGGCGCAACGCCCAACGAATACCGCCGGAATAATGCAAAAACCCCCTCCACACAGTGAAGCGGGTTTGGGGGTTTTAAGCAGTAAAATACTTTACTTTTCAGGGGTATGGGTGTGGTTGCCCCGGCGGGGCATCAAGGGCATTTTCAGCAATCTGTCCAGCTCGCGGGCGACCAGTTCGTCCTGCCGTTTTTCCCGGTCGGCAAGTTCCTGACGGAGCTTATTCAAATCGGCTTCGGCCTTGGCGATACGTTCTTTTTGAGCGGCGGTCACGGCCCGGAAATCTTCCCGGATGCGCTTGATCAATTCATCATGCAGCGCTGTCCGTTCCTTTTCGGGCATGATCTTCCAGGCGTTGATCAATACCATGATTTCAAAGCGGCGTTTGCGGGCGGCGTTGAATTTCTGACGTTCTTCCGGCGTCATGTTTTCCAGCGAGCGTTTTTTGCTGAAGTGGGCGTTATGATTTTTGTCGGCATACACCGGCTGCGCCATCTTCGGACGGCGTGGTTCCGGTTTGCGCACCTGCTTTTCCTGAGCGGAAACGACCGCTGTCATTGCAACAGCCAGCAACATACATACGATTTTCATTTTACAACCAATCCTCACTGTAAAAATTAGATAATTCAATACTCCACTGATCGCTGCCGCTGCGGGCGGCCCGCATGGAATCAATGCACTGATTTTCTTTGCTGGAAGTTTGATCCCAGGTCATTTTGACGCTGTTTTCTTCCAGCAAAGTATTCAGCGTCGATTCGTCAAACCACTGCAGCTCAGCGGCGGCATAATTGTTTTTATAACTGTTGATCGGGCTTGACGGCAGATTCAAATATATTCCACCGGCAAAGATTGCCGCTGCCGCCGCTGCGGAAAGCGGATACAGCCAGAATTTCAGCCGTTTACGCTGCTGTTGATGGCGGTTTTTTACTGCGCTGCAAATTTCGGAAAACTCCGGCAGTACGCAGTCATCGGCAGGCAGACTCTTGAGCATAAGCTGCTGAAAATCTGCAAATTCCCGGCACGCTGGGCAGGCATCCAGATGAACTTGGACTGCCGGATTTTCCTGAACAGAACCGGCAACGATCGCCATTTCGCACTCCCGGCAGCTGCAGGAAGCGGTTTTTCGGTTTTTTTCCATACTCACTATTCCTTATTGACACAGTTTGTGCCGTAAAAATTTCAAACAATTATGCATACGCCCCAGCGCAGTGTTGATCGGGCACTTCTGGATTTCGGCAATTTCCTTGAAACTCAGATTATTTTGCCGCATGATAAACACTTCCCGCTGTTCCGGCGGCAGCTCCGATAAAAGCTGTTGGAGTTTTTCCGTAAGCTCCTGCGCTCCAACCATACCCGAAGGCTCGGTATTGATTTTGCTAATGTCCGGCAATTCACCATCTTCGGTGGTCGTGCCTAACTTGGCGCGGCTTTTTTCGCGCCGGAAATGCTCCAGCACCTGATTGCGGGCGATCCGGAAAATCCACGCACCGAACTTGCCGTCTGGCGAATAGTTGCAAAGATTTTTGATCACTTTGATCCACAACTCCTGAAACATATCGTCAGCAGTCATGTTGTCATGATTGAGCATCCGGTTCAAATAGCTGTACAGCGGCCGCCGGTAGCGGTAATAGAGCTGTTCCACGGCTGCTTCGCTGCCATTGGCGGCGGCTGCCGCCAGCAGGTCATCTCCGACAGCGTTATTTTCTGGAGAACAGCTGTTGATATTTTCCATTTCTGCACCTGTTTGAACTGAATTGCTTTTGCTCATTATAATGCGTATCAAAAGATTTTTATTGTCGGAAGAAGCTATTTTTTTCAAATCACAGTTTTGCGCCGGTGCCACGGCACAAACAAAAAGTAAAACAAATTCGGCAAAGCTGTGCTGTAGGTTGCCAGTGCATAGCCTAAAATCATACCTTTAAGCCCCCATCCCCAGTAGATCCCCAGCAGCCAGCTGAACAGCACCCGGCAGACAAAGCCGTCAAGCAAAGCAATGATCAAACCGAACATGGCGTTGCCGATGCCCTGAATAAAACCGTTGGTACCTTTCATGATCAGCAAGGCCGGATAATGCAGCAATATAGCTGTTAAAATGACCGGGGCTAATTTGATCACTTCCGGGTCATCGGTAAAAAGTTTGAACAACACTTCGGGCATACAATACATTACTGCGCCGAAAATCAGGAAAAAACCTCCGCAAATGCTCCATGCGTAATAGACTCCCCGCCGGATGCGGTCGAACTTGCCGGCGCCGATATTCTGGCCGGTAATGGTCGAAACCGCCATCATCACGCCTTGCGAAATTTTATTGGCCAGTTCATCCAGCCGCAACGCAATGCCGAAAGCTGCCGCCGCCGCCACGCCCAGCGAATTGATCAGTGCCGCTACAAAGATCATCGAAACATTGATCGCCCCAAAGCGGACTGCAAAAGGCACGCCCAGCTTGATCAGACTTTTGAGCATATCAGGTTCGCATTTGAGGTGCGAAAGCTTGAATTCAAAGCCAAAAATATTTCTGTTGCGGTAAATATAGATCAAAGCCAGCACCATTGCAACTGCCTGACTGATTACTGTAGCAATGGCCGCTCCGGCGACCTGGAGTTTTAATCCGGCGACCAGCACCAGATCCAGCACCACATTGAGCAGGGCCGAAATCAGGATGAATGTGAATGGCCGCACCGAATCGCCCACACCCCGCAGCACCGCAGCTATAACATTATAAACATATATAAAAATCAGTCCGCCGCCGCAGATTTGCAAATATTCCCGGGCGTATCCGGCCGCTTCCGGCGGGGTATCGACCAGCTGCAGCATACAGTCCGCCAATCCGACTGAAGCGACTGAAACTATTGCAGTTACGACCAAATTCATCGTCAGCAAAGTCCCGATCGCCTGATTGAGCTGATTTTGGGCGCCTTTGCCGATAAGCTGAGCGACCAGCACCTGTCCGCCGGTGGCCATGCCCAAGCCGAGCATGGTCAGAAACATAATTATAAATCCGGCGGTCATAACTGCTGCAATGCCGTAACTGCCGACAAACTTGCCCACGATCAGCATATCGGCCATGCTGTAAAGCACCTGCAGTGCATTGGAAAGCATGAACGGCACCGAAAACAGCAGCATCGGCTTAAAGAGCGGTCCCTGCGTAAAATCCTGAATAGCTTTTTGACTCATAATACATCAAAACCGATTTTTTTTAACACCTTCAGGATAATATAATCAAAAAAAAGATTTTTCCCACCCTCAAGCCATAAATATTTCAAGAAAAATTCCACTGCCGACAGCTCCGCAGAAGCATTACCCGGCGCTGCAGTCGGATGTTATGCTGCAAACGGGATCGGCCATTTTTATTGTTGCAAATCAAAAATAAAAATGGTCGGGAAAAGGTTTGCGGAAAAGGGAACATGGCACCGGGGGAAGAGAAAAAAACACTTTCTCCGGTGCCTTACACAGCCTTTTTTTCAGCGGATCTTCAGCCGATGGAAGCTCCGCTGGCAATTTCGCCGTCTACGGTCAGCAGCTGCAATTTTTTACCGGCCTTGGCGGCCAGCAGCATTCCGGCGGACTCCACGCCGCGGATGACGGCGGGTTTGAGGTTCGCCACGATGATGATGGTTTTGCCGACCATGGCTTCGGGGGTATAATACTTGGCCACACCGGCAATAAGCTGACGTTTTTCGTTACCGACTGCGATTTGCAGTTTAAGCAGTTTATCGGCACCTTCCACGGGTTCGGCGGCCAGCACTTTAGCGGTTTTGAGCTGAACTTTGCCGAATTCTGCTATATCAATAAGCTCTTCCGGAGCGATGGTATTGACTGCTTTGTCGGCCTTCTTTTCCGGTTTTTTGGCGCAGGCGGCAGCGGGCTCTTCAACTTGTATGCGCATAAAGAGTCCGGCGCGATCCTGTACTGCTTTGCCCGAGAGGACGTTGCTGTGATCGTGCAGCGATTCCAGCGTGGCGGGCAGAGCCGGATCCATACCCAGCATATCGCGCAGATCTTTCATCTTGCCCGGCATCACCGGGTCGAGCAGCACGGCCACCCGGCGCATGGCTTCGGCGGCAGTATAGATAACAGTTTCCAGCCGCTGGGTATCGCCGTTTTTGGCGAGCGTCCAGGGAGCGGCGGCTTCAAAGTATTTGTTACCGGAGCGCACCACATCCATTACCGCAGCGATCCCGGCATCCAGAGCCATGGAATTGAGGCTGTTTTCCATAGTTTCCAAAGCTTTGTCGGCCAGAGCGAGCAGAGCTTTATCTTCATTTAGCATGGTGTGCGGCTGCGGGATCGTACCGTTGCAGCTGCGCAGAGCCATTTTCAGCACCCGGCTGGCCAGATTGCCCAGGTCGTTGGCCAAGTCGGAGTTGTAACGGTTGATGAACGCTTCTTCAGTAAAACTGGCATCCGAGCCGGGGCTCATTTCGGCCAGCAGAAAGTAGCGGAAGGCATCCACGCCGCAGCGTTCGATCATATCCATGGGGTTGACCACGTTGCCGAGCGACTTGCTCATCTTGGTTTTGCCGGTGAGCCACCAGCCGTGGGCAAAAATGGTTTTGGGCAGCGGCAGTTCCATAGCTTTGAGCATGGTCGTCCAATAGACGGTGTGCGTGGTCAGAATATCTTTGCCGATAAGCTGACACGATGCTGGCCACCACTTTTTGAAATCTTCATCGTTCTGCAGATAGCCGACACCGGAAGCGTAGTTCAAAAGCGCATCGAACCAGACGTAGCAGACGTAATCTTTATCGAACGGCAGTTCGATCCCCCACGCCAAACGGGATTTGGGGCGTGATATGCACAAATCTTCCAGCGGGCGGCGCAAAAAGCCCAGCGTTTCATTGGCCCGGAAGCGGGGCAGGATAAAATCCGGATGACTTTCGATGTATTCGATCAGCCACTGCTGATATTTGCTCATGCGGAAAAAGTAATTGGACTCCACGATTTCGGTCACCTCCCGGCCGCATTCGGGGCATTTGCCGTCCACGAGGTCTTTTTCGGTAAAAAAGCGTTCATCGCCCACACAATACCAGCCGGTGTATTCGGCCTTGTAAATGAGGTCACGGTCGTAAAGATCCTGCAAAACTTTGCTTACCACCTCTTTGTGGAACGCATCGGTCGTGCGGATAAAGCGGTCATTGGTGATGCCCAGCGTCTTCCAGAGTTCCTGAAAGCGCACTACAGTTTCGTCGCAATGCTGCTGGCAGTCCAGCGAGTTTTTTTCGGCGGCGCGCTGGACTTTCTGACCATGTTCATCGGTACCGGTCAAAAAGAACGTCGCATCACCGGCGGAGCGGTGGAAGCGGGCCAGCACGTCGGCCAGAATGGTGGTGTAGGCGTGGCCGATATGGGGTTTGTCGTTAACGTAATATATGGGAGTAGTGACGTAAAATTTCTTGTCCATAATAAATATCCTTTCTTTTTATAAATATACTTGAATATAATTTAATACGTTTTTTGATTATTGCAATATCCGATACAGGGGTTATATTATCAAAAAGTGTATTTTTTTATTGCAGGAGTTGATCATGAGCAAAAATAATGTTCTCGAACGCAAAGATATTCCGCAGGAATTGACTTGGGATCTGGAAAAAATCTATAGCGATACCGCCGCCTGGGAAGCTGATATGGCCGCCCTGACGCCGCTGCAGAACGCTTTTAACGCATTCCGGGGCAGCTTGAGTCAGAGCCCTCAAAAGCTGCAGCAGGCCTTGCAGGCACTGGATGCGTTGGAACGCAAGCTGGAAAAACTCTACACCTACGCCCATTTGCGTCACGATGAAGATACCGGCGAACCCACTGCCCGCTCGCTGGAAAACCGTGCTGCTGCCAAAGCGGCCGAAATTTCTGCTGAATGTGCCTGGTTTGAGCCGGAACTGCTGGCGATCGATGACCTGATTATGCAGCAGATGCTCGAATCTGCAGAATTGGCCTTTTACAAAGAAAGCATCGAAGAACTGCTGCGGGCCAAAAAGTATACTTTGAGCGAAAAAGAGGAACGCATCCTGGGGGCGTTATCGGACGTACTCGGTTCATCGGACGAAATTTACGAAACGCTGACCGATGCCGATCTGCGCTTTCCGGCAGTCAAGGATGCCAACGGCAAAAAGCTGGAGCTCACCCACGGCAGCTATCGGCGGTTTATTGAATCGCCCGACCGCAAAGTGCGCAAAAAAGCTTTTAAAGCGATGTTTGAAAGTTACAAAAATATCATCAACACCTGCGCTGCCACGCTGGACAGCACTGTTAAGCGGCATGTGGTTTCCGCCCGGCTCCGGGGCTATGACAATGCGCTGCACAAAGCGTTGTTCGCCGATGAATTGCCGGAAAAACTCTACACCAATCTGATCGGTTCGGTCCATAAATATATTCCGGCACTGACCAGCTATCTAAAACTGCGCAGTCAGCAGCTCAAGATCAAAAAGCTCAATATGTACGATCTGTACAACCCGCTGGTCGGTTCCAGCGAAAAGAGTTACAGCTACGACGAGGCCAGAAATCTGGTGCTGGAGGCGCTTTCGGTCATGGGCGAAGAATATATCAGCGTGGTCAGACAGGCGTTCGATGAACGCTGGGTCGATGTTATGGAGTGCCGGAGAAAACGCTCCGGAGCCTACTCCAGCGGCTGTTACGATACTGCGCCGTATATGCTGTTGAATTTCAACGGCACCTTGAACGATGTCTTTACGCTGGCGCACGAAATGGGCCACAGTATGCACAGCTATTTTTCGCACAAATATCAGGAATATCACTACGCCAGTTACCCGATTTTTGCGGCCGAGATCGCCTCCACGACCAATGAATTGCTGCTGCATGATCATTTGATGAAAAAATATGCCGATGATCCGGATATGCAGATAACTTTGCTGGTGCATCTGATCGACGAGGTGCGGGCATGTATCTACCGCCAGACCATGTTTGCTGAGTTTGAACTGGATATCCACCGCCTGCGGGAAAACGATACCCCGCTTACGGCCGAACTTTTGTGCGACGAATACTACAAGCTCAACGACCGCTACTACGGCGGAGCCGTCAAAGCCGATGAACTTATCAAGTATGAGTGGGCCCGGATACCGCACTTTTATTATAATTTTTATGTCTTCAAGTACGCCACCGGACTTTCGGCAGCCATGAAGTTTGCCCGCAATATTTTAAGCGGCGAAGCAGATTTGCTGAACAAATATCTTACTTTCCTCAAGTCCGGCGGCTGCAAACCGGTGCTGGAGATCCTGGCCGACGCCGGAGTGGATTTTGTCAACACGCCCGTGGCCGGTGATGCACTGGATGAATTTGAAAAAATGGTAAAACAACTGAAAAAACTTTTGCAATAAATCATGTACGAAGAACTTTTAACTTTGCTGCAGCAGAAAAACGGCCGTCTGGCCACTGCTGAATCCTGTACCGGCGGTCTGGTGGCGGCGGCGATAACGGATATTGCGGGTATATCGCAAGTGTATATGGGTACGATCGTAGCTTACGATAATTCAGTAAAAACGCAGCTTTTGCAAGTTCCGGAAACGGTTTTGAACACTGTCGGAGCCGTCAGCGAGGAGTGCGCCGGCTTTATGGCTGCCGGAGCGGCCCGGGCGCTGAACGCCCAGTACGCAGTATCCACCACCGGGATCGCCGGACCGACCGGTGCCGTGCCCGGCAAACCGGTGGGAACTGTCTGCATGGGGTATTTTATTGCTGGCAAAGTGATTACCGAAACCAATCATTTTTCCGGCAGCCGTTCAGCCGTCCGTCAGGCCGCCGTCCAAAGAGCTTTGAGCCGCCTGATAGAGTTGATTGCTCAGCAATAAAAAGTCAGCGCCCCATTCTTCAGGCAACAGAGTTATTGTGCAGCGTATTGCAAGGTGGAAAACTTTGAATACGCTGCCGGAACATGGTCATGGAAAATATTGTCATTTCTGCAAAGACTGGAAGCATCAGAAGTTAACTTGAAAATTCGCTCCGGAGGCCAGAAATGGAAGAAAAAATGTTCTGTTTTCAATGTCAGGAAGCTTGCCGCAACACCGGTTGTACCCGATCTGGGATGTGCGGCAAAAAAGCTGAAACCGCTGATTTGATGGATAAAATCATCCGTCAGCTCAAACTGATTGCGTTGACCAGAGAGGCGGACTGCCAACTGGGCCGTTTTGTTATAAAATCGCTGTTTATGACCATTACCAACGCCAATTTTGACGAGGCTGCACTGCAAAAGCAACTTGATGAAGCACTAAGATTGACGGGCAAAAATCCGCCCCGGCTCCCTGCCGGAGTGCTGGCTTGCGGAAATGAGGATGTCCGTTCCCTGCGGGAATTGCTCACTTATGGACTTAAAGGCATTGCCGCCTATGCCGAACACGCTGCGGTTTTGGGTAAAGAGGATGAGGAGATTTACGCATTCTGTTTCAAGGCATTGCAAACTGCTGCCACCGGAGAAGATGCCGGCAAATTGCTCGCCGTTATTCTGGAATCTGGAGCAATCGCCGTAAAGACAATGGCTCTGCTGGATGCCGCCAATACAGAAATGTTTGGTGATCCGCAGGCAACCACAGTCAAAACCGGAGTCGGCAGCCGTCCGGGCATTTTGATTTCCGGACACGATCTGCTGGATATCAAGGAGCTGTTGGAGCAGAGCCAAGATGCCGGGATCGATATTTATACCCATTGCGAAATGCTCCCGGCGCACTATTACCCGGAGTTGAAAAAGTATCCGCATCTTTACGGCAATTACGGTAATGCGTGGCACTTGCAGAGTAAAGAGTTTGCCTCATTCAACGGGCCGATTTTGATGACGACCAACTGCATTACCCCGGTGCAGGAGAGCTATAAAGACCGGATCTTTACGACCGGCATGGCGGGCTATCCCGGGGTGGAGCATATTGCTGACAGAGCAGCTGGCAAGCAGAAAGATTTTTCTGCAATCATTGAACTTGCCAAAAAGTGTCAAGCTCCGGAAGAGTTGGAAAACGGCACGATTACCGGCGGTTTTGCCCACGCTCAAGTCTTTGCGCTGGCCGACAAAGTTGTGGCAGCCGTCAAGTCCGGAGCGATCAGGCGCTTTATTGTAATGGCGGGCTGTGACGGCCGACAAAAAGAGCGGCAATATTACTCTTGTGTGGCAGAAAATCTGCCCCGGGATACCGTAATTCTTACCGCCGGATGCGCCAAGTACCGTTACAATAAACTTATTTCCGGCGATATTGGCGGTATACCCCGGGTGTTGGATGCCGGACAGTGCAACGATTGTTATTCGCTGGCAGTCATTGCGCTGAAACTCAAGGAAGTTTTCGGCGTCAAAGAGATCAACGATCTGCCCATATCCTTTGATATAGCCTGGTATGAACAGAAAGCGGTGGCGGTCTTGCTGGCCTTGCTGCATCTGGGATTCAAGAATCTCCGGCTGGGGCCGACGCTGCCGGCGTTCCTTTCGCCTGAGGTCACAAAGATCCTGGTCGAAGCTTTTGACATCAAAGGGATCACCGATCCGCAAACGGATATTCAAGCTATGCTGACAGGCAGATAAATCATTTGCAGCCGACGCATGTTGCAGATACATTGGCATTGGCAGGTGATGCTGCGGTATGGGAATAACAGTTGATGTTTTTCACAATTGTTTGCCGGAAAGTTTATCAGATATTTTTGTATTGACATCTTCAACCTTTGTCAATGTGCAATAATGCTTATACCGGTTACTGCCAAGGCAGCTTTGCGCATCGGCAGCGGCGGTAAACCGTAATTATCGTGCAATTTATCGGCCCGGTATTTCATCTGGAAAAAAGCTGGTATCGCAAACGGCGGCGATTACCCCCGGCAGCAAAATAATTGAGATATAAATCAAAAGGTAGCTCATTTAAAAGCGATTTTTTGCCGGTTAAACATCTGTAAACGGCGGTTTGGCCATTGACAAATCCGGAAAAATTGTGTATAATATCCCAGCGATGCACATTACGTTGAACACGGTCAGGCAAAAAATCACATCACAGATGTTGATCTCTGACGCAATGCTTTGAATAACAGTATATTAATATATAAACCAATAAAACATAAGGAAAGAGTCATGAAAAAGCGTTTTACCCTTATTGAACTATTAGTGAACATTTAGAATAAACACCGTGAATTTTTCACTGGTTTAAAAATAGCATCCCTTGAGAGAAAATACAAGTCTTTCAAGGGATTTTTTATTGTTTTTTTCAGAAAGTCAGCGTTTTTTCTGTGATTTGCGGAATTGGTAAGGATTTATGGGGTTTGGGTCTGCCCATAAGCCTTTTTTATCTGCTCTTGCTTGCTTTTCAGCTTGAATGTATGCAGGGGTTTTATCGTAATAGCTGTAATGCCACGCATAGCCATTTTGAACCATTACAAGATTGATTTCTGCACCGTCACAGTAAATAACCCCTAAAACTCTGCCGTAACGGTCAATTTCTTTGAACCTTACAGAAACTTGTTTGCCGAAAATCAAAGAGGATAAATACTGTTTGGCTTTGTTGCCAAAGGCTTGTTTCTTTTCAGGTGCATCAATTTTATTAAGGCGTATGCGGAATTTGCCTTTATCAAGATTATCTAAAACGGTAATGGTATCACCGTCAGAAACGCCAACCACCTTACCAATGATTTCAGCAGAAAAGAGAGAAAGAGAGAGAAAAAGTAAAGAGAGTAAAAACAGTGGTTTCATGCTGTGGTTGTTTCCTTTGGAGTTATGGGAAACACCACAAAAAAAGAGGTGCATCCCTGATTATACAACCCCTACCGCTTACCACAGCGGACTGATAGATACAATGCAAGAATGCACCGTGTATGCAGATGCAACACGGCACAAAAAAACTATCTATCAGTAAGGCTTATTTCTATTGTGGTAATTTTAGGGGTTAAAGCCTTTTATGCTATATACAAATTTTTCAGTTCAAGTGTTTTTCAGTTCGTTTTTTTTCGCCTTTCCTGTTGGTTAAAATAAACACTCCACAATATAGCACTGCAAAGGCAAAATTTCAACTTGAAATTGCAGATTTTTCGTAATGGGAACTGCCAAAAATTCTTACTGCATAGTAACAAGTGTATGCTTTCCATGTGGTAAAACCGTCTGCAAGTAAAAACTGCAAAAATATCTAATCAGCTTGTTTTCTGCTCAATATGGCAGTGGAGTATAACCAATCATGGATTATTGCCGCTCTAACGGTTCTACCGTCTATACATGGTGCAATCAATCCCCAAAACATTTGGGGAATACTGGCACCATCAGAAACAAACCATTTGGGTACTGTGAATGTTTGCCCCTAAAAAACAAAAGGTATTTCCACCAATGTTTTGATTTTGGAAATACCGTTTTCAGCATAAATCTTACAAGGTATGCCATTATTCATTTTTGCTGTAAATCTCCTTTAAGGCATCGGCAATGTTTTTTACGCTGTTTTGTATATCAGCAGTGTTTTTGGTCTGCAAAGTTGCCCTAATCAAAACAGTTTTTGCCTATGCGTTAAAAACACTACTTGAGCGTTTCACGGATAAATCAAAGAAATTTTGATTTGCCTTTATATCTGAAAAAGTACCGCTAACAACCCTTGTTTCAATGGTAGGTATCTTTGTTTCAGTATCAATGCCAATGGTGGATTTTACATAAGTTCCATCCCCAATGATTGATTTGCCGTTAAGGTTTTTGGCAAGCTGTTCAGAGGTTGCACACCCTGTAAACAGCAAACATATTACCACTGCTGAAAAAAATTGTTTCATCTTCATTTTGTTTGTTCCTTGCAATAGGGGTGGTTTTCGTGATAGTCCTTTATCAGCTCTTTTATTTCAGAGCGTGAAATAAGTTGAGATTGAATTTTTACAACTTCCACTTGCAAGTTGGCTATCTACTTTTGAATTTCATTCAGTTTCATTGCATACTGCATACAAAAAAAGCCAACTATGGAAATTAGCACCGTGAAGCCTATTTTATAAAAAACGCTCTCTGCTTTCTTTTCAGTTTCCATTTTGAATAGTTCCTTATTTTGTGTAATCCATAAAACCTTTGGCATCAGCTTCGGTAAAGCAATAATCATGGATTGTGAAACAAGTTAATAATCCATACCAATAGCGTCTATCTTCAACACGAGAGCCAATATAAAGCTGTTTATTGGTGATATTCAAAGTTGGTGCAGTATGCTGTCCAATCAAAACACCATCATAAAAGTTTGAAACTACACCATTTTCAAATGCGGTTATAAAACAGTGCCATTCACCATCTATATCTATTTCAAAATTGTCATTGTAAATAGCCTTGTAATTGTTTGGAGACCATGCCCAACCAGGCTATGCTTTCTATGAACCAACTCCCATTTCATAACCAATTTGTTTATCTTTTGACTTTATACCCAAATAAAATAATGCCATGTTGTAATTGTCGCCGCTAGTTCCTTTATAGTCAGAAACAGCACCATTGTACCATAAAGAAATAGTAAAAGGGTCAACACTGCCAGATGGAAAATTTGAAAGTGTATAGACTACACCTTCACTGTAAGTGAAGGGAGTATTATTAAAGGTAAAACCCTTTTTGCCTTTTCTCTAATCAAATACAACTGTTTTGCTTTTGGTACATACACCACCAATGCAATCAAAATTTTCCTGTAATGGAGCATGGAAAAGCAATCCTTTTTCTAAATCAAAGCTACTGCCTTTGGATAACCCCAAACGGTTGAATTTATGCGGAATGGTACTCATTTTAATACATCCTTTATAGCGTTTATTTCCCATTCAGTGAAAGTACCCATTTTCAGAGCTTCAATAAAAGTATCATCGTTCAAGTCTATCTATTGAGCGTCTGCCCAATCAGCAGAAAAAATAGCACTGCTTGCAAGTAAAGTGTTTAACTTTTCCTATAAACAAAGAGTTCTGCAAGCTCTGCGGATTTCCAATTTGCTGAATACTGTTTTTTCTACCTCTGGAATTTCTTTCTGCACTATTGCACCATCTTTTATTTCATAGTGCATAGCTGAAAAGGTATAGGCTGTATAACCGTCTGCAATAAGCATTTGTTCATTGCCCTACTGATTATAGCCATATACCCAAAAGCCGTTACGGTTAGCCTTATATGGAGCTTCAACAATTTTTTGATTTTCTATTTTTAAGTAATGTTTCATCATTTACCCCCCTTGAGATAAAATTTGTGTGAATAAGTCAAAAGCTGAATATCTGCACCATTGCTATCTGTGGCAAAACGCCATACAAAAACATGGATATAGGGGGAAACATTATTGTTTTCATCAATATAATTTGCCTAAAGCTCTGTTGGTATTTCTCCAATTACTTGTATATCCTATTCAATATTCAGTGTGGTTATATCTGTTTGGAACTGCATCCACATTTCAAAGGTTGGAATTTTACCAACAGTACCCAATGCAGAGCCAAATTTTCTAATGGTGAAAACGCTATCTGTATTGGAATATTTCTGTTTGAATATATCATAATCAGCACTGTAAAAATCAGAAACTTGCAATTCTGCATTTTGGCTATCATCAGCAGTAAAACAGTTCAGTTTGTTGCAACTGTCCTAAACTGATTTTTCAACCTATTCTTTGGTTGCATAAACAGTGAGATCCGGAGTGTTTTTCAATTCTGCATACTCTTTGCTGAAAAGTTCTGATTTATCGGCTTTGTTTTCCAATGCAGAAACATCAGCTTTGCCATTAACGGTGTTGGCAAGGGATGTTATACCACCTTGCATTTCTTGAATATCAGCTTTGATTTCAGTATCATCATAAGGGGTGTATGCAGATTTATCAAGTTTGTTTTGGGTCAGCTCTGCAATATCGGCTTTCAAGGCTGTATCATCGTAATTTTGTAGTCCATTGAGCTTTTGTTTTTCAGCAGTGGTAAAATCTTCACTGGATAAACCTTTACCCTATACCTTTTCAACTTTTCCACCTACTGCGGTTTCAAGTTCTGCAATATCAGCTTTGATTTTGGCATCGTCATAGGGTACATATTCTGATTTATCAAGTTTGGTTTCCAATAGTTTCTACGTTTCAGATTTTGTGTAAAAATTACCCTGTACGCCTGTTGGCTGTGTGTTATCCTCTCTGCGGTTTCTGATTTGTATATTGAACTGCCACACTACGGCATCAGAACCATTGGCAGAACCAACTATTTCAGCACCTAATTTTACTGCGGAACTATCCCCCAAAACCTCTGCAAGTTCTACTGTATTTACATTGCTGAATACAACTTTTAAGGTATTACCGCCGAGGGGTTCAACCTTTTCAGCTCTCAACTGTACTGCTGTTGCATTGGAAAAATCATCTGCAATAACCATACTCCACCCCTTGAGAGTAAAAAACTACTCTGCAAAAGGGGTTTCATCTTCATTGAAAAAGTGTATGTAAAGCTAACAAGGTACATTCTTATAGAGAGCTGTTAAACCGCTTACAGCCTAAAAATCTTCATTCACTATCTGAAAATTTCTTTGGTCTGCAATGGCGTATATATCTAATCTTTCCATTTATTTCAACTCCTTATTTATCAATACTGTAAAAGTTAATCAGCCCTATATTTCACCCAAATTGGGTACCTATTCAGCCATATACAGCTTAAATGCAGGGTCTATGTAAACACAACCACTGCTTGAATACCAACTGAATTGTATTTTTAAGTCAATCTGCTATTCAAGGGTCTTTACTTCAAGTGGCATTACAAGTACCTTTTGAGTTAAACCGCTATCATTTGCCCAAACAGAATTAGCATCATTCAACCACATACCATCACAGCTTGAAAAATAACGGTTGTAACCGCCATTGCCATTAGGTACATTAGCTTGAAAAATCACTTTGTTACCTAAATTTTCCTATGCCGTGAACCCCTTGTAAGCAATGTAAACAATAAGGTAATTGGTTCCTATTTCCAATGGTGTCAGCTTTGAACCGCCAAAAGGTTCAGCCCCTAACCAAACAGGGTGGTAAGTGTTTGCAAAGTTATTCCAACATTTCAAACTGGCTTTTGCTCCATTCTATCTGTAAACGCTCCATGTATCAATAACATAATTTGCTGATTTTTGGCTAAAATGCCCCTGCTAAATTTCATTGCCACAGATAGCACTGTAATAATTTTGTCTGTCGGTACTGTTGGTATTGGCAGTAGGTCTTAAAAAAGCATTGCAATAATCAACATAGCACCAACTGTATATATCCCATAAGATAGGGTGTACTACTGGCTACTACTGCGGAGGGTATGTTTCATTGTTTTGGTTGGTTTCAATTCTTTGCACTCTGATTTGTGAACTGTCATACAGATATAGTTGGTATGCAGGATAATCAGAAATGATTTCTTCTATATCCCCCATAACATTATAACAGTTTACAGAACCATGAAAACGGCTGTTTCTGATTTGGCAATATCCTAACCATGCCGCCTTACCCTTTACATTGTAAACATTGATATTTTCAAGTAAAGCAACTTTTGCATAACATCCTGTACCCTCATCAGCATAAAAGCCAAATGCACAATAGCTTGAACCAGTGTTTTTAGCTCTGTCATAGTAATTTGGTGTACCTATACCCTAACTTTCCTCAAAGGTAATATAAATGTTACGGCAAATCATTTTTGCACCGGGATTATCAGAGTGTCTAAACATATTCTAACAATACAATGCACTACCACTACTTTGAATATCCCATAACTGCGGAATACCCCAAACAAAGTTATCAATCTAATACTACCTCATTTCATTTATGTAAAATGCTCTCTGATACAATGTAAGTGTAGTTGGTGTGGATGTTCCCAATGGCTGTTTCAAATCAGTTACAATGTTTTTGAAACTCAAATAATTTGCTCTATTCATATAAATAAAGGAGGGTATGTACTGATTTGAGCCGTTAAACCTAATGTGGCAATTTATGTTTTCAACATAAAATTGGTTGTTAAAGTTACTGTAACCGTATAAGTATAAAGGGTAATTTGAATAGTAGCTTGTTTGAGTAACATTATATATTTCAATGTTCTGTATGTTCAAGATTTGGGCATCTTCAAAATAAAAGCCGTAATATGTGCCTGTATCGTGAACATGGAAATTTAGCAAACAGTCTTTCATAACAAAACTTTTCAAGCGGTATCCCCAAAAAAACATACAAGCATAATTGGAAACTTGAGTTGAATACTATTCATTTTCAAGGTCTATGCCCTTGTAACCAAATTTGCACTGCTTGAAAGATACATTGGTAGTGTATTGTGCATTTTGGTTATTACAGTAAACGTTGTAATAGTTTCTATTGTTTGAAACTCTCATCAAATACACGTTGTAAAAGTGGATGTTTACCGCATTATTACATTGCCAATGGTTATTTGAGTTATTGCCGATATTGGCATATTCTGCGGTATCTGCACCCCATGCGTCCTTTGCCTATTGCGGTACAGCCTACCAGTAAAAATCCCCTTGTTTGGGCATACCCATAAAAACAAAATTATGTCTGCCAACTGAAATATTGGGCAAAGTAACATAGCTGTTTTCACTGGTTCTGCGGATTAAATAAAGGGTGTTTTCTTTCCATTCACTATCTGTGGTAGGTAATTGGTTCATTGCCTATGATATTGTTGTACCACCACCATTAGTTGATTTTGAGGGGTCAACATAGCAAACTTTGTACTCTATATTTGAATAAAACATTTTTACGTTTCCTTTTTATTATTCTGTTTCTGTTGGCTGTGGTTCAACACCTATCTAATCTTCATAGGTTGTATTTTCACTTTCGGTTATTTCCTAATCCATCTATGGGGTATTGGTTGCACCGCCGCTGTAACCACCGCTTGCAAGGCTTTCACTATTCTACTAATAACTGTTAAGGGTGTTAAAGTTCATTATCTGCCCATAGTTCTATAAGAATGTGGGGTTATGCTCTCTTTCCCAAATCGGCTTACCATTACGGCTTACAAGGTGCTATCCGTCCTAACCTAATTCAAAGGTTAAAACAGTTTGGTTATGAATGTATGCCATGTAAACTGCACTCCCTGCGGGTAAATCGTTCCATCCTGCACCAGCAACACCCGGTTTCCCTTGCTATCCTTGAAAACCTCTCAAACCTCTAAAGTACCTTGCGGCACTCCATGTAATACCACCGTCAGTAGATATACGGTCGTAAACATCAGTTTCAGTTCTGCACTAATCATGCCAATTTACAGCATCAACAGAATATTGGTACATGGTCAATGGTGCAGGCTCTCCTGTTTCTCCTTTTTCCCCTTGAATACCTTGAATACCTTGTATTCCTTGCTAACCTTGAATACCCTGTAACCCTTGCTAACCTTGAATACCTCTCAACAGTTCTATTGGTTCACTCCAGGCACCCTATAAATAACGGAAACGGAAAAACAAATCAGCATCCTTGTTTTGTTCTGTATGCCAATCTGAAACACCGTCAACAGAAAATTCAAAAGTTGGTTTGGAGCGTAACAAAGCGTATGTTTGGCTTGCATTTAAGCTACCATCTGGAACATTGGTAGGTGTTCCAGTTCCCGCCTAACTACGCCTATTTCTGATATTCAAATCAAACTGTATCAAAAATGCAGGGTAGATTTCACCTTGCTAATATCCCGCAAGCTCTGCCCCCAAAGTTTTTGTTTCAGAGTTTCCCAAATAGTTTATCAATTCAACAGTATTGGTATCTGATAGCGGTATAGTTATAGAATTTTCCTATACGGTAATACCCTAAAAAACCCTTATTTGGGGTACTGTGGTTGTAATCCAGTCATTGGCTAAAACAAAATCCCATGCAACCAAACTTTCAATAGTTTCTTTGGCTAAAGGTTCACCGTTACTGTCTATCAATTTTAGAACCAAATCACATTTTACACCCCTTGTAATGGCAGGGGTATTGGCACTGCTCAAAGTTTGGTTGTATTCATCAACCAAAACAGCTTTGGCATCGTTACAACGTAAATATACTGTTATTTTTTGCATTTATTTCACCCCTATACTGCTGTTTTTTCTAAATAAATTGAATTATTGGAAAAGTAGATTGAAAACCCTTGTACTGGTTCTGCATTGGTTATAACCAAATCTCCAATATTTACGGTTACAAGCTATGGAGTAACAAGGTATCTGCCCAAATTGTATATCCCATTGGGTATTTCATCAGCAGTACCATTAAGGTTGTAAATCTGATTGCTTACCCCTAAACTGTAAACAGCGGTCTATGGTTTGGTTGTACCTCTGCGGTTGCGGATTTTCAAATCAAACTGTATAAGGAAACTGGCTGTTGCCTAACTCTATTCAAACCCTGCAAGCTATCCACCGAGGGTTATTTCCTATTTGTTCCCCAATTTCTAAACTAATGCGTTATTGTCAGTATCAAGCAAAGGAATAATAACTTGATTTCCAACTGCTGAAATACCATCTGAAACATGGAGCAATGGAGCTGTACTTGTTAACCAGTCATCAGCTAAAACAAAATCCCATGCAGTGTAACGCTCTAAATTTTCCAAATCGTTCAAGCTCTAATCAATCAACTGTAAAACTAAATTGCACTGCATACCCTTTACAATAGAGGGTATTTGCTCTATTGATTGATTTGCCTAATCTACTTGCTGTGTAACTGTACTGTCACAGCGTAATCTATATATAATGTTCTGCATTTGCCGTTATCCTTATTTACTACAACCACAGCCGTTAATTGAAAAGCTGTCATTCCATAGAGTACGGATAACATCAAGCTATTTCTACTGCGGTACAAAAAACTATTTTTCAAGGCTTTTTCTTAAAATTCTTATTCTTTCTGCAAAGTGGGTATCAAGAAATGTGGCGTGTGCCTATGCGTTTACTATTTCCCCCTAAAAATCAGCTCTATGGTCAGGTTTTCCGCCTGCTCCATGCCCTTTAAGGATTTCTTTTCCATAAGCTAAAGCGGAGGCAAGGTGTTTTCTTAAACAGTCAACGCAAGCCATCTACGGTTTTTCAATGGTTCTGCTGATTATCTTGTTACTGTCAAGGGAAATAAACTGCACTGTATCAGCCTATTTTATATGGCGTTCCTAAAAGCCGTTTTCCTATGCCTTGTAAGCATAATAACATTTGCCCTTGAAAAAGCAAGCCTTGTATGGCACTATACCACCATCAGCAATTACAGTGTGGATTTGTTTATTGTTCAGATTGAAAATCCATGTAAAAAGGTCTTTGGTTTCAGCAAACTGCCCTGTTATTACAAGTTGGTTAAAATCCTATGGAACATGGGTAATGCGGTAAATGTATTCTGCCTATGGTATGGAATATTCAGTTTCAGTACCATTATCATCAATGGTGAAAACATTGCTTCTTAACCCTTTTACTGTTCGAGGTGCAGAGTAAAAGCCATAATCTGCTTTGCCTATCTTTACTGGTTCACCATTTAACCCTGTTTGTCTGTAAAGGTAAAAGGTTCTATCTTCAACACCACCACCGGCAATAAAACTGATTTGCCAATCTCCGTTTTCCCATTCTGCATAGGGTGAACATTCTGTTACATCATCTGCAAAGGTGGTAAGTTTTTCAATTTTTGAACCGTCAAGGCTATAAAAAATTTTCCAAAACCCCATAACTTGCTTACAGAAAAAATAGGTTTTCTGCCCCAATTTATCATAGGTGATGTAAGCCATGTGGGTATATTCATCAGTAATTGTAGTAAACATAGAAAAAAACTCCTTTTATATAAAAGGAGGGTATTAACTATGTTGAATTACCTACAACGTGTAGCCCATTTGATAGAACCGTCCGGCTGTGGGCATCCTATCTATAATTTCATGTGTCCGTCATAGCTGTAACTACTGCAAAACTAATCTCTCAAACCAACTAATTTGCCCTTTTCGTTTACATCTCCATTGCCATATCCTACACAAGCCCCTGTTTCAATCAAACGCCATTTAGCACCAGGAATAGCCATCCCCTATTTTTGGTATGGGCGTAAATTGAAACATTTATATTTTCCGTCACCGCCATTAGCATTAGACGTCCATTCAACTAATATCTATGGTTCACAGATACAGGGGCATTTACTGCATTTAATAAGCAGTGAACTACGCCTAACAATTTTTTTGGTTTTACTGCTACGCCATAATTTTTTGATAGCCATTATTGCTGTTCCTATTCCTATTCACATTCACCACAAATAATGATGTGGGGTGTGCTGTGGTAATATTGAAAAACCTAATATCCACCACCGCCAGTGGCAGATTGAACCTTACCCAAAACATAGTACCCTTTTTCCTATGTTGGTTCTATATTTGTTGTAATCTTGTATTCTGCGGTAAAGCCCTATTCCCCTAATGTAGCCTATAAAACAACATAACCACTGCTTGCGGAAATTGAGCCTTTGGGTATTTCTTTGAACATCCCATTACAAAACACAAACCCTGCATTGCTTTCTTTTTCATCAGCACCATTTATAAGTTTTCGCCATTTTCCTTTTTCCTTTTGCTCTGCATAACTTAATTATTGTTATGGTGGTTTGAGTCCTTCGCAAGCCCTTTACATTCAACAACTTACAGAAAGAACCTAATTTTAACCCCTTGAAAGTCAAGATTTTGTGACTTTTTGCCCCTTTTATGGGCATTGCAGAGCCATCAGCATTACCACCGCCATTAACTACGGCACAAAAAAACTCTCTCCGATAATCAGAGAGAGCAAAAAATAAAGAGAAAAAATTATGTCAAAACTTGCCTATGTCGGAAAACTGCATTTGAATTATTTTTTGGTATATGTCGGCAAAATACTGTTTGGGTAATTTGGGCTGTTTGTGGTTTTTAAACGCCTATTCAATCTAAAGCATGGTGCAGGTTTTATGTTTGAGATACTTTTTCAACTGCTCTGGCAGTGTCTAACAAAACTTGTAAACTTGAACATCTGTAACCCCAATCAATGCCCCAATCTACTTATAAGTAAGATTTCCCAAACGGCAGATAACCACAAAAAACTTTATAGCGTTAAAGTCAGTCAACCTTAACAGCTCTGCAATCAATAGCCCGGATGTGTTATGTTGCTTTTGCCATTCATACACATTGCCAATATCGGCAAACTAATCTTTTGTTGTATATTCACAATGGGTTTTTGTTTCTTCTATGTATGATTTGCAATAGTCAGCGTATGGGCATTGTTTGCACTATTCTTTTTTATTATAAGATACACCGTAACAAGGTATGTTCATTGGTTCTGCTCCATTGAGTTAATTTCTGTGTTATTGGTAAATGGCAGTTTTTCTTTTTCCTTTCTGCCGTTTTCGCCAACATCAGCAATGGTGTTGGCTTTTTTTATCGCTTGCTATTGTTTCAAGATTATTATTTGTTGTGTTCGCTCCATTTTCTGCATTTGTCGGTAGTTGATGAATATTTGCAACGCAACCAATCCTATTATCATAAGAGGTACAAGCAACTCAAGTATAGCTGTTATTTTTTCCATTGCGGATGTTGTTTCAATTCCGTTTAGTTTCATTTTTCGATTTCCTTTATCAGTTTTAATTTTCCGTTTTTTGTCTGTCTGAAAAAGCCGACGTTCCAATTATACCATAAGCCATTTGCAATTTGTTTAAGGTGCAAACACTTCCCCTGTTCCATCGTTATTGGCTATTCCAAATCAATGTATAAGTAGTTCCATTCAGCATGGGATTTAGTCAATTTTTTCAAAAATTCAATGTCAATCATTCATCAGCCTCAATGCGTGTATGTTCTGCTTTATGGCATTTTGGGCATAGCCATTTACCTATTGTTATACATTCATCGGAATAAATAAAATGGTGGAAATGCAATCTGCCACGGGTTCCGCATTGTTCACATACTGTCGGTTGTTCTGCTCTCATGCGGTAATGGGTCTTTAAGCGGATAAGGTGTTTGGTTCTGTTCTATTCATTGGCAAGGTATTTATTTTGTCTTGCTTTCAATCCGTCTTTTCTGCCATTTTCGGCACATTGGAAACAACAGTATTTTTCATTTTTTTGGTACTTAATGAACATCTATCCACAGTGGTTACAAGTGGTAAGCCCATAGTTTTTTTGCTTCATTGGCAGTACAGTGTGAACTGTTACACCATTATAGATAATCTGCGGATCTATTCCCAATTCTGAATAGAGCTACTGGCGTATATAGTCCCATGCGTCCTATTCATCCATAGCCAGGTCAATGTAAGTGTAAGGGGTGTTGGTATATTTTTGCATATCAGCGGAAAAAGTAATCAAGTATTTCATGGTTCTGCCCTCCTTCAAATGATAAAGTAAACGTTACCAACGTTGGTGTAAGTTTTTGTCCCAAAGTTCTAATCAACTGTTTCAGTAGTTATCAGAGTAACAAAACAGTCTGCACCATTCAACGCTGTAATATCAGCCTATGCGTTTTGGGTTTTCTTCATTTTCATTGCGTAAAGCATTTTTTTTGCTTTCTCTGCAACTTCACTTTTAGGGTGATTTATGAAAAAAGATTTATACGCTGTTTGAGTAGTTGTCTAATTGAGTTCCACGGCAAATTTGATAGCAATGTACTATCCGCATTTTTCGCTTGTTTTGGTTTGAACCTCTGAAATTTTTGATTTGTAATAAGTTAGCATTTTTATCTTTCCTTTTTTTTTGTGAGTTTTTTTCAACTCTTTGTTTTACATAATAGAAAAGATATAAAATTTTTCTCTAATTGCTCTGTATCTTGTTTGTTTTTAAGCATTTGCACAATTTGCGGGTGATAATTCTTATAAACCCTTGCACTGCTTCGGTCTTTATTCAACAGCACATAATGTGAACCATTCCAGAGGTAGAGTTGTTTTTTTGGGGAAATGAAAAGCATTGAACCGGCTACTAATGGTTCAAGCTCTAATTGCTCTGCCTATTCAGCAGTAAGGTAATGTTCATGCTGTGTGTTCGGCTGTATGCCAGTATAAGAATTGAACCCAAAAAACAAATCCTCAATACCTCTCATCAATGCGTCCTATGCAGAGAGTTTTTCAACTCCATCCGCAAATAGTTGGTCATTGGGTTTGGGTACATATTTCTTTTTTGGAGCTGTTTTTTTCTTGCGTTTTGGCAGTGGAAAAATAGCAGAATTAAGCTAAATGCCCCATACATCAAGATAAACTTTTCTGCGGTTAATGTTGACTTGCTTACCACCAACACTAACCCTTACACTGTTTGACTTGCTCTATATACGCCTATAACCTCTGCGGTCTTTAATTCTCAATAATCCCTGTTTACTGATTTGCACCATCTGCAATGGTTCTGATAACGGTTTCCACATTTTCTGATAATCCTTTTATATAAGCAAAAATATAAAAAAATTGCTATGGAGCTGTTACACCCCATAGCCAAAAGTAAGGGTTTATGCAGATTTCTTTTTCTTCACATAACCACAATCTTTGATTTCTGCATAATCGGTAACAGCATTAGAAAGTATATACAAGTTTTTGCTACGGTATTTGAACCCATCAGTAATATCACTGCTGAATGAATAGTCAAAAATTACATCGTTAGGGTCAATGCCTTTATTTTCGCAAGCAATCAAAAAATTATCAAAAGAATTTACCGCCCATTCTTTAGCCATATCTTTAATGTTTTCTGTGTCAAGCTCATATTCACTGTTGGTATCGTATTTATCCAGCCAATATTGAGCGTCAGAGATAAAACCGCTTTCCAGTTCATCAATCATGTTTTTTTGCCACTCTGGCACATACTCATATCCATACAAATCCAATTCCTTTATGTTGTCCATGAACCTTGCCCATGCTACATCGTGAGTTTTGCTCATGCTATAATAAGGGAAATTTACATCATCGTCAGCATGGGCGAAGTGGTAAACATAATCTTTCCCATTTTGGGTGTAATACACCATCGCTGTTACTGCCAGTTCAGGGAAATATTCCATATTCGTTACAAGTTCCACTCTAATATCCGCTGTGGTGTTAAGTTTTTGTTTTGCAATTTGTTTGATTTCTTTTTTGATATTTTCCATTTTTATATCCTTTACGTTATTTTTCATAAATTTTTAACTTCTAAAATCCAACCTCTACTTATTCATTCCAACTGTTCCACCATCGTCAATGCTCCTTTCTATTCCTTATATATATAGGCTTCATGCCTTATACTCTCTGTTCTGTTCCACGGTGCCGCCGTAATATAAATATAACATTTATCTGTTGCAAGTCAAACGGTTTTTCACGGTTTGGGAAAAAGATTGCCCCGGTCAGTATAACCGTAACCGAGGCTGTGTAAAGAGAATGTTTTTATAATGTCAGCGGAGAATGTTTTTAATTCTTCCACGATTATCAACAACCAGTGTTACAGTATCTTGTTCAAGTAGCACCATAAAAATTGCGTCATGTACGCCAAAAAATTTGGCATAGGTTTTATTTGAATTTGCCGCCTTGAATATCACTTTTACTTTGTCCGTGTATTCAACAGTATCATGGAATGTGGCTTTGATTTGCTCTGTGTATTCAACAGTATGTTGGATTATCAAGGTTTTCAAGCGGTCTTTTGGTTCAATGCGTGTACGCTTGCCCATGTTTTCTGCACCGATGAAAAAGCCTTTGTGGATTTTCACTAAATCCATTCTATACAGTTTATCCAGTATGCCACTGTATAATTTCAAGGAAACTTTGTTTTTGCTCAACGTGTTTTTGTCAAGTGAAATAATCAAGTTGCTTTCATTGTTGATTGCTCTAATCAAGTTCAGAACCAACAGTTTCAAGATTTTTTTGCATTTCAGCAAATTGGAGTTGTAATAGTGTTCTGTCAATACATCAGCAACAAATCTGCTGTCCTAAAGCATTTTTTGCAAAATCTATTTTTCAAGTTGCTTGATTTGCTTTTCACTGGTCTTACTGTATCTTGCACTGTAAGATATAAAAATATTTTTCTTCATGTTCACAATTCCTTTTTTGTGTAAATCCTTGATTAAAAATCAGTAGGGAAACTAACAAGGATATTTAGCTTTCGGATGTACTGTCCTATCCCTACTGCAAGTTCAGAGTGTTTGTATCTTTATTTGTCTGTCCCACATATTCATATAGCTTTTAGAGTGTAGCCCAATTTTTCAAGAGTGTTTGTATCAGAGTGTTATTTCTACTTATAGTAAATTATAAAATTTTTCTCAAATTCAAGAATTACTGATTGATAATCAACGATTTGCAAAGGCAATTATCTATCAAGCCTTAATCAGCTTGCTTACAATTTCAACGTTTCATTCTATAACAGATAGAATATAAAAAAATATTCAAACCGCAAAATTTATTATAACACGGTTTTAAAAGATTTCAAGTAATTTTCAAAAAAAGTTTGGCATCTATCGGAGTTTTACAAACTCAAAAAACAAATCAGAAATTGGAGTTTAACAACTCCCAACAAATCACCAATTCTTTGTTTGTCTGTCCCAACATTCAGAAGCTCCAGAGGAAGCCCAAAACCTAAAAACTACTCTTTCCAACACTCCTTAACAAATCAGATATTTGGTTTGATAAAACCATCAGTTTGCAACTGATTTTTCAAGTGGAGCTATCAGCGGAACTTGAATAAATCAGCCATTGCCATTGGCAATGGGGAAATACTCTCTTTAGTACCTTTAGGTACTGGCTTTTACTTTAGTAAAGCTACATCTAAAGTATGTATGGAAATATGATGTGTAAACATCATGTTTACATATATACCTTTAGGTGTATATAACTAATACAAGATGGTTTCAATGTCCCAATACAAGATTGATGATAAAAACCACATTTAACATCTTGATTATAAACCAAATACAACTTATTTTTATTCTCAATGTTTCAATACAAGATTGATGATTTTTTATCAATACAAGATGGTTTCAAATTTTTCTGATTTTTTCGGTTTTCAACAGCTTCACCCTATCCCCTTTTTTGATTATGGTGTATCTGTAAAGCTCCGTCTTGATTACCTTGATTTCTCCGTCTTTCATCAGCAGCAATCCTTTTTACTATACTGCCGTTATTAACTTTGATTTTTTCAAGATTTGTGTTATAAATCAGCGTCATCAATTTTGAGCCGTCAAAAATCAATTCTGGGCGTGTTTATGATGTTTTCCATGTCATTTATCAGCCAACATTTCCATAGGCTCCACAGCTCTGCCAATGCCCTTAAAACGCATCCTGTATAGAAACAAAAAGAGCATACCAACTGTTGCTGATATGCTCTGGGGAAATTTGGGGTATGGGGTCAGTACATTATCTTGTAAAAATCAGTTTCAAGGATTTTTTCACCATCACCAAATTTAACTGTTGGCTTTACAATTCCGTTATCAAAATAGTTTTCAACAGTACCATAGTCAATAATGGTTCTACCACGTTTATCAACCAATTTCCGCTGTATGGTGAAAGTGTTTCCGTCATACAGTTCTACTTTCAGTTCTGTTGGATAAACCGTAATTTTGTTGATAGTTTTTCTAATCAAAGTTGAAAACTCATCCTCTCCAATCAGTTCATGGTATGTATCTGATTTGATTTTACCAAACATTTCATTAAGCCATGCAATCAATCTGTCATCAGCTTCGGCGTTTTGGTTTTCGTTTTGCAAAATTTCTTGTTTGATAGCTTTTTTTCTGTCAGCCAACAGTTTTATTTGCTGGTCAAAAATATCATCAGCAATGCCATTGGCAGTAAATGCAGAAACAAGTTTGTTGATTTTGCTTTCAACGTTCAACAGCTCCACTTGCAAATTTTCCACAGAAACGCTTTTTGTCTGTCGGCTTTTGATTTCAGCATACCATGTAAAAAGGCTAATCATCAGCAGTGGTTGCAAAGCAAGGTACAAATCATTATCATCAGTATCAATAAAGGTTCTCAATCTGCCTTTGCCACATCCAATTTGTTTTTTCAAGTAACGGTGTCTGCAATAATATATAACCCCATTATCTTTACCAACAGTGAGTTTTTTTCCACAATTTCCACAAAACAACAAACCACTTAAAGGCAGGAAATTGTATTTTTCTTTTCGGCTTTGTCTGCCTCCTCTTGCTTTACGGTCAGCAATAATTTGATTTGCGGTTTTCCATTCATCAAAAGAAATAATGGGGTTCACAATATTTTTGGCTTTGATGATTTCACCGTCTTTGATTTTAATACCACAGTAAATGGGGTTAGCAATGATGTTATAGATAGATGTTTCATAAAAACATTGTCCGTCAGCCAATGCCAAAAATTGAGTATTGATAGCAGAGAGAGTACCACCAACTGTTTTGCCGTTGATAATGCTGTCAAAAACAAATTTAACAACCTTTGCTTTTTCGGCATGGAAACAAACTTTTTTATCAATCCATTCCACGGCATAAGCATTTGAAAAAACAAAACCTCTTTTCAACAGCTCTTTTCTGCTTTTCATTGAGTTATTATGGCGTTCTGTCAGCTTTTCCATTTCATAAGTGGCAAGCAACCGTCTTACAGCCAAATCAATATTATTGTTTATGGGGTCAATTTTTCCGCTTTCGGCTTCAACCAATGCAACGCCATTTTCTTTGAGAGTTCCCAAACAATAGGTATCAAGGGTTGCCAATGGGTGAGGGTTACGGTAAAAGCGTGTACTTTCATTAACAATAAAATAGTCAATTTTAGAGAGCTGTTCAAAAGCCAATGCCAAACCTTTACGGTATTTTCTTCTGCCTTTGGTTTGCTGTTTGCTTGCCCATCTTCTCCACTCTCTATCTGTGGCGGCATAAGCTCTGCCCTCATCAGAGTCCGGGTACAGTTCAGAGCTTGTATTTGTGTCGGTAAATTCTCCGATAATTTCAACGTTGTTTCTTTCAGCCCATGCCCTGCAAGCGTTAATTTGCAATTCACAGCTCAAAGAATTTTCTTCTGCTCCAAAACTCTGTCTGGCGTAAATTACTGCTGTTTTTTTCGTTTCCATCTTGTTTTTTCCTTTACATTGTGTTAATTTATCTCTTACTATGGAGTTTTTCAAATGCTAAACGAAAATTTACGGTGTTTCTTTCAACTGTTGGTAGTGATCGCAATTATCGCCATTCTGGCGGCCATGCTGCTGCCGGCCCTGTCGGCTGCCCGGGAACGTGCCCGCAACGCCAACTGCATAAACAAACTCAAACAGATCGGTCTGGCCGGTTTTATGTATGCTGACAGCAATCATGGCTATCTGCCGCCCTCCAGTATCGGCGGTGTCGATGAAAAGTCTTCCAACCAATGGAGTTGGAACTGGTATGCCGCCCAAAACCTTAACGGGATGAGTATTCTGGTTTTGCATGGTTATTTCGGCGATGACCTGGGTGGCGGTTACAATGGAGCGGATAATCAGAAACGGATCCTGGCCCGCTACTATCAGTGCCCCTCGGATACCAGCGGCAACAACTTTGGCGCAGCCGGCGGCAAGGTCAGCTATTGCCGGATCTGGATCGGCGCTCCGAACAGCAGCGATGCACGAATCAAGGACGTTTCCGGCTACACCATGGCTGATTTGCCGGAAGCCAGCCGCAATATGACCGGTCATGGAAATCCTTCCAACGTCATTGTGTTTGATATTTTCAACTCGCAGGGCAAAACTGACTACACCAGCAACCACGCCAATACGGTCAACTTTCTGGCGCTGGGCGGTCATGCCACAAGTTCGCCCACGCCTACGCAGGCGGCCGCCGGAACCACTTTCAACAACCGTTGGATCAAGTGGATGGACGAACAGTAAAATATACCGGATCATTCAGCAAGTTCCGCCCCGCATGGCAGGTGCGGAACTTTTTTTGCCGGTAAATGAGCTTACTTTATCAAGATAGCTCTTTTAAAAGCGGCTTTTTCGGCACTAAAAGCAGTTGAACTATTGAAAAAAATCCCGCTGCCGGTTATATTTTCAACCAGAGAAGTAAATTCAAGCGGCTTTGCCCGGTAAACTCTTTACAGATAAGCTCAAAGACTATGCGCATTGCTAAAAACCATAAAACTCCGCGCCAGATATTGCGCGAGGAAGTCAGCAGCCAGATCGCCTGCGGTCAGCTTCCGGCCGGAGCCAAACTGCCGACAATGGCTGAGTTTGCCCGTCAGCACGATGTCAGTCTGGCCACCGCCAAACGGGTGTTCAACGATCTGGCGGCCGCCGGTTTGATCGACTGCCGGCGGGGCGCCCGGGCGGTCGTTACCGGTTTGAATAAAGGTCACGGCAAGGTGGTTTTTCTGATCCACGCCTTTATCGATGCTATTTACGACAACGGCCCGTGGTCGATGAGCTGGCAGCAGCAGGTGGCGCTGGCGTGTGAACAGCGCAACATTACCTTTATCCCGGTGGATTACAAAGTTCTGGATAATCCGCAGCTGCTGTCCGCCGCCGATGGCGTTATTATCTGCGAAGTTTTTCCCGGGCGCGGCGACCACCTTGAGCAGCTCCGTAAAATGGATCTGCCCTTTGCGGCATTAAAAAACCGTTTGCCGGAAGCCGGCGAACAGAATATTGCCAGTATAGATTACCGGCGTTTTTTCAGTAAATGCGTTACTTACATACATTCCTGCGGCATCCGCCGGATCAACTATATTGCCGGCGACAGCGATTCGCCGTCTGACCGGCTTGATGTACCCGGGACCCGGCAGAATCTGCTGCTCAATGCCATACTCGAACAGGGCGGCAGTCACGGAGATCTGCATGTTTATTGTGCGGGCAGTGTATTTGGTTTGAACAGGGCTTCTTATCTGTTTATGGATGAAGTCAGCGAACCGTTTGCTGTTATCAGCAGCGGCTACTGGACGGGGCGTGAAACTTTGCGTTTGTGTCAGGAAAAGCAGCTTACGCCCAAGCAGGACTTTGTATTGATCGACGGCAGCGGCCTGCCGGAGTCGGAGGCTATGCAGATGAGTTCGCTGAAAATCGATTTCAAATACATCGGCGAAACACTGGTGAAAATGCTTGAGCGCCAGTGGACAAATAATTGCAACGTAGCAGGAAATGAATTGATAAATACTTCGCTTACAGTCAGAAACAGTTGATTTTTTAACATATCAAACAAGGAGAAAAGATGAAAAAGATCTGTTCTGGTAAACTCATGCTGCAAGTCAGCAAACTTGGGGTTCTGGCCGCAGTTGCGCTGCTGGAGCTGAGCGTTGCGGCCGGAGATTTCAAACTTACAGCAGATGGCAATTTCGGTAAGATCAGCTATAAAAATGCTCCCTTTATCGAAAGCGTTACCACCCGGGTGCTGAAAAGCGTCTATTTTGCCGCCGATGCGCAAAAAAGTATGGCTGATCTGCCCGGCGGTGGGCAGGTATTCAATGTCTGGAGCCAGAATCCGGCCTCACTTTTCCGGCAGGAAGTTGCCGTTTATCCCGACAGCAGCGGCCGTGATGTTGTGGAAATAACTTACATGGCCGAAAATCCCGCCCGCAAAGGCTACCGCGGCAAGAGTATGGAAGTAACTTTGCCCTACAGCTTTTTTGAAGGCGCCTCCTACCGGGCCTACACCATCAACAGCCGCCAGGTCAAAGAGATCAAAGGCGTGTTCGATGCCAAGCTGCCTGACGGAGCGCTGGGCAAAACGCCGATCCGTTTTCTGGCCATCGAAAAGGGCGATACCAAATTGATTTTTGACCTCAACCCCATCGGCCCCGGCGATTATATGAATAACTACCGCCAATCGGCCGTGCGCGGCATTTGGGATGTGGTGCGCCGGGGCAATAAACTTGTTTTTGTGCAGAAAACCAGCCTGCCGGAATTTGGCGGCGTTACCGGCACTAAAATGCGTATCATGCCCGGAACGTTTGAGGACTATGACAAGCTGCATGCACTCAAAATGTTTCACTACACCATGAGCTTTACGCCCCAAAAGCTTTACAGCTTCGGCGCCGCCAAGACCGGCGCTGCTTACAGCAAAAAAGATCTGGCCGCTTTCAGCGCTGCCGATCACGCCGGCTGGGTCAGCGATACTGCGCAGCTCCAAGCCCGGGCTTTCTCGCCGGAAGGCGCTTATTACGGCAACGTTTACGGCCGGAACGGCAAGTTCAAATTCGATAATCTGGCCAACGGTATTTACATTGTCACCGTAGGTGCGGGCAACTTCGGCAAATTGAAAAATCAGTTTGAAATTTTCTGCAACCGCGATTCCATGACCGGCAAACCCATCAGCGTTCCGGAGCAGTACGGCATGACTTTTTCGCAGGCTGTACAGGTAAAAAACAACGTTATTGAGCTTGATTTCAAGGGCGACTTTATCGTTTCGGTCATCGGGGGGCAGTTCCTGATGGCCGATGGCGAAGATTTCAGCATCATGCGTCCGTTCTGGAAAAGCAACGGCTTTGAGCCGAGTGTACTCTTCCGCAACGATCTGTGGAGCAAACCCGGACGCTTTGAACCTGCCGTGGAAAAATTCTTTATGCCGGTTCCCGGTCAGGAATGTGCCGCACCGCTGAAAAAACCCTCCCGTACCGTATCGCTGCCGGCGATCAACGAACAGACCAAGTGGCGGTTCGGCGCCAAAACTATCGCTTTCGGCGGGTATACCTGGAACGAGTACAAAGATGATCCCGAAGGTCTGGAACTGCATCTGGATAATCTGGTCAAGCTCAAATACAACACCATCATGGTCGGCGGTCTGCATGCCCGCCACGCCTACAAGGGCCACGAAAAACGGATGCTTGATGAATTGGAAAAAGTCGCCGTTGCAGCACATAAACGCAATCTCAAGATCATTGACCATCACGATGCCACACTGCTGTGGAACACCGATTCCGGTTTCCGGGTCATGGCGGAACGTTTGAGCGAAACTGAGCGCGATATCCGCCACGGACTGCCCAACCACCGCTTCTGCATCATGAACAGGAAGTTTGTCGATACTTACACTGAGTACTGCAGCGAACTTGTCCGGCGCGGCATGGATGGCCTGCAGCTGGACGAAGTCAACTTCTTTTCGCACGGCTGTGTCTGCGCAGATTGCCGGAAAAAGTTCCACGAAGATACCAACTGGTATCTGCCGGTCAACGAGTGCGATCCGGCGCTCAACACCCACACCAATAAGCTGTTTCAGGTCTGGCTGGAGTGGAAACTGGTTCGCGAAACGGACTTTTTTATCAATCTGCGCAGCAAATTGAGCAAGATCAATCCGAATGTATCGTTTATGCAGTACACCACACATTACGGGCTTACGGCATCACGGCTGCGGCAGAGCAACAGCGCCCGGGATCTGGAAGAATACGCCCGGGCCATCGACTGGTTCGGCACCGAAGTAATGACCCGCAACCCCTACAAAAGTGTCCGTGGCACCATCCCCATGCGCAAGGCGTTCAATCTGCTCAAATTTGCTTACGGCACGCCGATTTGGGCGCTTTTCTACAACAATAATTGGGACGTGCGTTATATGAGCTATGCGGTCTGCAACATGCTGGCCCAGCAGCCTATGATCAGCTACATGACCTGTCCCGCCGGCAAGACTGACTTCCAGAACTTTACCAAACACCCGGACAATATGGATCCGGTCACTGCGGTACCGCAAGCTAAAATTGCTTTGCTTTTTTCGCGCTCCAGCCGTGATTTCAACCGTCTGGTGGGCTTTGAGCCGGAATTGTTTGGTTTGGCGCAGACTTTGGAAGAAATGCACATACCCTATCAGATCATCGGCGAAGTCAGCCTCAAGCCCGAAGTTTTGAAGCAATTCGATGTGGTTTCGCTGGGATCATCGGGCTGTTTGAGCGAAGAACAGGCTGCGGCGATCAAAGAATATGCCCAAAACGGCGGTACCGTGTGGCTGTGCAACATTACCGGTATTTTTGATCAGTACGGTAATTTCCGCAAAGAGTGGCTCTTTAAGGACGTGTTCGGCTTTAATGTGCATAATTCGCCGCTGCGCAATATCACTGAGTTTGAAACTGCCGACGGCAAAATCGTCACCATGCAGAACCCGGTAACTTACTTTACCACCAAACCGACCATCCGGGGGGCCTCGCCGTCCGGTTCGGCGATCACGCCGATCGGCAAGTTCCCGCTTTGGATCGAAAAATCCTGGGGCAAAGGCAAATTCATATATCAGCCCATGCAGCTGGCCGGATCGCTTTACGCTCTTGAAGGCGCGCCGGGCCGCAAATGGAACTTTACCCGTGACGATGCACTGGCGGACTTCATGCACCGGCTCCTGCGGGAAAGATTGAGCAAAAGTTCCTGCTGGACGACCGATGCACCACGCAAGGTCTACACCACGCTCTATCGGGAGCCGGAACGTTATCTGGTGCATTTTCTCAATATGACCGGTTCGGCCATCCGGAAGGGGGAAGTAATGGATCACACCGTACCGGCGGACGCTTATCCGGCATTGAAAAATCCGGTGAGCTTCCAGCTGCCGGTCAACGATATGCCGGTCAAACAAGTTTACGCCATATCGCCGGATTTTGCCGGGCGCAAAGCGCTGCAGTTCACCAATAAAGATAATGTTATAAACGTAACGGTCCCGCCGGAACTGATCAAAGTATATACTATTGTAATACTTGACAGCAAATAATTTTTCCGCCCGATGCTGGGGGGCTGTTGCAAAACCTCGCAAAAGGTTGTAATGCCCCTGTTTTTTGCATGAATTTTTAGTTGCTGTCGAAAAAAACAGTAAGCTTGAATTCATATAGCAGCAGTGAATTTTATAATATATAAAATACGGTATCTTTCTTATATAAAATAAGTTGGAATTACTTTTATTACTCGTAATAAAAGTAATTCCGGCGAAAGTTTTTGGAAAATGGGGTTCCGCCGTCGCCGAGGCT
>SUWF01000019.1 GCA_015061575.1 Lentisphaerota bacterium
TAGAGCCAAATCGAAGTAAAGCCGAGAGTTACGGCATGTTCGCAGATCCATTCGCAAATATCCAGCCATTTTTCTGACATATATTCAACTTCCAGCCCGCTCCGGGCATAGATCATAAGCTGGGTAATGCCGGTGGACCGCCAATTTTTCATCCGTTCATATAAAAATTCCCGACTGGGGTTGCCATTGATCGCCCACATGGGAATCAATGGACATTCTTCATGGGCAGCTGGATTCATTTTTTTTCCTTCAGATAAATATTGTGAATGGTTGGATTGCAGCGTGTTTTGGGCGTAAGCATATCCGGAAAGAGTAAAAAATACTCCCAACAGCAAAAGATAAAAAATAAATTTACGCATAACACTTTACTCCCTGTTATTGTCCTGAATTTTGTGAAAAAAAAGACATGGGCCCACTTTTTTGCCAATTCATCCAATGAAAACCCATTTTCCGCTTGACAAATCGACATTTCCCCGGTAATTTCATTGCGCATCTGGTTCTTCCGTTACTTTTTTGCGGTTATTAAAAAATAAGAGGTCAGATGCACTTTTGTCAAACAACTCGTCCCATTACAAAATTTGGGGCATTAACCATAATTTTACCTTGTATATGATTGGAATTGCCAGAAAACATCACTCCGACAGTTAAAAACATACATGCAATTTGTGCAAGCATTTTTGCCTCTTTTTTCTTAATGCCAAGTAATATAGCATAACGCCCGCCGAAAATCAAACCTCAAATAAGTTGCAATTAAAAAATCTTCAAAAAAAACTGCTGCTCAAAAATGATTTGAACAGCAGTTTTATCAAGAATCAGCTTGGCCGGTTTAGAAAGGTGCCGCCGCAGTACCTACCGGTGCGGCCGGAGCAGTGGCCGGAGCCGCTACAGCTGCCGGAGCTGTCGCCGGACGGGCAATGTAATCAACTTTGACCGGATCCTGCGTGTAAAGCTGGAACACCCGGCCCGTGCTGCCGTCTTCGCCGGGAGCGGTGATGACGATCGTGCAGATCTTGGTTTCCCGCCGGGTGACTTTACCGGTGCGGCGGTTGCGGATCGCTTTGCCGGTTTTGAAAATATCAAACGTGCTGTTCACCGGCGCAACTTGTGCCGGTGCATCGATCATCACTTCCTGACCGTTGACATCCATTACATAAAACGGCGTAAATTGGTACAGTACTTTGAGGATATCTTCGCAGACATAACGGCAGGCTTCCTGCAAGCTCTGTTCCCGGTAGTTGCCGGCTTTTGCGCTGCCGGGAGCCGCCGTTGCTGCGGCAACGGCTGTCCGGCTGATGTTGGCACTTTTGACCGTTTGGCCGGTACGCATATCCACCAGAGTCAGGATCAATTCCACCGTGGCAACTTCATTGCGGCTGGTTTGGCCGTAGAGAGCATCTCGCTGGACTTCGCTGGAAAAACCGTACTGGGTAACGTTCATGCGGATGAAGAATCCCGGCGTCTGGATTTTGGTTTCTTTGCCGCCGTCATCGGCTACAGCTGCAAATTTTTCGTTGTCTTTAAGAACATCGGCCAGATTCTGCATATCAATGACCCGATAGATACCGCACTGCACCAGATTGTGGTTCAGGCGGTCGATCAAAGCTGAAAAATTGGCTCTGCGGTTATCGGTTTTGTTGGCAATTTTGTCTTTTTCGATGCAAACCAGCGGGCGCATATCCGGCCCGTCGGCTTCTTCAGCAGCGATATTGAATGTCAGGCAGCCCAGAAAAATCGCTGCCAGATAGTATTTCCACATTTTCATTTATACGACCCTGATTAAAAATTTATTTGACGATTTCAGCCGAAGTCCAGGTGAAGACCGACTTTTTGCCCGGTTCGTTATTGCCGTCCACATAGACCCAGGCGTGATCTCTATCCACCGGCGCACCGCAGTAGCCGACCACACCTTCCCGGATGATCTGCTTGCTGGCTTCATATTTTTCTGGCTCGCCCGGCAGCGTGGGCACCTGGCGGGATACCCAGCGGAAGAACCGCACCCGCTGACCTTTGCTGATGCCGTATTCGCTGCCGGCCGACAAGCGGGCAAACAAACCGTCACCTACAGTCTGATCAACATACAGCGGCGGTCCGAACGCAATGACGTACTGCTTCATGGCTTCCCGCACAGCATGGGCAACTGCCTGCTTGAGAGTGCTTTCGCTGGGGCGGTTGCCGGGCAGCATTTCCGGATACACCACTGTTTCGGCGAAGTTGAAAACATTTTTGCCGTTCGGAGCGGTCAGAGTCACTTCCAAACTTACGTTGGCATAGTACCAATGTATTTCATTGGCACGCTGCACCGCCCGGCGGCTGTTGCGGGATGCTCCGCTGGCACTCATGGCAATATCGGCAATGTTGGTCACGCCCCGGATGGCATCGTTGGCGTCGCTCATTTCCACATCGTTGATGTTGAACGTGAGCAAATACGGCCCGCTGGGAGCCTGGGGCGCTGCCGGAACCCGGGTGATCGTGGCGCCCGGCGTGGTGCGCAAGCTGGATTCACTGTTGACCAATTCAAAATCCTGCATGGTGCTGACAATGTTGGTCAGCGTGGAGTCCGCCGTAGCCATCAAATCTCTGCGCAGCCCATCGGTAAGGAAGATGCGGCTGGAACCCCGGCGACGCGGATCGACGGTCAGAAAGCGATAGCCTTTTTCGGACATTTTGATCACGACTTTGCGCTTGAACTGCTTGCGGGCTTCGTAATCTTTGCGGGCCTGAGCCACAAAAGGCATGTTGCCCTTATCGGTGTCAGCATCGCCCGGCATTGCGGCGCAGTCGCTGAAACTCACGCAGCCGCTGAGCATTCCCATAAGCGCCAGACTGGCGGCGCCAAGCAAAAATTTATTCTGAATTTTCATTTTTTTCATCCCGTTATATTTACTGATAATAAATTATTCAGCGTCGTCGGCTTTGTCAGCCTTGGGCGGAGGAAGTTTCTTAAACTTGAGCTTGGAAATAACTTTCTTGCGCTTGCCTTTGACAGTCATCGATTTTTTGATCGGCTTGTAGCCTTCGGCTTCGGCGGTGATGGTGTGTTTGCCAGCCACGACTTTATCGCCGTTTTCAAATTCTTTGCCGTCCACAGTAAAGGTCACGGTATCGGCATCAAAGTCATCGTCGCCTTTGGGACCGGCGCACTTGAATTCCAGACTTACTACATAGTAGTCGGCGATCTTTTCGGCGATCTGCTTGAGAACTTCTTCCATCAGATCCGAGGAGGGATTGTAGCCCGTGACGCGGGAGGCGCTGGTCTGACGTTTGCCGGTTTTGGCCACAACATTAAAGGCCGTGATCACATTGCCGTTAAAGTCACGCAGATTTCCGACCGCTTTCTGGGTATAGGTGGTCTTTTTGACCAGAGTGTTGCCTACGCTGACGGTGGTGGACTCCTGCTTGAGATCCTGCATGATCACCGTCAGGAAAACGCAGGCCGAAGCCAGATCCTGCTGATCGTTGCCGCTGATGGCCTTTTCCACTTCAGCCAGCGAAGTATTGCTGCGGTCGATCACCTGAATGAAGTCGGAATATTCCGACAGATAGCTCTGCAGATACTGCTTGGCCACTACAATATCCCGCTTGGTGTTGTTGCCGATAATGGACGTGCGCAGATTTTCCAGAATACGTTCCATTCGGCGGTTCTGCCGGGCGACTTCCCGCTGCTGTTCGTTGTAGCGGCGGATGTTGTCGTTAAAGCGGAAGTTGATTTCTTTTCTGGCCAGATTGGGATCGGCGGCTTTGTCGGCGTCGCTCATCTGCGGAGCTTCATCGATGTTGAATTGTTTGATTTTGGTCAAAAATTCTTCGGTTTTGGCCACGGTATCGATGGTGCCGACATCAGTGACCAGCACGCAGATCTTGCCGGGGTTGGTATTGGTGGGGACTTCAAATTTCTTTTCGTCAGCCCAGCCGGCGACAGCAGCGGCGACCGCCAAAACAGTCACAAATTGCTTGATTTTCATGGTTTTTCTCCTTTGTAAATGTTAATTTTTCCACGAAAAAAATTTTTGAATTCAATGCAAAAAACAGGTAAGCTGCTGAAAAGGTCTTTTATGCCCCCATGTTTTCCGCACCTCCGTTGCGGGTATATACAATATATATAATACCCGGGCAATTTAAGTTACACTCTCCATACAAAAATTACAAGCAAAATAGGCAAAAAAGACAAAAAATAAATATCAAATTTTTTTGAAAACAGGTGTAAGATTTTTATTTATATTGGATATAAAGAGGTTGTGTTGGACTGATAACGGTAATTTCTGATAAAAAAACGGGCCGCTGCAAAACTTGACCGTTTTGCGGCAGCCCCGGTGTTTTTTGCTGAGGGTCACAGCAGGAATTTCACCCCTTTTACTGCTCCGAGTTCCTTTGCCAGCAGATTCATGATCTCCCGGTTCGGCACTTCGACTTCCACATGAAAACTCTTATATCGCTGGCCGCTGGAGGATTTGCCGATGGCAAAACGCTCGCTGTACCGGAATTTTTCCAGAATTTTGTTGAGATTTTCCAACGCATCCGGTTCGGTGGCATCGACCACGGCCCGATAGGTCCAGCGCACCGGAAAAATCAATTCCGGCTGACCCGGCGTTATATCTTTGCTGCTGAGCTTGATCATTGGGCGTACTCCTCTTTCCAATAGGGCGAAAGTTTCCGCAGGGTGTTGACGATCGGCGGCAGTTTTTCCAGAATAAAATCCACCTCCTCAACGGTGTTGTAGCGCGAAAACGAAAAACGTATCGTGCCATGCGCCGCCGTGTAAGGTATCCCCATGGCCCGCAGCACATGCGACGGCTCCAGACTGCCGGTAGTACAGGCACTGCCCGAAGAGGCGCAAATGCCGAACTGATTCATCAGCAGCAGGATCGCTTCGCCTTCGATGTATTCAAAACTGACGCTGGACGTATTGGGCAGCCGGGAAGATTTATCGCCGTTGATCCGGATCCTGGGCACCCGCTCCAGCAGGCCTTTTTCCAGCCGGTCACGGAGCATGGTCAGATATTTTACTTCTTCAGCCATTCCGTTTTTGGCCAATTCAGCGGCCTTGCCCAGCGCAACGATGCTGGCAACGTTTTCGGTACCGCCCCGGCGGGCCTTTTCCTGATGGCCGCCGATGATAAAGGGCCGGAAACGGATGCCCCGCCGGACGTACAGCACTCCAATACCCTTGGGGGCGTGGAGTTTGTGTCCCGAGCAGCTGAGCATATCGATTTGGCTGTGGGCCAGATCGATGGGTACTTTGCCCACGGCCTGTACGGCATCGGTGTGGAAAAGTGCGCCGTGTTTATGAGCGATCTCAGCGATTTTTTCCACCGGGTAGATGTTGCCGATTTCGTTGTTGGCATACATCACGCTGACGATGGCGGTATTGTCGTCGACTGCCGCTTCCATCGCCGCCAGATCGATACGGCCGTTGGCATCCACGGGGATGGTTTCAAAAATGTATCCCCGCCGTTCCAGCTCCCGGCCCAGATTCAGGATGGCCGGGTGTTCGACCTTGCTGGCCACGACTTTTTTGCGTTCCGGATTGGTCAGCAGCGCGCTCCAGATGGCGGCGTTGTCGCTCTCGGTACCGCAGGAGGTAAAAATTATTTCGGTAGCTTCCCCATCCGGATTGCGGTGATCGGCGTTGAGCAGCTCAGCGATCTTGAGCCGGGCTTTTTCCACTTCTCCGGCTACGCTGCCGCCAAACGTGTGGATGCTGCCGGGGTTGCCGTAACACTTGGTCAAATACGGCAGCATGGCTTCCAGCACTTCCGGCGCAACGGATGTGGTGGCGTTGTTATCTACATAAATTACTTGTGCTTCGGACATTATATGCTCTCCACTGTCAGATCGCTGCTGACAAATTCCCGCAATTTATCCTGTACTGTGTATTTGAGTGTGACTCCGGCGGAGGGACAGCTTGAGCAGCGGCCGGTCAACCGCACAATGACATTGTTGCCGTTCAAATCCACCAGTTCGATGCTGCCGCCGTCGTGTTCCAGCAGCGGGCGGATCTCTTTTTCGATGACTTCCTGCACCCGGAACACCTTCTGCACGGTAGTTAATTTGGCAAACTCATCGGCGGCCGGAGCGGCCTTGGCCGCCGGCGCAAGGTTCCACAACTCATCCAGCACCCGCTGGATCTCGTCCAGACAGCTGCCGCAGGCCCCGCCGGCTTTGCAGAAGTTGGTGATTTCTGAAGCTTTATGCAAATTGTTCTGTTTGGCCACGTTGCGGATTTTTGTATCGGTAACGCCAAAGCATTTGCAGATGATCGCACCTTCGTGATCATCGCCATTATCGACGACTTCTTCGCCCCGGTAGTTGGCGATGGCCGCCTGCAATGCTTCCATGCCCATAACGGAACAGTGCATCTTGGCTTCCGGCAATTCGCCGAGCAAGGCCACGATATCCTGATTGGTTACTTTGCTGGCTTCTTCCAGCGTCATACCTTTGACCAGTTCGGTCAATGCCGAACTGGAGGCAATGGCACTGGCGCAGCCGAAAGTTTTGAATTTTACTTCGGCAATGCGGCCGTTTTCATCCAGCTTGAAGGTCAATTTCAGCGCATCTCCGCAGGTTATATTGCCTACATCGCCCACGCCGTCGGGATTTTCCACCTCGCCCACATTGCGGGGATTGAGGAAGTGATCCATGACTTTTTCGTTATAATTCCACATGATGTAAAACCTTATTGGTAAAGGGCCATTTCTTTATTGACTGCTTCGACTGCAATATTATTGACCGCATCCAGCGCAATGCGTTCGGCATCGCGGCAGTCCCGGCGGCGGAATTCCGCACAATTTTCGGCCATAGTCTTGGGCGACACCACCACCCGGAACGGTATACCCAGCAAGTCGGCATCGCTGAACATAAAGCCGGGCTTTTCGCCGCGGTCGTCAAAAAGAACTTCCACGCCGGCAGCTTGCAGATCGTTGTAAATTTTGTCGGCAGCGGCCTTGATTTCGGGCTTATCGTAGCCGATGGCCACGACTTCCACCTGCCACGGCGCAATGGAAATCGGCCAGATTGGGCCGTAATCATCGCAGGATTGTTCGATCACGCTGGCCATGGCCCGGCCCACGCCGATGCCGTAGCAGCCCATGATCATCGGGTGACTCTTGCCGTTGACATCCAAATAGTTGCAGCCCATGGGCGCAGAATACTTCGTGCCCAGCTGGAAGATGTTCCCGACTTCAATGCCCCGTTCCATTTTCAACGGTTCGCCAGTCACCGGGCAGGGGTCGCCTTCCCGCACAGTGGCAATATCAGTTACCAGCGAGGCGGCGGTATCGCAATCCCGTTCGTAGTTGAAGTTTATGTAGTGATAGTCCGCTTCGTTGGCCCCGACCACCAGATTGCCGGATTCGGCCACGGAACGGTCAACGATCATTTTCATCTTGCTGGCGTCGATGTTGATGATGGAGGCAAAACCGGGTACGCAGCCGGCTTTGCGGATGGATTCATCGTCGGCAAATTTGAGTTCCGGAGCCTGCGCAGCGTTGGCCAGTTTGCTTTCGTTGACTTCAAAATCGCCCCGGATCAAGGCGCAGATCAGTTCGCCGGTGATGGCGTTCTGATAAAATACCACTTTGCCGGTATTTTCGGGCTGGACTTTGAGGAATCCGGCCACTTCTTCGATGGTTTTGCAGTTGGGGGTGTGGACTTTTTCCAGCGGCAGAGCGGCGGCGGGTTTTTCAAACTTCCACGCTGCGGTGGCCACTTCCCGGTTGGCCCGGTACTGGCGGTCGGGCGAGTAGAAAATGGTATCTTCGCCGCAATCGCACAGAGCCATAAACTCGTGCGAAACTGCTCCGCCCATCATGCCGGAATTAGCTTCGATGCTCAAAACATTTTTCATGCCCAGCCGCTGGAAGATCCGCACATAGGCTTCGTGGCAGCGGGCGTAATATTTTTCCAGATCCGCCTGATCGGTGTGGAAACTGTAGGCGTCTTTCATGGTGAATTCACGCACCCGGATAAGTCCGGCCCGGGGGCGGGCTTCATCGCGGTACTTGGTCTGGATCTGATAGAGCATGGCCGGCAGCTGCCGGTAGCTGGTCAACTCGGTACGGGCCAGATGCACGACAGCTTCTTCGTGGGTCATGCCCAGGATCATGGGTTTGTTGTTGCGGTCGCTGAAGCGCAGCAATTCAGCTCCGACGCTGCCGTAGCGGCCGGATTCTTCCCACAATTCAGCGGGCAGCACCACCGGCATGAGCACTTCCTGCCCATCGATTTTGTTCATTTCCTCACGGATGATCGCTTCGATCTTGGCAATGACCCGCTTGCCGGTGGGCAGCAGCGAATAGATCCCCGCCGAAACCGGACGGACATAACCGCCCCGCACGAGGAATTTATGGCTTACAGTCTTGGCATCCTTGGGATCTTCCTTGATCCGGCGTCCGACGAGTTTACTTAAACGCATATTAAAAATCTCCGTCATTATATATTTAAAAACGATTTCATCAAACTATAATATACTATAGATTATTGTTTTTAGCAACAGCAGAACAAAAATTTTTCAATTTGTCAGCCGGGTAATGGCCGGAAAAGCCGCCGAACAGCTGCCGTCGGGCAGAAAATTGACCTTGATTTGATAGCTGAAGCGTTGTTCAATCTGCTGATGTGTTGCAGGAACGGCCGCCCGCCCGGAAACAATCGCAGTGTGATCATCCAGCAGTTCAAGTGCCGGTGTACGGCTATCCGGCGGCAGAATGACTGCACCCTCCGGCAGCAGCTGCAGCAGCGCACTTTCGGCACAGGAGCAGAGTTTCCGGCTGAGTTCATTGGCAACACTTATTGCGGGGCTTTCCGGCAGCACAGTGCTGTAGCGCTGCAAGCTTGCCGGTGAGGTATGCCTGGCGTCAGCGGTATTGGACAAAAATTTGCGGCGGGGATGCCGCGGATCGCGCAAGTTGTTGGAACGCAAAAAATTGATCAATAAAGCCAGAGCGATTGCCGACACCAGCAGTATGATGATCCTGATTTTATATTTGAGCTTCATAATTGCTCCTTTCGGCCGTGCGCAAGATAGCTCCGGAATCCGGAATGATGCGCCAGAAATAGCTCCATTGGTTTTGCCGCAGTATTTCCAAAATTTGAGCGGTCAGGGCAACGGCATCCGGCGTGGCCAGTATTTCAATAAAATAGTTTTGACGGTCATCCGGCAGCAGGCGGAACAGTGAATGCTGGAAATTTTCCGCCGTATGCCCTTTGTCCGGTTGGGGCGCCAGCCGGTAAAAGGTGTGGCCGTGGGCCGAAAAGCGTTTTACCGTTACCTCGCCAACAGTGTCAGCGGCTGTGCGCAGCTGCTGGTTGCTGCCGATCAGAAAGAGCTTTTGAGCGGTGAGCAGCAGCCGCCAGGGCTGGCGGTTTTTTACCGGAACAGCCAGCGGCAGTTGCTCGGGCTGACCGGGGAGCTGCTGCAGGGATTTTTTCAGTTGGCTGATTTCGGTTTGCAAGGCTTGAGTGCTGCCGGGACGATCGGCATTTGCCCGGAGCTGGCGTTCGCGGTGCAGCTGGCGCAGTTTTTGTTGGGAGCGTTCTATATTGTCGGCCAATTGATTGGCGGTTTGAGCGGCGGCTCGATAACGCTCCTGCAAAGTATTATCGGTTTTGCCGGTGGCGGTATCCGGCGGTGGCAGGGAAGTTAAAAGCGAACTTTCCAGCTGCAGATTTTTCAGTTGAGTCTGCAAAAACACCAGTTCCTGTTGGGCCGCTTTAAGCTTTTGAGCATCGATATATTGTTCCGGATCCAGCAGCTTTTGGCCGGTCGTTACGCCGCCCAGCACGATCGCCAGCAGCAGCACCGCACCAAAAATATTGCACATGGCATCCAGCAAAAGCTCCAGACTGTCCGGCGGCAGCAGGTGTTTTTTCATAATTCCAACCCTCCGGCATTTTCCGAAAAGAGCGGTTCCATAATGATTTTCAACTTCGGAAAGTGTTGATGCAAATCAGCTTTGAGTGCTTCCGCAAACATTCCGCCCGAGGGGCGCACCGCAATGACCAGCTGTTCGATCGCAGGGGTGGTATTCTGTAATTTTTGGCGCAGTTCCCGATAACCCTCCAGGGCTGGCAGCGGGGGGTGATCGGCGTGGGCTTGGCCCAAAAGCTGCCACACTTGGGGGGTATCGCTCCAGCGCCACGCATGGCGGGCGCAATCAAGTATGGCCGTGCGCCGTCCGGCAACGGAAAGTTTTCTGCGCAGCATCCGGTCGTTCAGTTTTTGCCGAAGCTGTTGAGCCTCGGCGGCCAGCTGAAGATATTTTTTTTGCTGTTCACCGATCGGGGCGGCCGCTTGTTCCAGTTGCGCGATTTCCTGCTGCAGCTGCTGTTGGAGCTGTTGGCGTTCGTTGATGACTTTTTCCAATTCGGCCAGCTGGAACCTGTGGTGATGCTGCAATTTCTGTTGTTGATTCTGTCGGGTGTGCTTTTGATGCCGGCTGCGGAGTTCTTCAAGCTGACTGCGCTGCCAGTCGATCCGGCGGTTGGTCTGAGCGATTTGGTCAGTAAGCTGCCGGTAGCTGCGGTAACTGGCGCCGGCAGTTCCGGGAGGTGCATCGGAGGTGTTTTTTTTGAGCCACGCACTGACCAGCACAATGATCATCAGCGAGCCTGCTAATGCTGTGATTATATCCTGAAAAGCAAAAAATGATACCGCCTGCCGGAAGGGCCGCCGCCGGAACGTTTTCATTATCAGTAACTTTTTTTCTGATCGTTGAGGTGGTCATTTAAGACCGAAGTTTTGAGATTATGCAAAAATTCCGCTTCGGCTTGATTCTGGAACGACGCTATGATCTGCAATATCAGCGCCAGCACCAGTGCAATCAATGTCGTTTCAAATGCCGTGGCCAGTCCGCTGGTAACTTGCGGCAGAACAGCATTGAAGTTCAATTTATCGTCCGCTCCGGTCAATGCACCAAAGTTGCCCACCGCTTTAGCCAGCCCCAGCACTGTACCGATGAATCCCAGCACCGGCACCGACCAGATAAAACAGCTTATGGGCATAAAGCTTATTTCGGAATCCTGCTCCAGATCACTGCAGCGCTGCGCCACTGTTTCGGCCAGTTGGCCGGTCGGAGTATCTGCTGGTTGACTCTGGAGGGTTTTGCGCAGCGCCAGATAGGTTATATATTCAGCATCATCAAGCTCTTTTTGCAAATTCAAGCAGGAGGCGTTGTCGATCCCGGACAGTATTTTTGCCGCCTTGCGCTGGGCAGATAATTTGCTGCGTTTGATCATCAGCATCCCCAGCGCCCACATGGCCAGCAGCACAGTCAGCAGCGGTATCCAGCTGCGTTCGGCCTCGCCGTTTGGGAAAAACATTTCAATAAAAACTGCCTCCGGATAAAAGATCCGCAGCAGCGACAAGGTTCCGTATATCAAGGCGCAAAAGATCACTCCCAGTACCAGACTGGAAAATTTCCCGGCGGCACACCAGTTGGCACTGCTCAGGCCAAAGCGTTCCTCGCAATCGAGTTTGACAATATCAAGTTGTTCTTTCATTACATTTTATCCTGCCAGATTTGAGTTTGCTGTGCTTCAAAAGTCAATTTAACACCGGAGCGGCAAAAAATCAACTCCCGGAGAAAAATAATCTGCCGAAATTTGACAATTCCCATCTCAAGTTATATATTGACATAAATTAATTTAATCAACAGGTGAATATTATGGATAAAAAATCCCGTCGTCCGCTGAGCTGGTATTTCCGGCGCTGGCTGAATGTGATTATTGAATCGTTCAAGACTTTTGCCGCCGCAGAAGGGCAGCTGCGGGCTTCTTCGCTGACCTATTTTACTTTGTTTGCGATCGTGCCGGTCTTTGCTTTGCTGTTTGGGGTGGCCAAAGGTTTTGAGCTGGATGAGTGGCTGAAGCGGGAACTGGAGTCACGCATGAGCGAACACAGCGAAGTGCTGAGCTGGCTCTATAATTTTGCTGATACTACTTTGCGGGAAACCAAAGGCGGGATCGTAGCTGGAGTGGGCGCATTGATCCTCTGCTGGTCGGTCATCAAGATGATCGGCAATATCGAAAAAGCGGTCAACCGGGTCTGGCAAGTTAAAAAAGACCGGACGATTTTCCGCAAGATTACCGATTATCTCTCGTTTCTGGTGATCGCACCGGTACTGCTGCTGGCGGCCAGCTCGGCTTCGGTGGTGGTGGCGCACTATTTGCAGTCATTTTCCGAAAATCACCGCTGGCTGAGCGGCAGCCGGGCTTTGATCGAATTTGGCTTGCAGTGCGTGCCGTACTTTTTGACCTGGATGCTTTTTACCTTTATTTATGTATTTTTGCCCAATACCCGGGTGCGGTTCAGCGCCGCACTTTTTGGCGGGGTGTTGGCCGGGAGTATTTATCAGCTGCTGCAGGGCGGATATATTTTTGTGCAGATGGCTTTGTCCAGATACAACGTCATTTACGGCAGTTTTTCGGCGTTGCCGCTGTTTTTGATCTGGCTTTATTTAAGCTGGCTGATCGTGCTTTACGGCGTGACGTTGAGCTTTTTGTATCAGCGGTTTGACTACGACAGCAAGCAGGCCCGTGACCACGAACGCAGCGAGGGAGAAAAACGTCTGCTGGCGTTATTGATGGCCGCCTGCTGCGCCAAAGAATTTGCGGAAGGCAAAGCGTTGCTGACTGCCGATGATCTGGCGGCGAAACTGAACATATCTTTTACGCTGACCAACGAAATATTGTTCAATTTGTGTTCGCACCACATCCTGACGGCCGCCGCCAGCGAGGAGTACGACAACCCCGGCTATACCCCGGCGATGCCGCTGGAAAAAATGACGCTGCTGGAAGTTTTGACCCGCTACGATAATTGGCAGCTGGATGAAACAGTCAATATTACCGCTGTAAATCACACCACTGTGCAGGCAGCATTGCGCAACATAGCCGAAACAGTGAAAAAATCCGATCAGAATATCCTGCTGCACAAATTGATCTGCTGAATGAACATGCAGCTGCCCGCTCAAGATCCATCCGGCGATTCACATACGCTTGAACTTTGCAGCTTTTAACGCAAAAAATTTGCCGAAGTGCGCTAAAAGTGCTATATTAATCAAATGTATGTAAATTGCATATTTGACAGGAGTTTTTTTATGTTGGGAATGAGTGATCCGTGGGTGGCAGCGGCCTATCTGGCCAATATTGCTGTGACTCTGATATGTGTGATATATGGTATTGTCTGTTACAATACCGGCGATGACAGCGGGGAGAGCAGCAAATGAATGTGACTTTGCTTTGTATTATTCTGCCGGTATTTCTGGCCGTGGTGGCGTTTTTGAGTTATCGCGGCTACCGGGCTACTGCCAGTTCCAAGGATTATCTGGTCGGCGGTAATTCGGTGCATCCGTTTGTCATGGCTATGAGCTACGGGGCGGCATTTATCAGCACTTCGGCGATCGTGGGCTTCGGCGGCGTGGCCGGACTGTATGGCATGGGACTGCTGTGGCTGCCGTTTATGAATATAGCTGTAGGGGTGCTGCTGGCATTTCTGGTCTTCGGACGCCGCACCCGCCGGATCGGGCAGAAGCTGGATGCCAATACTTTTCCGGAATTTATCGGACTGCGTTTTCAATCGCACCGGATCAAGATATTGATTGCGGCGATCATCGTTATTTTTATGCCGATCTATTCCGGCGTGGTGCTGATCGGCGGTGCCCGTTTTGTGGAGCAGGCATTGGGGATCAACTACAATGCTGCCTTGCTGATTTTTGCAGTTGTGGTGTCGATCTATGTAAGCTTCGGCGGCATCAAAGGCGTGATGTATGTAGATGCCATGCTGGGGGTGGTGATGGTCATCGGGATGCTGTCGCTGCTGGTCATGACCTACAAAGAGCTGGGTGGACTCGTTACGGCGCATCAAACGCTGAGCGATATGAAACACCTGGTTCCGGCCAATTTGGCCGCCCTGGGCCATGAGGGCTGGACAAGTATGCCCCGCTGGAATTCGCAGTGGTCATGGACGTTGATTTCCAGCTTGATCCTCGGCGTGGGCATCGGAGCTTTGGCGCAGCCGCAGCTGGCGGTGCGTTTTATGACTGTCAAAAGCGGTAAGCAGCTCAACCGTGCCGTACTGGTCGGATCGGTTTTCATCCTCTGCACTGCCGGTATAGCTTATGTGGTAGGTGCGCTGGCCAATGTGTGGTTTCTGCGGCACGAAAATGTGATCGCCATTCAGGCGGCCGGCGGCAATGCGGATTTGATCATTCCCCGGTTTATCGATGCGGCCATGCCCAAGGCGTTTGTCTATATATTCATGCTTACGCTGCTTTCGGCGGCTATGTCCACGTTAAGCTCGCTGGTGCATGTCAACGGCAGCAGTCTGGGCTACGACCTCTGCCGGACGCTGTTGGGCGAAAAGTGCGACAGCAAAAAAATCACCCGGCTGGGCATCGTACTGGGGATCATTGCCAGCATTGCCGTGGCCTACATCTTCCCGCCCGGTATTGTGGCCCGGGGCACAGCGATCTTTTTCGGGATCTGTGCGGCGGCTTTTCTGCCGGCATATTTTGCGGCGTTGTACTGGCGCCGGGCGACCCGGCCCGGTATTTGGGCCAGCATTATTACCGGAGCGGCCGTCAGTGCCTTCGGGCTGATGTTCATGCACCGGGCCGAATCCAAGGCGCTGGGAATCTGCAAAATGATTTTCGGCAGCGATGAGATCATCAGCAAGTTTCCGTGGCCGTTTGTTGATACCATCTGTTATGCGCTGCCGCTGGCGGCGTTGATGCTGATAATCGTGAGTTTGTTAACCAAACCAATTGATAAAGAACATATTAACCAATGTTTTGAGGAGTAATTATCTATGGCAGGAAAACAACTGCTCAGCGGCAATGAAGCTATTGCATTGGCCGCTTTTGATGCCCGTGTTGCTTTCGGTGCCGGTTATCCCGGTACCCCCTCATCGGAAATTCTGGACGAATTTTCCAAGCTCGGCGGCAAGGCCCAATGGTCGCCCAATGAAAAGACCGCTTTGGAAAATGCCATCGGCGGAGCCTTCGGGCAGGTGCGTACTTTAGCTACGATGAAGCATGTTGGTTTGAACGTAGCTGCCGACCCGCTGTTCACTATTGCTTATTCCGGCACGCCGGGCGGTCTGGTGATCATCACCGCTGACGATCCGGGGATGGCTTCCAGCCAGAACGAACAGGATAATCGCCGTTACGCCGCTGCTGCCGGAGTGCCGATGTTTGAACCGTCGGACTCGCAGGAAGCGTATGACTTTTTGTTTGAAGCTTTTGAGCTTTCCGAAAAATTCCACCAGCCGGTGCTTTACCGCCTGACTACCCGGGTCTGCCACAGCAAGAGCCTGGTCGCCCGGCGTGAACAGGCAGTGGAAGTTGCTCCGGCAGCTTACACCAAGGATGTCAAATCCAACGTGATGATCCCCGCTTACGCCCGGATCGCCCACAAAAATCTGCGCAAAAAACTTTCTGACATCGCTGCCGAAAGCAACGTTTCGACTGTTTACACCAAGCTCTTGAGCAAAGATTCCGAATTGGGCATCATCACTTCCGGCATCAGCTATCACCATTGCCGGGAAGCGGCCCCGGATGCCTCCATACTCAAGCTGACTTTGACCTATCCGCTGCCGGAAGAAAAGATCAAGGCGTTTGCCGCTACGGTCAAACGCTGCGTGGTGGTCGAAGAAGGCGATCCGATTTTGTTTGAAGCGTGCAAAGCCATGGGCTTGAACGTGGAAGGCAAGAACGAAATGTACCGTTTCGGCGAATTGAACGTGGAACGTGTCCGCCGTATTTTGAATAACGATCTTACTGCCGAGCCGGTTCCGGCTCCCGGCAAGCCGCCGCAGCTGTGCGTGGGCTGCCCGCACCGGAAGTCTTACGAAGCACTCAAAGCGTTGAACTGCATCGTTACCGGCGACATCGGCTGCTATACGCTGGGGGTGCTGCCGCCCTTTGAAGCGGTCGATACCTGCGTATGTATGGGCGCCAGTGTTACCACCGGTCTGGGCCTGCGCCGGGTTTTGCCCGAAGCCGACGCCCGAAGGGTAGTCAGCGTGCTGGGCGACAGCACATTCTGGCACACCGGGATCAACGGCATTGTGGATATGATTTACAACAAGCCCGCCACCGGCCATGTGGTCATGGTGCTGGATAACAGCATCACAGCCATGACCGGTTTGCAGGAACACCCCGGCACCGGCCGCAAACTCGACCATACTCCGGCCGAAAAACGGCTGGTGATTGAAGATACTGTTAAGGCTATGGGGGTGGATAATGTTGATATCATCGACCCGCTGACTGAACAGGATAAACTGCGCAGCGTGCTGGCTGAACGTCTGGCCAGTAATGATACTACGGTCATCATCGCCCGCCGCCCCTGCATTCTGGGCGCGGTCAAAGCCAAGAGTTACGAAGAAGCAGCCAAGGAAGCAAAGAATTGATATGAGCAAGACAGTAAATATTATTGTTGCCGGTCTGGGCGGTCAGGGTGTGCTGAAAGCCTCCGATATTGTAGCCGAAGCCGTGTTCAGCGCCGGTTTTGATGTCAAAAAAAGCGAAGTCCATGGTATGAGCCAGCGCGGCGGCTCCGTTTCCAGCGAAGTCCGCTACGGCGAAGATGTGGCCAGCCCCATGATCCCCGCCGGAGAAACCGACTTCCTGCTGGTGCTGGAAGATACCCAGATCGAAGTCAATAAACCCAAACTCAAAGCCGACGGTAAACTCATCACCCTGAGCGATGTGGATGCCAGCAAGCTGGAAAATCCCAAGACGATCAATATCGCCATGCTGGGCGTACTCAGCGCCAGTTTGCCGGAAATACCGGAAAACTGCTGGCTGAACGCCCTGAAAAAGTTTCTGCCCGAAAAACACCACGCAGTAAACCTCACCGCTTTCGCCCTCGGCCGCGGTAAATAAAAAAGCAAGGTGCTGGAGCTGATTCGGGGGAAGGGGAAAAAACACTTTTGAGGAAAGTGTTTTTTCCCCTTCCCCCGGCCCCCCATCCCCTTTTTCACAAACCTTTTCCTGGCCATTTTTATTTTTGCTGAGGCAAAAATAAAAATGGCCGACCTCGTTTGGTGAAATACTAATCAGCTTGGCGGCCGTGTAATGCTATAGTGGCTCGGCCGCCATCGGAGCAGCACGGTAGAACCCCGACTGATGTCGGGCGGCGGCATCACTTCGTTCGCCGCCAGTTGCGAGGTCGGAGCGTTAGAACCCCGACTGGCTTGTCCGCCGTAGCCTCGTGCGAAGGTGGATGTCGGGCGGCGGCATCGCTTCGCCTTGTCCGCCGGAGCCTTGTGCGGAGGTGGATCGCCGCCAGTATTGGGGGCAGGGTAGTGCATCGGTGAGTCGGTTGCTGGCGTATTTTTTATAGGACTTATAGGACTTATTTTACGCCAGTTGGGTAAGCAAGCCTTACCCATCAAACCGATAGCTTGTCCCGCCGTAGCCTTGTGCGGAGGTGGCTGCCGGGCGAAAAGCCCGGCAGCTCCGTACTTTTCCGTACCTATCCGTACCCATCCGTACAATTCAGCTTTCACCCCAGGCGTGCGTATTACAACTGCACCAGTCCGGGCGTCGGCATCACTTCGCCTTGTCCGCCGGAGCCTTGTGCGTAGGTGGATCGCCGCCAGTATTGTGGGCAGTGTAGTGTATATGCTGTATATAACATTCTGGCGGTGCTTGGAGAGCAATATTGTTGCCCCCCGCTGGGATGGTTTTGGGCAAAAAAAATGGAGCCAGCTGCCGGAGTCGAACCGGCGACCTGGTGATTACAAGTCAACTGCTCTACCAACTGAGCTAAGCTGGCACCTTAAAAGTGTCTTCACAAACGGCCGTTAAGAGCCGCTTATATACAATACTACCAAATATGACGATTTGCAAATTCCTATTGGAAAAATTCTGCATTTAGTTGATCAAAAAATTCCGCCATAAATGTTTTCAGCTCCGCCGCCCGGGCTCTGGCCGCCGGGGTAAAAAGCTTTTCCGGAATTTTTGACAATTTGACCAGATATTCACGATACGCCGTATCTTCCGGCCCATAAGCTGGACTGTTCAGTGCGGTTGCGGCGTCATTGTGCAGTTTGGCGCCTACTTGTCCAGCAAACAAAAATGCCCGGGCAATGCCCACGGCGCCCAAGCTGTCAAGCTTGTCGGCATCGTAAAGGATCTGACTTTCCAGAGTTCCGGGCGTGCAGCCGGAACGGTAACGGTGTTCGCTTATGCACTTGCATACTGCTTCGATCAGCTCCGGAGCAAGGTTCCGGCCGAGCAGAAAATCCCGGGCGATCCTGGCACCTTCTGCAGCGTGATCGAGTTTGCCGCAGCTGGCGGATTCCAACGGTCTGGCCACATCGTGCAATATGGCACTTAAATGGACGATCGTCCGGTTGGCTTGCGGCATGGTGTCGCAGATCACCAGGGCGTGTTTTACCACCCGGCAGGTGTGATCAAAGTCATGTCCGTCGGAAATATCAGCGTTAAGTTGCGATTTTATAAAAAACTCTGCAGCTTGAATGTGTTTGAACATTTGCAATAACTCCATTTTATGTTATCTTAATTAAGATAACCTGTCAAAGTAGTAAAAACAAGTTGTAAAACAGGAAAAAAACCACATGTTTGTAAATGTTGATGGTACTTTAATGAGCGCCGGCCGGGTTTTCTGCATTGGCTGCAACTATGCTGAGCATGTGCGGGAACTGCATGGTTTTGAGGAGATCCCGCCCGTGATTTTTATGAAACCGGCGGAATCACTTGTTGCTCCCGGGGCCGTTTTGTCGCCGCCGCCGTCGTATACAGGGCAGTTTGATTATGAAACTGAACTGGTTTTTATGATCGGTCGTTCCGGTCGGGCGGTTGCGGAAGCAGAGGCTGCTGACTTTATCGGCGCAATTGGTATCGGCTGTGATCTGACTTTGCGCACGCTGCAGAAAGAGCTGCGCAGCAAATCGTTGCCGTGGGAATGCAGCAAGGCGTTTGAAAATTCCGCTCCGCTGGGCGTGCTGCATAAATATGATCCCGGCTGCGATGATATAGATTCTCTGCAGTTCAGCGGCATGATCAATGGCGAGCTCCGTCAGCAGGGCAACAGCAAAGATATGATCTATCCGGTGCGCCGTCTGATCGTGGAAATATCCCGCTATTGGGAACTTAAAGTTGGCGATCTGATTTTCAGCGGCACCCCGCAGGGCGTGGGCGCATTGGCCGATAACGATGAAATCAAACTGACTGATCACCGTCAGCAAACCTATACATGGAGAGTGAATTATGTGCAGTAATTGCGGGGAGACTACTCCCACCTTGACTAACCACTCCGCAGCCGGACGGCCGGATTGGGACCACTATTTTATGGATATAGCCGAAATGGTTTCCAAGCGCAGCAACTGCAGCCGCCGCCACGTTGCGGCGGTGCTGGTGAAAGATAAACGCATCATTTCCACCGGCTACAACGGTACGCCCCGGGGCATCAAAAACTGCAATGAGGGCGGCTGCCCGCGCTGCAACTCCAATGTACCTTCCGGCGAGGGATTGACTGAGTGCTTGTGCTGCCATGCCGAAGAAAACTCCATTGTGCAGGCAGCTTATCACGGTATTGCGGTAGCCGGGGCTACTCTTTACACAACATTCAGTCCCTGTTTGCTGTGCAGCAAGATGATCATCAATGCCGGAATTGCCGAAGTAGTTTATAAGCAGCGTTACAGCATCGACTCCACCTCCATGCGGCTGCTGGCCGAAGCCGGTGTGAAAGTCAGAGCCTTGGAAGATTGAAAAATGCCGATCACGACCGGGCAAATTGCGGATTTTCAGCGGATCATTCGCACTACTTTTGCATATATTCTGGAGCGCAGCTGCCGGCAGGATTATTTGAACACCAAGTTCGATGTTATCAGTGGGGCTGATTACACTCATGCCAGTGGCGCAGATCGCTTCCGTTCGCAGCAGGTCATTTACAGCTGGATCCAGGGCCGGGGCGCAGAGGCATTGGCCGGACATTGCCGCAACGGTTTTGGCGATAAAGAGTTGATATTGCCGCTGCTGCGCCGGATCGTCGAAAACATGGAAAAGGTGCGTTCAATCAATAATGGCCGGATGTTTTTTATGTTTTCGCCGGATGGCAAATTCCTGAACGGCGATTTGAGTGTGCGCACACTGCCGCCGGAAGGCCGGGCCAATTACAGCGATCTGTTTTACTCAAAAGGGCTGCTGTCGGCGGCGTTTTTGCTGGAAGATCACGCTTTGCAGAAAACAGCGCTGAGTTACTTCCAAGAGGTGCTGGATGCCATCTGGCAGCTGGAGTTTGTGACCGATCAGCAGGCTTTTGACCCCAAAAATCCGGTCACGGCGGTTCCCGGCAAGATATTGCAGGGGCCGTTTATGATCGCTTTGGGCGGCATTGCGCTGGCGGCGGAACTCACCGGCTGGACAGAGTTTCTGGACTATGGACGCAAATTTATTGAGCGGCTGCTGACGCTGCATACGAATTTTACGGCCAGTGGGCCGGAGTTTTTTGAAGCCGTCACCCCCTCCGGAGAGCCTTATTTGGATGGCAACGGGCAGCTGTGCGATCCGGGGCACGCCTTGGAATTTGTGGGCTTGTCGATGAAATTTCTGCTGGTCATGGAAAAATTCAACCGGAATGAGGATCGGGAGTTTTTGCAGAAATGCCGCAAAATCTATCCGGATTTTCTGCTCCACCATTATGCGCTGGGCCGTCAGGAACCGGTGGGCGGGATCATCAAATCTTTTGATCTGCAGAGCCGCCGGGTGATCAATTCCGATATGCCGTGGTGGAGCCTGCCGGAAACGATCCGGGCCGCTGCGCTGGCCGAAAAATTCTGCAATATGGATAACAGCTCCATCATTGGCGAGTGCAGTGATGCTTTTGTCAAAAACTTTACCAATGTTGGTCAGCACTGCTTTGCCTACCAGACCTGCAGTCGGGATGGGCAGCCGGTGCGGGTGATCCCGGCAGTACCGGATCTGGATCCGGGGTATCACACCAACTTAAGTTTGATCGATGTTTTAAATTGTTTTTGAAATCACCTTTTTGAACATTCAATACCTTAAAAACAGGAGGAAAAATGAAAAAACTTTTAACCGTTGTTGTACTGCTTTTGGCGGTACTTTATCTGCCTGCAGCGATCATTGAAATTGAAACTGTGGAAAAACGCTCCTTCAAAGTCAATGAAGAGGTCACTTTCAAGCTCACCGGCTGGGCCGAAAAAGATGTCAAGCTCACCAGCGGTACGGTGGATGTGCAGCTTTCTGACAGCGGCATGACCAAATTGGGCAAGCCCCAGACTTTTGACTTCAGCAAAGGCAATCCGCAGACTTTTACGGCCAAACTCACCCGGCCCGGGTTTATTCTGGCCACGCCGCGGCAGTTGAAAACAGTCGATGGTAAAACCGTCAACTGGCAGAAAAAATCTCCGCCCATCCATGGCGGCGCTGCCGTTGAACCGGAAAAAATCACCGCTGGCGGCGAACGTCCTGCTGACTTCGATAAATTCTGGGCGGATGGCATCAAAGCTTACCAGAACGCCAAAGTCGAGGTCACTCCGGAACCCGGACATAAGATGGAAGGTTACAAAGTATTCCGGATCAAGGTGGATTTTATCGATAATTCCGGTTTGATCGACGGTTTCCTTTCCATTCCGGAAAAACCGGGCAAATATCCGGCGGTAGTGGCGGTTCCGGGTGCCGGTGTCGGCCAGATCAGACCTCTGCCGATGTGGCATCACGATGGGCTGGCGATCAATTTGATGATGAACGTGCATCCTTTTGCCACCAAGCTCTCCGGCAAACAGCAAGCTAAAAGCTACAACGATTACAATAATAAATTTCCGGAAAAACGCTACTTCATACGCAATGCCGAAAACCGTGATGAATATGTTTACCGCAAAGTGTGGCTTGCTTTCAACCGGGCCATCGACTATGTGGCATCGCTCAAAGAGTTTGACGGCAAGCATCTGGCCATTACCGGCAACAGTCAGGGCGGCGGCACTGCGCTGGCCGTCGGCAGTATGAATAAACACGTCAGCTGCATTATTGCCAGTGTGCCGGCGCTCTGCGACCACGCCGGTTGGAAAGCCGGGCGCCGTCCCGGTTGGCCGCTGCTGAACAAAAATCTTAAAGGCAAGGCCGATGCCGCTGCGGCGTACTTTGACGGTGCGTTCTTTGCGGACAACATCAAAGTGCCGGTGCTGGTTTCGGTAGGTTATGTGGATCCGGTTTGCTCGCCTTCTTCGGTCTATGCTGCTTACAACCGGATCAAGAGCAGCAAAAAGATCTATCCGGCTTATCGGGGGACTCACACCAATGAACCGGAATTTTTCCCGATGACCAAGGAATTTCTGAAGCAGGAATTCAGTAAATAATTGGTTGGACTGCGGCTGTGCGGCAGGCTTTTTCAGTTGCCGCGCAGCTCGCTTAAACTCATGGGGCGGAAAGATTTTTTCAGCTGCTTTTTCAGCGGCAGATTCACGCTCCAGTATTTCCAGCGTCCGCAGGCAAAATCGTGCGGATAATAATTTTCCAGCCAGGCGTGTTTGAGCTGAAAACTCACCGGCTGGCTTTCAAAGATCCACGGCGCATCTTCCACAATATATCTGGCCATCTGGCGGTAAAGTTCGGTCCGCTGCGGCGAATCGCTCATGGGCAGAGCTTGTTCAAACATGGCATCAAACTTTTTATCCTGATAATTCACCCGGTTGGCGCCGCCGGAGTTAGGGCCGTAAAAGAGCTGCAGAAAGTTTTCCGCATCCGGGTAATCCCCGATCCAGGAGAGGCGGAAGGTCTGCATTTCGCCATTGCGCAGTTTTTGATAAAAACGGGGCGCATTGTTGAGGTTGACTTTGACTTTGATCCCCAGTTTACCCCAGTCGGCGGCGGTCATTTCGCCGTGCTGCCGGTGGGTGGTACTGTTGCCGGATTGGTCAAAAGTTATTTCCAGCGGTTCGCCGGTAGCCGGATCGATGCCGTTGGGATAACCGGCTTCAGCCAGCAATTTTTTGGCATTTTCCAAATTATACTCTATTTGCACTTGCTGCAAAGCTGCATCGTATCCGGCCACGCCCGGCGGGATCGGCCCGATCGCCGGTAAAGCCAGATCGTTGGCGTGCCTGATGCGCCGGGGCAGGTCGTAAGCGGCCGTCAGCGCCTGACGCAGTTTGCGGTTGCCGGCCAGCCGGGGATCGCTGAAACTGAACCCGACATACTGGATTTCAAACTCCCGGTTGGTGATCAAAGATATCTGACGCTTTTGCAGGGCCGGTGCCAGCTGGCGGCCGCCGCTGAGCAGATCGGAGTTATCTTTGTTGAGCGCACTGAGTTCCAGATTGCCCTGCAAAAACAGCAGCCAGCCCGAGAGTCCCTGCCGGATATTGGAGCAGATGATCTTATCGGCCAGCGGCAGTTTGCGCTGGCGGTCGGCGGGATTTTCGGCGGCAGCAAAGTATTCGGTGCGATATTCTCCGTTGCGGCGCAGCGTGATTTGATAATCCCGCTGAAAACGTTCCAGCTTGAACGCTCCGGAGCCGACCGGGTGTTCGGATATAGCTTCCTGACCGTAAAAACGGACGGCTTTTTCGGAAACGATCCCGGTGTAAGGAATGGCCAGATTGTAAAGAAAACGGGGATCCGGCGCATTTAATATGATTTCAAAAGTGTGATCATCAATGATTTTCAAGCCTTCGACGCCATTTTTGTACAACTCCAGAGCTTCCTGATAATCACGGCATCCGGCGGTGCGCTGATAAAATTCATCGATCCCCCGCACCTTGCCCCGCAGCAGCCAGAAGAGCGGGCTGTGCAGCTTGCCGTCAGCGATCCGCAGCAGCGAAAATACCACGTCCGAACTTTTGACCTTGCGTGCCTGCAGCGAGTTGCCTTGATCGGCAAAGCATCGATCCGGCACAAAATAGAGATCCTGCCGCAGCGTAAAGCGATATTTGCTGCTGTTTTCCAGCACCTGCGGCATACTCCGGAGCATGGATGGTTTGAGCTGATAGGGCCGCTGCAGATAGTCGTATTCCAAAAGCGTATCATAAAGCGCTCCGGCCATGTTGCGGCTGGCCAGATCCTCGGCCAGCGCCGGATCCATCGTTTTGACCAGCCGGGCCGTGGCGATATGGATCACCCGTTCCGGCGATTCCGAACGGCGGCAGCCCGTCTGAAACATCAGGAAACATATCAGCAGCAATAATGTCTGCCGGGCGCAATACGGTTTTTTCAGATGCAGCAGCATTTTTATTGGTTTGAGGTGATTGGGCTTGTTGAAATTAAAAATATGCCGCCATGAAACAACATCTGCTCCGATGGCGGCTTGATTTATGCAGTCAAACCTTAACCGGTCACGCCTTTTTGCGCCGGCTCTTTTTGGCCGGAGCATCGGAGCTGAGCAGTTCGACTTCCGCTTCGCCCCGGACGGCAGCGCCGGTGACTACACAGCGATCCACCCCCGGAGCGGGCAGTTTGTACATAACGCTCATCATCAGCGTTTCCATGATCGAACGCAAACCACGGGCCCCGGTGCCTTTTTTCTCGGCCAGCAAAGCGAGTTCTTCGATCGCATCGGCGGTGAATTCCAGCTTTACATGGTTCATGCTCAGGAGTTTCTGATACTGTTTGACCAAGGCGTTTTTGGGTTCGGTCAAGATTCGTTTGAGGTCATCGGCAGTCAATTTGCCCAGATCCACGACTACCGGCATCCGGCCGATAAATTCCGGGATCAGGCCAAAGCGCACCAGATCTTCCGGTTCCGGTTTCTGTTTGGCGGCAGCTTCGGCGGCCATTTCGGCAGCTTTCTGCTGGGCCTCGCCATCTTCGGTCAGGCGGTTGAAGCCCAGCACCTGTTTGCCGACCCGCCGCTGCACGATTTTATCCAGCCCCACGAAGGCACCGCCGGCGATAAAGAGGATATTCGCTGTATTGACGTGCAAATATTCCTGTTCGGGGTGTTTGCGTCCGCCTTTGGGGGGGACATTGGCTACCGTGCCTTCGAGGATCTTCAAAAGGGCCTGCTGGACACCTTCGCCGGAAACGTCCCGGGTGATGGAAACATTATCGGTCTTGCGGGCGATTTTATCGATTTCATCCACATAAATGATCCCGATCTGCGCCCGGGCAATATCGTAGTCGGCATTCTGCACCAGCCGCAGGATGATATTTTCCACATCTTCGCCCACATAACCGGCTTCGGTCAGCGTGGTGGCATCGCAAATGCAGAACGGCACCTGCAGCATCCGGGCCAGTGTTTTGGCCAGCAGTGTTTTGCCGCTGCCGGTGGGGCCGAGCAGCAGCACGTTGCTTTTTTCCAGTTCTACTTCAGCAAATTCGCTTCCCGGATCGGGGTTTTCCAGCTGGCTCTGCAGCCGGCGATAGTGGTTATGCACGGCCACGGCCAGTACTTTTTTGGCTTCATCCTGCCCGATGACATATTTATCCAATTCAGCTTTGATTTCGGCAGGAGCCGGTACGTTCAGCTGGCGGATCAACTCATTTACGTCACCTTTACCGGATGCGGCCGCAGCGGAGCGTTTGTTTTTGCCGGCGCCGTACAGCATATCGCAGCAGGCGTCGACGCAATGCTCGCAAATCAGCGCGTTATCCATACCGGCAATGACTTTGCCGGCGCTGCCGTCTTCGACGGGGCGGCCGCAAAACGAGCAGCAGTGTTTGTTGTTTTTGCTCATATTCTTTTGAAAATCCCCTTATTTGCGCTTGCCGACCACCTGATCGACCAGACCGTAGGCCACGGCTTCTTCTGCGGACATGAAAAAGTCCCGGTCGGTATCTTTTTCGATCTTGCGCAAGGTTTGTTTGGTGTGGCTGGCCAGAATACCGTTGAGCGTGGCTTTGGTGCGCAAGATTTCCCGGGCCTGGATCTCCATATCCGAGGCTGTGCCCTGCGCTCCGCCCCACGGCTGGTGGATCATGATCCGGGAGTGCGGCAAGGCAAAGCGTTTGCCCGCCGTTCCGGAGGCCAGCAGCACGGCGCCCATGCTGGCGCACTGGCCGATGCAGTAGGTTTTGACATCGCAGCTCAAACTCTGGATGGTATCATAGATCGCCAGCCCGGCCGTACAGGAGCCGCCGGGGCTGTTGATGTAAAGATCAATATCTTTTTTGGGGTCTTCGGCCTGCAGAAAAAGCAGCTGCGCTACGATCAGATTGGCCACATCGTCATCAATGGGGGTACCCAGCAGGATGATGCGGTCTTTGAGCAGACGTGAATAAATATCGTAACCCCGTTCACCGTGGCCGGTTTGTTCGACGACCATCGGCACCAGCTGATTGCGGTGGTTCCCGGATTGACGGTCAAAAAAATTCATATCATAAATTCCTTTTGCAAAATACTTACAGATTTTTTTCGATCAACTGCCAGAGCTGCTGAGCTTCATCATCCCAGCGGCCCCACAATTCCTGCAGGCCGGCCTGGACTTTGGCGGGATCGTCGCCGAATTCTTCTTTGGCCGCCATGGCTGCACCTTTGGCAAAAATCAGCGGTTTTTCGTCCTGGCTGAGTACCAATCGCATGGTGCCGATCACCCGGTCTTCCCAGGAGAGCTTGCGGGGCAGGTCACGGGTGATACGGGCCACTGCATCCTGCAGGAAGGGGTTGGGCATACGTTCCAGCAGATCTTCAGCATAAGCTTTGAATCCTTCGGCGGTAAAAAGTTCATCCAGTCCGGCATATTTTTTGCAGAGCGCAGCGCCGGATTCCTTGATAAAGGCTTCGTGCGCCAATGCCATGAGTTCCGGATGTTTGGCCAGGTCGCTCATGTATTCGCAGCCGGCGCTTTTGCCGAAAGTACCCAGCATGAAGTGGATGGCGTTGTGGCCGTAAAGTTTGGCTTCTTCAAAGGGCAGCAGGTCATTTTTGACATACAAATTCTGCACAGAACGGTTTTCGATGCCCGGGCAGCTGGAAATGTAGATCTTGTTGAATGCTTCCACCAGGTGGGCCCGGTCAGCTTTCGGAGCCAGTTTGGTGACTTTACGTTCGGCACAATCGGCTTCCGGAACCACGCCGGACATTTTGCCGACTACGGTGTTGAGGCAATAGGTGTTGGGGAATTTTTCGCCCAGTGCGGCTTCGAGTTCTTCGGCGGCCCGGTTGTTATTTTCGGCCGTGTAGATAAAACGTACCCGTTCCGGCTGCTGCTGGAAACCTTCCCGCATCCACGGTGCGCAGTAGGCAAAAAACTTTACACTGGGCAGCGCAGTAGCCAATTCGCAGGCATCGGCGGCGGCGGCGACCAGCTTGGCCCGGCCTTCCGGCTCGTTGGGGTTGTAAACTTCCACATTGCGGATGACTTCTTCTTTGATGCAGTCGCCGTAAGCGGTATTGATCGTGACCACGCCGCCGTTGTCATTGATGGCATTGCGCAGTTTATCATCGACTTCGGCAATAACGATACGGTCAAAGTTGCCGCGGCAGGCGCCCGACATAAAAATACCCGTCTGGATCGGTCCCAAACCCACACCTACAAAAACTTTCATGATATCCTCCAAAATTTAAAGATTTTGATTTTCTGCTCTTACTTTAGATATATATGGTATCTTAATATATACCAAACGGACGTTTTGTCCACATAAAATAACTCATTTAACAAAATTTTAAACTAAAAAATGGTTTTTTCTGAAATAAAAGTTTTGCCAAAGCCCCGTTTGAGGCATATATTATGCCATTGAATTTATTTCTGGTGTATAAAAACGGGCCGGGTGCCCTTAAAAATCATGGAGCTGGAAGATGATAAAAAAATCACCATTCTGGCGGTCGCTCTATTCCGCCTGGGAACTTTCCTGCGATTGGGAACTGCCGCACTTCTGCCGAGTGGCGATCTCTGCCGATGAGCAGCGGCAGAAATTTATGTTCAATCCGCTGCACGTCATGCCGCTGTGGGCGGCAGTCGGCGGACTGTTGTTCTTAATTTTTGGCAAACTGTTGAGTTCTATGCTGCCGGTCAACGGTGCTGCACTGCTTTTTGCGCTGCTGCTGGTGATTGCCGGAGAGCTGCGTACCAGCTCCCGGGGGCTGGCGTTGAATGTGACTTTCTGGGAAAATCTGTGCGGCAATCGCAATTTTGCGCAGGCTTATCAAAACCGCAAGGACAGCTTGCGGGGTGTCAGTGGCGTGATCGCCGTATTGCTGAGCATAGCTTTGCTGGGCGGAAAATTCCTGCTGATTTTTTTAGTCGCCCGCACCGGTCACTTTGGCGTGGCTTCCGCCGGATGGGTGGCGGCACTGACTGCCGAAGCGGTGATGGCCGCCGATCCCAACGCCGTAAAAGTGCCCGGATTCTGCCGGGAAGGCCGGGCCGAATACATTGTTGCGCTGGGTGGTTTTCTGCTTTTGTTCAACCTTATAAGTTTGCCGCTGGCTACGCTGGTTTCGGCCGGATGTGCAGCGGCAGTGGTCATTATCCTGATCAATACATTTATGCGCAAGTGTTCAGCTGTCAGCTCCAACGATATGACCATGACCGGTTATCTGGCCGAACTTACTGTGTGGCTCTGCATGGCGGTCATGATCGGGTGAGTATTATGGATGAAACGCCGCTTTTGTATGCTCAGGGATGTTCCAAGATCAATTTGTATTTGAAGATTACCGGCAAACGGGCCAATGGTTATCACGAGCTGGAAAGTCTGTTCCTGCCGCTGGCCGATCCGGCTGATGATGTGGCTGTTGATCTGGATGCACTGCCCGGAGCGATTACCGTGGGCTGTTCGGATGTATTGCTGCCCGGCGGGTTGGAAAATATCGCCGGAAAAGCCGCCGACCTCTGGGCCAAACGCAGTGCAGTTATGCCGCATTGGGATATAAATATTGTTAAAAACATCCCCGTAGCCGCCGGTATGGGCGGCGGTTCCAGCGATGCTGCTGCGGTGTTGAGTTTGCTCAATAAGCATTATAACTGCCCGCTGAGCGAGGCTGAGCTGGCGGAAACGGCACTGGAAATCGGGGCGGATGTGCCGTTTTTTCTGCGGCCGCAGCCGTCGGTCGTGCGGGGGATCGGGGAAATCTTTCAGGGGTTGGATTTTGAATTGCCGGATCTGCCGATCTTGCTGGCGGCCCCCAACTATCCGGTCAGCGCAGCCGAAGGGTACAGACTGCTGGATCCGCAAAAAATTTCGCCCATGCCTCCGGAGCTGCACAAGCAAATCATGCAGGCTTTGCAGCAAGGCGATCTGGAAAAGCTCGGTACACTGATTTTTAACGATCTTGAAGCGGGCGTTTTTAATAAGTATCCGATCCTCTGCCTGCTGCAGCAAGCTTTGCAGGCCAGCGGCGCACTGAAGGTGCTGATGACCGGCAGCGGTCCGACGCTTTTTGCGTTATACGCTGACCACAAGCAAGCACAAACTGCGTGCGGAGAACTGCAGAATACCTATCCGGAATTCCGTTTTATCCATACCGGCAACAAGAAGTGATAAGCTTATTTGGGAGATACAGTTATGAATAAAGAGATTATTTTTGAGCGCATCAATCTGGCTGTGGACAACATGATCCGCAGTCAGATCATTGACCGTTTGGATGCCAATTCCGGCCGCACGCTGCGGGATTACAACGCCCGCACCGGCATGAAAGTTTACAGCGGCAACTGGTGTACCGGTATTTTTATGGCCTGTTTGCTGGCCATGTACAAACGTACCGGCAAGGCTGAATATCTTGACCGGGCCGAACATGCCGGGCACTACATTATGAGTTTGCAGTACCTCGACAGCCGGGATCAGCGGCACTACGGCATGTTCCGGGAAACCACCCCGCAGAGTGAAGAATGTCTGCCCCGGGATGCTGTCACCGCCGCCTGGTGTCTGGTCTGGCTCTACGAAGCCACCGGCAAGGCCGAATATCTTGACCGGGCCATTTTGTTTGCCGAATGGCATCTCAAATACGGTATGACCGATGGATGGCCGCTCTATGCGGTCTTTACGGCCCCGACCAATACCAATTATTATACTAAAGGTTCTTTCCAGTCCGGTACCGGGTTGTTTTATTACGACCTCTTTTTGCACACCGATGACCCGCGCTACATTGAATTCGGACTCAAGCCGATCGCTGATCAATATATTGAAAAATTCTTCCGTGAAGATGGCGGCATCATCTGCGAGATCGGTATTTTCAACGGCAAAGAACAGATCCGTACCAGCAAGGATTCCGTGGAATTGGCCATGCACGCATTCAACGATGACTTCGGTAATCAGATGCTCATGGCGGCCAGCGACCTCTTTGAAGACGATAAATACCGGGCGCAGGCCCGCAAGTTTGCGCATTGGCTGGTGCGGCATCAGAGCGCAGACGGCAACTTTTTCAATGGCGTAAAATATGTGACCAGTGCCGTGCCGCAGGCGTTGATGTATTTTGACGAACTCGGGCGCTATTATAATGATCAAGTGCTGCTCGACGCTGCCGAACGCACCTTCAAGAAACTTTTGGATATGCAGATATTGGAAAGCGATGACCCCTGCCTGTACGGTGCCTTTGAAGGTATGCCCTACAGCAGCGAAGATGATCCACGGCGCTGCACGCAGGCCCGCACCAACGCTTACAGCATAATATCGCTGTTTAAGGTCGAAGGCCGGATCAAAGACTTCTGGCTGGGCGGAGAGCATAATAAAAAATTCATCGATCCGATCTTTGTTTACAATGCTCAAAATCCTTATCCGTTTAAATATTGATAGAACGGTGGATCCGGCGGCAAACAAGATATTTTCCCGGGAAATTTGCCTTTTTGATAAAATGGAGCTATATTATAGCGTAGTTTGCATTTATATGAAAATAAAAACGAAAGTGGAACTGGATCGACATGGGAAAGATTTTACTTACCGGGGTTACCGGCTTGGTCGGCAGTGCGTTTGTGGTTGCGCTGCTGCGGGAAAAACCTGCTGAACGCTTTGTCTGTATTGCCCGCTCCAATGGCGGCGGCTCTGCTGCCGACCGGGTGGCCAAGGTGCTGCGGGAACAGTGCGAGTTTGACGGATGCGCCGATTTTGCCGAACAGGCGATCGCTGCGGTCGAAGTAATAGACGGCGATGTGGTGGATATTGTTCCAGAAGAATTGGCCAAACTGGATGTCCTCAAAGGTGTGGATCGGGTTTTCCACTGTGCAGCGGACGTGAATCTGGGCAAAGACCCCACCGGCAAGACGTTCCGGATCAACTTCGGCGGCACCACCAACATGGTCAAGCTGGCTCAGCTGCTCAAAGTTAAAGAATTTCATCAGGTCAGCACCGCTTATGTGGCGGGCCGCATCTCCGGCCGGGCCATGGAAGAACAGGCGCTGGATAATGGTTTCAACAACCCCTACGAAGAAAGCAAATTCAAGGCCGAAATGCTGGTTCGCAACTCCGGTATTCCCTTTTCGGTCTACCGTCCGGCGATCATCACCGGCCGTTTGAGCGATGGCCGGGTACGCCGTCCGCTGGCTTTCTACCGTATTGTGGAATTTCTGGCCAAACTCAAGCAGAACCGCTGCATGAAAGCCGGTCTGAATCCGGCCGACTGGGTGGATATGGGGCTGCATTTCCGCACTGCTGCTTCGGAACGGGTCTACTTTGTGCCGATCGATTATGTGCAGCAGGCGATCACTTCGCTGTTCCAGAAGCCGGTTTGCAACCGCACCTATCATGTCACCGGCAACAGCCCGGTGCAGACTTTCCAGATCCAGCGTGCCATCTGCAACATCCTCAAGATCGGCGCTGTTGAAATCAGCGTCGGCGATGATGCGCAGGATATCGAAAGCAGCCAGGAAAGCAATCTCATGAGCAAGTTCCTGGGCGATTTGCTGCCCTACTTTGCCAGCAATATCACCTTTGATCAGCGCAATATCACTGATGCGCTGGGCAGCAGCTTTGTCAATTGGGAATTTGGCGAAGCGGGTCTGGAAAAGATCGTGCGCAGCTTTATCAATGACTTTATGCCGGACAGCGTTTGGGCCGAAAAGAAATAAATTGCTGTTTTGATTGCCGGGGGGCTCAAGCGAAAAAGGGTTGAAGTGCGGGGCAGCGTCCGTCACGCAGACGGACGCTTTTTTTTACTGATAAAATGAATTTCAGACCTGAAAAATCATTGTTATTCAGGTTTTATTTCATCTGAAACAGGGGAGCGGTTATGAGTTGTGCAACTGAAAATTTGTATGCAGTGGTTATGGCTGGAGGCCGTGGCGAACGTTTTTGGCCGGCCGGCCGGTCAGATTGTCCCAAGCAGCTGCTGAAGCTTTACAACGATCATACCATGATCGAAGAAAGTGTGCAACGGCTGTTTCCGCTGGTAAAACCGGAAAATATTCTGGTCATCACCAACGTCAAATATCTCCGGCAGATGCGCAACCTGCTGCCGCTGCCGCCGGAAAATATCATCGGCGAACCCGAAGGCCGGGATACTGCTCCCTGTATTGCGCTGGCCGCTGCATTGGTCGGACGGCGCAATCCCCACGCCACGATGATCATGCTGCCGGCTGACCACATGATCCGGCCGGTCAAACTTTTTCACGAAACGCTGCTCCACGCTGTCGAACAGGCGCAGACCGGCGCATTGGTAACTATCGGCATTACGCCGACCTCGCCTGCCACCGGTTACGGATATATCCACATGGGCAAGCGGATCAACGAATACTGCTGCCGGGTGGAAAGCTTTAAGGAAAAACCGGATCCGGCCACTGCACAGGAATTTTTTGCAGACGGCAACTACCGCTGGAACGGCGGGATATTTGTCTGGCAGCAGCAGACGATCCGGCGGGCGTTCCGGAAATTTGTTCCGGCCATGGCCGACAAGCTGGCCAACTGGCAGGCGGGCGGAGATTACACAGCGGATTTTGCGCAGTGCGAAAAAATTTCCATCGATTACGCCATTATGGAAAAAGCCGATCATGTGCTGGTGGTCGATGCGCTTTTTCAGTGGAACGATATCGGCAGCTGGAACGCCCTGCGCTCCGTATTGCCGCAGGATAATTCCGGCAACGTGATGCGCGGCCGGGTGGTGGCGATGGATTCCAACAACAACATACTGCTCAGTGATGACGAAACGCTTTTGGGCGTAATAGGTATGCATGATTGTGCGATCGTCAAATCCGGCAACGGCATATTGGTTTGTCCGCTTTCCGAAGAACAGCGGGTAAAAGAGCTGGTCAAAGTGTTCCATCAGGATCACACGGATTTTATCTGAAAAAATCCGCCACTCGTCCGGCGTTCCGGCCAAAGCTGAAAAAAAACACCGTTCCGGCAAAGCAGCGCAATCCGGAACGGTGGTTTAATATGGTTTTTCCGTGGCCAATAAAGATCTTATTGCTGATACAAAAATTCCAGCAGCAGATGACAGCCGTCCTGTAAACTGGCGGTTTCCAGTTTTTCTTCCCGGGTGTGCACTCCGCTGCCCCGGCAGGTGCCAAAGCAGATGGCCGGGACCCCCAGCGAAAGCGGTATGTTGCAATCCGTCGAGGCACTGCGCTCAGTCAGCGGCAGATCCAAAACCTTGCCGGCAGCCTGGTAGTAACGCTTTTTCAGCTTTTCAAAGCGTTCGGGATCGATCTCGCCCGAGCAGGGGCGTTCGCCCAACAGCTGCACTTCCACTGCTGCGCCGGTACTGCGCAGCGCAGTGATGGCATTGTTGAAGATCTGCTGCATTTTTTTCAGGCAGCTCCGGTCGGTGGAGCGGTATTCGTAGAGCATTTCAGCAGATTGGGCAATGGTGTTGACCGAGGTTCCGCCGGAGATCCCGCCCACGTTGTAAGTGGTTTGGCTGTTGCCGTTGACCGGAACTTTGACCGTATAAAGAAAATTGATCAGAGTTGCCAGCACAGCAATGGCGTTGCGGTTGCCGAATTGCGAAAACGAGTGGCCGCCTTCGGTGCGCACCGTAACTTGATAACGATGCGAGCCTACTGCATTGGTCACCAAACGGTTCATGACCGCTGAATCCAGCGAAACAAATTCCCGGATACGTTCTCCGTAATCAGCAAAAATCTGACGGCAGCCTTTCAAATTGCCCAAGCCTTCTTCGCAGGAATTGGCCACAAAAAGTACGCCGGGACTGTTTTCTGGCAGATGCTCTTTGTAGTAGCGGCTGCAGACCATCAAAACTGCCAGATTGGCAGTATCATCGGTCACGCCCGGAGCGTAAATGAAATTTTCATCCTCAGTCACGGGCATGGGTTCGGTATCCGGAAAAACCGTATCGGTATGGGCCATAACAACCAGAAGATCGTTATTACTTGTTACATTTACCGGGGCGATGACGTTGAGCGCCGGGTCGATGCAGACATTTTTAAAGCCTTGATCTTCAAACCACTTGCGGCAATACTCCGCGCGTTTTTCCTCGTGGTGTGACGGGGCCGGGATCCTGCACAGATCCCGGACGATCCGGGCGGCTTCCGGCCATACCGCGGCGGCGTATTCCTGCAAAGCGCTGTTGTTCATATTTGCAATACCCCCAGATTGTTTTCGATCTTTATATCCACGCCAAAGTTCCGGGATAATCCGGCAAAGTGTTCCAATATCTGCATGGAGTTATTGGGCTGCGGCCAGCCGCTGCGGGAGCGGGGCAGGGCGAACATCTCCTCGATCGGCATAAAGGTCATCTTGCTGAGTTGACCATCGGTTACTTCCCAATAGGGGATCACCGATTTGTACATGATCGGATCATAGCAAAGTCCCCGCTTGCCGAAGTTGGAACGGGTGTTGAAAAGCACATCCAGCCGTTCGTCGCCGGAAAGCTTCTGCCTGGCAAACATATCTTCCGGGGCGGATTGGATGGTTTCCAGCTGGATGATGAAGTCGCCCAGACAGTAAAAGATCGGTTTGCCGTTATAAATTTCCATCGGGCGCAGCAGGTGCGGCCCGGTACCGATAACGGCATCGGCTCCGGCATCGATGCATTTGCGGGCAAATTCGATGGAAACCGGATCGACGGTTTCTTTGCTTTTGCCGCACAATTCGTGATTGTGCATGGAAACAACTACATAATCGGCCATAAAGCGGGCTTCGGCGATCGCCGCTGTGATGCGCTGCATATCGCTTTCGTTGACCGTAGAAACGATTTCGGCGTGGTCGGAAAGCTCAAACATCAAATCTCCGAAAGGCTGCACCCCCTCTTTGAGCTGCGGCAGATAACCTTCTCCCCGGAGGATCTCATCTTTGCAGTTGATTCCCAGTTTGGCGGCGATCTGCTCCAGATTTTTCAGATCTTCCGGCGGCAGCAGATATTTTTTATTGACTCTTATGCCGTTGACTCCGGGGCGTCCGGGCAGCCGGGAACTCTGCGCACCGGCCATATTCTCCGGATTGAACGACATGCTGCAGGCGATCAACGCATAGCGGCCGCTGACTGTATCCAGATAAGCGGGCTTGGAGGCGTCAGCCAGCGAGCGCCCGGTACCGGTAAAAGGAAAATTGGCCCGTTCGATATTCTGCAAAGTTTTTTCCAGCCCCTCGTAGGAGTAGTCCAAGGCGTGATTGTTGGCGGTGGAAAGGATGTTGAAGCCGAATTTGCGCATATCTTCCAGCACGCCCGGCGGAGAACAGAGCCAGCTGCCGCCGCTGCGGGCACCGGCGCAGGACTCAAAGTTATGGACGGTCGTTTCCAGATTGCTGAAGCGGAAATCGCCCTGCATGATAAAATCCCGGACGGCATTGAATCCGGAGTATTCTCCGTCAATGGGGAGGCGTTTGGTGATCATGGCATCACCGGTGGCGGTACAACGTATTACATTTTTCGAGGATGTGGACATTTTTGCAACCTTGTTATATAAAAAAATCGTTGATATAATGTAGCATAAAGCGGCAAGTTTGCAACAGCTCCTGCATAATTTTAATGACATATTTATGATATTTATATCTCTTTGAAATACAACAAGAAAAATTTTTTTAATATTTTTTCGATTTTTTATTTGCAATATTCTCGATATAGTGTTATAATCTTAGGATAGATCAGTCCTTCAAAAAATAAAAGAAAGGGAGTTTATTATGAAGAAGATGGTTTTGGGTGGTTGTGTGTTAATTCTTGGGATGGGAAGTCTTGTCGCAGCGATTCCTAATAAAAGTGCAGTGGTTACGGCTGTAAGTACTGCAACTGCAAACTGCGGTTCAGTTGCATCTACTAGGGTAAATGGTTCTTTTACAAACGCTGCATTGCAGGCAATGGGTATTTCTTCAATCACAATGAGTGGGCCTATTGTTCGCAATGCCGATTTATCAACTAATCCGCCGCATAATGGTAGTGGAGATGGAACTGCAACTGTGACTCAAACAGGCGTTTGTACTGTTACCACTGATGATAGCGGTAATGTTTCAACTTCGCCTGTTTACACAACGAGTACATCTACCGATCAGTGTAGCAATGGAGAGTAAAATTTAGTCTTCGACGAATTGGAGTAGGCGAAAATGAAGCTGTTCTCTGTACTCAGGTGGGTGGCAATCACTGTTTGCATGGTGTGTGTGATGGTCTGCGGAGGTTGTTCAGATGATGATTGGCTTAAATCTGATTATGCCAAAGTGTACTTGTTTTGGCATCGCCCCGCTTTTAATACATCCGGCTATGAAGTTTTTGTGCTTTCCAGTTATGGTTCATCGCATTTCGATGGACGACTGTCTTATAAAATTACCAAGAGAACAGATGACCCAACTGAAAAATTATTGGCTCCCAGTCCGGTAAAGATTGACGGAAAAACTACTTATTTTAATCAATGCGGCCTTTATGATATAGAAATAAATGTGCGTGGACAGGTTGAGAAAATAACGGATTTGCGTTATCGCGGCGAAAATACTCTTATGGTAAGCAGAGGGTACGGTTGGGCTTTGTTCATATCCAGAGATAATTGGAAGTGACTGCAATGAAAAGAATTTTTATTGTACTGTTGTTGGCTGTATTGGTAATAAAAATACAGGCAGTTGATGGGCAGAACGTTCTGCGGCGGGCATTTGAAGAATCTGCAATTTGCAATTTAAAAGCGCAGATGCGCAATCCGCTGCCGCCATTACCCAAGGGTATGGCGATACTTCCGCCTACGCAAAAATTGGTTTTTTGTCGTCAAACCACAAAAGAAGGTTTGAATTTACGGGTGGATGCGTTAAGAGTAACCCGCCGCAGTGAAGAAGTTTCGGAGACTTATATAAAAAATGCAGAAGGAATTTTCGGTTTGGCCAAGGATGGCTTCGCCGCCGAAATTGTCGAGGTGCCTGTATTGTGGTTCCCGGAATTGATGTTCAAACCGCTTACGCCTTTTGAGATGAAAAGTGCCAATTATTCGGGCAGTAAATTTCTCCGGAACGGCCGTAACTGTTTCAGTATCATTGTGACTTTGCCGACCTCGGATGATTTTTTGCAAAAACTCACCGGTGAACCGCCGGAAGTATTGGCCGGAAAAAAGAAAATGTATCTGGCGGGACGGCCTTTTAAGTATGAATTTCTGATAGATGCAGAGGAATATATTGTTGTCAGCCGGAAACATTATAATGCTCAGGGTAAAATGATTTTTGCTCTGGTGTTCGACAGTTGGGAAAGTTTATCGCCAAAAGCTGATTTATTCAAAACCCCATCAGGTCTTAAAGGCAAATTTATAGATCAGGCTTCGTTTGCCAGCCGGGTGCTGGCCAAAATGATAGAACGGCAGAAAACCGGTTGGGGAGAATATCTGTCTAAAAGAAGCGCACCGGTTATACACTGGGTGTTGCGCAACAGTTTTTGGCTGATGATGCCTGTTGCCTTACTGGCAATAACTGCAATTGTGGTGATCAGGCGTTTGAGCAATCGCAGAAAATAGCCTCTTTCACTCCGGGGTATTGGCGCACGGGTGATAATTGATGTATCACTATCTTGACAATGTTCGTTGGCAATGGTTTTTTGCCACTCCGAATATGTTGGCGGCATTTCTGATCTTATGGCTGGGATTGCTGCTGACAGTTGTGCTGACCATCAGGCGTAACAGCTTGAAAGTGATCTTATCTTTTATATTGATTGCCGGGCAATTTATACTTGCTTTGACGTATTCCCGGGGCGGATTTGCGGCATGGGGAGTTTGTTTGATTTTAATTTATGTACTTTGCCGCCGGAAAATTATCGGGGGGATGCTGATAGCATTTATTCTGAGTATATTGGTAATTCCTGACGGATGTCTGCGTTTGGAAAGTATTGCTGATACTGGTGACGGAAGTATTCTGCACCGTCTGTGGCTCTGGCGGGGCGGTGCAGGAATCATGGCCGATTTTCCGTGGTGCGGTTATCCACATTCCGCCGGAAAATATTATGAATTACAGTATATGCCATGGTTTATATCCGAAAATTACCGTAATTTTTTAAGCGATACTTTGACAATAGGCGTCAAGTACGGAGCTGTGGCCTTTGCGGGGTGCTGGCTGGTGATTTTTACGTTCATATCAAGTTTGTATTCAAATTGGAAGCAGGATAAGGCGGTTGCCGCTGCCGCTTTGAGCGGAGTGTGGGCGGCTGTTGCGGCAAGCGGAATATTTTCGACCTTTTATTTTGTCAGAGCTATATTTTACAGTTATTTAATTTTGCTGTCAGTATCGTCAGCGTATCTGTTTTATCGCCTGAAAGCCGGGTTTTGGCGACCGGAAAAGAAAATTTATGTCATCCCCGCCGCTGCTTCTTTGCTCCTGACAGCAGCAGTTCTTGTTACTGGCCAATGGGTGAATAATAATTTAAAATACCATGTCAGCAGTGTAATGGATAATGAAAACCGCTGTTTTTTCAGCAACAGCGGAAAAGAAAAAATACTCTACTTTTTTGCCGGGCCCGTATTGCTGGCGGAAAATGATTTTTTCCCGGATGTCCGCAAGTGGGCCGATAACAATACAGATATATTGCTTTATAAAATAGATTCCGGCGAAGATGGATTAAATAAAGTAAAAGATAAGCTCAATGAGGCAACCCGCAAAGCGGCCTCTCCGGTCACTGTGATCGGGATCGGTGCCGCCGCCGCTAATGTGCTGACGGCAACGGCCCAGTCAGCCGGGCAATGCAATATAAGGCACTTATTGCTGTATAATTGTGTCGCGCAATGGCCGTTTGAACACCTTTCGGCAATTAATTTTATTGATATGCTGAAAATCCCGGTATATTTGTTATATGATAATCCGAATAGCCAAAATGATGCAAAATTATTAAGTGAAAAGACCAAAACAAAACAAAAAATTCAGCTTGTCCGATGCCCTGAAGTAAATGAATATCATATTCAGGAGAGTGTATTCAAGCTGGCGTTGCAGGAGGATGAATTTAATGAAACTCATTGACAGTTGGAAAAAATGCCTTGGTGCAATCGCCGTTCTGTTATTGGTTGTCGGCATTGCCTGGGCTATTTGGCCTCGGGAAAGATTTGTTCCTTATAATATACAGGAACAGATGCTCAGGAAAGAGGTCAACGGAAAAACGAAATTTTTTATTCAAGGCTCATTTGCCATACGCAGCGGCTGTTATTTGAATTATACAACGACCGGAATGTATGTAATTCCGGTGGATGCTGACGGCAAAGCAGTCTCCGGAGCTGGAAATATTTTGTTTTATGTGCCGTTCAATGGGGAAAATGGAGCTGCGGCCTATAACCGCTATGCGTGGCTCAGAGCTTTTGCCGAACAATATGATTTTACAGTTTTTTCTTTGCAGATAAAAGCCGATACAGTTACCGCCAATGATGTTTCCAGATATTACATATACCAAGAGGCTGGATGGTTTGACGGCATATTTAAAATACAGCAGTTTTTACAGCAAAAGTTTAATTTGCAGGAACGCAAGTTATTTATGATCGGCCAATCTTCCGGTTGCTCCATGATGCAACGCATGGCTGCAGCAATGCCGGAAAAAATCGCCGCTGCCGCCGGTCACGGCGGAAGCCGGTTTGCCGATTATACGGTTCAGCAGCAGTTCCCGCCCTTTATATTTTCATCTTCCAGCGGGGATATTGTCAGCGATCATAACCGGATCAATCATAAAGCAGCTGTTGCGGCTAAATTAAAAATCTGGTATATGGAAACTCCGCCGCACAGTAAGGATGATTTGCATAGTGCCGGTAAAGAGGCAATCACAGTAATGACGGAATTTTTGCTTTCAGCAGCGCAGAAAAATGCGGGCAAGACAGAAAGTTTTGTCTGGAAGTTTGAGCAAATGCCTGTTTTTATACATCCGTAGCCAGCTGCCGCCGCTGCGGGCTCCGGCGCAGGACTCAAAGTTATGGACGGTCGTTTCCAGATTGCTGAAGCGGAAATCGCCCTGCATGATAAAATCCCGGACTGCGCTGAACCCGGCATATTCGCCGTCCGCCGGCAGCCGTTTGGTGATCATGGCATCGCCGGTGGCGGTGCAGCGCATGATATTTGGGGGGGGGGGTCAGACATTTTTGCACCTTTTTTCCAGTTAATCTTCGCTGTTTCCGGCGGACAGTTTTTTATCGACGATAGCGCAGACGCAGGAATCGCTCCAGACGTTGACTGCGGTTTCGATCATATCAATAATGGTGTAAACCGGCAGGATGATGCCCAAAATTCCAATAGGTGCGCCCACGCCGGACATCAGCGACAGCGTAAGGAAGTAGCAGCCCATCGGTACCCCGGCATTGCCGATGGCCGAAATAACGGCGATCAGCACCCAGAGCATGATGGTCGGAAAAGTCAGCGCCACGCCGCCATTTTGCAGTACAAACAGCGACGTTACCAGAATAAACGCTGCGCAGCCGTTCATGTTGATCGTGCAGCAGATCGGCAGGATAAAGCGGGCGGTTTCGGGGCGGGCTTTAAGGTTGTTTTCGGCAGAAGCTACAGTGACTGGCAGCGTAGCGGCGGAACTTTTGGTAAAAAGCGCCATCAAAACCGCCGGCAGCATGGCCCGGAAGACTTTCAGCGGGTTGAGTCTGGCCGACAGCAAAAAGAGCGGCAGGATCACAAAGAACTGCAGCAGATTGCCGCCCAGCACCACGGTAACATATTTGCCCAGCGAGCCAATGATGACTCCGGCCGAAACCTGTGCCGCCAGCTGGGCCGCAAAGGCCACGATACCCAGCGGCAGAGCCCAGACCAGCGCTTTGATCAGTGCAAAGAGCAGTTCCTGCAAGCCCAGAATGTTTTTGACCAGCAGCTGGATATTTTCGGAATCCCGTTTGGCGGCCAGCGCCAGCCCCACGGCGGCAGCGACCAGCAGGATGCTCAGCACGTTGCCGCTGGAAATAGGTTTGAGGATGTTATCGGGGATCACCGCCAGAATATGCTGATAATAGGATATGCTTCCGAGGTTCTGCGGTACAGCCGCCTGTCCGGCTTTGACCATATCCATCGGCAGATTGCCGGGGGCGATAAATTTATAAAGCACCACGCCGACCAGCGCTGCCGCTACTGTGGTCAGCAAGGTATAAATGATCGTGTGCAGAAAGATCCTCCCGGTATTCTTTTTGGCCCCCAGCAGCGCCAGCGTGGTGGTCACTGCCAGAGCAATGGTCGGCACGGCCACATACTGAAAAAGCCGGGTGTAAGCTGCTGCCACAAAGTTGAAAAAGTTGTTGAGCGCAGTGCAGCCCAGAGTTCCGAGGAAGCCGCCGAGGATCAACGCCAGCATCCAGATGACGAATTGCCGGGTATTGAACCCGGTTTTTTGGGTGGATTTTTCCATAAAAAATTCTCCTTGGGTTAATTTTGTAATGTTATATAATTTAGCATATAAGTGGCAAGTTTGCAACAAATATTATTTGTATTTGCCGTTTTGCAGCGATATATTAGTAAGGAATCAAAGTTGATCGCAAATTAAGGAGTTGTATTTATGCTGCCCGAACAATTTACATATACGGATGTTGACCGTGCCAGCTGGCAGAACGGTCTGGAAGATTTTGTGCCGGAAAAAGTCTTTGATGCTCACAGCCACATTTGGAGCGAAGCCCACGCTCTGCCCGGTACGCCGGATTCGCTGTTGCGGGTCCCGGTGGATGCGGATGAACTTTTTGCCGTTTCCCGCCAGCTTTTTCCCAATCGCCAGCTGGCATTTATGATGCTGGGCACACCGGTGTTGGATATTGACTTTGCCGGTCACAACCGCTGGCTCGCAGCGGAGTCGCAGAAGTATCCGGATTGTTTCAGTGCTGCGCTTTGCACGCCGCAGATGCTTCCGGAAGAGATCATCGGAACCTGGCAGCAGCTCAAATACCGTGCGCTCAAACCCTATTTGATCTATGCTGATAATCCCGGCCGCAGTCCCATATCCGGTTTGATCACCGAAGCTCAGCTGGAAGCAGCCAATGAGCTGGGTTTGATGGTGGTGCTGCATGTGGATAAAGCCGAATGCCTGAACGATCCGGAAAATCTGCAGGAATTGAGTTATTTCTGTGGTAAATACCCCCATGTGGTCTGGCAGCTGGCGCATTGTGGACGGAGTTTCAACAGTCTGCTGCTGGAAAATTGCATACATAAGCTCAAACACCTTGACCACATTTGCTACGATCTTTCGGCGGTGTGCGATCCTTACAGCATGTATTTGCTGTTCAAGTACGAAGATACCTCCCGCTTGATGTACGGCAGCGACAACATTGCCGCCGGAATGCTCCGGGGTACTTACGCCAGCGTGAACCGGGGCTGGAAGTATGTGACTGACAGCAATTTCAGTGCCCCCACATATATATGCTTTGAGCAGCTCCACGCCATGCGCAAAGCTGCGCTCATGGCCGGATTGGACGGCAAAGCGCTGGAAGATATTTTCTGGAACAACGCCATGCGTATTTACTCCCGTGCTCCGGAAAGCTGAGGCGTAAAGGCTTAAATGCGCACCTGCCAGCAGCCGCTTTGAGCGTAAGTCCGGCAGAGCCGGGCTGCCGGCAGCAGTTTGTCATTGTGCGGCAATGCGGCAGCGTCAATGCCGAAATGCGCCAGCAGCAGTATGGCAAAGACCATATTGCCGTACTCGTTAAGGTGATACATATCATGCAGCAGTCTGTAGAGCAGGATATTGTCCGGCAATAAGCTGAAAATGCGGTGCTGATCGGCCAGCAATGTTCCGGTCTGTTCTGCAACGTCCCGCACTGCTTGCATATTCTGCAGAAAAAATCCGCCCCGCCCAGGTTCGGTTTTTTCCAGTTCTTCAATATTCATCTGATAATAGGTCTGCAGGATCGGCACTGCGTTCAACTCCTGAATGCGGTGGATGATCGTGCGCATATTTTCGGCAAATCGTTCCGGCGGAATAAATTTTTCGGGATTGGGGCGGCAATCATTTCCGCCCAGTGTCACGATCACAATATCGGGCTGAAAAGCTGCCACATCCCGGTCAAAACGCTTCATTGCCTCAACGGTGTTGTTGCCGCACATCCCGGAATTGATGATATGGAATTTGCGTTTAAAACAGTGCGCCAACCCGACTTCCAGCACATCCGTCCAGTGCAGACAGGGAAAGTACCGTTCGGTGTTCGATGCTCCCAGCAGTACGATCCGGAAATAATCCTGCCTGCTCAAGCGGTCAATAAGGTTTTGCCAAAGCGGAATAGTTACTTTTTCGATCATGATCGATCTCCTGAGGTTTAATTATTGCCAGCGTTGAGCGAAGTTGGCCAGCATGGCATCCAAAAATAGCTGCAAGGCGTAAAAGAGCAGACACGGCACCACCGCCGCCGTGGCATCCAATCCGGCGATCGCCACCATTGCCAGCGCCATAGTGGCCGATTTGCTGCCGCCGCAAAAAATCATTGCTTTGTTGTCTGCCACGCTCATTTTCAGCAGTTTGGCAATGCCGAACAACGCCGCCATCGAAAGCAGATGGAACAGCAGCGCCATTACCAGTACCCACATCACCAGATTCAGCGGAATCGACAATATACTGCTGCGGGCCGCCGAAAAAAAGGCCAGACTGAGCATGATCGTAGTCGTCAGCGGCACATAATCGATCAATTTGTTGTACCAGTTGCGGAAGATATATTTTTTGACGACATATCCGGCAAAAAGCGGCAGCAGCACCGTAAGGATCAACTGCTTGAACATTTTAAGCGGATCTACATTCCCGATTTGGGAGGCATTGAGCAAAAATCCCAGCACCAGCGGCAGCGTAACGATCGCGGCCATACTGTAAAAAACTGTTATGGCGATCGAAAACATCATATTGCCCCGGGACTGCTGAGTCAGTACGATGCCCGAGCTCAAAGTCGGCGGAGCGGCCAGCATGATCAGCAAACCGGCCAGCAGCGCTTTATCCAGACTGAAACTGTGCAGCGAGAGCCAGCCGGTCAACGGCAGCAGTATCAAGGTAAAAATCGCTCCGGCCAGCAGGCCCAGCATAAATTGACGGTCGATTTTCAATTCGCTGAACTTCACCTGCATACCGCTGACCAGAAAAATGGCCACGATCATAGCCGGAGTGCCAATGTATTCTTTGCAGAAGATCCCGGCGGCCGGTGCAATCAGCGACCAGATCACTGCCAGCAGGATGCCGACGGGTAAAAAGAGTTTTTTGAACATGATAACTTATCCTGTTTGAGCTTATGGATTATTGGGCTGATTTCCGGATTCCGCTTTCGGCAAGGCGGTCAATACATCCTGCCGCCCGGACTCCAGGTGATCATGCAGCGCTGCCGCTCCCCGGACGGGATCGCCGGAAAGGATCGCCTGCAGCAGTTTTAAGCGTTCGTTTTTGAGCCGGGCGACCTGAGATGGATCGCCATTGTTGCGCATATCCCGGTAGGGCAGGCGCTGACAGAGCAGTTTGCGGTGGATATCTTGCCAGTAGCGGTTGCGGCACGCTGCGTTGATTATATTGTGCAAGGCATCGTCGATCCGGCGGGTTTCCGCGAGGGAATCCGGGCTGGCTGGTTCCAGCAGCTGCAGTTCAGAACAGAGTTTTTGCAGCTCATCCATTGCAATGTTGGCATGATTTTCCGAAAAAATCTTCATTTCAACTTCCATCCGGCAGCTAAGCAGCTCATCTACATCCCGGACGTCCAACTTTTTGACCTGATATCCCCGTCCGGGGAGCAATTTGATCAGGCCGTCATTTTCCAGCCGGCGCAAAGCTTCCCGCACAGGGGTGCGGCTGATCCGGTAATTTTTAGAAATTGCTTCTTCGGTCAGCCGGCAGCCGGCGGGCAGCTGCCCGGAAATGATTTCTGCCAAAAGAGCATTGCGGGCCTGTTCTGCCAGCGAAATTTTAACGATTTGCATGATCGACTCCCGATTGTATACAGTATACAATATACACGTTCAAAAAAATTTGTCAAGCCCGGAAAATGAAATAATTTCCGTAATCGTCAGTATTGTTGCTGCTGAGAATTCAGGAACTATTGTTGATGGGTCTGCCAGGTTATATCCTGACCGGTGCGGAAAACCCGGCGGTAGTGCGACGGCAGGATCTTGTAGTGTTTTTTGAATTGCCTCGAAAAGTAATTCACATCGTTGAACCCGCACGCAAAGGCGATCACTTCCAGCGAGTCTTGCGAGCGCTCCAGCTTGCCGCAGGCCTGCGCCAGACGCAGTTTCAGCAAATAGTCTACTGGCGATGTGCCGATCAGGCGGGTGAATTTCTGCCGGAAGCTGGATACACTCATGCAGCAGAGCCGGGCCATCTTTCCCAGTGTCCACTCAGCGGAATAATTTTTTTGCAATTCGCTGAGCAGGCAGCTGATCTGTTCGAGGCTGTTGAGCGTGTTGCTGCTGCTGACATATTGAGCGTGGTTGGCAATCAGATACATAACTTTGGCAAAGTTGCTGATCAGCAAGGTTTGCCCGCCGGATGGCAAGTCGGTATTCAGTTTATCCAGTTCATCCAGCAGCCGGATCACTTCCGGAAAAATATCCGCATCAATGCGCAGATTGTCTGAGTCGCTCCGGGCGGCTTGGGAGGTGGAAAGGTTGAACAGCAGCTGAAATCCCGGCAATAAGTGCAGATCCGGCAGCACCCGGGTTATAAAACTGGGCGAAAAAAGCAGGTTGTATATTATCATATTGTCGTATTCTGTATAACAGTGCTGCTGTCGCGGCTTGATCAGAAAGACGTTGCCCGGCTGGATTATCCACTCGCTGTTTTCGGTGCGGTGCCGCCCCTGGCCAGCCGCCACGATGACCAGCTCGTAAAAGTCATCGTGACTGTGTTCACCGGGCGTGTTTATTTTGTTGCTGTGTAGAGTTTTGCGGCATACGAGCTGGAAGGAGTCCCAGGCTGCGTAATAGCGGAATAAACTGATTTTGTTATGGGGCATAATAACCTGCTTGTTTCGGTTGACTGCCTTGAGTGCTGCAATGGATAATATACAGGCAAATCGAAAAAATGTCAAATAGTTATGATTTTTTGTCAGATAATTCTTGATTATCACCCTTTTTTTTGATATAATAAATACCGGATAGTCGTATTATATCAACTTTTCATAAACAAATAAGGAGCCTGATATGAGAAGTAGAATTTTTTTGGTTGTGATGCTGTTGGGGATCGTGCAGCTGCTGGCTGCAGCAGACGCTCAAACATGCTGGGTGTTTCCGCAGGCGGCGGAGCAGTGGAACATTTTGCGCAATATGTCGGTGGATAAAACAGCCGATGCACTGGGGCTTTTCCCCACCAGAAAAGACAGTTCCATTGCCATTGCCAAAACCAATATCGATCCGGCCAAATACAACACGCTGCGTATTTACTACCGGGCCGAAGGATTTAAGGTCAAACGAACTGGCGGCCAACTCTATTTTGGTACTGCAGAATCGCCGAAAATCGACGGTAAACGCTTTTTCCGGCTGCCCAGCTTGATCACCGACGGCAAAAAACAGGTCTTGACTCTGGATTTGACCCGGCAGAAAAATTACGCTATGTGGAGTCAGGCCGGTACGATCACGACTTTGCGTCTGGATATGGTCGATCAATATCCCGGCGATATTTACATAAGCAAAATCGAATTTCTCAGCCGGGAGCGCAACAGCCAGAAACTGGTTTGGGATTTTGCAGACGGCATCGGTGAGTGGCAGTATGGCGAAAAACTCACTATGAGCTGGGAGGATGATTCGCTCTATTTGCAGGCAGTCGCCATCGACAGCCGCATTATCAACAGAAACTGCAGTTTTGACGGCAAACTTTACAAAAAAATGGTGATAACCTACCGGGCGGAGGGTTTTGAAAAAAGCACCACCGGCCAGCTCTTTTACACCAGCAATATCAACAAAAAATACGTCCATAAACTGCGCAGCAATCTGCCGCCGCTGAAAACCGACGGCCAGATCCATTCCATGATGATCAAAATGCCGTGGGGAGATGAAAAAATTACCTCGCTGCGTCTGGATATGGTTGATCAGTTCCCCGGTAAAATATGGATCAAAAAGATCGAACTTCTGCCCTGAATTCAGTAAATTATATAAGGAACAAAAAAAATGAAAAAATCCAACGGTTTTACTTTGATCGAACTTTTGGTGGTTATTGCAATAATAGCTATTCTGGCAGCCATGCTTTTGCCGGCACTTTCGGCAGCCAGAGAGCGGGCACGCACTGCCAGTTGCTTGAATAACCTCAAACAGCTGGGATTGGCAATGACTATGTATGTGGATGATAATGAAGAATCTTTTCCGGTTCATAATCCATCCTGGCACGGCAGTTACGGCAGCTGGATGCACCTTTTGGATGGCGAAACCCAGCTGCTGGATGCCACCCATAAAGGCAAATGTCTGGAAGTTTTGCACTGTCCGTCAGACATGTTGTTCAACAATACATATCCATCTAAAAGCACCGCCAATCCCCGGGATAACCCCAGCTACGGTATGAATCTTTATTTATCCAGCGCAGTAAAAAAGCGCACGAAGTTGGAAAATCCGGCTCAAATCGTCTTTTTTGGTGACTGCCGCCATGGAGCGGAGGGCAATACGGCTAATGCATCCTGGGCGATGTATCCCAGCGACCTTACACCGCGTCACAGCAAAGGTGCCAACATCGTCTGGGCCGATGGTCATGCATCTTATGCCAATGAACAAGAGATCGAATCTTACAAAAATCCCCGCAAGGATTACTGGGGCCATTAATTCAGCTGGAGATATAGTGGATGAAAAAGTTTTTTGTCTTTATGCTGCTTGCTCTGACTGCATGGGGGCAGGCTGCCGAAATTCCTGCGTTGCGGGATTTGAATGCGCTGCAGGTTCATTTTCTGCCGGATGCCGTGGGCAAACCGGTGGAGTTCAGCTTTGAAAAGCAGGATCTTAACGGCTATGCCGGTACGGATGCGATCGTCTGCACGCTTATGTCGCCCGGCGGCAAAAACGTCTGGGAAGAAGCTGTGCCCGATGATGGCGATATAAGCCGGAACTGGAAAATGGGGCAGCGCCAGCAAATAAAGGTAAGATTTACGCCGGAGGAACCGGGCATTTATATTATGAAGTTCAACACTTCCAGCCCGGATATCCACATGCTGTTCGATCGAGCTGAAGTTAAAAATGCCGCCTGGGGATTTTCGGCGTGGTCGCTGCGTTTTTCCAGTGGCAAAGGGCTTAAAGGCTATATACTTATACCGCCGGTCAAATTGGGTGAAAAGCAAAACCAGATCATGCAGTTCTGCACCACCCGGCACAGCGAAGTGAGCAAGCTCAATATTTCCACGCCCGATGGTCAGAAGCTGATCAGTGATCATTCGCTGCCCTTTACCAGAAAAATGACCTATCACGAACTGGAACTGCGGCGGCTGGCGCAGCACAATATCTATTGCATCGAAGCTGAAAAATTTGTCAATGTCGTCCGCTTCATCTTTCCCCAATACGGCAACATCGGATTTTTTACCGATTTAGCCTCGGCACAGAAGTTTGAAAAGTATTATGTTCTGCAGGGCGATCTGCTTAAATTGTCTGCCGGAAAAAAACATCCGGCGATGGCTTGGGGCGGCAACCGGACATTCCTGATATCGTTTGTGCCGGAAAAGGCGGACGGCAAGTTTGATTTTTCTTTTGTGGTTTCCAATCAGCTTTTTAATTTTACAAACCAAAAGCGGAGCTGCTTTTTTACTACCAATTCCGATACTTACCATACCGCCGATTTCAGTTCGGCCCCCTCCGGGAGTTTTGAATTGATCTTGGCGTCCCCGGCGCCCGATGCTTTGCTGCCGGAAAGCGGCAGTATTGCTCAGGCGGATTCCGAGTTGGTATGGGCCCCCGTGACCGGAGTCAAAGAGTACACGCTGCAGCTGAAAAATGCCGTATCCGGTCAGGAGCAGCAAATCAAAGTTGCCGGCAACCGTTATCCGGCCGCCAAGCTGGCTCCCGGCGTCTGGCAGTGGCAGGTGTTTGTCAACCAAACCGGCGGCAAGGCAAGCTTGCTGACGGTTCCGCAAAAAGCCTCCACCATGCTGGCGTATTGCTATGATTTTGCGCCTGTCAGGGATACGGTTTTGGCCAAGGCTCCGGAAGAAGTGGCCTGCCGGGTCGGCTTGCTCAAGACTGATGAAATTGATTTTGACCGCTCGCATGTTCTGGTCAACGGTCAGAAATATCCGGTCAAAAAACTTTCCAGTACCCGCATCGAAGCTGCCGGCAAGATAGACTATCAGAACGGCCGCAACCAGATAACCATGGTCATTTACAGCAAAAATGGTATCCGCAGTCAGGCCAGCTGGGGATTTTTCCTGGGCAGCGCTCCGGAAAAATTTGCGTTCAGCCACGATGAACAGGGCAATATCTACTGCTTTGATACGCCATTTTATCCGGTGATCTACTATGGATATATGTCGCATAAAATAGCGATCGAACGCCATGGATTCAATACGGTACTGGGCAATACGCTGCCGGGCAAAGGCACTTTGAATAGACTGCTGCAGCGCAATCTTAAATTGCTGGATTCCGGTTCGGTCTACTACGGTATTTACAGCAAACCATCTACTGCTGCCGGGGCGGAAGCGGATGTCCAGCGCTTTGCGGCAGGCAATGTATCCCGCCACCCGGCCCGGCTGGGCTCCTGGATGGACGAAATGGATGTTCACCGGAAAGTCGGTTATATCCAAAAATTCCTCAAACTTTTTGGTCCGGAAAGTAATGGCTGGCGTGGTGTATGCGCCTGCAATGCGGCGCTTTATTCTCAAATGGCTGAAATCGGAGACTTTTTGATGATCGACCATTACGGTTTCGGCAAAACGATTTTTTCGACCGACAGTGCCACTTTGCGGGGCAGAAAAGCGGCCGGCAGCAAGCCGTTGATGTCGCTGGTCAAAGGCTATTCCGGCAGCGATCCCAAGCTTACGGGCTTTATTCCCGGGCCGCGGGATATTGAGTATGCGGCGTTTTCCACTTTGCGCAACCGGGCCAATGCGCTGGGACTGTACCAGTGCGGTGAATACCGGTTGGAGTGCGATCCGGATACCTGGCAGCAGGCCAGCGAGGTTTACAAAAAAGTTTCGGCCATCACCTTTGCGCTCTACGGCGAAGATGCCGATAAGCTTTTGAGCGTAAAAGCAGCTGCCGGCAAACCCGGATTCCGGGCGATGAAGCTCGGCAATGCGCTCTATATTATTGCGCAAAATGTCAGTTTTAATCCGGCAGTGTTTGAGTTTGCAGTCAAAGGCGTTGATTCCGGCGACGTAAAAGTGCTTTTTGAAAACCGGACGCTGAATCTGGTCGATGGCAAATTTTCCGATGCCTTTACTTCGGAAGCCACCCATATATATTATATGGAAATTAAATAGAATCAGGAAAAAATATCATGAAAAAATTATCGGTGTTTTTGTTTTGCTTATTGACCGCAGCATTGGTTACGGCGGCTGAATTTGTCAATTCCGCCACAGTTTCCACGCAAAAGTTTTCGCCGGAATTGGCAAAAAAATTACGCATCCGTCAGGCGTGGACCACCAACGATACCCACGGCGATATTTACATAATCAGCACGCCGGACGGCAAAATTACTTTGTTGGACTGCGGCTGGGGCGACCGGGCCAATACCACCAAAAAATATTACGAAATAGTGTTGTTCCCGGCTCTGGCGGAACAGAATATCCGGCATATTGACCGCATTATCATAACTCATCCTCACGGGGATCACATTGGCGGTTTGCCGCACTTGCTGCGCAAAAAATCAATCACCGTAGGCGAAGTTTGCTGGTCGTACCTGGATCCGGAAATGCTCAAAAAGACCGGGCCATCGTCCATAAAATATCAGGATGAGGTAATAGAACTTTGCCGCCAGCGTAATATTCCGGTTCGGGATGTCAAAGATGGCGAAGTCATAAATTTGGGTAAAGGTGTGACCGCTGCGGTGTTGACCACGGGGTTCCGCAAAGCCGGACGCGGTAACTGGCTGAACAATCAATCCATAGTTTTTCAGCTCCAATACGGTACTTTTACTATGCTTTTTACCGGCGATTGCGGGTTTGAAGAAGAAAAATATCTGCTGAAAAAATATCCGGCAGCCCCCCTGAAAAGCGATGTTTTGAAACTTGGTCATCACGGCGGCGCCGGAGCCACCGGCGAAAAATTCCTGCAGACCGTCGCTCCCAAGGCGGCGATCGCTCCCATTCCGGATTGGCTGGCAGTGGATAAGCGTGGCGAACGGGTCGTCAAACTTATGAAAGAGAAAAAAATACCTTATTTCATGAGTTGGCAGTATCCGCAGCTGAGTGTGGTTTCTGACGGCAGAACTTTTGAAATGATCAATATAGTTTATCCAAAATAAAAAATGAGAAAATTGGATTTTAAACAGCTGGGCCGCTCTGCGGAGTACCGTTCTGCGCCGTTCTGGGCTTGGAACGGCAAGATGGATCCTGCTGAAGTGCGGCGCCAGATCAACGTCATGCACGATATGGGCATGGGCGGCTTTTATATGCACTCCCGCACGGGGCTGGCTACGGAGTATATGTCAGAGGAGTGGTTTGAGGCGATCAAATCCGGGATCGACGAAGCCGGCAAGCTGGGTATGGAAGCAAATTTGTATGACGAAGACCGCTGGCCATCCGGCGCCGCCGGTGGGCTGGTCACGGCCGACCGGAAGTACCGCATCCGCTATCTGGAACTTTATGAAGATAATGAAGAGATCCCCGGGCGGGGCGAAGATATTCTGCATTGCTGGAGTTATGTGATAAAAAAAGATGCAGAAAATAATCTGCTGGAATACCGTCCGGCGGCCGCTGATGAAGCAGTTCAATCGCCGCAGCAGCTGATCCGGATCGTTGTCCGCATTGCCCACGACCAGCTGGGATTCAATAACGCAGCGTATCTGGATACGATGAATCCGGAGGCGGTGCAGAAATTCATCGATTTTACGCACGAAAAATACTTTGTCGAGTGCGGCAGCGAATTTGGCCGGAAAGTGCCGTACTTTTTTACGGATGAACCGAATTATCTGGATACTATTACCCGGAACCGCCGTCCGTGGAGCGAACGGCTGCCGGAGCTGTTCAAAGCGGCAATGCAGCAGGATATAAGTGAGTTTCTGCCCGAATTTTTCTTTAAGATTCCGGCGCGGTTTTCGTCCGCCAGATACGTTTATTACCGCATCCTGACCGGTCTTTTTGCCGAAACTTTTATGAAAATGGTCGGCTCCTGGTGCGAAAATCATCACATTAAACTGACCGGACACGTTTTGCGGGAAGATACTCTTACCAATCAGCTGTTTGCCGTGGGCTCGGCCATGACACATTATGAATATATGCACATGCCGGGCATCGACCTTTTGACCGAAAAATGGCTGACGATCAACACGGTCAAACAATGTTCCTCAGTCGCCCGGCAGTTGGGCAAAAAGCGGGTTTTGAGCGAAATTTACGGCTGCACCGGCTGGGATTTTCCGCTGGCCGGACATAAGGCACTGGGCGATTGGCAGTATGCGTTGGGCGTGAACTACCGCTGTCAGCATCTTTACTGGTACACCATGCGCGGACAGGCCAAACGGGATTATCCGGCCAGTATCGGCGGGCAGTCGCCGTGGCACCGGGTATATGCGGCGCTGGAAGATTATTTCGGGCGCCTGAGCGAACTCTTGAGCAATGCCGAAGCGGTGGCCGAACTGCTGGTCGTGCATCCGGTGGAAAGCATGTGGGGATGCGCCGGAAGCTATGATCAGAAGTTGAGCTATGATCAAACTTTGGATGCGGCGTTTGCTTCGCTGGGCGCTGCGCTGGTGCAGGCGCAAGTGGAATTTGATTACGGCGACGAAGCGCTCATGAGCAAATACGGTTCAGTCAAAGACGGTCGTTTGGCCGTCGGCAAGGCGCTTTACCGGGGCGTTTATCTTCCGGAAGTGCTGACGCTGCGCAGCACGACTGTGGAGCTTTTGCGCAGTTTCAGTTCTGCCGGGGGGCGGATCTATTACAGCGGAGCGGTTCCGCAGTATATTGACGGACAAGTTGACAGCAGTGCCGTTTTAGCACAATTGTATAAGAATTTTATCCGGCTTGACCGGAATGATTTTGCCGGAACTTTGGCCGCCGAATTTGCGCATTACAGCATAAAAGATGCCGCACAGCAGCCTGCCTTCGGGGTGGTCGCCTGTCAGAAACGGCTTAATGACCATACTTGTTTGCTGTTTGCCGTCAATGTCGGATGCGCAATCAACGGCGATAGCTTCGACATGCCCAATGTCTTGGAGCGGCAGAATGTTTTGAGCGATCTGCAGTGGCAAGTGGAGGCCGAACCCGATTGCGTGGTGCGGGAGCTGGATATTTACAGTGGAGAACTTTACGAAAATACTTTCAGCATTGCCGCCGGGCAACTCTGCTGGAAGGCCAATTTAGCTCCGCTGCAGTCCCGCTGTTACATAATAGGCCGTGCTGGCGAGCTGCCGGCAGCAGCGCAAGCAGCCGCCATCAGCAGCGGAACAGCGGTAAAGCTGCAGGAACATCCGGCCGCTTTTTCCGAAAAAAACCTGCTGGTGCTGGATCACGCCAATTTGCAGATCGACCATAAAATTGTTGCCGAAAATATCTATATATTGGATGGCGATGCAATGATCCGCTCGCAACTGGGCCTGAGCAGCCGGGCGGGGGCCGCACTGCAGCCATGGAAAATTCCGCCGTCAAGTGCCGGAAAGGTCGATATCGAGCTGGAATATACCTTTGAGTGCCGGCAAGTTCCGGAAGATACGCTGCAGCTGATAATCGAATCGCCGGAGCGGTTTGTTATCGAACTCAACGGCATAAAGCAGAGCAATCAAAGCCGCGGTTACTGGTGCGATCCGGCGTTGGAAGTTGTTGATTTACAGTCAGGATCGCTGCGTTGCGGAGTTAATACGCTCAAATTGCGCAGTTGTTATACCAGCGATTTTGCGGGATTGGAAGCGGTGGCGCTCTACGGAAATTTCGGAGTAGCCCAGGGCAGTGTTTTGACGTTGCCGGAGCCGGTTTATTCCGGGCGCAGTCTGACTGAACAGCTCATGCCGTTTTATTCCGGCAACACGGTCTACAATTACACGTTTGAGCTGCCGGAATCCGGTCGCTGCCGCTTGAATATCAGCCGCTGGAGCGGCTCGGCGCTGGGCATAACCTTTGACCACGGTCAGGAAAAGGTGCTTTACAGTCCGCCGTATGCGCTGGATTCGGCCGAATTGAGTGCAGGCAGACATACATTGCAAATAACCGTGTACGGTCATCGGCGCAACTCCTGCGGACCGTTTTACTATCAGCCGGAACACGGGTGGATCGGGCCGCACGAGTTTCAGGTCAAGGAGCAGCCGGAAAAGATCACAGTACCGTTGGGGCTGACCGGAACCGTGGAACTGCTGCTTGCCCGATAATATTCTTCACAGCAAGCGCCCCATAATGCCATATAAAAGGCGGCAAAATTTACCTGTACCAGCGGCTGCAGCAGATTACTGCAGCCGCTGGTGTTTACCCCCCAACATATCTGTTGATTGCACATTTATAGCGGCAAAGCAGCGGATTTTTTCAATTTTTTGCAAAAAAATGAAAAAAATCTTCTTTTAAGTGTAAGAAATCATTTTTCTTTGCGGATATACATTGGGCATGTCCAATGTTTCTGAGAGAATACAGACCGCAGAGAAAAATTTGATTTGACAGAATTGTAATCCCATGCTATATTACTGGAAAGATGACTTTTAACAAGGAGTTTTTACAGGAAAAAAAGAACGGTTTTAATCTGAAAATCAAATAAAATCAAAACTTTTTAAGTCGGTTTTCGTACCAGAAAGACGCCAAACTTTATCACGAAAGAACCGCAGACTTGGAAAGCAGGTCACACGCAACGTGTGTTCTGCGTTTCTCTGTTGGCATGGTTCTTTCAGGACATTGGCGTGTCCTCTGGTACGAGTGTAACAGGGGAACGCTTTTTTTGTGTCAAAATTTATCCAAATCATGGATGAAAGATAAAACCAAAAACTAAAAAAAGGAATGGGGAAATGACCAAAGCTGAAGATGACTTTGTAGATCTTTCGAATACTTTTGATGAAATAGAAGGATCCCCAAGTAAAAAGAGCTCCGGTAAATCCGATGACGAAATTACCGATGAAGATATTGTTGGTTTATTGAATGTACTTGGAAGCAACGATGATTCTGACGACGATGATTTCGACGATGATGATTTCGACGATGATGATTTCGACGATGATGATTTCGACGATGATGATTCTGATGATGCTGAGTGCGAAAATAGCGATTTTGATGATATTTTCAACAGTTTGGATGAAATAGAAGAACCCAAAAGTAAAAAGAGCTCCGGTAAATCCGATGACGAAATTACCGATGAAGATATCATGTGTATATTGAATGCACTTGAAGGCAAAGATGATTCTGAAGATGAAGATTCTGATGACGATGAGTGCGAAAATACCGATCTTGATGATGTTCTCAACAGTTTGGATGAAGATGTGGAAAGTCGTCGTAAAGAACGCAAAAAATCCCAAGGCGGTTTTTGGAAATCTCTGTTTGGATCCAAAAAATAATTCAGCAAGTGATCGCCCTGAGTATCAATTGCGGGAGATCATATTGCTGATAAGGTAAAAAATAAATTGTAACCCATGTGTCCGTAATGCGGCAGAAAACGATTTTCTCCGCCGGAAATAACAACATTGAGGGAAATCCTCAGAAAGGAGCCTGAAATGGCTTACAAGAAACCCCAGATGGTTGCGAAAGCAAATGCCAAGAAGTCCTACGTCGCCGGTTGCCCGGAAAATACCCCGAAGGCGTTTAGTTGTTCGGCCGGTAACGCCCGTTGCATGTGTGGCCCGCTGAACTAAGCGACTGACGTGTCATTCCGCTCTCATGGGTAACAATGGGAGCGGAATCTCCGGCAAAAACTATTTTAAGCAAAAAAGCAATTCAACTATGAATACCTCTATTGAGGAAAATCCTCAGAAAGGAGCCTGAAATGGCTTACAAGAAACCCCAGATGGTTGCGAAAGCAAGTGCCAAGAAGTCCTACGTCGCCGGTTGCCCGGAAAAAACCCAGGAATTTGTATCTTGTGCGCACCAGAACTCGAGTTGCATGTGTGGCTCGCTGTACTAAGCGACTGAGTTGCCTCATTCTCCGTCGGACTCGCATTCAGGCGGAGAATGAGTCTATTGAAGAGAGGTGTAAAATGATATATGCAGACAAAAGGTTTGATTATTGGTATAACGAAAATAACGAATTTAACGAAGGCGTACCAGCAAATATTAAAAATGATATAAGGAATATTTATAAACAGTACGGCGAAAATACGGATGAAAAAACTATTGATGAGATATATTCAGTAATAAAACAAACTGTTAAGGAAGAATTTTTAAAAGAAAAAGAAAAAGAACAAACAGCTGAAAAAGTCATTGATATTGCGGTATCTGCAGCCAAAAAAGAAATAGATAAAAGAATAAACAAATCAAACTGAATACTGCTTTGTTTACAGGAATATATTTTGATGTTTTCGGATAATAGATATAATGAAATTTTATTATTCTCCTGATACTTACATCCGCCATCTTGGCAATGAGTCATTGCTCTGGCACAAGCGCAATGCCGCCTGCGTCATATTGCAGGATGCAGAAGTTTTTTTGCGTTACATCACTTTTGAACCGGCTCCGCAAGAGGAAATCATTAAAAAAATTGCCGCAGTCTATGAAATTTCTCCGGTAGAGATAGCAAATGACTTTGAGGATTTTATCCAGCCGCTTATTGCCGAAGGATTGGTCGCATGTGACACTGAACAAGCTGCGGACTTTATGGAACACTCTTCTGCTGACTCCGTTTTTAATATTGAAGAAAAAGACGATTCTTACACACCTCTTGGCAGCTTTTTTGAAAAATATCATATTCCTTGCGAATTTCATATCGACTTGACCAGTGCCTGCACCGAACGGTGTGTGCATTGTTATATACCTGAATACAAAAATCGTTTCCTTGATTTTGACTTGATCAAAAAGGCGTTGAGTGAATATAAAGCCATGGGCGGTTTGACCGTTCATCTATCCGGCGGCGAATGTATGCTGCATCCCGATTTTGATAAAATATTGCGCTTTTGCAAAGCTGAAAATATCAATATAATTATTCTTTCAAACATGACCTTGTGCGACGATGAGCGCATAAAGCTTTTGAAAGAAATCGATCCGCAGTTTATCAATGTATCTCTTTACAGCATGGATCTTGCTGTTCATGATTCAATCACTCAACTGCCCGGCAGCTGGCAGCGGACAATGAACGCCATCTTGAAATGCCAGGAAAATGGCGTACATATCCGCCTTGCAGCACCGGCGCTGAAAGAGAATAAAGACAGTTTCCCTGCGCTGGCTGAATTTGCCCGTAAGCATAATATGCACCTGGTGCCGGATACAGATATTTTCCCGCAGTGCGATCATAATGACAGTAATATGGAACACGCCCTGTCCCCCGGGGAACTGGAAGAACTGCTTGCCGGCAATCCTGAAATTTTTTACAAACAATATCCATCTGAAAATCCTCTGTCTGATGCAAAAGTCTGCGATGTAGGTCAAGCCCGCATCTGTCTTGACAGTCAGGGCAACTACTACCCTTGCGACGGCACGCACGGACTTGTTCTGGGCAATGTCCGGGAAAATACCCTTGCCGAAGTTTGGCACGGTGAAAAAATGAACGCTTTGCGCAAGTTGACAAATCAGGATTTCCCCACTTGTGTTTCCTGTGAAAACCGCCGCTTCTGCAAGGTTTGCCCGGCCCATAATTTCAATTCAACAGGAAATATATTACAGCATTCGCCTGTAAAATGTGCGTGGGCTGCAGTAAAAAAGAAAATTTATGGAGAATAATTTATATGTTGCTTAGATTGTCAAAAAATACCTTTGTCCGTCAGTTTGGTGATTTTACTTACATTATGAGCCGCATTGCTTCGTATGATCAGATGTTTGAGGGTGCCGAAGTTTTTATGCGCTGGATCACCCGCACGCCTATGGAAAAAGCTGAGATCATAAAAAACATCTGTCAAGTTTATGAAGGCACCGATCCCGCTGAAATCACCGCCGACTTTGAGGAGTTCATTGCGCCCATGCTGGCAGGCAAAGTGATTCTTGCCGGAGATACTCCGGAAGAACTGGACGCTCAAGAAGAGTATTTCAGCTACGATGCCGATGATCCCAAAACCCTTGAAGATAGAGAGTTCATCACCAAAGAAGAAGCCGATTTTCTGCCGCAAAACGTTTTGGGAAAATATTTTGAAGAGCACCCCACGCTTTTCAGACTGCAAATGGATATCACACAAGCCTGTACCGAAAGGTGCATCCATTGTTATATTCCAGAATACAATCCCCTCTTTCTCCCTTTTGAAAAAATCAAAGAAATCATCGATGAATTCCGCGAAATGGGCGGACTGGATTTGACCCTTTCCGGCGGCGAATGTATGCTGCATCCGGACTTTGAAAAAATTGTCCGCTATGCCCGGGAAAAAGACTTGATTGTCGGGATCCTTTCCAACCTGACACTTTGCGATGACAAAAAAATTGAACTTCTTGTTGAAGCCGAAGCAACTGTCCAGGTCTCTCTTTACAGTATGGACTCAGGGATCCACGACAGTATCACCAAACGCCCCGGCTCCTGGCTTGCAACCAAAACCGCTATCGAAAAAATCCGTGCGGCACATATTCCCTGCCGTATATCCTGTCCGACAATGAAACCCAATTATACCGGCTATTTGGAGGTCATTGAATATGCCCGCAGTCTCAAGATGTCTGCCCAGACCGACTTCATTATTATGGGCAAGATGGATGGGGATTGCAGCAATTTGTCCTGCCGGTTGGATTTGGCGGAAACTGAAGAGCTGCTCAAAGATATTATCTTCAAATCAGTGCCCATGAACAGCGAATACTTCGACCCGGCCAAGAAAAATGATATGCTTTCGGACGAAGAGTGGATGGCCAATAAAGTTTGCGGAGCTGTGATCGACAGTATGTGTATCGATGCCGAAGGCAACTATTACCCCTGTCCTGCATTCGGAAGTTATATTCTGGGCAACTGTTATAAGCACTCTCTGGCAGATGTCTGGTACAACTCCCCT
>SUWF01000020.1 GCA_015061575.1 Lentisphaerota bacterium
CAAGTTACTCACGCGTTCCTCACCCTTTCGCCACTAATGTATTGCTACATCCGTTCGACTTGCATGCCTAATCCATGCCGCCAGCGTTCGTCCTGAGCCAGGATCAAACTCTCCATAAAAATTATTCAAACAACCGAAGTTGTTAATGCTTTTTTAAGAAGAATCGATTTAGCTCGATTTCTTTGTGTGATTTGAACTACATTCAAATTCAATGTAAATTGTCAGGTTACATCGCACTATTCAATTTTCAAACAACCATCACTTCACCAGTGATCGGCTTTTTATCTCAACCGCGTTTCACTTATCAGCAAATCGCAGCGTGATATTTAATTTAGCACCGTTTGAAGATTTGTCAAATTTTAATTTCAACTTTTTTCAAACTTTTTTATTTCAACCCCGCCGTTCGCTTTCCAGCGATTTGCGGCGTGAGGTTTAATATATCACTGTTTGAAGATTTGTCAAATCTTATTTCAAACTTTTTTAAGATTTTTTTCAACCCGCTTCGCTCAACGCTCTTCAGCGTTTTGCGGCGTGCTTTTTAATTTAGCACGATTTTTCGATTTGTCAAATCTTAAAGTGAACTTTTTTTGATTTTTTCTTGTCAACCATCGCCGTTTGAGCTCACGCCCTATTGGCGACAGGGCTTTAAATTGCCACAACTCCGCAAAATTGCAAATTTAAAACTCAACTTTTTCGCAAAATTTATCACTTTTTGAGCCTTTTGGCCACAAACTACTATAAAATATCAGTATATCAGATACTGTTTCCGTAATTCAAACCTGTTTTACTAAGCAATGACTTTATATATGCACAGCTCAAAAAATCCCGATTATCTTGCAAATATTGTCACCAATGCTATATTATTTTTGGGTATCAAATGTTATTCTTATGACTGTAAAAGTGGAGCTTGGACGATGAAAAAATTATCCTCCCCCCTTGAAGTAACCTCTCTGCGGGAACTGTTTTACGATGATTATTTAATTTCCGAACGGCACAACCTTGAATTCCGCATACATTCGCCGGTCGAACAAACCGCATCTTCCGGTAAACCCTGCGGTCATTACGGAGCTATTGTCAAAACCAATGATAAATATCTTTATTATTGCCGCGGATTTGACGGGGTATATAACGGAATACGTTCCAATGCCAATCCAGGCGAGTATCTGGCAGTATCCGAAAGCAGCGATGGCATCAACTGGGTTGCACCGGATTTTAAAAAATTTCCTGATCAGCCGGTTCCAGTCAATGCGATTTTTTATGGCAATGGCTTTACTCATAATTTTGCTCCGTTTTTCGACAACAATCCGAACACTCCTGAAAGTGAACGCTTTAAGGCGGTGTCAGGAGTGCGGGAAACTCAAGGCCTTTTTGCTTTTTACTCCGCCGATGGGATTAATTGGCAACATTACGACGCTCAACAGCCTGTTATCTCTTACTCTCCGGAAAAGTACGGGGGGCACATGCTCGACTCTCAAAACGTTGTTTTTTATTCGGAGTACGAAAAATGCTATGTAATGTATTTACGAGTTTGGAAGACTGCCGATGGGATTACCGGCTTGCGAACTTTTGCCAAAAGCGTCAGCCAGGATTTTCGCAATTGGAGCGAACCGGAGTTGCTGCATGTCAATTTTCCGGATGAACATTTATATGTCAGCACACTGGCACCTTATCCGCGAGCGCCACAATACTATATAGGCATGCCAACCCGTTACTTTGGCAAGCGAGGTTCCGCTACAGATGTCACTCTTATATTTTCCCGGCATGGCCAAAGCATTCAGCGTCCGCTTGATGAAGCTTGGATAAAGCCAGGTCTGAATCCGGCACGCTGGCAAAACCGCAGCAATTATATGGCCTGGCAAATTATTGAGCACACTCCGGAAGAATTGATTTTTTACCATGGTCCTGAAAATATCATGTATAAATTGCGTACTGACGGTTTTGCGTCAATTCACGCCGGAACGCAATCAGGATCGTTACTGACCAAAGTCTTAAACCGGCAACATGGCGAACTGGAAGTTAATTTATCTACCAGCGCAGGCGGCGGTATGTCTTTGGCGGTATGCGATCCCTCCGGCAAGGCGATTCCCGGCTACACATTCGAGGATTTTGGAGAGTTTTACGGAGATAAAATCGCTCTTGTTCCCCAGTGGAACGGCAAAAGATTCTCTGCCCTTCCCCCGGGCCCATTCCGCTTGCACATGCAGCTTAAAGAGTGTGATATTTACAGCATAGCTTTTAAATAACGATTCTGAAAAACGGGCGGCTGCAGCAAAAAAGCTCTGCAGCCGCCCGTAACATTATGCCTTTTCCGGCACTTTTTTATTGTTTACTGCCGTTGGAAGCGGCTTCCGCCTGGTTTTCAGCTTCGGTAAATTTAGCCTTATCTGCGAGCGACACGTTGCCTTCCACTGCGCCGTTATCCAGATGATCCACCTCCCGGTGTTCCAGATCCCGGAACAATCTGTACATATCAATAACGCCCCCGATACCAAACCAGAACGTGGATATAAATGCCACGATCCCCGGAATCAGCAAGGTTGTAATAAAGAAATAATGTCCCCACCACTCAATCGGCCACGGCGTTATACCGTTCCAGATGATCACCAGCACAAACGCCAGAATGAATTTGTAAATGAAGCTGTACAAAAACACACTCCAGGCGATCACCCGATCCGAGCGGGTGTATTCCGTGGTAATACCGATGAGTTTGGCACCGATGGTGCGCCATGACCATGCGGTCTTTTCTTTCTTTTCGCCATCAGTATTATATATACCTCGATGCAGCATACGGTCGAGATTGAACGGTTTGCGCTGAGTGGCCGCCGAAACAACTACATATATACACAGCGTAATGATCATGGTCAGCAGGTAAAGTTCATACGAATTGATGGGAAACTTTACGGGATCCATTTTCCAGACCACATAGGGATTTAATGGCGATGACACTGCTTCCAGGAAACGCCCCACTGAATCGACCCAGCCATGTTTGGCCAGCCACGGATATACCACATCGGCCCAGTTGCGCTGTACAAAAATACTGCTGAAAGATAGCAGCATACCGGAAATCAGCGATGCAAATGCTCCGGCCGTGTTCCCAAAGCGGCTGTACAAACCGAAAATCATTACCGGTCCGCATCCGCCCAGCCACATCATACACATCAATGTTACAAACAAATTGATGTAATCCAATTGCGACATAAAGAAACTTCCGCACAAAAAGAACACCCCTACCCCGATGGAGGCCCACCGCAACAGCCACATGTGCTGCTTGGGCGTGGGCTGTTTTTTCATCAGCGGCAGAATAACGTCTTGCGTAAACGTCAAACTGGCACTGAAAATGCGTGTATCATCGGTGGAGATCATTGCCAACACCAACAGCAAACAGAAAAGTCCCATAATCACCGGCGGCAACATTTCCCGCATGGCCGATGCCATCATCAGCTGGTGATAGAGCGTCCGGTATTCCTGAAAACGGGCGTTGCCTTCGGAGTCGCCTTCATAACTTTTGAAAGCCTGGTGCGCCGCATCCAAAACCGGTGTATCCAGATTCCGTTTCTGCGAAAGCGGAGCATCCTGCCCGATATTATGGATTTGTGCCGGTACTGCCGCTATACGCCTGGCAAAGTCCGAACGGTTTTCCGGGGCCACCAGCTCCTGCGAAATATGTTCGCTCAGGGCAATCTTGATCGTGCGGGCATCAGTGGCAAAACTCTTGTGGTTCATCATTACGATAATGCCGATGGCGATCAGCACATAAAAAAGTGCATTCAAGGCGCCGCGCCAGGTACCCAGCAGTCCGGCCATTTTCTGTTCGTGCGGAGATTTGGCCGCCGTACTGTAACCGGCTCCGATCCAGCTGGCACGGTGAATGATCGTAGTTACTACCGCCAATACCACTGTCAGCAAATTAAAATCCCGCAGGTCAGATATATCGTAGGGGTTGAGGAAACTCTCATTGGCTACCCGGTCGCTCATCACCGGCACAATATCAGTTGACCAGTTGAACTTCCACAAAATGAAAATTACAAAAATCACCATCAGCGGGAACAAAAACATCCCCTGCAATGCGTCAGTGATCAGCAGCGAAAGCGTACCTCCGCAACAGATCAGCGTGATCGCCAGCGTCAGACAGATCAACACAATAATAACGAATGTTGACATCTCCACGCCAAAGATATTTACCGTATGCGGCAAGTCCAGAAAGTAGATAAAAAACCGGGCCGCCACCGCCGGCATGATCATATTGGCCAGCATTTCCGACACGCTGCGCAAACATGACGCAAAAATCCGGAACGGCCGGTTGTAGCGCATTTCCAGGAACTGCCCCAGACTCATCGCTTTTGTTTCTCTGAAACGATATGTACAATAACCGAAAAGACTGATAACGATCCCCAGCGGCAATAATATATTATTCCAGAAGACCAGCGCAAAGCCGGTTTTGTAATGCACTTCAACGTAAGCAGCCAGTCCGATGATCGACAATGCAGCTGCCACGTCGCCCACGCTGATAACATACCGCCCGGCCACCCGCCCGGCGGAGAGAAAGTCCGCCACACTGCGGACATATTTCATAGAATAGATTCCGACACCCATTACTATTGCGGTCGGGATGATCAGAATCAACCAATCGCATAAACTCATTTTTTTTGTTTCCTGCCATTAGATGTCGCCGACAAAAGGATAACAAGTTCGTGGATCAATCGCTCAAAATCAATCCGGAAAGAACCTGTTCAACCTTTTGCCTGCTGCACATTATTGATCCGGAAACAGTGCTGCAGCGTCAAAGAGCCGATGTAGTTTTTTTACGCCGTGTACGGCGTTCCTCCACCAACCGTTTGACCCCGGTGTAGGTCAAAGGCGTCATAATGGCAGCTAATATACCGCCGCCGATAAAAAACGCTATCGTAAAATGCCATCCAAGCGCTAAAAGCGATTCAAAATTCTGCTCTGCTAAGACTTTTTGCATGGCATCTTTTATTTGATCCCAGGACAGTCCTCCACCCATAAGAAGATTGCCCACATAACACTGTGCCGGATAAATGAAAAATATGGTAAAATGATTGGTAAGCAGTGTTCCCAACGTTGCACCGATCTTGCTGCCGCGCATTATAAATGCCGCCGGCAAAGATATAAGCAGCTGGGTTCCAAAGGGGAAGAAACATCCGCAAAACATACCGATCGCCCAACCGCGGGCTATATATTTGGCATCAGCTTTCTCGCGCACTATTTTTGCATAGAGCCGCAGCAGCTTCCACCGCGAAAATATCTTCCCTGACTTCATACCAATGCTCTCCTGTGCGTGAAATATTTTTCACGACTCGTTTTTTTGACCGGATAATAATTGTTCATTAACTTCATTCCGGTCATTCTTTTTCTTCATCCGGTTATAAAAAACAATAACCGGACTGGCTATATACAAACTTGAATAACTGCCGATAATGATCCCCAACGCAATGACCATCATAAAGTCACTGATGGCAATACCTCCGGCCACCAGCATGACCATCACCACAATAAACGTGGTCAAACTGGTCAGCACTGTCCGGCTCAGCGTGCGGTTCAAGCTGTCATCAACGATTGCTTCAAACGGCAGCTCCGGATGCAGTTTGCGTTCTTCCCGGATACGGTCAAAGATCACGATGGTATCGTTGATCGAATACCCGATGATCGTCAACAATCCCGCCACTACCGGCAGGCTCATTTCCCTTCCGAACAGCACAAATACACCCAAAGCAAGAATCACGTCATGCACCAGTGCCAGAATACCGGCGATTGCGTAATTGAATTCATAACGCAGCGATACATAAACGATCATCCCCAGAAAAGCCAATATCAGCGAAATCACCGCATTGCGGGTCATTTCTCCGCCCACCAGCGCACCAATCAAAGTAGCGGAACCATCTTTCAGCTGCAGCTGAGGATAGTTTTTGTTGAGCAGATTCCTGACATATTCTCCGATGCTTTCGCTGCCGGCTGAGAGTTCTTTGCCGGTACCTTCCCGCAACAGGATCTCGATCTTGCGGTTGTCGGTTTGCGAGGCACTGCTTTTGTAAACGACCTTGCCGGGGAGTTGGTTTTCCTGCAAAGTCTTTTCCAGATCAGCCACAGCAGCCCGTTCATTATAGGCATAGCTGAGCAGCGTACCGCCGGTGAAGTCCACACTGAGCATATCCCGTCCCTTTACAGCAAACAAGACAAAACTCAGCACGATCAAAACACTGCTGACAATGACCGCCACTTTGGATTGTTTAAGGAAAGGTATGGCTGGTTTGCTGAAAAAGCGCAGCATATTGAGTTTAACTTCCGGCTTGATCACCAGCAGCCAATCAAACATTACCCGGCTCATGAAAAGTGCCGTGAACAAACTTGCCACGATCCCGATCGCCAGACTGACAGCAAAACCTTTGACCGCACCGGTGCCGAAATACATCAGAATTATCGCCACAACTAACGTAGTCAAATTGCCGTCCAGCACGGCCGAATAAGCTTGCTTGAAACCGTTGTTCACCACCGAAATGGAATTTTTTCCGGCGTCAAATTCTTCTCGCATACGTTCAAAGACCAGCACATTGGCATCCACCGCCATACCCAAAGTCAGGATGATCCCGGCGATCCCCGGCATGGTCAGCGTGGCGCCAAAAGTCGCCATTGCCCCCAGAATAAGTACCACATTGGCCACCAATGCAGTAACCGCAATAACTCCGGCTAAACGGTAGTACACGATCATAAATATGCCCAAAAGCACCAGTGCGATCAACCCGGCCCGGATACCATTGCTGACGTTATCAGCCCCCAAAGTGGGATCGGTATCGTAAACCGCCTGCACATCCACCCGGAAGGGAAAACTGCCACTGTTGAGCGCATCGGCAATATTCTGAGCTTCTTCCATGGAAAAGCGTCCGGTGATTTCGGCCTGCCCGCCGGCGATCCGGCTTTGGATCACCGGTGCGCAATAGAGTTTGCCGTCCAACACGATCGCCAATTGGCGTTTGATATTTTTTTCCGTAACTTGCGCAAACTGGGCCGCGCCTTGCGTATTGAACTTGAGCGCAATGGCTATAGAGCCAAACTGTGTTTGCGTAACTTGCGCCTTATCAATGGCATTACCGGTCATCTGCGGCTTGCGCTGCACAATATAAACATTCCCGACACTTTTGCGGTCGCTGGAAACTTCCCGCAAACGTTCGTAGCCCAGCGGCAGCGGAGAATTACGGTCAATGATGCTCTGGCTGTCCGGATGCACCAGCCGGAATTCCAGTTTATTGCTCATGGCAATGAGCTTTTGCAGTTTATCCTTTTCATCCCGTGACACGATCGGGGCCTTCAGCGACAAAGCGGTGGAGGCAAAAGGAGCGATTTCGCTTTCAAAAATATTTTGTGATTCCAGCCGTTTGCGCAATGCTTCCATGGCCAGATCGCGGTATTGATCAAAATTTTCTTCCAGTTTTTTCCTGGCTTCATCCCGGCTTATGCCGCTGGCGGCCAAAGCGTCGTAGTCCGGCTTGAGATCCAGCACAAATTCCACGCCGCCATCCAAATCCAACCCCAGACGGATCGCACTGGAGGCTTTTTTGCGCACCATGCTTACAACTTCGGAGTTATCAAAGGCTTTGTCAAAAACGGTCAGCGGTTTAAGCTCAACATTTTGAGCTTCGGCGACTTCCAGCAGAGCACTTGCCGGATAGAGGTCAGCACGTTTTTTTTGTTCCTCTTCAGCTGCGGAAATAACTTTTTCCACTTGCGCCTTATCGGCATTTTCCGCCAGCGATGCCCGGAACGTTTCATAAAAATCCAATGGCTTGAGCGGATGAATTGCGCAGGCAAAAACAGCAATCACCCCGATCACCAGGAAAGTTCTGAGCTTCAGATATTCTTTCATCAAAAAGATTCTTTCTTGCTATTATCCGATACTTATTGTAAATATATCGGAACAGTATCCATTTAAATTCAAGCCGGGAATTTTAACAACCGCAATGCACATTTTTTGTGACATATTCCCGGCTTTTATCCAACAACTCCCCTGCCTGGCCCTGCCCGCATAGGCAAAACTTTTTGCCATAGCCTGCGATAGTAAACAAGCTTGACTTCATTGCTCGAAAAATATTTTTCACGAACATATTCTCTTTCAAAAATATCCGCAATCAGTGCAATCCGATCCCCGGTGCTGTGAGGCGGCAAAGTCCGGAAGCTGTTCCGGGAGTCCAGACGCAACAACACGCCGGAATTTCCCCGGAAATTCCAGCGGACAACGGCATCATCTTCAGCTTTTTCGCCGGCAAAAGCATTAAGCAGCGAACTGCTGACCTGAGAAGAAATCTGTTGGTAAGCCCCCGCTCCCGGCTGGCCGCAGAAATCACTGCCTTTCCCTGCCAACAGCAGCAAACCCGCAAGCAGTATACAACCAAGCATCAACTTTTTATGAAGCTTTGCTATGATATGTATTTTAACAAACATTTTTACTGCCTTTACGAGTTTTTAAAAGCCCAAAACACTATAATCAGGGTAATTTAGCACACGCTCAAGATATATGCAAGTAAAAAATTGGTTTTTAAATGACATTTCAGTTTTTTTAAATACCAAATTTGCCGCTCCGGCTTGAATAATCAATGTGTTTTATTTTTTAAAACACATTTTTCGCCGGAATCCCCTGCTCAACGCAGAGTGCGGCACAGCTTCCGGGCCTGCGCAATGATCTCTTTTTCGCCGGGTACGATCCGGTTCTGCATCAGGATCCTGCCATTGCAAATTACAGTATCAACACAGCTGGAATCAGCCGCATAAACCAGATTGCTGACCAGATCGTGATCAGCCACCATGCAGGGAACATCCAAATCGATCAGCAGCATATCGGCTAATTTGCCCTCGGCAATGACTCCCGCATCAATACCGAATGCCTCGGCACCGTGCTGCGAAGCACATTGCAGGATCTCGCCGGCACTGCAGGCTGTGGAGCTATTTTGCTCGTTTTTGGCTCCCAGCGAACCAAATTTCATCTCGTCAAACATAGATAAGTTATCGTTGGAAGCGCAGCCATCGGTACCGAAAGTTATCCTCACGCCCCGGTCAGCCAGACTGCGGAAGCGGAAACGCCCGCTGGAAAGTTTGTAATTGCTGCAGGGATTGTAAGCGACCGTTACTTTTTTTGCCTTCAACAATTCAATATCCTCATCGCTCAAATGCACCGCATGCGCCGCCAAAGTGCGTTCGTTGAGCAAATTTAGTTTATCCAAATACGCCACCGGACTTAAGTGGTGCAACGCCTGACACTCCTCGACCTCCCGTAAAGTTTCCGCCAGATGCGTGTGAATTATAAGGTTATCGCTGGCGGCACGTTCGGCAATATTGCGCAAAGCTTTTTCGCCCACAGTGTATATGGCGTGCGGAGCCAGCGTAAGCTGGATGCGGTCCGAAAAATCCCGCCGTTTTTCCCACAGTTCCTGACAATCACGGGCATATTGCGCCCGTTTATCGGCCGTAGTCGTATCAATAGCGATCATACCGATAGCGGCACGCACGCCCATTTCTTCCACGGCCCGGACCGTTTCCTGCGGCATAAAATACATATCGTTGAAAAAAACCGTCCCGGATTTGATCATTTCCAATATCGCTAATTTGCTGCCGATATAGACTGCCTCCCGGGTCAATTTGGCTTCAGCCGGCCAGATATAATTGTTGAGCCAGTCAAAAAGTTCCAGATTATCCGCTATCCCCCGCAAAAGCGTCATCGCCGCATGGCAGTGAGTATTATAAAATGCCGCCGTCAGCAACTTGCCCCGGCCATCAATAGTCTGTTCAAATTCGCCGGACAGCTGCGGTGCGATCCGGGCGATCCGGTTGCCTTGAATGGCAACATCTACGATATTATTCTGAAACTGTACCTGTTCAATTTTTATACTCATACAAACCTCTTTTTTCAACTTAAAGCCCGGCCGCTGCCAACTCATCGGCGATCATACCATTTTTTTCCACGATCTGCCAATACGCATCATGCACATCCTGAGCTATTTTGCAAATACCTGCCGGACACTTATTTTTGATCAGCTCCACGGCCGCCTGACTGTGCAGTGCCATCGTCGGATCGATATAACGCAGCAAAGTCGGCTCTTTCAAGATAAAATTCAACGGCTGTTTGTTATTGAACACCCGTTCCGGCGGAATTTGCGTACCCCATTCATCTTCCACGCCCATATTGACCATAAGCTGGGAGCCGCTATTCAATATATTTATATAATCCGTATCCGCTAACGCCCCCGCCTGCCCGGTACAGCAGACCACACACCAGGCCTGACGCAGTTCCGCTAAAACCGCCGCATGATCAAACCGGCTGAGCAAACGGCCATTGACACACTTACTGACCATTGCCGGATCATCCACCGCCACGACTTCGGCCCCGGCTCTTCCGGCATAAAAAACAACTCCCCGGCCAACTTTTCCGCAGCCCATGACCACGATTTTTTTATTTTTGACGTCATAGCCCAGGTGATTCATCGCCCGCAAAAAGCCTTCGCCGGTACCCAGACAGGTTTCGATCGCCTTGATGCGGCTGTCGTCGACATTGATCACCGGAGCATCGATCCCGGCAAAGTGATAGGCTCCCGAACGGGTCAGCTCCACAAAACCATACCGGGGGCGTAAATTGCGGTAAACAGCGTTGCAATCCAATATGCAGTCAAAACATCCGACCTCGCTGCAATTATAAACACACTTAACGCCAATACATTGCAAAAACTCAATTATTTTTTCATCATAAGGTATACTCTCGCAGTACCCCACCGTCAAATCGGCACCGGCGGCCAGCAGATTCATATATTTAAGCAAAGTATTGGCAAAAACCGGCGTACCATCCAGAATTTTTTTTCCAGTCAATGGTTTCTCCGCACTCCAAAGAGCAAACTGATGCGCCAACGCCGGGTATTCGGCAGCTTCATAGCACTTGCCCAGAAAATTTTTGATCGCTTCAATCGTTTTCATCCGTCACCTCAAAAAGTTGACACAATTCATCAAACCGCCGCAAGCTTGCCTCGCCGAATTTAGCCATGGATTTGCGGACTTTATCAAAAGGTTTTTCCTGCTGATCGCCGGATTTGCTGAAAAACTTATCGGCTAAAGCAATCAGTTTTTCTTCGTTGGAAAGCGGCAGATAATCTCTGACTTTCAGCGGCATTTTCTGTTTGACAACCTCCTCAGCAGTAATCCCCGAACCGGTGTGGCGTTCGCAAATAAGAGCATATTTTTCAAGGTCAAGACCGTGTTTTTTGCCATACTGCCGGAGCATTTCAGCCCCCATCGTGCCATGCTCAATATAGTTGGCAGTGCCGACGCAAAGGATTCCGGGAGCGTGACAGTGCCCAATGCCAATATCGTGGAGCATGGCACCATTTTTGACCACATCCAAATCAACCGGAACCCGGGATGCAGCAGCAATACTCAACGCCTTATTGCAAACTTGCGTGCTGTGCAAGATAAGCAGCTCCCGCAGCGGCGACGGCGGATAAAAAAACTCAATAATTTTAACTGGATCAACGGAGCTTGACATAAAAAACCTTTCGTTACAGAGTATACTATAACCGAAAAGAAAATTTTGTCAAATTTTAATCCGCATACGCGGGCTATATAGTTGATGGCGGCGGTACGGAGAAGTACGGAGTTGTACGTAGGTGTACGGAGAAAGATTGCCGCCAAGCTGTTGGCAAGCTATAATTGGCGTACAACAGACTACTGCCCGCAGGGCAACAGACCGGCACACCCCATTCCAACGCTGAACGACTGCACCCCAGCACCGGGAGCAAGCGCATGGGCAGTGCGATTGGGAGGGGAAAACTGTGGGAGGGGGAAATGTAAAAATCGGATGCTGCCCGCAGGGCAACAGCCCGGCACAACTCATTCCAACGCTGACCGACTGCACCCCAGCGCCGGGAGCAAGCGCATGGGCAGTGCGATTGGGTGGGGAAAACTGTGGGAGGTGGAAATGTAAAAATCGGATGCTGCCCGCAGGGCAACAGCCCGGCACAACCCATTCCAACGCTGACCGACTGCCCCCCAGCACCGGGAGCAAGCGCATGGGCAGTGCGATTGGGAGGGGCAAACAGTGGGAGGTGGAAATGTAAAAATCGGATGCTGCCCGCAGGGTAACAGCCCGGCACAACCCATTCCAACGCTGACCGACAGCACCCCAGCACCGGGAGCAAGCGCATGGGCAGTGCGATGGGGAGGGGCAAACTGTGGGAGGTGGAAATGTAAAAATCGGATGCTGCCCGCAGGGTAACAGCCCGGCACAACCCATTCCAACGCTGAACGACTGCACACCAGCACCGGGAGCAAGCGCATGGGCAGTGCGATTGGGAGGAGCAAACAGTGGGAGGTGAAAATGTAAAAATCGGCTGCTACCCGCAGGGTAACAGCCCGGCACAACCCATTCCAACGCTGAACGACAGCACCCCAGCGCCGGGAGCAAGCGCATGGGCAGTGCGATTGGGAGGGGCAAACTGTGGGAGGTGGAAATGTAAAAATCGGATGCTGCCCGCAGGGCAACAGCCCGGCACAACCCATTCCAACGCTGAACGACAGCACCCCAGCGCCGGGAGCAAGCGCATGGGCAGTGCGATTGGGATGGGCAAACAGAGGGAGGTGGAAATGTAAAAATCGGCTGCTACCCGTAGGGTAACAGCCGATTTTGCTCGTTTCCAGATCACCTGTTTGCACGCCCAAGCGTGCGCCCAGGTGATTGTTCCCGGTGCACAATATTACATCATGCCGGGCATACCGCCCATGCCGCCTGCGGGCATAGCGGGTTCTTTTTCTTCCTTGATGTCAGTGATCAAGCATTCAGTGGTCAGCATCAGACCGGCGATGCTGGCGGCGTTCTGCAGAGCGGAACGGCTCACCTTCTTCGGGTCGATGATACCAGCCTTGAGCATGTCGCCATATTCGCCAGTGGCGGCGTTGAAACCTTCAGCACCCTTCAAGCTGGCAACTTTCTGCACGACCACGGAACCTTCGTAACCGCCGTTGGCAGCGATCTGACGCAGCGGTTCAGCCACGGCACGGGCCACGATGTCGGCACCGATAGCTTCGTCACCAGTAAGCTTGAGCTTGGCAATGACCTGAGAAGCACGGATCAGAGCAACACCGCCGCCAGCGACGATACCTTCTTCCACAGCGGCACGGGTGGCGTGCAGAGCATCATCCACACGGTCTTTCTTTTCCTTCATTTCGACTTCGGTAGCAGCACCGATTTTGATTACCGCCACACCGCCGGCGAGCTTGGCCAGACGTTCCTGGAGCTTTTCGCGATCGTAATCGGAGGTGGTTTCGGCAATTTCGCGCTTGATCTGGGCTACCCGGGCCTGGATGGCACTGGATTTGCCGGCACCTTCGACGATGGTGGTGTTTTCCTTGTCGATGGTGACACGCTTGGCTTTACCCAATTCAGCGGTGGTGACATTTTCCAACTTGATGCCCAGATCTTCGGTGATGCAGGTACCGCCGGTCAGGATGGCAATATCCTGCAGCATGGCCTTGCGGCGATCGCCAAAGCCGGGAGCCTTGACGGCGCAGACATTGAGTGTGCCGCGCATCTTGTTGATGACCAGCGTGGAGAGTGCTTCGCCTTCCACATCTTCAGCAATGATAACCAGCTGCTTGCCTTCTTTGGCCACAGCCTGCAGCACGGGGAGCATATCGTTGAGGTTGCTGATCTTCTTTTCGTTGATCAGAATGTAGCAATCTTCCAACACCGCTTCCATAGCTTCGGCATCGGTCACGAAGTAGGGGCTGATGTAGCCCTTGTCGAACTGCATACCTTCGACCACATCCAGAGTGGTTTCCATGGCTTTGGCTTCTTCGACGGTGATGGTGCCGTCCTTGCCGACTTTATCCATGGCATCAGCGATGATTTCGCCGATGGTGCTGTCGCCGTTGGCAGAAATGGTGGCAACCTGAGCGATCTGTTCACGGGAGCTGACGACCTTGCTCATCTTGGCCAATTCATCGGTTACAGCGGCCACGGCCTTATCGATACCGCGCTTGAGTTCCATGGGGTTGGCGCCGGCGGTGACGTTTTTAAGACCTTCACGATAGATGGCTTCGGCCAAAACAGTAGCGGTGGTGGTACCATCACCGGCCACGTCATTGGTTTTGCTGGCAACTTCTTTGACCATCTGAGCGCCCATGTTGGCATAGGCATCTTTGAGTTCGATTTCTTTGGCAACGGTCACGCCGTCCTTGGTAACAGCGGGGGCACCGTATTTTTTATCGATAACGACATTGCGGCCCTTGGGACCGAGGGTAGCCTTGACTGCCTTGGAAAGCAGAGTCACACCTTCAAGCACACTGCGGCGTGCTTCATCAGAAAAAATAAGCTGTTTAGCCATAATGATCTATTTCCTGTTTTTAGATTTTTTTTACACTCAGCCAACGATGGCCAGGATATCGTCGGAGTTGACGACTTTGTATTCTTTGCCGTCGACCTTGACTTCGGTGCCGCCGTAACGGCTGGTCAAAACGATATCGCCGACTTTGACATCAAACGGAATCTTTTTGCCGTTGTCATCGGTTTTGCCGGTACCCAAAGCAACAACTTTGAATTCCTGCGGCTTTTCCTTGGCGGTATCCGGAATCACGATTCCGCCCTTGATCTGTTCTGCGACTTCGCAGAGTTCCAGCAACACACGGTCGCCCAACGGCTTGACATTTACTTTTGCCATTTTGAACTGTCCTTTCTGTTTGTTTATTTAAAGGTTCAATGGTTCTTCTTACTTATAATATAGCATCAAATCCTCCCGGATGCCACTTTTTTACGGCATCCGGGAGTGATCAGTCATTTTCAATCAACAACTTCGGCGTCAACTACGTTGCCGTCATCTTTTTTGTTGTTGGCTCCGGCAGCGGCGTTGGGATCCGCACCGGCAGCACCGGCACCGGCGGCGTTGGCGGCAGCCTGCTGCTGCTTATAGATCTCTTCGCCCAGCTTCATAAGCTTCTGTTCAAAGGCATCGGTGGCAGCCTTGATGGCGGCGGTGTCGCTGCCCTTGAGCAATTCTTTGATCTTGGCGATGTCAACTTCCAGATCGCTCTTGAGCGCAGCATCGACCTTATCGCCCAGCTCATTGAGCTGCTTTTCGGCCTGATAAGTCATGCTGTCGGCCCGGTTGCGAACTTCCACAGCTTCCTTGGCGGCCTTGTCTTCGGCTTCGTGGGCCTTGGCTTCGTTGACCATGCGTTCGATTTCTTCATCGCTCAAACCGCTGGAAGCGGTGATGGTGATGGCCTGTTCCTTGCCGGTACCCAAATCCTTGGCGGTGACGTGCAGAATACCGTTGGCGTCGATATCAAAAGTCACTTCGATCTGCGGCACGCCCCGGGGAGCCGGAGCAATACCATCCAACCGGAAGTTGCCGATACGCTTGTTATCGGCGACCATTTCGCGTTCACCCTGGAAGACGTGGATATCCACGGAGGGCTGGTTGTCGGCAGCGGTGCTGAAAATTTCGCTCTTGCGGTGCGGAATGGTGGTGTTGCGGTTGACCATCTTGGTCATCACGCCGCCCATGGTTTCGATACCCAGCGAAAGCGGAGTAACGTCCAGCAGCACCACATCGTTGACTTCCTTATTGAGCACCCCGCCCTGGATAGCGGCACCGCAGGCCACGACTTCGTCCGGATTGACGCCCTTGTGGGGTTCTTTGCCGAAAATCGCCTGAGCAGTTTCCTGCACTTTGGGCATACGGGTCATACCGCCGACCATGATCACTTCCTTGATGGAAGATTTGCTCACACCGGCATCGGCCAGACAGCGTTCGCAGGGAGCCTGAGTACGGGCCAGCAGCGGATCAACGAGTTTTTCCAGCTGGGCACGGGTCAGAGTCACATTCATGTGTACCGGGCCGTCCTGATTCATGGAAATAAAGGGCAGATTCACATCGGTGCTCATGGAGCTGGAAAGTTCGCACTTGGCCTTTTCGGCCGCTTCCTTCAAACGCTGCAATGCCTGAGTATCTTTGCGCAGATCCACGGAGTTTTCTTTCTGGAACTCATCGGCCAGGTAGTCGATGATGGCGGCGTCAAAGTCGTCACCGCCGAGGTGGGTATCGCCATTGGTGGCATCGACTTCAAAGACGCCGTCGCCGATTTCCAAGATGGAAATATCGAACGTACCACCGCCGAGGTCGTACACGGCAACCGTTTCGTCGCCATCTTTTTCCAGACCGTAAGCCAGCGCAGCCGCCGTCGGTTCATTGACAATACGCAGCACTTCCAGACCGGCGATCTTACCGGCATCCTTGGTGGCCTGACGCTGACTGTCGTTGAAGTAAGCCGGAACCGTGATGACCGCCTGCTTGACTTCTTCGCCGAGGTAAGCTTCGGCATCGGCCTTGAGTTTCTGCAGGATCATGGCCGAAATTTCCGGCGGGGAATAGCTCTTGTCGCCGACCTGGATGTGGGCGTCGCCATTGGCGGCCTTCACCAGTTCGTAGGGCACGCGCTTGGCATCTTCAGCTACTTCATCATATTTGCAGCCCATGAAACGCTTGATGGAAAAAATCGTCTGTTTGGGATTGGTCACCGCCTGACGTTTGGCAGTCTGACCGACCAACCGTTCACCGCTTTTGGTAAAAGCCACGATCGAAGGCGTAGTACGCATACCTTCAGCGTTGGGAATAACTTTGGCTTCGCCGTGATCAATAACCGCCATACAGCTGTTGGTGGTCCCGAGGTCAATACCGAGAACTTTGCTCATAATCTCGTCTCCTTGTTTTGAATTGTTTTTTTGATTATTGCAAAAAATTTACAACAGCATATAAGCAATATGCGTGCCAATTTTGACAAAAAGACGGCATTCATGTTCAATTTAGCTGGAAAAATGCGGAAAAACTATATTTTCCGCCCCCCGACGTCCCAAGTGCGCCAGCTGTGACACACTTCAAGTGTGCCACATTGTCACACTAAATTTATTTTGACCCACTTTTGTCACACTTGGCACACTTGGCACGGACTGTTTTACGCTCAAGCCACGGATATAAACGCTGCAGATCTTCAAAATTTTCTTCCGAAAAATCATCGATCATGTGACAATATTCAATCAAAGCGGGCTGGTGACGCAGGATCTGCAGCCAATCCAATTCGGTAAATAAGTGCTGCGGGGCTATATTTATCAAATCTTTCTGATTACTCAGGATTTCCACCCATTCTATGACGGTAAAATCGTGCCAGTGCGAACAATAACTGGCCAGCCGGGGCGAAAACTCCATGGCCCGGATCCACAAACTGCGGCACTCAGCTTCCATTTGCCGACATTTTTGCAAACACGACAATTCTCTTTCAGTCAACCCTGAATAATTATCCAACATATTCTTCCCCTGATTATAAGTTAAATAAAAAAGGCACATCCCGAGAGATGTGCCAGCCCCAACGCTTACGACGGCGTACAAAAACCCACACAAAACCGGAATGTGCCATGCTTACCGCATGGACACACCGATTTGCAAAGTGGTTCTTGTATATCGTCAATATTTGAAGTCGTAATTCAGGGACTGACGTTTTACAATTCAGTATGAGGAATAACAGATTATTCCGTTAATTTTTCAAAAATTCAAACTTTTACTTTTTCTTACCTCGCTACAGTAACATTTTTCTTAATATAAGACTGAATATTACCAAATACAAATTTTTTCCTCAAAAATCACTGCAATCCGCATCTTACGGCATGATCAAACCGCGGCACTCAGCTTCCATTTGCAGACATTTATCCAGACATGTCTGCTCAGGAATAGTCAAATCAGTTGATTTTTCCATGAACACATTCTCCATAAAATAAAAAGGCACATCCCGAAGATGTGCCAGACCCAACGCTTACGACGGCGTACAAAGAGAACACAAACCGGAATGTGCCATGCAGTGCATGGACACACCGTTTTGTAATAAGTTCTCAATGTATAGCGCCAATATTTGAAGTCGTAATTCAGAGTCTGACGTTTTACAATTCAGTATGAGGAATAACAGATTATTCCGTTAATTTTTCAAAAATTCAAACTTTTACTTTTTCTTACCTCGCTACAGTAACATTTTTCTTAATATAAGACTGAATATTACCAAATACAAATTTTTTCCTCAAAAATCACTGCAATCCGCATCTTACAGCATGATCAAATCGCTGCACTCAGCCAACCCAGTAAATATATAACATAGAACGCTATCCCCAGATACGGCCCGAACGGCACCATACCGTCAGATGAAACTTTTTTGCGGAAAACAGCCGCCATCACCCATCCGGCAACCGCCAGGATCGATGCCGTTGCCAATATTATCAGCAATCCGGGCATTCCACAGGTTGCTCCAATAAACCCGGCATATTTGACATCGCCAGCGCCCAATGTCCGTTTTTTCATCAATTTACCGGTCAGCCAGGCAAATACCCCCAAACCGATAACTCCGGCCAGCAGCCCGTGCAGACTCCACAACAGCGAATCAGCATGACTCATTCCCCGCCCGGCAATAAATACCCAGTTGAAAAGCACTCCGGATATCATACCAAAATAGGTAAGCTTATCCGGCAGTTTCCGGTGTTCTATATCAATAAATGCGCAAGGCACAACCACCGAAAGCATTATCGTTAAGGATATCAAATCTTTTGCGGCCCCCTCCCCCATATAAATCAGCACCGCCGGGACCGTAAACAGCACGCCCACCAGCAATTCCATAATTATATAGCGTGGCGAAATCGGTGCTTTGCAGTCCCGGCACTTGCCGCCCAACGCCAAAAATCCGATCACCGGCACATTGTCGAACCACCTTATCTTGTGATTGCACTTGGGGCAATGGCTCGGCACAAATACTACCGATTCCCCCAGCGGGATGCGCCAGATGCAGACATTGAGGAAACTGCCCAGACAGCTGCCGAAAATGAACGCAAACACAATATACACCCCCAGCGGGATCAAGTCCGCCAGCGGCATTGCACAAATTATATCGTAAACGCTCATTTTATATTTTTTCCTGACCTGAGGCTGATTGTTGTACCTGGGGAAGCGGAAAAAACCTTTGGGGTTGTTTTATTTATTGATTTCCGGCAGACCGGCAAAGCCTTTGGCGAGGTCTTCTTCGCCGGGCACATAATCGGTCATGGCTCCGTTGTTGAACCGCTCATAAGCAAACATATCAAAGTAACCGGTACCGGTCAGGCCGATAACGATCACCTTTTCTTCGCCCGTTTCCCGACACTTGATGGCTTCGTCGATCCCCGCCCGGATGGCGTGAGAGCTTTCGGGAGCAGGCAAAATACCTTCGCAGCGGGCAAAAAATTCTGCGGCTTCAAATACTTCCGTTTGCTTGACCGTTCTTGCTTCCATAAGTCCTTCGTGATAAAGCTCGCTCAACACCGGGCTCATACCGTGATAACGCAAGCCGCCGGCGTGGGTGGCTGCAGGCATAAAACCGCTGCCCAAAGTATACATCTTAGCCAGCGGGCAGACTTTCCCGGTATCGCAGTAGTCATAAACATAACGGCCACGGGTCAAACTCGGACAGCTGGCCGGTTCCACCGCAATAAAGCGGTAATCGGCTTCGCCCCGGAGTTTTTCGCCCATAAAGGGAGCGATCAGGCCGCCGAGGTTGGATCCGCCCCCGGCACAGCCGATGATTATATCGGGCTTGATATTGTATTTATCAAAGGCCGCCTTGGTTTCCAAACCGATAATACTCTGATGCAGCATCACCAAATTGAGCACCGACCCCAGCACATAGCGGAAACCATCCTGACTGAGTGCGCTTTCCACTGCTTCAGAAATAGCACAGCCCAAACTGCCGCCGGTTCCGGGAAATTCCGCCAAAATCTTGCGTCCGACTTCGGTAGTTTCCGACGGCGACGGCGTTACACTCGCACCGTAAGTACGCATAACTTCCCGCCGGAACGGCTTTTGCTCGTAAGAAACTTTGACCATGTACACCTGACACGCCATCTTGAAGAAACTGCAGGCCATGGCCAGAGCCGTGCCCCACTGTCCGGCGCCGGTTTCGGTGGTAACGCCTTTCAAGCCCTGCTCGTGAGCGTAATACGCTTGCGCAATGGCACTGTTGAGCTTGTGACTGCCGGAGGTGTTGTTGCCCTCAAATTTGTAAAAAATCTTCGCCGGAGTATTCAGTTCCCTTTCCAGAAAAGATGCGTGAACCAGCGGTGCCGGGCGGTACATCTTGTAAAAATCCCGCACCGGAGTTGGAATACTTATCCAGGCGTTGGTGTTATCCAATTCCTGCCTGGCCAATTCGGTACAAAATACTTTGCTCAACTCTTCCAGCGTGGCCGGTTCGCCGGTCTGCGGATTCAGCAGCGGTGCCGGTTTGATGGGCATATCGGCCCGCAGATTGTACCAGCTGTGCGGCAGCTCATCTTCGGTAAGATAGATCTTGTACGGAATTTCGGAAAACTTTTTCGACATATTATAATCCTCTCAGCAACTGTAACTTGCTATTACTCCTGGGTATACGGCGCATTCAACGTGCCGATAAAACTCTTTTCATGCCGCTGATAGAGTACCGGCGGATAATCCGGATCGCACTCCCGCTTGCGCATGACCAATTTCATTTCGTAGGGCGGATCGAGCTTGCACACCGTAAAACTGCCGGGATTGGCTTTCAGCTTGGCAGCGGCCATCCGGGCACCTTCCCTCAGCATCTTGCGGGCCTTTTTTGGGGCCAGATGGATAGCGGCAAGCTTGCTTTTGGCGTAAACTTCGGCCGTAACATCTTCCAAACCCTCTTCGCTGTTGCAGCCCCGCTTGACGCCCACGGTGATCACGCCGGGCGCAAACTCTTCGGCTTCACGGCAAAACGCATCTTCGCCACCGGCAAAAACCACCGGCACATCCAGCTCACCGGCCGCCAGCGCCATCTTGCCGAACTCTCCGACCGACACACCGTTGACCGTGGCCTCCTTGATATGAAAACTTCCGGTATGAGTCATCTGGCTGTAGGGCGTACCGGCTTTGGCGTGCTGTCCGACCCAGGCGATGCCGTCAAAAGTTTCGTCCAGCGTAAACGGCCAGGGCGGAGTCGCCTGTCCCCGCTGCAAAAGCGCCCGCTCATCCAGCAATTCCGGATCGATAGCGCCCCAGCCGTGACCGTCGCACACCAGAACTTCGGTGGCGCCTCCGGCAAAAAATCCATCTACGACCGCATTGACTTCCTCCGTCAGCAGCCGTTTGCCCTGATCATAATAGCGGCCCATGGGAGTGCACCAATCTTCAAAATTCAATATTCCGGCGGCACCTTCAATATCAGTAACCAAAAAAATCTTCATTTTTCTTCCTCCATGGCCTGCTTTTTTAATCTGGAACTGTAAAAAGATGGTTTAACTTTTTGAGCGTAATAAGGATATTTGGCCGCCAGTGTTTCATCCGCATCCATTGGTATATAGCGGAACCGTTTGTACAGCCACACATATTGTTCAGGATATTTGCGGATAAACTCCTCGCTTATCTGCATAAGCTCCTGAATGACTTCTTCATCGTTGGCGTACTGCTCAAAAGGTTTGGACAACTCTCTGGAATAAGCCACGATCCGGTCATTTTCCCGCACGCTGGTGCCGTAAATGATCACAGCGGGTATATCATTGGCCATGCAGTAGCGCTTCAGCAGCGCCGGAGCCGCACTGCTGGGCGCCGGTAAATTCATAAAATCAACAAAAACTCCGCCATCGCGCACCCGGGTATTCTGATCGATCAAAGTACCTACACCCAACCCGGAACGCAACGCCTTGATCGCCGCACGCATTGCGCCTTTGGCAAAAATGATCTCCAGCCCGCCGGTTCGTTCCCGGCTGCCGGATATGAGTTTGTTCAAATATTTATTGCGGGAAGGCTTGGCAATCGCCGCCATCCTGACTCCGGCGTAATAAGGCGCCATCAACCCGGAAGCCTCCCAACTGCCCAGATGCGGATTGACAAAAATGATCCGCACGCCGTCAGCTACATATTTTTTGAGCTGCGAGAGGGTCGGCTCCGGCAGCACACAGACTTTTTCGATCCGCTTGGGTATGCCGCTCATCCAGATAAATTCCAAAAAATTCAACACCACAAAAAAGATGCTCTTTTTGGCCGTCAGGTGGATTTGAGCAGCCTCCCACTCCGGAAAAGCCACTTGGATATTGGCCCGGCAGAGTTTCATCGCCGACGGCACCAGCGCCACACCGGCAGCCACCATCCGGGCAAAGACCCGCACCATCCAGCGGGGGGAGATCCGGATCAGCAGACAAAAAAACAACGCCAGCAAATAACTGCAGAAGTAGCGGATATTTTTGAAAAAATCTTTCATAAAACCTCAATATTATTATTTGCGCCGGGCCCGGGGTATGCGGGTAAAACGCACCGATTTATCCGCATTGATCCGCACGCCATTGGCAAACAGCACATTATTCAGCGCACACCGGCCGATATTCTGCAGCATATGCAGGCGGCTTTCCGGAGTACAGTTTTGTTTAGTCGGAGCCTTGATTTCCCGCACTTTCAACTCCTCAGAGATATACCACAAGCCCCAGTTATCGGGCAATTCATCCTCCGAGATCACATTTTCCGGCACCGCAATGATCAGATAATCTGCCACTGCCGAGCGGGCCAGCTGCTCCATGCGGGTACCCTTATAAAGACTCTGCTGCAGAGAATTTATCCGGCGGCACAACTGATGATACTCTTTGTTGGTGCTGCGGGCAAAATCAAAACTGCGGAATTCATCAAAGAGTTCATCTTCCACCCGCAATTCCGGTTCATCGAGCTTGATTTGCTCTTCCATAGCCGAGCGTTTTTTGCGCAATCCGGCCAGTTCTGCGGCCACCGCCTGACTGCCGGCGCACTCTGGAATACACTGATTGCGGCGGCTGTAAATATCGACCAGCACGCAACTTTGCAACTCATTGAGATATTTCCGACTATCGGTAAAATAAGCCGCCACCGAAGCCTTGAACTTCTGTTTCCGGCACGGCACATGCAATGCGGCCCCGGCAGCGCCATTTTTGACCAGCTGCGCCAACACAGCCTGATGCAAAGCGTGACTGTTTTCGACAGCTTTGGGGGCTTGCTCAGCGGCTGCCGGAGCAGCTTGCGCTGCTTCAGTTTGAGGATTTTCAACTGCATCTGCGGCGGCAGCTTCCGGCACCGGAACAGCGACAGGCTCAACGACCTCCGCTACCGGGCTTTCAGCCGGAGCATCAAAATCAAAAAACAACTGATTTTCTGAATCTTTTTTCATAAATTTATAAAGACTTGGGGCTTAAACTTCCGGTTCAAATTATTTACTCAGCTTGCGGCCATGCTTCCAAACCGCCAGCGAAGCGATCGCAACCAATATCACCGCCAGCACATACGCCACATTCAACGGCAGACCAAAGCCCACCGGGCCGCCGTGCGCCGGCGAGATCCAAAGTATGTAGCACACCACAATAAAGAGCATAAATGCCCCCGGCACCAAAGCGATCAAACAATTTTTGCGCTGCTTGAGCAAATAGACCGTTCCGGCCAGCAAAGTCGTGACCGCCAGCACCTGATTGCCCCACGAAAAATAGTTCCACAACAAATTGAAAGTCTTGGCACTCTGATTTGACCACCAAAGCAAAGCGGCCACCACCACGAGCATACTCACACAAAGCAGCAGCCGGTTGCGGATCGGTTTTTGATCGATATTGAGCATTTCGCCCAACGCCATGCGGGTGCTGCGCAAAGCGGTATCGCCGGAGGTGATCGCCAGCACCACCACCCCCAGAATGGTGATATTACCGGCAACAGACCCCAGAAAGTGGGTGGTTATATAGCTCAAAACCTTAGCCGGTGCCTGCGCCATATATTCCGGAAACAAATTGTAGATCGCCAGTCCGGCTCCGGCCCAGATCATGCCGATGATCCCTTCGGCGACCATCATACCATAAAAGGTACTGCGGGCCTGCCGTTCAGTTTTCATGGTGCGGGCCACGATCGGCGACTGCGTAGCGTGGAATCCGGAAATAATTCCGCAGGCGATAGTTACAAAAAGCATCGGCAGGATGGGCTGATTTTTTTCGGCCGTGAACATATTGGCCTTGAAAGCGTCACTTTCCAGCAGCAAAGCCGGATTTTTCACGCCTTCGGCCACCAGCACGCCAAAAATCGCCAGCGTGCTGACGATCAAAAGCCCGCCGAAAAACGGATAGATCGCCCCGATGATCTTATCCACCGGGAAAAGCGCCGCCGCCACATAATAAAACGTAATAACCGCCACCGCATACCAGAACCATTCGCCGGGGATCATGCCGGAAATCAAATTGGCCGGAATATTGACAAACACCGCCACCACCAGCAGCAGCAATATGACCATGAACCAGGAAAAAATCCGGTAATAAACGCTGCCGAGATTATCTTTGACCAGCGTTGTGAGGTTAGCTCCGTTATTCCGCAGCGACATCATCCCGGCGATCATATCGTGCGTAGCCCCGGCAATCAGATTGCCGATCGGCAGAATAACAAAAACGATCGAACCGAATTTGATCCCCAAAATCACCCCGATCACCGGGCCGATCCCGGCAATATTGAGCAGCTGGATGAGCATATTTTTCCAATGCGGCAGCTCAATATAATCCACCCCGTCCGGCGATTTGACGCACGGAGTCTGGCGGTCATCCGGCCCCAGAATTTTTTCCACAAGTTTACCATAGGTAAAATACCCGGCGATCAATACGGCAATACCGCAAAGAAACAACAACATGATTCATCCCTTTTATATTTATACAGGTTATTATATTATAAAAAAACATTAACGATGGAAATATACCACATTTTCAAGCATATTGCAAATAACAACCGGAGATTTTCCCGACAAAGGCACAAATAGCGGCAAGCCTGTTGGCCAAATTGGCGCAGTTGCAAGGCGCACGCCTGGAGGGAAGCTTAGTTGTACGGATGGGTACGGAGAGGTACGGAACTGTACGGAGCAGCCGGGCTCTTGCCCGGCATCCACCTCCGCACAAGGCTACGGCGGACAAGCTATCTGGGTTCTACCGCTCCGCCCTTGCTGCAGGCAGAGTGCAGTTGTAGGGCGCACGCCTGTTTTGCGCGCCAAGTAGTACGGACAATAACGGACAATAACAGACGATAACGGACCCGGCGGCGAAATCGCCGCCGCTATCATTGTAGACATGCGCTTATTTATAAGACTTATAAGTCCTATAAGTCCTATAAGTCCTATAAAAACTACGACAGCGGCCGAGCCACTATGGTACTACACGGTCCCCAAAAAGGCTGGCGGCGATCCACCTACGCACAAGGCTCCGGCGGACAAGGCGAAGTGATGCCGCCGCCCGACATCCACCTTCGCACGAGGCTACGGCGGACAAGCCAGCCGGGTGTCTACCATTCCGCACTCGCGACTGGCGGCAAACGAAGTGATGCCGCCGCCCGACATCAGTCGGGTGGCTACCATTCCGCACTCGCGACTGGCGGCAAACGAAGTGATGCCGCCGCCCGGCATCAGCCGGGGGGCTACCGTACCGCCCCGATGGCTGGCCGACCCACTATGGCTCTACACGGCCGCTAAGCTGAGTAGCATTTCCACAAACGAGATCGGCCATTTTTATTTTTGCAGAAGCAAAAATAAAAATGGCCAGGAAAAGGTTTTTTGAAGGGATGGGGTTTGGGGAAGGGAAACTTTTTTCCTCAAAAAAAGTTTCCTTTCCCCAAGCTCACACCATCGCTTACAATTACGCAATCGTGGCGAGATTCTGCCAGGATTCGAGGGTATTATTTTTTATTTGCCAGTAGCCGGTGAGTCCGGTTTCGGCGTTGCACCATGCGATATCGTCGGTACCGTCGTTATTGAAATCGCCGGTGCCGACCAGTTCCCAGGTGTTATTATCTACAGCTGAGAGGATCGACCATTCCTGCATGGTACCGTTTTGCATGGTCCAGATACCGACGGTACCGTCGGCGTTGATCATGGCAATATCATCGACATTATCGCCGTTGAAATCGCCGCTGGCAAGATACGCCCAGTCGGAAGCGTTGGCCACGCTGGCGATATCCCACGAGTTATTGCCGTCCATACTCCAGGTAAAATAGGCATTATAATATTCACCATCACTACCGGCAAAAGCGTTTTTCCAGAGTATATCGGTGGTGCCGTCGCCGTCATAATCGCCGGTGCCGACCACCTGATAGTTTTTATCATATCCGCCGATGAGCTGCCAGTTGTATCCGCCCTGCCAGCAGCCGAAGAGCGCTCCGGAGTCACTTTCTGCGGGCGTTTGCATGACCAATACATCATCATCGCCGTTGCCGCCGAAGTCACCGAACCCGGCAATTTCCCAACCATCCTGCAGAGCATTGAGGACCGCTTTCTGATAGGAATTTTCGCCGGTGGAGTAATCCGCAGAGATCAAGCCCAGCGAATTTTTGCGCAGCGCATCTGCGGCGCCGTCACCATCAAAGTCGCCGGAGCCGATGACCTGCCAGTTGGAGCCGAACTTATACGGTTCGTAGCTGTAGCCATTGCCATAGACCGTAAATTGTCCATCCTGCGCATAGAGTATCTGATCGACGTCGCTGCCGCCAAAGTTGCCGACAAAAGCACCGGATTTCTTGCGCACCACCGGATTGGTATCCGGAATCGGCTCCGGATCGGGGGTCGGATCGGGATCGGGTGTCGGATCAGGATCAGGAGTCGGATCGGGATCTGGGGTCGGATCAGGATCAGGAGTCGGATCAGGATCAGGAGTCGGATCAGGATCAGGAGTCGGATCAGGATCAGGGGTCGGATCGGGATCTGGCGTCGGATCAGGATCAGGCGTCGGATCAGGATCGGGCGTCGGATCAGGATCAGGCGTCGGATCAGGATCAGGGGTCGGATCCGGATTGGGGCTGTTGGTAACAGTCAAATTCAAATTACCGTCTGTCTGAGTCAATTGGAAGGTCATACCATTGATGAACGAAACTGATTCGCCATTCATGGTAATATTTTCCATGTCGTTACCATTATCTACAGTAATAACATCTTTGCCCAGCGAATCACCCACGCCAGTTGCAAGTTTATAAGTACCATTGGCTTGATATTCATCAACTTTAATGGTAATGACCAATTCATCAATATCGGCTTCCGAAAAATCGATCAGCGAATAATTGGTAAACAATGCTTTATCATTCACTGTCCGGTTGGTAATATCAAATTCAAACGTGGTGGCGCCTTCCACTGTAACTGTTGCGCCGTCAGCAATATCAAAGGTGCCGGTCACCAGCACATATTGTTCATCATAATACCCATCCAATTCAACTTTACCGCCGGAGTTGACCGTAGTGTTGCGCAAAACGCCTTCTTTGGCCTCAATCAAACCGCCGGAATAGACTGTTGTATTTTCTGCAGTTGTTTTTTCGGCATCTCCATTCAAAGTCATGGAGCCTCCGGCGTAAATTTGAATATTCGTGGCCTTCCCATCATCATCATTAATTCTTAACCAGCCCCCCTGACTTACCACCACATTATTGGCACTGCCGCCGGAGTTGATTTCTATACCTGCAAACCCATACCCATCAGTGCAATAAACCTTGGCGTTGGTGAGCACCCCCTGCTCATCGACATCAATATCGCCGCCATCAAAAATTTCTATATCCACCGCAGAACCGTAGCTCAAAACGCCGTTTTCATCACCGGTAGCAAATGCGCTGGAAATAACAAGCGCACTGGTGTAATTCTGCTCAACTTTTACCGTCAAGCCGTTAATGCCGCCGCCGACTTCCACTTTAACCCCGTTGATCGCGCCGGATTCATAAATTTCCATCATTCCGCCGGAAGTAACCAGCACATTATTGGCCGCCCCGCCGGTAAGGCGCATATATCCGCCGGAATTCACGGTTATATTGCTGCCAGCACCTGATTCCTCAACATACAAAAAACCCTCAGAATTGACAACCGCGCTATTGAGAGTACCGCTACTTACTGCCATGGAACCAGCATTGGCCATAACAACATCAGTGACCATGCCGCCGTATACATCCAAATCCCCATTGACATCAACAACAGCACTACTGACAATCCCCCCGGAAATTTCAACATCACCCCGGTTGACAACCAGCGAATCCACTCGCTGACCTTCATACAAATAAGCATCAAAACTGCTGCTGACTAAAACATTGGAAAGTGCCATACTGTTGGTGCAGCTGCCAGCTTCCTGCAAGATAAAGCCATTGACCACCCCGCCGGAGGCAATATTCAAACCCATGATCCCGGCGTTTTCTTCCAAAAAGATCTCACCGCCGGATTTGATTTGTGTATCAGTAGCACTCCCCCCGCTGGAAATATGCATACTTCCGCCATTATTGATTACAGTATTGCTGGCCGAACCGCCAGTGGATACATACATTATGCCGTCGGAATTGACCGTCGTGCTGACTGCAAAACCGCCATTGTATACATCAACGATGCCGCTATCGCGCACAGTAGTTGAGGTCAATACCGCCCCCGAACTTACATCCACTTCACAGCCGCTGGAATTAACCCGGATATTTTCCGCCGTCTGGCCGGCATAGAGCTTTGCCAAACCATTGACCACCGCACCGGAAATCGCCAGACCGCTCGCATAAAAATTGCTATCCAGCTGCACAGTAAAACCGTTGACGATCCCGCCCTTACTGACGGTAGTATTGGTTACATTGCCATCGGAGACATACATGCTGCCGCCGGAATTGACCGTGGTGGAATCCACAGTGCCGCCCCAGTACACCGACATCACATCGCCGTTGCCCAAAGTCAGCCCATCCGAAACCATGTTGCTGCTGATGATATATTCACTCATAATTCAAACACCCCATAATTAAAGGATTTCAAACACAAATACATTTATGGAGTTACACTACACGCCCGGAGGACTTTTAGCAAATTTTTTTATCCTCCAAAAGTCGTTTTTTTCACTTTTTTTTGCCCTGCCGACAGCTTTTTTGCGCCAACAGCGCTGTTGCCCGGGTAAATCGGGGGATATTGCCAAACGGTCAAGCTCTGCAACAGCCGTCTTAGATAAAAAAATATGGATAAAAAAATATTCAAGTGTGGATTTTGTGCTTATATGGTGCTATATTAATAGCTCATAACTTTTAGAGAACGTTTTTAAATCATCTCTTTAAATAAACTTTAAGAAAGGCTTGGTAATATGGCACTGCAGTACACCCACCCGCGCAATATCCTTGTGCAAACCTTGAAAACCCTTTACGATTACGGCATGACCACCACTTCCGGCGGCAACCTCTCCATCAAAGATGAAGACGGCAATATCTGGATCACCCCCGGCGGTATCGATAAAGGTTCGCTGCGCCCAGAAGATATCGTGCGGGTCGCCCCCGACGGCACCGTACACGGTCTGCACAAGCCCAGCAGCGAATTGCCGTTCCACAAATCCGTTTACCAGCTGCGCGATGACGTCAAAGCCGTGCTGCACGCCCACAGCCCCGCTCTGGTGGCGTTCAGCCTGACCCGCCGGATGCCCGATCCGACTTTGATCCCCAGCGCCGCACGCATCTGCGGCAAAGTCGCTTTTGCCAAATACGAAATCCCCGGCTCCGAAGCTCTCGGCAACATCATCGCTCAGGAATTTGCCAAGGGCAACGACTCCGTGATCATGGAAAATCACGGCGCAGTTATGGCCGGCAAAACCATCACCGAAGCTTTCGCCCGCTTTGAAGCTCTGGACTATGTGGCCCGTATCCAAATCAACGCCGCCAGCTTCGGCGGCAGCATCCAGCCGCTCGAAGGCAAACTGCCCAAATGCTCGTATCCGGAATTCATCCCCGATGTCGTCAGCGCCGCCGAGTGCGAACTGCGTGACGAATTGGCCAACTTCCGGGCCCGGGCCTACCACCAGCGGCTGCTCTTCAGCGGCAGCGCATTCCTCAGCGCCCGCTTGAGCGATAAAGACGATTTTCTGATCACCCCCTCCAACTTCGATCCGATGTATCTGGATGCCCCCGGCATCGTCCGGATGCGCATGGGTATGCGTGAAGCCGGCAAAACGCCCTCCACCGCCACCCCCATCTGCCGCAACATTTTCAACAAATGCCCCTGGGTCAACAGCATATTGATGATGCGTCCGCCCTATATCATGGCGTTTGCCGTGACCAACAACAAAATCGACAGCCGGACGATCCCGGAAAGCTACATCATGATGCGGGATGTGCCGATTCTTTCCAGCAAAGAATATTTCAGCGATCCCGATGCCGTAGTCAAAGTGCTTTCGCCCGCCAACCCGGTGGTGCTGATCGAAAACTGCGGCGTGCTGACCACCGGCAAGACGATCCTGGAAGCGTTCGACCGGTTGGAAGTATCGGAATTCACCGCCAAATGTATCATCATGGCCAGCCGGCTCGGGGAACTCTCGCCCATCAACGACCAGCAGGTCAGCGATATTATTGAAGCGTTCAAGCTGCCCATCGCCTGAACGCCACAATAAATCAATAAATCAAGGCTATCGCAAAACACCCAAGTTCTGCGATAGCCTTTTCAGTATCTTCTCCCACATAAACACCCGCTATTCACCAGACAGCGCCTGCCCTCCCCGCCAGCGATTATCACATCCAATCAATATAACAAACTCCATCTTTCTTAATAAACGATCCCGATGTAAATAAAACGCCAGAAACACCCCAAACTCCTTCTTTCTTAATACCCCGCCCCAAAAAACACAAGAACAACACTAACTCCTTCTTTCTTGATAGACGCTGTATCGTGCGGCAATCAGTCGGCTTTCGGGGCACAAAAAAACCGCCGGAATGTTTCCACTCCAGCGGTTTGGGAATCGAACCAATCGTTCGCTGTTCGGCAATTACTTACCGGACATGACCCCGTGGTCTTTGAAGGTACGGGTCGGGACGAATTCGCCCAACTTGTGACCGACCATGTTTTCGGTGACGAACACCGGAACAAATGCGCGACCATTATGCACATCGAAGGTATGACCGACGAAATCCGGAACGATCATGCTGCGGCGCGACCAGGTCTTGATCGAACGCTTCTGACCGGACTTGTTCATCGCTTCGACTTTGTCGTACAAATATGCATCGACAAACGGTCCTTTTTTGATTGATCTCGCCATTATTTCTTCCTCCGTTCAACGATGAACTTGCTTGAAGTCTTCTTGGGATAACGGGTACGCTTGCCCTTGGCCAGCTGACCCCACGGGGAGACCGGATGACCGCCGCCGGAGCTGCGACCTTCACCACCACCCATCGGATGGTCGATCGGGTTCATCGCCACGCCGCGGACGTGCGGACGTTTGCCCAGGTAGCGTTTCTTACCGGCTTTACCCAACTTGACGTTCATGTGTTCTTCGTTGCCAACCACACCGATGGTGGCTTTGCATTCAACGTGGATCATGCGCACTTCGCCGGACGGCAATTTGATCTGCGCATAAACTTCTTCCTTACCGCGAAGCACTGCACTCTGACCGGCGGAACGGACGAGCTTGGCACCCTGGCCCGGCAGCATTTCGATGTTGTGGATCGACACACCAACCGGAATATCTTTGATCTTCAGGCAGTTGCCCGGCTTCAGTTCAGCCTTGGAACCGTTCATCACGGTCTGGCCGACCTTGAGGCCGTTGGGAGCCAGAATGTAGCTCTTTTCGCCATCAGCATAGACCAACAGGGCAATGCGGGCGGTACGGTTCGGGTCGTATTCGATGCTCACGACTTTGGCCGGCACGCCATCTTTGGCACGCAGGAAGTCGATCATACGATAACGACGTTTGTTGCCAGCACCACGGAAACGGGTGGTCACACGGCCATAGCTATTGCGGCCGCCAGTGCTGTGCTTACCTACAGTCAGGCTTTTCAGCGGAGCCGAAGCAGTGATTTCGCTGAAATCGCTGACCGTCATATTCCGGCGGCTTGCAGTCGTCGGATTGAAACTTTTAACAGCCATTGTTCAAACCTTTCACAATTAAGCGATTTCAATCGCGCCTTCGGACAACGTGACAATCGCCTTCTTCCAGTCAGCACGACGGCCGACTTTCGGCGAACGGCCCATGCGCTTGGGCTTGCCCATATAGTTCATCACATTGACGCTCGCAACCTTCACGCCGGGAAACAGTGCTTCAACTGCACGACCGATTTCGATCTTTTCGGCATCGACATGCACGCGGAAAGCGTATTTGTTTTCCGCAGCCAGAGCACTGGCTTTCTCGGTGATGACGGGGGCGATAATAACTTCAAAATTGTTCTTCATCTTATATATCCCCATCAGTTAAGACGCGTAATAAACGCATCCAGAGCTTCCTTGGTGAAGACCAGCTTGTCATAACGCAAGAGGTCATAAACGTTCACGCTCGCAGCACGGATCAGCAGCAGACCGGCGATGTTATCGGTCGCCAAAACTGCATTTTCTTCGTACTCCGGCACCGACAACAAAGCAGTACCTTCCAGCTTGAGAGCCTTCAAAACAGCACAAGCGTTCTTGGTCTTGTGATCCGGCAAATCAAATTTGTCCAGAACCATCACAGCATTGTCAACCACGCGTTCGCTGAAAGCACGGCGCAGAGCCAGCTTCATGACCTTGCGGTTCACATGACGAGTGTAGTTGCGTTCCGGGGTGGGGCCAAAAATCACACCGCCGCCGACCCAGACCGGAGAACGGCTGGAACCGGTACGAGCGCGGCCAAGACCCTTCTGACGGGTCGGTTTGGCACCGCCGCCACGGACTTCGCTTCTGCATTTGGTGCTGGCAGTGTTGGCACGCTGGCTGGCCAGAAAAGCCACCACAGCATCGTGAACTGCCTGTTCACCTTTTTCCAATTCGATCGCGTTATCGGGCAGCTGGTAATCGCCGACCTTTACGCCTTTGCAATCGAGAATATCCAAAACTTTCGACATTGTAATCACCTACCCTTGTTTACTTGCTTGACTTCTTGATCGCAGACTTCAGCAACAGAATGCCGCCTTTGGCACCCGGCACGCAGCCGCGCACGCAAATGACATTGTCTTCAGCAAGCACCTTGACCACCGGCAGATTCTGCACGGTGCAGCGGGTATTGCCCATGTGACCCGGCATCTTCTTGCCCTTGGCAACGTTACCCGGCCATTCGCAGCAGCCGATAGAACCGGGACGACGGGTCCAGGCACCACCGTGACTGGCACGGCCGCCACCAAAATTGTGACGCTTCACAACACCCTGGAAGCCGCGGCCCTTGGTGGTACCGACAACATCAAGGTAATCATTGACTTCAAAAACATCCGCAGTCAACACAGTGCCCAGCTCAATTGCTTCATCAGAAGCAGTACGGAATTCACGCAGCAGTGCCGGCGCCTTATCCGTGTAATTGGCTTTGGCAACGTGGCCCAACAACGCTTTGGTGGCGTTCTTGGCGCGGCGTTCACCGAACCCCAGCTGAACAGCTGAATAGCCATCCCGCTCGACGGTCTTGACATCAACCACAACGCAGGGACCAGCCTGAATGACCGTCACCGGAACAGTCTTGCCCTTTTCGTCGTAGATCTGAGTCATACCGATTTTTTTACCGATTAAACTCTTCACTTTTTATTCCTTTCTGATACATACCCCAATCGGTGTTAAGGAGCATTGGTATCATTTCGCATGAACCGGCAATGACTAGCTCATGCTCTTGTGCCGCCGGCGCATCCGGAAACTTTTCAGCAATATTTGCAACTCTGCTGTCAAGTTCTTTCAGCCCCAACCGGCGGCATTCACTTTACTCAGCCAATTTTGACTGAAATATCCACCCCGGCCGGCAAACTCAATTTCTTGAGTTCATCCACGGTACGGTTGGTCGGATCAATAATATCCAACACCCGCTTGTGGGTGCGGATTTCGAACTGTTCCATCGACTTCTTGTTGATGTGCGGGGAACGGTTCACCGTAAAACGTTCAATGCGGGTCGGAAGCGGAACCGGACCGACCACCTGAGAACCGGTACGTTTGACGGTATTGAGAATTTCCGCCACGGACTGATCCAGAATGCGATGCTCATAGGCCTGCAGACGGATACGAACCTTCTGGTTTTTGCTGCTCATGATTTTATTTCTTCTCCGTTACAACTTTTTCTTGGACTTGTTTCGGCACCCGTTCAAAGTGGGACGGCTCCATGGTGTAGGAGGCACGACCACGGCTCAAAGAACGGATCGCAGTGGCATAACCGAAAAGTTCGGCCAGCGGAACCTGGGCATTGAGCTTGTTGAAACCAGCCTGAACGTTGGAATTGATTTCAACAATGTTGCCGCGGCGGCTGGTTACGTCACCGATGATATCACCCATGTTTTCTTCCGGAACCACCACATCAACCTTCATGATCGGTTCGAGCAGGATCATGTTAGCCTTCTTGGCAGCTTCTTTGAACGCCATGGAAGCAGCAATCTTAAATGCCATTTCCGAGGAGTCGACCGGGTGGTAGGAACCGTCAACGATATCGATTTTGACATCGATCAAGGGATAACCGGCCAGCACACCAGTGGCAGCTGCTTCACGCAGACCGTTTTCCACCGGCTTGATAAATTCCTTGGGAATGTTACCGCCGACAACCTTGTTTTCGATAACCACACCGCTGCCCTGTTCACCAGGTTCCATGTGGATGATAACGTGACCATACTGACCATGACCACCAGTCTGACGGACAAACTTGGTGTCGGCATCAGCCGCACTGGTGATAGCTTCGCGGTAAGCAACCTGCGGAGCACCGGTGTTGGCTTCGACCTTGAATTCACGGATCAAACGGTCAATAATGATTTCCAAATGCAATTCACCCATACCGGAGATGATGGTCTGACCGGTTTCTTCATCAGAACGCACCCGGAAGGTCGGGTCTTCATCAGACAGCGCAATCAAACCCTTGGAGAGCTTATCACGTTCGCCGGAACTCTTGGGTTCCACGGCCACGCTGATAACCGGTTCCGGGAAGGTCATGCTTTCCAGCACGATCGGATCGTCTTCCACGCAGATGGTATCACCGGTGGTGACGTTCTTCAGACCCACCGCAGCAGCGATGTCACCGGAGAAGATCTCTTTGCGTTCTTCACGATGGTTGGCGTGCATCTGCAGCAGACGGCCCAGACGTTCCCGACGGTTGGTACGGGGATTGAGCACTTCCATACCCTGAGAGGCAGTACCGCTGTATACACGGAAGTAGTAAAGTTTACCCACAAACGGGTCGGTCATAATTTTGAAGACCAGAGCCGAGAACGGCTGCAGGTCACCAACGTGACGGCTCTTTTCTTCGCCGGTCGCCGGATCAGAACCCTTGATATCCCAGATATCGATCGGGCTGGGCAGATAATCGGCGATGATATCAAGCACCGGCTGCACACCACGTTTCTTGAACGCACTGGCGCAAGCCACCGGCACGACCTGTGCAGAAACAGTCGCACGACGCAAAGCCGGACGGATCTGTTCCAGGGTCGGCATTTCGTCAGCCAGGAAGATTTCCATGATTTCTTCATCAACTTCGGCCAGACATTCAACCAGATGCTTGTAATATTTTTCCCGCAGTTCCACATAATCAGCCGGAACTTCTTCGTAACGCATCACCGAACCGTTTTCGTCGCCGTCAAAGTAGATGGCACGGTTTTCCAACACATCGATCTGACCGACAAAATCAGCTTCTTTGCCAATGGGCAGCAGCAGCGGAACAGTCGTTGCACCCAACTTGGTCTTGATTTCTTCCACGGCGCCGTAGAAATCAGCACCGGTACGGTCCATCTTGTTGATCAAAGCAACGATCGGCACTTTGTACTTCTGAGCCTGACGCCACACAGTTTCGCTCTGGGGCTGAACTTTACCCACCGAGCAGAACACCGCAACGGCACCGTCAAGCACACGCAGAGAACGTTCCACCTCAGCAGTGAAGTCCACGTGTCCGGGAGTGTCGATCAGATTAAAACGGTGCTTGACACCATTACGGGTCCAAAACGCCGTTGTAGCAGCACTGGTAATAGTGATCCCGCGGTCGCGTTCCTGCTCCATCCAGTCCATGGTAGCAGTACCTTCGTGAGTATCACCGATCTTGTGGTTGATACCCGTATAGAAGAGGATACGTTCGGAAAGAGTGGTCTTCCCGGCGTCGATGTGCGCCATGATACCGATATTACGGACATCCTTAAGCGCAACCTGACGGTTCGGGGACTCTCTGAATTGTTTATCTTCGCTCATCGTATTTCCTTTGAAGTAATCAACGTTTAGTTATTACCAGCGGTAATGGGCGAAAGCCTTGTTCGCCATGGCCATCTTATAGGTATCGTCCTTCTTCTTAATGGATGCACCAGTGTTTTCAAAAGCATCCAGAAGTTCCGATGCCAGAGATTCGGTCATCGACTTACCTTTGCGGCCACGGCTGTAGGTGGTGATCCAGCGCATCGCCAAAGCCACCTGACGTTCGTTGCTGACTTCAACCGGAACCTGATAGGTCGCACCACCAACGCGGCGGCTTTTGACTTCCAGTTTCGGTTTAACATTTTCAAGAGCCTGGATAAACACTTCCAGAGCATCCATTTCGGGTTTCTTAGTTTTGATAAGATCCAGCGCACCGTAAACAATGCTCTGCGCAGTGGATTTCTTACCACGAGTCATGATCGTGTTGATCAAACGACCCACCAATTCACTATTGTACTTCACATCCGGGGTCTGAACCCGCTTCGTAGCTGTACGTCTTCTCATTTGCCTATCATTCCTGTTGAGCTTGATATTGCATGCAATTCAGATTTTCAAACAACCCCGGTCAGCATTCTGCCAACCGGTCAGAATAAAACCTTTTTCGCAATTACTTCTTCTTGGCATCAGCACCCGGCTTCGGACGCTTGGCACCATAGCGGGAACGCGCCTGACGACGATTTTCCACACCAAGGCTGTCCAGCGAACCGCGGACGATGTGATAACGCACCCCCGGCAAGTCGCGTACACGACCGCCCTGAACCAGCACAACACTGTGTTCCTGGAGGTTATGACCTTCACCGCCGATGTAGGCGGTCACTTCCTGACCATTCGTCAAACGCACACGCGCAATTTTGCGCAAAGCCGAGTTCGGCTTTTTAGGCGTACGGGTGGTCACCTGCAGACAGACTCCGCGCCGTTGCGGGCAGGCACTCAAAGCGCGCGACTTGCTCTTCTTGACCTTGGAGGTCCGTCCGAATCTCACCAACTGATTGATCGTGGGCATCTTTCTTGCTCCAACCTTTCTTTTACTTTCTGCAAATATTTAACACGCAAAAAATACTTTTTTTATTTTAATCAAAAATAATATCTATATAAAATACATTTTTTTTCGGAATTTACAAATTTAAAACCTGCAAATCCCGAAAAAAAACGCTATTTTGATCCCAAAACGGGCTTTTTCAGCCTTTCAAGCCCGTTTTGAGAACATCAAATTTGCATCAAACGGCAGACTTATTCTTCATCACCGTCATCTTCAAACTCATCGACCACATCTGACAATTCCATGTTGTCAAAGTCCAGATCACTGGCAAAATCTGCATCCAGATCGGCTTCATCATCCAGAATCGAACCTTCGCCGAAGAACGGTTCATCTTCGGCAAACATCTCTTCGTCATCCATGAAATCTTCATCGGAAACCGTTTCTTCCGCCGCAGCTTCTTCCACTTCGGGCAGCTCCCGGGGGATCTCTTCGCCAAAGTACTTGAGCTGCAGACTCTGCAGATCATCAGTACCGGTACCGGCCGGAATCAAATGACCGGTGATCACGTTTTCCTTGAAGCCTTTGAGTTCGTCGCTCTTGCCCAGCGTGGCGGCTTCGGTCAGAATACGGGTGGTATCCTGGAAGCTCGCTGCCGAGATAAAGCTGTCAGTTTCCAACGATGCTTTGGTAATACCCAACAGCACCGGTTCACCTTCGGCCGGACGGCCACCGGCGGCAGATACCCGACGGTTTTCAGCTTCAAAACGCACCCGGTCGATCGGTTCGCCAACCAGATACTCAGTATCACCGGGTTCGGTGACACGAACCTTCTGCATCATCTGACGGATGATGATTTCAATGTGCTTATCGTTGATTTCCACACCCTGCGCACGGTACACCAGCTGGATCTCATTGACCAGGAAGCGCTGCAATTCGTGCGGTCCGCAGATTTCCAACAACGCATGCGGCACAATGGAACCTTCGGTAAGCTTGTCACCCTTATGCACATAGTCCCCATTGCTGACCAGCAGATGCTTGTTGGCCTGAATGGAGGTGTGTTCCTCCACCGCTTTGGTTTCACGGTCAGTAATCACGATCGTGCGCTTGCTGCCCTTGTGCGAAGACTTGCTGCTGATCGTCACATAACCATCGATACGGGCGATTTCGGCAACTTCACGGGGCTGACGGGCTTCAAACAACTCAGCGATACGGGGCAGACCCCCGGTAATGTCTTTGTTCTTGGCCGACTGACGGGGCACACGGGCAACCGTCATACCGGGCGTGACCTTTTCACCTTCACGAACCATCAGGAACGCACCGGCCGGCAGCGGATAGCTGGCCAGCACTTCATCGTTGTCATCTTTGACCACGATCTGCGGGCTGAGGTCGTCACGGTGTTCCATAACGGTAAATTCTTCCGTACCGCCACGACGCTGACGGCTCAGCGTCATACCTTCGATCAAGTGGATCAAAGCAACCGTACCGGCCTCTTCAATAATGATCGGGGCGTGGTAGGGATCCCAATGCACAAACTGTTCATTGGCTTTGACGGTCTGGCCTTCGAGCTTGGTCATCACAGCACCGGCTTCGATGTCGTAACGGTCGAGTTCAGCTTCCCGCAGCGCATCGCCGCGGTAATCGTAATCCTTATTATAGAAAGAACCGATAGCTTCGGCTTCCGCCTTGGCCCGGGCGCGGGCTTTTTCTTCGGCCGCCTTGGCCTGCGCAGCATCATAAACGATCACATAACCGTTCTTGCTGACCACCACAGTTTCGCCCTTCTGATTCTTGACTGTACGGATGTTGACCAAATGCAGCGTACCGGCATTACGGGCAGCAATGACCGGTTCCTTGTACGCACTCGACGCAGTACCGCCGATATGGAATGTACGCATGGTCAGCTGAGTACCCGGTTCGCCGATGGACTGCGCTGCAATAATACCCAACGCATCACCGACTTTGGCCACCCGGTCACTGGCCAGATTGCGGCCATAGCACTTGACGCAGACACCGTAAGGTGTTTCGCAAGTAAGGTTGGAACGGATCAATACCCGCTGGATACCACGCTTTTCGATCATATCGATGATCGGAGCAGTGATTTCTTCACCGGCGTGGACGATCACCCGGCCATCGTTGTAGGCCGGATCTTTGAGATCCATCGCCGCAAAACGGCCGATGATACGGTCACGCAGCGGCAGGATAACTTCGTCACCTTCCACAATGGCCGACATCCAGATACCCTTCACCGTACCGCAGTCTTCTTCACGGCAGATCACATCCTGCGCCACGTCCACGAGTTTACGGGTCATGTAACCGGAGTCAGCGGTCTTCAACGCTGTATCTGCCAAACCTTTACGGGCACCGTGGGTGGAAATGAAGTATTCCAGCACCGACAGACCTTCACGGAAGTTGGAAATGATCGGCCGTTCAATAATATCACCGGACGGCTTGGCCATAAGTCCGCGCATACCCGCCAGCTGACGGATCTGGTCTTTACTGCCTCGAGCCCCGGAGTCAAGCATGGCGTATACCGGGTTGACATCACCACGACGGGATTCCTCTTCCAACCGGGCAAACAGCGCACTGGCCACCGAGTTACTGGTCTGAGTCCAGATATCGATAACCTTGTTGTGGCGTTCACCATCGGTCAACACCCCGCTGTTATACTGATCAAGTACCTTGGAGATCTGCTCGCGGGCATCGCTGATCAGCTCTTCCTTCTTATCCGGCACATGCAAGTCGGTAATGGAGATGGAGAGCCCGGCGCGGGTTGCATGACGGTAACCCAATGCTTTCAGATCATCCAGCAGCTTGATAGTGGCATCATGGCCGCAGATCTTGTAGGATACACTGATGAGCTTACCCAGATCCTTCTTCTTGGCCAGCTGGTTGTAGAAACCAAGCCGCTTATCCCAGATTTCGTTGAAAATGCAGCGTCCGGGAGTCGTCAGAATATATTTGCTTTCCTTATCACCATAGACCGTATCCAGACCGAAGTCGGGGTTGGGGATGCGTACCGCATCGTGAATGGTCAGGAAACCGGCATCCATAGCGTACAATACTTCAAAGTAATCCTTGTACAGCTTGGCCTTTTCCTTATTGCGGGGTTCACAGGTCAGATAGTAGGAACCCAGCGTGATATCCTGCGTCGGCGTGGTGATCGGCTTGCCGTTGGCCGGCGAAAAGATATTGTTCGGCGCCAGCATCAGCAGCTTGGTTTCCATCTGCGCTTCGTTCGACAGCGGAACGTGTACAGCCATCTGGTCGCCGTCAAAGTCGGCGTTGTACGCAGTACAGACCAGCGGATGGATACGCAATGCCGAACCTTCGATCAGCACCGGATCAAACGCCTGAATACTCAAACGGTGCAGCGTCGGCGCACGGTTGAGCATCACCGGATGGCCCTTGGTCACTTCTTCAAGGATATCCCAAACCACCGGTTCGCCGCGTTCGATCATCTTCTTGGCTCCACGCACCGTATGGGCATAGCCGCGATTCTTTAAATGACGGATAATGAACGGTTCAAACAGGATCATCGCCATCTTCTTGGGCAGACCGCACTGATTGATCTTCAGTTCCGGACCTACCACGATCACCGAACGGCCGGAGTAGTCTACACGCTTACCCAGCAAGTTCTGACGGAAACGGCCCTGCTTACCTTTGAGCATATCGCTCAAACTCTTGAGCGCACGATTGCCGGCACCGGTTACGGCACGGCCATGACGGCCGTTATCCAGCAATGCGTCAACCGCTTCCTGCAGCATACGCTTTTCGTTGCGGATGATCACTTCCGGAGTGCGCTGACTCAGCAGATTCTTCAACCGGTTATTGCGGTTGATCACCCGGCGGTAGAGATCGTTCAAATCGCTGGTGGCAAAACGGCCGCCTTCCAGCGGAACCAACGGACGCAGATCCGGCGGGATCACCGGCAGCACCGTCATGATCATCCATTCAGGACGGGAATTGCTGTTGATAAAACCTTCCATCAAACGCAGACGCTTGGAAAGCTTTTTACGGATCGCCTTATTTTTGGTGTTCTTCAGTTCAACACTGAGTTCTTCCAACGTGGCCGGCATATCCAATTTTTCCAGCAGCGTCTTGATGGCAGGCGCACCCATATCTGCCAGGAACGAATCCTGGTAGTCTTCACGGGCTTCCCGGTACTGCAGTTCGTCCATTACCTGGCCAAGCTTCAACGGCGTATCGCCCGGATCGGTCACGACCCAGGATTCATAATAAATGACCCGTTCCAGATTTTTGGCGGTCATATCCAGTGCCAGACCGATACGGCTGGGCATACACTTGAAAAACCAAATGTGCGACACCGGCACAGCCAATTCAATGTGGCCCATGCGTTCACGGCGCACTTTGCTCTGGGTAACTTCCACACCGCAGCGGTCGCAGATGATACCCTTGTGCTTCACACGCTTGTATTTACCGCAGTTACATTCCCAGTCGCGGGTCGGCCCGAAAATGCGTTCGCAGAACAAACCGCCTTTTTCCGGCTTCAGAGTACGGTAGTTGATCGTTTCCGGCGTTTTGACTTCCCCGTGGCTCCAGGAACGGATCACATCCGGAGAGGCAACGTTGATGGAAACCGCACCAAAGCTGTTGGCGGAAGATTTCCCCAAAACGTCACGATAAGCAAAAGTATTGTCAATCACAGTTGAAATCCTCCTGATTAATTAGCCTGATTCTTTTTGACCGTGCGGATATCCAGACCCAAGCTCTGCATTTCCTTGAGCAGCACGTTGAACGATTCCGGACGGCCGGCTTCGAGAATGTTCTGCCCCTTGACGATCGATTCATATATACGCGCACGGCCATTGACGTCGTCCGACTTGACCGTAAGCATTTCCTGCAAGTTGAACGCTGCGCCATAAGCTTCCAACGCCCAGACTTCCATTTCCCCGAAACGCTGTCCCCCGTGCTGCGCTTTACCACCCAGCGGCTGCTGCGTGACCAGCGAGTACGGCCCAGTGGAACGGGCATGGATCTTGTTGGCTACCAGGTGGTCGAGCTTGAGCATGTAGATCTGACCGACCATCACCCGCTGATCAAAGCGGTCACCGGTACGGCCATCAAAGACATCGGCCTTACCGTCATACACATAGTTGCCTTCAGCATCCTTGCGGAAGCCCCAGTGGTAGTTGACACCTTCTTTTTCCGCAGCCTTGGCATTGGCTTCTTCCATCAAAGCAACGATCTGGTCTTCGGTGGCACCGTCAAACACCGGCGTAGCGATCTTGATGCCCAGCATCTTGGCTGCCCAGCCCAGGTGAGTTTCCAACACCTGTCCAACGTTCATTCGGCTCGGCACCCCCAGCGGATTCAGCACGATATCCACCGGCGTGCCATCGGCCAGGAACGGCATATCTTCAACCGGCACAATACGCGACACGATACCCTTGTTACCGTGACGGCCGGCCATCTTGTCCCCGATCTGCAGCTTGCGCTTGCAGCCGACATAGACCTTGACCCGGCTGATGGTGCCATTGTTGAACACTTCACCATTTTCCAAACTCAGCGTCGAATCATTGCGCTGAGCTTCATTTTCTTCAAAACGCGGAATGAAGTCTTCGATGATCGCCGTGATCGAATCCTTGAGCTGACAATCCGCCATCGTCCAGGAATCGTACTTGGCGGCCAGCTTCTGAATGCTGCTGCGGGTGACTTTACGGTTGGAATTGATCAACACCGTATTTTCCTTGCCCGAAGAGGTATCCAAAATCTGGCAGGGCAGCTTCTGGCCCAGCATCACGTCGGCCAGACGATCGGTCAAATCTTCCACCAGATCGTTGTAAAGCTGACGGTAGTTATCTTTGATCTGCTTTTCCTGACGGCGTTTTTCAGTCTTGGTCTTGCCCTGACGGTTGGGATCCTTGGCATATTCGATGCGCACATCCATAACGATACCGCCCTTGCCGCTGGGAACCACCAGACTGCTGTCCTTGACATCGGCAGCCTTTTCACCAAAGATGGCACGCAAAAGTTTTTCTTCCGGCGCCAGTTCAGTTTCGCTCTTGGGCGTGATCTTACCGACCAGAATATCGCCGGGACCGACTTCAGCACCTTCAAATACCACCCCGTCGGCACGCAGATTGCGCAACGCATCTTCGCCGACATTGGGAATATCCCGGGTGATTTCTTCCGGACCAAGCTTGGTATCACGGCTGGTGATTTCAAACTCTTCAACGTGGATACTGGTATAAACGTCTTCTTTTACCAGACGTTCGCTGACGATGATAGCGTCTTCAAAGTTGTATCCGCACCACGGCATGAATGCCACCAATACGTTCTTACCCAAACCAAGTTCGCCCAGCTGCGTAGCCGGACCGTCGGCCAGCACATCGCCAGCTTTGACTTCCGCACCACGTTCGATGATCGGCTTCTGATTGATGCAGGTACCGGCATTACTGCGCAGGAACTTCTTGAGCCGATAAACTTTGGCAGTTTCCGGCTTGGCAGTTTCTTCCAGCGGCAGACCATCTTCAGTCACCACGATCCGGCTGGAGCAAACTTCCGCAACCTTACCATCAGCCACAGCAGTGACCACAGCACGGGAGTCGATAGCAATACGTTCTTCCAGACCGGTACCGACCAGCGGAGATTCCGGACAGACCAGCGGCACGCCCTGGCGCTGCATGTTCGATCCCATCAAAGCACGGTTGGCGTCGTCGTGTTCCAGGAACGGAATAGTACCGGCAGCGGCGCTGACCAGCTGCTTCGGCGACACGTCCATGTACTGAATGCTTTCCCGCGGACGTTCTTCACTTTCGCCATACTGACGGGTCATGACCATTTCACGGACAAAGCTGCCGTCTTCCGCCAGCAATGCGTTAGCCTGAGCGATAACAAATTCTTCTTCCCGGTCGGCGGTCAGATAATCGATTTCGTTGGTGACTTTGCCGTCAACCACCCGCCGGTAAGGAGTTTCCAGAAAACCGAAGTGGTCGATCACCGCATAGAGCGACATCGAAGAAATAAGACCGATGTTCGGACCTTCCGGAGTTTCGATCGGGCAGATACGTCCGTAGTGACTGGTGTGCACGTCACGAACTTCAAAACCGGCACGGTCACGGCTCAAACCGCCCGGCCCCAACGCCGACAGACGGCGCTTGTTGGTCAATTCGCTCAACGGGTTGGTCTGATCCATGAACTGCGACAGCTGATTGCGGGCAAAGAAGTCGCGGATCACACTGGCAAACGCTTTCTGGTGAATGAGTTTGCTCGGTGCCGGAGCCGGATCATCGCTGTTGATCATGGTCATGCGTTCCCGGATCAACCGTTCAGTACGCAGCAGCCCCATGCGGCAATGATTCTGCAAAAGTTCACCTACTGTACGCACCCGGCGGCTGCCCAGGTGGTCGATATCATCGACTGCGCCATTGGTGTGACGCAGCTTGATCAACTCGATCGTCGCAGCCATCAGATCCTGCGGCGCCAGACTGCGTTCAGTCAGCGGAAGATCCAATCCCAGACGTTCATTGATCTTGTAACGGCCGACTGCGCCGAGGTCGTAACGCTTGATATCAAAGAACAAACGCTTGATCAAAAGCTTGGCATTGTTCAAATTGGCCGGATCGCCGGGGCGCATTTTGCGATAGATTTCTTTGAGAGCTTCTTCGCCATTACGGGCCGGATCGCGGTTCAGGCAGTTGATCAGATAATCCGCTCCATCCGGGATACGCACCAATTCGATCTTGCCGATATTGTTTTCCTGCAAAAGCTGCAAAGACTTTTCCGACATGGGCTTGAGTTCTTCAAGGATCACCACATCATTTTCGCCGATGACATCGTCGATGGTGTACAGCGACGTCAGATCCGCTTCCTTGAGCAGCTGGGCAACCGTATAGCTCTTGATTTCGTAGTTCTGACCGAGAATATCCTTATTGGTTTCGTAACCAATAGCCCGCATGAAAGTTGTGATCAAAAACTTTCTCCGGCGGCGGCGGCGGTCAAGGTAAATATAAATATTGTCGTTGGTATCGAACTGTACTTCCATCCAGGAACCACGGTCCGGAATGATTCTGTAGCTGTAAAGCGGCTTGCCGTTGGTGTGGCGGGTACGCTCAAAGCAAATACCCGGCGAACGGTGCAGCTGACTGATAATAACACGTTCAGCACCGTTGATCACAAAAGTACCACCGTCAGTCATCATCGGCATATCGCCGAGGAAAACGGTTTCGGGGATTTCTGTACCGTTGGCTTTAACCAAAAAATCCACATACAAGGGCGCACTGTAAGTTTTGCCGTCCTTGATGCAGTCAATAACGTCCGTCTTGGGTTCGCCCAATTTGTAAGACACGAACTCAATGGACATGTGTTTATCATAACTTTCGATCGGGAAGATTTCGTTGAATACTTCCTGAAGACCCGCATTTACCCGCTCGGTATGCGGCACATCCTTCTGCAGAAAATCCCGGTAGGAATCGATCTGAAGACCGATCAAATCCGGAATCGGCAGAACTTCCTGAAGCTTGCCAAAATTGATACGCTTCGCCATGCTGCTCATCCTTGGTGTAAGAAAAGTTTACATGTTGTTGACTGTTTAATGACACAACTGCGATTTACTACTCGCAAAAAATCAGCTGAAACCGCAGCTGAACTGCCAATCCCCGCAAATTGCGGAGCAAACATCTTGCCAAGTGAGTTAGATTTTCTTCCGGGCACGCAAAGCGGCATGTGCCTCGGAGAAAACCGGAAAGATTCGGTCAAGAATTGCAGATTTTATCACTTTCATGCCAGAAAATGAACGGCTTGCAACACCTTGAGTGGATGCCTTTTGTTCCTGAGTAGGCACCAAACTCATTAACGCAAAACAACGGTCGAGGGGCAAAATGCACCCTCCACCGTTATTTTTGACTGATTCAGAGTCGGATCAATTACTTGATTTCGACTTTGGCACCAGCTGCTTCGAGCTGAGCCTTGATCTTGTCGGCGTCTTCCTTGCTGGCGCCTTCCTTCAGAGCCTTCGGAGCGGCTTCGACCAGATCCTTGGCTTCCTTCAGACCCAAACCAGTGATGGCACGCACTTCCTTGATGACAGCAACTTTGTTGTCGCCAAAGCTGGCCAGAATGACATCAAATTCAGTCTTTTCTTCAGCAGCAGCGGCCGGAGCAGCAGCACCAGCAACAGCAGCGACGGCGACCGGAGCAGCAGCGCTGACACCAAGACGTTCTTCCAAAGCCTTGACCAGCTTGGAAAGTTCCAGAACAGTCATGTTCTCGACGTAATCGATAAAAGATTCCATGTTGACTTCAGCCATGATAATATTCCTCCATTAATGACTTTGTTGTCTTTTACTTCTCGAGTTTGTCTTTGTATGCATTGAGCACATTGAGAATCGAAGCAGCCTTGTTGTTGAGGATGCTGACCAGATTGCGCGCCGGCGCCTGGAGCAGACCAAGCAACTGAGCCTGCAAGACGTCTTTGCTCGGCAATGCCGCAATGTCAGCGATTTCCGCCGCACTGAGCAAGGCACCTTCGAACATACCGCCCTTGGCCTGAACTACTTCATTACTCTTTCCGAAATCCACCAGCACCTTGGCCACGGCACCGGGATCACCGGAACCATACACCATTGCCACATCACCAGTGATCGCCAAGTCTTTGAGAGCTTCAACATTGTTGATCTCAACGGCTTTGCGGATCAAGCTGTTCTTGAAAACGTGACAGTTGGCATTGACATTGGCAAGCTGATCACGGAGTCCGGAAAAATCCTTAACCTTCAGTCCCTGAAAGGAGACGAAGTAAACATAATCGGAACCAGTCAGACCAGCACTGATCTGATTGACCAAATAAGTTTTTTCACTTCTCATGACTTATTCTCCCGACAGTTCTTTGGTGTTGAGCTTGACACCGGGAGTCATCGTCGCAGACAGCGTGCAACCAAGCATGTAGGCACCCTTGGTGCTGGACGGACGCGCCTTGACCAGCGCATCAATGATTACCCGCAAATTGGCTTCCAACGCTTCAGCAGTGAAGGAAAGCTTGCCAAACGGAACATGCACACAACCGCCCTTGTCAGCACGGAACTCAACCCGGCCGGCTTTGGCTTCTTTGACTGCAGGTTCAACGTTGTCGGTGACCGTACCGGTCTTGGGGTTCGGCATCAGACCACGCGGCCCCAGCTGACGACCCAGCGGACGAACCAGCTTCATGGCGTTGGGAGTGGCAATAAGGATATCAAAATCCTGCCAGCCATTCTTGATCTGTTCAACCAAATCCTCATATCCGACAAAATCAGCACCCGCTGCCTTGGCGGCATCAGCCTGAGGGCCGTCGCAAACCACCGCAACCCGGACACTCTTACCGGTACCGGAGGGCAGAGCAACTGCACCACGGACGTTCTGATCGGACTTGCGGGGATCGATGCCCAGACGGAAAGCAGCTTCCACAGTCTGGTCAAACTTGACACCCGGCATCGCCTTAAGTGCATTCAGCGCATCTTTGATCGTGTGACGCGCAGTAGCATCAAAGCTGCCGATCTGAGATTTGTACAACTTGCTTCTATGCATCAGCCACCTCGATTCCCATGCTGCGCGCAGTACCCGCAATCACACGGATAGCGGCCTCTTCATCACGAGCGTTGATGTCATCCTTCTTGATCTTCACGATCTCTTTGATCTGTTCGATCGTGATCTTACCGGCGGTTTCACGTCCCGGGGCCTTGGCGGCACTTGCAAGACCGGCTGCCTTCTTGATCAGCACAGCTGCTGGCGGCGACTTGCAGATGAACGTGAAGGAGCGATCCTGGTAGACCGTAATCACCACAGGAATGATCATTCCCTTGTCATTCTGAGTGGCAGCGTTGAACTGCTTACAGAATTCCATGATGTTACAGCCCGCCTGACCCAGCGCAGGCCCGATCGGGGGTGCCGGGTTGGCCGCTCCGGCCGGGATCTGCAAACGAATCAATCCCGTAACCTTCTTTGCCATAGTAACTCCTGTTTTCCACCCGGTGTGGTGCGAATCGGCAGGTATTCTCCCGCACCGGATTTATATTATTTTTTTTAACAAAAGTCTCCAACCAACTCATGCCATCAGGCATCAGCCGGCTCGACCTGCCAAAACTCCAATTCAGCCGGGGTCTTGCGATCAAAGATAACCACTTCGATCGTCAAACGCTGACGTTCATCATCGACCGCAGCGATAGTCCCCTCAAAACCTTGAAACGCACCTTCGGTAATAACTACCCGGTCGTTTACCTTCCATGTCTTGCTGGCAACAGCCACAACATTCACTTCCGGCCCCATCGGCGGCGGAAAGCTCTGCAGCTCCTGCTCCGAAAGCGGCAACGGGTGATCTCCACCCATAAATGAGATCACGCCCTGAGTATTCTTGATAAAATACCAGGCTTCCTCATTGATAGAACCATCTTCTTTGTAAAGATCCATCCGGACGAATACATAACCCGGATACATCTTGCGGGCAATCACCTTGCGGCGCCCCTGCTTGACATCGACAACTTCACCCGTGGGAATAAATACATCATATACCGGCAAAGCGTCTTCCCGTTCCAACTGCAGCTTGATCGTATCGCAGACCTTGTTTTCCTGATTGGAAAGCACCTGCAGCGTATACCACATGCCTTTCGGCTCTACAGCTTCATCCATAATCCTGATATGCTCCCCAACTTAAAAGGTCGTGATCAGCCGGATAAACCACTGGCTGACAAAATCAATAGCAGCCACAAAAACCGCCAGAACCGCAATCATGAACAACACCAGGAGCGTCGATTCAAAAACACTCGCCCGATCCGGCCAAGTACACTTGCCCAGCTCGGCGATAGTTCCGCTTACGAAATGGCGGACTCTGCTCATTATACCAGTTTTCATAAATCCTGCTTGAATTCAGTTCCGGCGCTTTTTACGCCTGATTTAATACAATAAAAATGGCAGGAGCGGCGAGGCTCGAACTCACGACCTGCGGTTTTGGAGACCGCTGCTCTACCAACTGAGCTACACTCCTGCACCAAATACTACAAAGGCAACCCTTAGCGGGTTTCGCGATGAAGCGTGTGCTTGCGTTCAAACTTGCAGAACTTCATCTTTTCCAAACGGCCCGGAGTGTTGCGTTTTTCTTTGGTCGTAGTATAGTTACGACGCTTGCACTCCGTGCATTCCATAATTACGAGTTCACGCATTTTAACAACCTTGCGTTAAATTTTCCACAAAACTGCCGTCTATCCCGATCAGGGGCGAGGCGGCAGTTCCATGAAACAACCCGGAACTGCTGACGCAGCTCCGGGGAGTTGAATCGTCAAATCAAATTATTCGACAACATCCGACACACGGCCGCTGGCGACGGTGTGACCGCCTTCGCGGATAGCGAAGCGGAGACCCTTTTCCATAGCGATCGGGGCGATCAGCTCAACGTTGATCGAAACGTTATCGCCAGGCATGACCATTTCGGTGCCTTCCGGCAGAGAGATGGAACCGGTCACGTCAGTGGTACGGAAGTAGAACTGGGGACGATAGTTGTTGAAGAACGGGGTATGACGGCCACCTTCTTCCTTGGTCAACACATAGATTTCACCAGCAAACTTGGTGTGCGGGGTGATGGTGCCGGGCTTGGCCAGAACCTGACCGCGCTTGACGTCTTCCTTCTTGGTGCCGCGGAGCAAGCAGCCGACGTTATCGCCAGCTTCGCCCTGATCGAGCAGCTTACGGAACATTTCAACACCGGTAACGGTGGTCTTGGTGGTGTCATGGATACCAACGATTTCAACTTCGTCGTTGACCTTGATCACACCGCGTTCGATACGACCGGTAACCACAGTACCACGACCTTCAATGCTGAACACGTCTTCGATCGGCATCAGGAAGTCCTGATCGACGGAACGGGCCGGCTGCGGAATGTAAGAATCAACAGCTTCCATCAGCTTGAGGATCGGGGCGCAAGCCGGATCATCGGGATTGCCTTCGGCTTCGACAGCCTTCAGAGCAGAACCCTGAACGATCGGAATATCATCACCCGGGAAATCATAGCTGCTCAGCAGTTCGCGGACTTCCATTTCCACGAGTTCGAGCAGTTCCGGATCATCCAGCTGGTCGCACTTGTTCAGGAAGACCACCAGAGCGGGCACACCCACCTGACGGGCCAGCAGAACGTGTTCACGGGTCTGAGCCATCGGGCCGTCGGTAGCAGCGATAACCAGAATACCACCGTCCATCTGAGCAGCACCGGTGATCATGTTCTTCACATAGTCAGCGTGGCCGGGGCAGTCGACGTGAGCATAGTGACGGCTCGCGGTTTCGTATTCCACGTGGGAAGTATTGATGGTGATACCGCGTTCGCGTTCTTCGGGAGCATTATCGATATCGGCATAGTTCATGATTGCGCCGGTACCGAACTTGCGGTTCAACACCATGGTGATCGCCGCGGTAAGAGTGGTCTTGCCATGGTCAACGTGACCGATGGTACCGATGTTACAATGCGGCTTCGTTCTTTCGAATTTTTCTTTAGCCATTTTTTCCTCCGGATTTGCCGTTAGAGTTTATTTGCTTTAGTAATTGACTGATTTAAGTCTTAGTAATCAAAACATGGAGCCTACAATCGGACTTGAACCGATGACCTCGTCCTTACCAAGGACGTGCTCTACCGACTGAGCTATGTAGGCCCGTTAAACCGTACAATCACCGCACTTGATGCGTTGACAGATACTTAATATAGACTTCCGCATCCCATTTGTCAAATCCGGGACGAGAAAAATTTTGAATTTTTTTTGGTACTCGGGGGGGGACTTGAACCCCCAAGGATCACTCCATACGGACCTCAACCGTACGCGTCTGCCAGTTCCGCCACCCGAGCACTGCTTTTGGGCTATCTCCAAACGCTCTTGTTTGGAAATGTGCCTTTACTTTACCACATTCCGGCAAAAATGCAAGTTTATTTTGATTTTTTTTTGATATTTTCTCAATAAAAGTGCTTTTTTACCCGTAAAACGACCGTTTTCAGCCGCCTTTGATCTCCGACAAAGAATCCTGGCACTATGTTTTACGCAACGACAGACATAGTTTACCAGATCGTTGTCCGGTTGTCATTCACCTGCCATCAGCCAGTAATACTGTCATCTGCCGTAAAATCAGCACACTTTCCAAAACATACAAACCGAAAATATTTTTTGTGTAAAAATTTTCCATGCAGAAAAAGTGATCCCAACCAGCTACCAGCAGGTTGGGATCCTGATGCGCTGTCTTGTCACAGCGCAATATTTGTTTTATTTGATTTCTTCTGATATTTTCTCTTTTCCGGAAATATTCCCATCAAACGAGCTTAGGCAACCGTGGCAATATTCTGCCAGGAGTTCAATTCTTTGTTGACGATCTGCCAATATCCGGTCTGGCCGCTTGCGCTGTTACACCATGCTATATCGTCAGTACCGTCACCGTTATAGTCGCCGACTCCGGCCAGCGTCCAGTCGCTGGTCACTGCGCTGAGGATCGACCAGCTGTTCATAGCTCCATCGACTACGCCCCAGATACCAACAACGCCATCACCGTTGATCATGGCTATATCGCTGCAGCCATCGGCATTGAAATCGCCACTGCAGAGGAAGTTCCATTCATCCGGATTGGCCACACTGATCATGCGCCAATCGTAGGCATCTTCGACCACCCATGCGCAGTAGGCGTTATAGGTCAGACCGCCCTCACCGACGAACTTATTGCGCCAGAGCATATCAGTTTTGCCGTCGCTGTTGTAGTCACCGGTGGCAACGATCTCCCATTCCGGCGAGTAGCCGTTGATCAACGTCCACTCAGTCCCCCCTTTCCAATAGCCCAGCAGACCGATCGGCGGCTGATCTGCCGGATAGTCGGGATTGCCGTCGGAAGCGGCAGTCGGATTGGTGATCAACACATCGCCAACGCCGTCACCGTTGAAATCGCCGGTACCTTCTATCCCCCAGCCGGGGCCGACCGAGTTCAACACCTGCGGAGTGAAGTTGCCGAAACCGTTGGAAACTTCGCCGATCAACAGTCCGCCGGAATTTTTGCGCAAAATGTCCGCTTTGCCGTCACCGTTGAAATCCGTTACGCCGACAATTTCCCAGCCATCCTCCAGCGGCAATTCGGTCCAGACAGCATTATTGGCATATACCGTGACCTTACCATCATCCGCCACCATCAGCATATCCTGCTTGTTGCCGGAAAAATCACCGATCCAGAAACTGCGTTCCGGCTCCGGCGGAACCGGTGCCGATTCCGAAACCACCAGATTCAGACTGCCGCCCTGATTATTGAGCGTGTAATACACATTATTGTAACCGGCATAGTCGCCATTGAGTTTGAGTTCGCCGATATCGGCGTTGGCAGTCTTCAACGAAACTGTCATATTGCAATTACCCCAATCCGAGAAATTCCCGGCGATCAGGTAACTGCCTTCAGCGAGCATCATCGAAACCGTCAGATTCATGCTGCAGCTGATTCCGGCATTCACAACGATATGCGAATAATCATTGATAAAGCCCTTGCTGGATGTGCCGTTGACCGTAAAGTTCAAACTCGCTCCATCCAACAGCTTAGCCGAAGCATCACTGCCGCTGCCAAACTGCAGACTTCCGTACAAATCTCCGCCCAGAACCAAATAGCCGGAGCCGCTCAGCGAAGCACTGGTAACTCGCGCTCCACCGTAAACTGCCGCCTCCCCCTGCTGAGAAATATTGAGTTTATTGAGTACACTGCCGCTGTAGAAAAAGGCACTGCCATTGCCGCTTACATATAGAGAAGAAGCTTGCGCCCCACTGGAAACATACAGTTTGGTATTATCATACATACGAACACTGGAAAGCACTGCTCCCTTTCCGGCCAAAGCTACCGTACCGCTGCTGCAGTAAACATTGTTTGCCGAGCCAGTAACATACAAGCGGCCCGCAGATTGCATATCAATCAGGTCAGCTGTGCCGCCGCTGGAAACATCCACTACGGCCCCACTTGTCATAGCGGTAAGATCCTGTAAATACCCCCCCGAATTAACAGTTACACTACCGCCTCTGCTGATAGTGCATCCGGAAATCCATCCGGAATTGATCACCCGCAGCGTACCGCCGGAAAGCACCGCATAAACCGCCTTGCCGTCCGCACCAACATTGAGCGCCCCGCCGCTGGATATTTGCATGTGCGAGCCGACCCCGCCGCTGGAAATATTGACTATTCCCTTAACATTGGTCTGATAGGCGGAACCATTTTGCAAAATCAGCTGTCCCCCGGATGAGACAGTACCCAATTTGTCGTAGCCGCCGCTGGCGATCATGGCAGTGCCGCCGGAGGAAACAACCATCTTACTGGTTTGGCCGTATACAAAAGCCTTGCCCTTGCTCATTACCTGCATAGCACTGGCAAAACCGCCGGAGGAGATGACAACTTTGCCGCCGCTGGAAACTACGGCCGAAAAACTGCTGCCGGCACTGAGATAATAATCGCCGAAAATTATACTGTTAGAGTCTACCCCGCCGATTCCAGACATAAATCCGGACTCAGTGACGCTGGTATAATTTACAACCGCTCCACTGTGCAGATACAAGCCGCCGTTTCGGTCAACTGTTGCATAATTAAGTGTTCCTCCGGATACCAGATAAAAATTGCTCCCGGAAATCAGCAGCCCACTACTTACTACCGCCATAAATGCCTCCATCATTTTAAGTTAAAGAAGAAGAGCTTAAACTGTACCCAACAAAGCTACTATAATATGTGTTTATGATATTGCAAAAATTTTTCATGTTTTTTTTCAAAAAAATCATCTGCTGCCTCACCTTGCAATGCTGCAGATATAAGCTGCAGATGGAAAATACGCATTTTTTTTACTTTTGGACTTGATTTATCGCTATCCTGCGCTTTATTTATATATATGTATATAATATGCAGATCAACTCTGACGTTGATCAACAACGTTACATTTTTACATTTCAGGAAAGGATTTTGTTATGTATCTTGGAAGAATCGTCGCTATCGGTTTGACTCCGGCAGGCAATGCAGCTGCCATGTATCGGGTTTCCAGCCGCAGTTTTCCCAACCGGGAAGCTATCACCACTCCGGCCGGGATCGCCATTGTTCCCAAGCCGGGCTTTGAAGGCGATTTGCGCAAAAACCCCTACATTGCCTACAACTGCCTGCGCTCAGCCGGGAAATATGTGATCACTTCCAATGGCTCCCAGACCGACCCCATCGTGGAAAAAATCGCCATGGGTATGCCCGTAAGAGATGCCTTTGCCTTGGGGTTGCTGGCCATGGATTATGAAAAAGATTCGCTCGACACCCCCCGGATCGTAGCCTGCGTCGGCAATGGCGACAGTACCGGTTACTTGGGCATCGTGCGCAAAAATGCGGTGCTGGTACGGGAATTTGAACTCAAACCGGGACAGCTTTTCTATATTTCAACCTATGAATGCAACTATCCGTGTGACAGTTTCACGGATGAAAAATTTGACGCCCAGGATGCTGCCTCCGCCTGCAAATATGTCATTAACGGCGGCGTTTTTGCCGATTTCACCAACCCGGTGACGGCCGCTTGCGCAGTCTGGAAAGACTGCCAGCTGGATATCGCCACGCTGGATGCCTGAGCAGGAGTTGCAGGCTGAATGAATCCTGAAGAGATCCTTTCCGGACTTAACCCCGAACAGCGGCGGGCCGCCAGCACGATCGACGGCCCGGTGCTGGTGCTGGCAGGTGCCGGAACCGGCAAAACCCGGGTAATTACCTACCGCATAGCATATATGCTCGCTTGCGGCATCGCCCCGGAACACATTCTGGGGATGACTTTTACCAACAAAGCCGCCGCCGAAATGAAAGAACGTCTGGCGGATCTCTGCGGTAAAAGTGCTGCCGCCAAAGTTACGCTGGGGACTTTTCACGCTTTTGCCGGACGGCTGCTGCGCAAGGAGATCGAGGTATTCGGATTTCTGCCCAACTTCACCATTGCCGATGACAGTGATCAGAAATCCCTTATCAAACAAGCTGCCGCCGCTTGCGGCCTCACCCGGGATGATGCTCCGATCCCGGAGGCGGCCAACTACATATCCCGCTGCAAAAACCGGATGCTTTCGCCCGAAGAAGCGGCGGTTGATCCCGAACAGAATCCGGGCGATGAGATATTTGCCCGCATTTACAGCAAATATCAGAATCAGTTATTGCTGCAGAATATGCTGGACTTTGACGATCTTTTATTTTATACGCACCGGCTGCTGCGGGATTATCCGGAAGTGCGGGAACGCTGTCAGGAGCGTTATCAATATTTGCTGGTTGATGAGTATCAGGATACCAATCAGGTGCAGTTTGAAATGGTCAAACTGTTAGCGGGCGACCGCCAGAACCTCTGCGTGGTCGGCGACGATGACCAGAGTATCTACGGCTGGCGGGGCGCCGATGCCGGCAATATC
>SUWF01000071.1 GCA_015061575.1 Lentisphaerota bacterium
AATTATCTGTATCGTTTTTTTCTATATTTGCATAAAATTTATCAAGAGCAGTTACCATTCCCATATTAAATCCTTTCACCCCAGCCAGATTGCTTCTGGGGGCAATTCCGAAAGTATTTCCCGGATGGTTTTATCACGAGCCTGATTTACCTTGGAATTCAAAACAGCCTCAAATAATTCTTTGCCGTTTTCTCCAAAACAATATTCCCACGGATCATTTCCATCTTCTGATTTTTCTGTCCAAATATAATGTCCACAATAACTCAACTGATAACTCAATCCCTCGTAATCAAAAAATAAATCATCCTTTTCAGGATTATCAAAGCACTCATAAAATTTGTCCAACGCAGTTTTTACTTCCATATCCATATTAAATCCTTTCACCCCAGCCAGATTGCCTCTGGAGGTAATTCAGCAAGGATTTCCCGGATGCTTTTATCTCGAGCCTGATTTACCTTGGAATTCAAAACAGCCTCAAATAATTCTTTGCCATCTTCTGCAAAACCGTATTCGCGTTCATCTTTTCCGTTATCTGTTCTTTCTGTAAAAATATATCCACAATAACTCAACTGATAACTTAATCCCTCGTAATCAAAAAATAAATCATCCTTTTCAGGATTATCAAAGCACTCATAAAATTTGTCCAACGCAGTTTTTACTTCCATTCCCATATCAAATCCTTTCACCCCAGCCAGATTGCTTCTGGGGGCAATTCCGAAAGTATTTCCCGGATTGTTTTATCGCGAGTCTGGTTGACTTTTGCGTTCAGGACAGCTTCCGCAAGTTCTTTCCCATGTTCATCAAAACCGTATTCTTGTTCATCTTCACCATCTTCAGTTCTCCATGTAAAAATATAGCAGCAAGAACTCAACTGATAACTTAATCCTTCATAGTCAAAAAACAAATCATCCTTCTCAGGATTATCAAAGCACTCATAAAATTTATCAAGAGCAGTTTCCATTCCCATATTAAATCCTTAATTATACCAGTAATTTTTCCGGAGGGAGTTCCAACAGTATTTCCCGAATGGATTTGTCGTTAGTTTTATTCACTTTAGAGTCAAGCATTGCTTCGATAAGTTCTTTGCCATTATTTCCAAAACAATATTCCCGTTCATCTTCTGATTCGAGATCTTCTGTAATGATAAAACGCCCGCAGTAACTCAACATATAGTATATTTTTCCATGCTCAAAACATACATTATCAACACAAGGTTTATCAAAATACTCATAAAATTTATCAAGAGCAGTTACCATTCCCATATTAAATCCTTTCACCCCAGCCAGATTGCCTCTGGAGGTAATTCAGCAAGGATTTCCCGGATGGTTTTATCACGAGCCTGATTTACCTTGGAATTAAGGATCGCTTCAGCAAGTTCTTTCCCATTTTCATCAAATCCGTATTCTTGTTCATCTTCACCATCTTCAGTTCTCCATGTAAAAATATAGCAGCAAGAACTCAACTGATAACTTAATCCTTCATAGTCAAAAAATAAATCATCCTTTTCAGGATTATCAAAGCACTCATAAAATTTATCCAACGCAGTTTTTACTTCCATTCCCATATAAAATCCTTTTTTTCTGTAGCTGTTTCTATTATATCTTTATATTTTTTTATATCTGATTTTGACAGAGGATAATGACCTTCTTCCCTTTTATTGTTCTTCCATTTATGCCAATGGACTGTCCCATTTCGATATCCGGCAAAAGAATGAACCCATTCAATGTCTTTTATTACTTGTCCATCCTTTCCGTAAATTTGACCAAATTCAGGATTTCAATCGCAAAAGCAACCGAGAGGTCAACAAGTTTATTTGAAGATTTTTCCATGAGAGTCTTCCTTTCAACAGTTAATATAACAGAGCAAGGTACTTATTGCAAACGGAAACTCTCATTTTCCATTTTCTCATCATCCGTCGCACGAAGTGCTATGGATAACAGGTCATACGGAGCGTAAGCGAAGTGCTTCATATCGGAATGAAATGGCTTGCCGCGGCGTAATGAAATGAAGACGGGAGATGCTTCATATTGTGGAGCTTTAGCGGCTTGTCGCGGCGTAATGAAATGAAGACGGAAACAATGCTTCAGCCGTCTTCGCTTTGCTACGCCGTGCCAAGTCGGAAAAGGCGTTTTATGAAGCACGGCTTCGCCGTATGAAGCACATTTTGTGCTTGCGAGCTTTGCTCGTCAAGCATCAAAATATATGAAGCGCACCTGCGGTGCATGAATCGAAGCCTTCCGTCTTCGCCCTTCGGGCTACGCCGTGACAAGGACGGCTTCATGTTTTTTGGCCCTGGAATCAAGGCAAAAAAAAATGGTCGGGATAGAGAGATTCGAACTCTCGACCTTTTGACCCCCAGTCAAACGCGCTAAACCAAGCTGCGCTATATCCCGAACTGTTTTATAAATATACCATATTTTTTGAGTTTTGCAAGTTTATTTGCGTTTTTTTTCGCTTTTTTACCTGAAAAACATCAATTACTTTGGAATCTTACCCGCGGAAATCCATTGCTGTAATCAATGATATAGCTTCCGCCGGTTACAGGATAATTTATTACGCTTCTACGCTCAAAATCATCTTTTTCCACCAATTTGACATGTTCGCCTTTTTCAGCAATGTAACGCTGTCCGTATTTGGCAATGATATATGCCCGGTCGCCTAATGCGTGGCCGGTTCCCATCAGCACAATGCCGTCAACCATACCCGGAGTTACAAAAATACCGTCCGGTTTGAATCCGGCCCGGAGCATATTGCTGAAGATCATTGCCTTATCTGCGCAAGAACAGTAATCATCATCCACCCCGTGAACGATCACCACCTGATTATCCGGGTTGCACTGACGTTGGATCGCCAGATGCTGCAGATTACCGAAATCACGGATCTCCTGTTCAGCCGGCGAGAGATATTTTTCATCTTCCGGGTCCCGAGAATAACCGGCATTGAGCCGCAAGCACTCACCAAAAGCTATTTCGTCGGTCAAACCGGGCATTCCGCACAAATCAACGATACAACCGAATGTGTGCGGCGCCAATTTATTGACCATTTGAGAAATATTCCCTCCCCCGGAAGCCCCGGCCGCGTAATTACGCCGGCGGTTATAAACAATCTCTTTTTCGTCCAGATAACGTTTGACTTCGTACAGCGCCTGCAAACAGTCGATCGCCTGCAGCAAACCAAAGTCATACACCACCGGATCGCCCGCCTGCCAGCCGCTTTGATAATAATTGGTATCGATCGTGATCAGGTTGAATTTTTCGGAAATCACCGGACACCATGCCCAGCACATTTCCCAGGTGCCGCCCCAGTTGTGCGACACGAGCATCAAACCGGTATTGGCATTGATTCCGGCCGTCGGAGTATAAATATGCGCTTCAACTGTGCGTTTACCGCTGCAGTTTACGGCGTTTTGAGATTCAAAACTGATGATTTCCGGCAAAAGTTGTCCCGGATTCTGTTTGATAATCTGCATAATCCCCTCTGAAACAAATTTTATTCGTTGCCGGCAGTAACGATGTGCGGCTTGACCATGTCGATCTGATTACGCCCGAACAGCGCTTTAAGCTGCTGATAATGATCGTCATCATGGTAAATACCAATGATCGCCCCGCCCGATCCGGTCAATTTGGCGGACGCGCCCAAACTGTTGGCCAGCTCCACCATGCGCCGGTTTTTGGCACTTACAGTGGAAGAACACACCTCGCAGCGCAGTTCAAAATTCCGCCGCAGGCATTTTTCGATCGTTCCGTAATCTTTTTTCTGCAGCGCATCGTACACTACATCGGTCAAATGCGCCCATTCTTGAATTGCATCCAGCACGGCCGGCACGCCATTGTTGTAATCATCGCGCAAACGGCTGTGCAGAATTTCGGAACCTTCCGCCAAATCGGTACGGAACGCCACGAACAAATTCAAATCTTCCGGTATCGTCAATTCCTTATAAATACCGTACCCGAATTCAGCCATGTGTTCGCGGTTGAAATCCATAAACACCGGGACATTATAGGCTTGCGCCACCCGATCCTGCAAGCCGGCGGCAATACCCAGCTCATCCATTTCGACCGAAAGCACCAGATTGGCCAGCTCCGGCTTGCTGATGCTTATTTCGTAAAACTCTTCCAACGCCCGGATGCTGGCAGTGATGATCGCAGACGACCCCGCCAGCCCCAGCCGGTTGGGGATCGTTGTGCGGTAACGCATGGTAAAATTGCGATCGTGCAGTTTTATAGCGTGTTCGTCGCAATACTCCACAAAGCGTTTGACACTGGCTTTGAGCAATCTTATGCCGCCGTAATAACCGTACAGACCGACCTGCCGGACCATTTCGCGGATATTCGGAAAACAGGAGTGATCGCGCAAGCTCGGCACAAAATCCAGCTCCGGCGTTTCGTACAAATCAACTTGCGCCGAATAATTGTCAAAGACAAACGCTATGGTTTTGCCGTAATATCCGTCGGAGGGATTACCGATCAATGCCGCCCGCGGGAATGCCTGCTTTTTTATAATCATGCCTGTTTTTCCGTTGCTTATCCGCTGAAATATTTACGCCTTGCAAACAACAACTTCAACGCCGTGGCCGTTAATATCCACTTCGCCGCTGCCGTCAACAGCACTCATTTCCAGCGCCAGAACTTCGTTTTTGATATAATCAGCGTATTTTTCCGCGGCAGCCACCACGGCAGCATCGCCCTTGACCGTCAGTTTGATGCGGTCAACGACTTCCAAACCGGATTCTTTACGCAGATTCTGCACTTTGCTGACCAGTTCGCGCGCCAAACCTTCAGCTTCCAATTCCGGAGTCAACGCGGTTTCCAGCGCGATCGTCACCCCGTCTTCGGTAGCTACGACCAAACCGGCCTTTTCGCTGCGCTGCACCAGCAAGTCTTCAGCAGCCAGAGCAAATTCGCTGCCGTCAGCAAGATTGATGGTGTAAGCATTGCCGGCCAGGATCCGGCCGATCGTGGCTGAATCGAGTTTTTCCACCAGCGCCGCAGCTTCTTTCATATTCTTGCCCAGCTTTTTACCCATGACCTTAAAGTTGGCCTTGGCCGAACGGGTAACCAGAGCGTCTTCATCAGCACTGAACTCAATATTTTTCACATTCAATTCTTCGCCGATAATATCCAAAGTACCTTTGAGCAATTCAGCGCCTTCGGCATCCGGTGCCAGCAGCACGGCCCGGCTCAACGGCTGACGGACCTTCAAATTGTGCTGGGTACGCAGGAAGCGGCCCAGTTTGACCGCAGTCATGGTCAAGCTCATCTGCCGTTCAAGTTTTTCATCGCGGCTGGCGGCATCCGGCTCCGGATAGTCGCAGCAATGTACCGACTGCGGCATATCCGCCGTGCGCAGATTGCCGTAAATAGCTTCGGTCGTAAACGGAATAAACGGAGCGGCCGTCTTGCAGAATTCGATCAAAATGTAATGCAGTGTGGCATAGGCTTCCTGCTTATCATTATCATCGGTGCTTTTCCAGAAGCGGCGGCGGCTGCGGCGGATGTACCAGTTGGTCAGATCATCCACAAAGCGGGCAAACCGGTTGGCGGCCTTCTGCAGATTGTAGTTATCCAGCTCGTTGCGGATTTCTTCGACCATCTGCGTGCAGGAACTCAAAATCCAGCGGTCGAGAGCGTTGGAAAGATTCTGCGGACGCTGCACCACTGCATCTTTACATTCGTAACCATCCACATTGGCGTAGGTTACAAAGAAGCTGTAGGCGTTCCACATGGGGATCATCACATTGCGCAGCACCTCTTTGATGCCGTTTTCGGAAAATTTAAGGTCTTCAGCGTGAACCACCTGACTGCCCAGCATGAACAGACGCAGCGCGTCGGCGCCATACTTGTTGACCACATCCAGCGGGTCGGGGTAATTCTTCAGGCGCTTGGACATCTTCTGTCCGTTTTCGGCCAGAATCAAACCGTTGACAATAACGTGTTTGTACGGCGGCTTATCAAAGAGCGCAGCGCCCAGCACGACCAGCGTGTAGAACCAGCCGCGGGTCTGATCCAGACCTTCGGCAATAAAGTCTGCCGGGAAGTTCGCTTCAAAGTGTTCCTTGTTTTCAAAGGGATAATGCTGCTGGGCGTAGGGCATGGAGCCGGATTCAAACCAGCAGTCCAAAACTTCCGGAATACGCTTGAGCGGGCTTTTACCGGTGGGCGAAGGTATTTCCAGCTTGTCGATAAAATGCTTGTGCAAGTCATCGACTTTCTGACCGGTAAGCTGTTCAAGTTCGGCGGCGCTGCCCACGCAGATGACTTCGCCTTCTTCATTGCGCCACACCGGCAGCGGAGTACCCCAGTAGCGGTTGCGGCTGATCGCCCAGTCGCGGGCATTTTCCAGCCACTTGCCGAAACGGCCTTCTTTCAGGTGTTCCGGGAACCACGAAATATGCTTATTGGCCGCGATCATCTTGGCTTTGATTTCGTCGATCTTGACAAACCAGGTGGAAATCGCCCGGTAGATAAGCGGGTGGTCATCGCGCCAGCAGTGCGGATAATTGTGTTTGATCGTACCGCGGTGGATAAGTTTGCCTTCGGCTTTCAAGCGGGCAATGACTTCGTTATCCACATCTTTGACATAGCGGCCCTGATAGTCCGGTATTTCGGAAGTAAAACAGCACTGATCGTCGATCGGGCAAACTTCCGGCAAACCGGCCGCGTGGCAGACCGCCGCGTCATCTTCCCCGAATCCGGGTGCAATATGCACGATCCCCGAACCGTCCTCGGTGCTGACATAATCCGCCGCCAGCACCTGAAATGCACCATCCTTGCGCAAATCGGCAAAGTAGTTGAAAAGCGGTTCGTAGGTTTTGCCGGCCAGATCGGAACCCTTGTAACGTTCCACGATTTCCGGCACGTCGTTTTTGTAGTAAGCGCTCAAACGGGCTTCGGCCATGATATAAAACTCATCGCCGTCCTTGATCTTAACATAATCAATTGCCGGACCGACCGCCAGAGCAAGGTTGCTCGGAAGCGTCCACGGCGTAGTAGTCCATGCCACAAAGTAAGTATTCTCTTCTTCCAGTGATTTGAAGCGGATGGTGATGGCCGGATCGACCACTTCCATATACCCCTGATTGGCTTCAAAGTTCGACAGCGGCGTGGCGCAGCGCGGGCAGTAAGGCAGAATTTTGTAGCCTTCGTAGATCAAACCTTTGTCCCACAGGCTTTTGAACACCCACCAGATCGACTCCATGTAATCACGATCCATGGTGCGGTAGCCGTTGCGGAAATCCACCCAGCGGCCCATCCGGTTGACCACCTGTTCCCACTCGTTAGTGTAACGCAGCACGATGGAGCGGCAGGCTTCGTTGAATTTATCAATACCGTATTCTTCGATGGCTTTTTTGTTGTTCAGAGCCAGAATTTTTTCCATTTCGTTTTCCACCGGCAGACCGTGACAGTCCCAGCCGAAAGTACGGCGGACAAATTTGCCGCGCATGGTCTGGTAACGCGGCACCACGTCTTTGATGGTACCGGCCAGCAAGTGGCCATAGTGCGGCATCCCCGTGGCGAACGGAGGGCCGTCGTAGAACACATATTCTTCGCAATTTTCGCGCTGCTTGAGCGACTGGGCAAAACTGCCTGACTCCTGCCAGAACTTGAGAACCTCTTCCTCCAGCTTCGGCAGCGAAACCTGATTATCGACCGGTTTGAACATAATATATATTTAACTCCCGATTAGGTATTAAAAACAATATTTTAAATTAATATAGCACAATTTCGCTTATTTACCAATAGTTTTGAACAAAAACGTGCGGTTGGCCGGATTGGAGAGTTGTTTTTGCATTTCTTCCAGTACTCCATAAGCATATTCCTGCACAAAAACGGTATGCCATAAATCTGCAGAGTTGGTAACTTCCAACATGCCGGGTCGGAACATCACCTGCTGTTCAACAGAACCGGGACCATCCGGAATAATAAAGCAATAGTTTCCGGCAGCAAGTTCACAATGCTGCCAATCGGCAGGGATTTCGACCGCATACTCTGTAAGCATGAAACAGCGGGGGAAGAACCAGTACGGCAAAGTACGTTTTCCGGCAGTACGAACCAGATTTTCATGCTTACAGAG
>SUWF01000021.1 GCA_015061575.1 Lentisphaerota bacterium
GCTTGCCGTAACCAATCCCCGGGTTTTGGCAAAAAACTTGATCCAATAATATTTAAGCAGTTCAGCTGCCTGACTGCGAGTCAGCGTACCGTTGGCTATATCCCGCTCATAGTAGGGACTGAAAAGCTTATCAAAGCGCCCCATGGATCTGACCTGAATGCCGTCAAATTCAATAAGTTCATTAAACAGATAGCTCAGCTGCAGCGCCTCCTGAAAACTCTGCGCCTTCCGGCTGGCCAGCTCCGCCAACCCGGCAGTCGGATGCACCGCATCAAAGCGTTTCAGCAAAGTTTTAACTCCGTCGAATACCGTGGCCACAGCCTGATGATATACACTTTTGCCGCTCAATGATCGCTGATAAATGCCATCTATCCCCAAAGAGAATATACTTTGCCAATCCGGACAAATATGACTGCAGCAATCCAACATTGCCCGGTAGCTGCCGTCGATAACGCCCAGTCGGTCGCCAAATTCATCCCGGGCCGCCTCCAGCCGCCAGCGGTTGCGCAATTCCAAGAGCAAATCATAATGCGCAACCTTGCCGACAAAGTAATCATCAACTTCCGGTGCGATCGGAGCCTTGCTGCAAATAAGGTTAAAAAACCATGCTTTAGTCATTAATTTGGCTTCTTCCGGAAATTCTATGCAATGCTCCTTAAACGCATCCAGTAACTGTTCCCGACTCCAGCCATCAGTATAGTCCGCAATCTCATACTGCTTTTCCAATCGCTGCCGAACCGTATCAAACGGCGCCGGAACGAAACGGTGAGTTGGCATATATCAATCCTCGTTTTTTTGATTTTTTTCAAATATTATATTTGTCTGTTATAAAATATACATGATAACATGGTGCTTGTGAATAGGATTTTTTACAAATAATTTATGATTTTATGCCTTTTAAGCAAAAAAAATAAAACCAATAATCTGCAGGCTTGTTTGCATCTGCATTGCCCCAAGTCAAGACAGCTTATAACATCACTACAATATGCAATTAATAAAACTGCAATCATTCTGAGCAAACTCAGGATTTTATCCGAATCAAATACGTCAGGATGCCATGTAAAAGCAAATGACAAAAAATTAAAACTTTTTATACTCTATGCAAATACTCTCAAATATGCGATAGTTTGGCTTTCTGGGGGATATTTTAAAGAAAAATCGAATTTTTTTTGAAAAATACCCTCAAATAAATTTGCAAAAATAAAACCGTGGTATATATTAGTAACATGCACCAAGCAGTGCAGAGTTGATTTGGTAAGCCGACGTGGCGGAATTGGCAGACGCGCACGGTTCAGGTCCGTGTTCCGCGAGGAATGAGGGTTCGACTCCCTCCGTCGGTACCATTTATAATTTTAGGATGCATGAGTATCCGGAGTTCTTTAGAAATTTTTGCGGGTATGGCATAACGGCTGTGCACCAGCCTTCCAAGCTGGATATACGGGTTCGACTCCCGTTACCCGCTCCAGTGCCAATACCGCACACTTTAAGTGGCTGGATTCCCGAGCGGTCAAAGGGGGCAGACTGTAAATCTGCTAGCGATGCTTTCGGTGGTTCGAATCCACCTCCAGCCACCATTTTTTGAATACTGACGGCAACAATCGTTGCCGTTTTTTTTGCCTTATCTTCCTGTTTTTTTCTCTGTATTGTTAAACTTATTTTTTAACTGCGACTTTTGAAGGCTGTCAGGCAACCGGACTCAAATCGGCTGAAAAAAACGAAAGCGTGTGGCTATATTTAGTACACCTCATAAGAAAATCATATATTTTCAGTATAAAAACCTTGATAAATATTACCATATTGCAATTTGGCCGGATCGTTAAGTTTTTTGTCGGTATTGTCAAGGTTTTTTGATTTTTTACAAGGTAAATTAGAATATAAACCATCGGAGGTTATATATGAAATTTGCTATTTTTGTTTCCAATCGCACAACATTTCCGCAACAGCTGGTCGCAGAAGCCATCAACGAAACCGCTTTGGCAATAAAAAAAGCCGGGCACACCCCGATCCTGCCGCCGGAGGGGGTAGCCGATGATGCCGGAGCGCTACGGTACGCTGAATTTCTTAAAAATCAAACCTGCGATGGGGTAATTGCCGTTTTTCCCAACTTTGGCGATGAATCCTCCTGCCTGACCGCCTTGCGGGATTTCGGCAAGCCCATACTTTTTATCGCCTGCAGTGACCGGCTGGATGCCATGAATTCAGCGACCAGGCGGGATGCGTTTTGCGGCAAAATAAGTGCAGTCAACCTGTTCCGCCAATGCCGGATACCGTGTACAGTGCTGGAACCGCACACAATCGAGCCATCCGGCGCGGCGTTTCAGGATAATATAAAAACATTTGCCGCCATCTGCCGGGTGGCCAACGGCATGAAAAAATTGCGAACCGGATCGATCGGAGCAAGATGCACGCCATTCAAAACTGTGCGCTTTGATGAAACTGCTCTGGAAAAATATCATATTTCCAACGAAGCCTTCGATCTCTCCGAACTCTTTGCCTTGATAAAAAAGCTTCAGGATAATGACGAAAGCGTTCAAAATAAAGCTGGATTTATCAAAAATTACAGCCAATGGCCAGCCAACACTTCTGACGTGCAGCTGCGCATGGCCAAGCTGGCGGTGGCGATTGAAAAAATGATCGAAAAATATCGACTCGATCTGGTAACCTTGCGCTGTTGGACTGAACTGGAAGAAGAGTTAAAGCTTTCGCCCTGCATGGTTCTTTCCATGCTCAATGACCGTCGGATAACAGCCAATTGCGAAGTTGATACCATCAATGCTATTGGTATGCATGTCTTGTCGCTGGCCGCCGATGCCCCTGCGGCCTGTTTGGATTGGAACAACAATTATGGCGATGAATTGAACAAATGTGTACTCTTCCATTGCGGTCCCACTGCGGCATCTTTGATGAAACCGGCAGCTAAAATCGTTGACCATCCGATGTTTGCCCGGGTACTGGGCTGCGGAAATGGTCTGGGCTGCAACGAAGGGCGCATGAAAGGAGGCGACTTTACCTGGCTGTCCGGCATGACCCGGGATGGGAAGTTGATCTTTGTTTTAGATAAAGGTAAATTTACTGACGATGAGTTGCCGTCGGACTTTTTCGGGTGCGGCGGCGTTGCTGAATTTACCGATTTTCAAAGCAAACTGCGTTCACTGCTGCGGTATGGGTTCCCCCACCACATGAGTTTAAGTTATGGAGATAGTTTTACGGCCGTGGAAGAAGCTTTTTACAGCTATCTTGGCTACGAAACAATTACATTTTAAGCCAATAATAATTGTAAATATCCCAGCAGGGGTTATATTATTTACGGTTCAGAGCAGTATAAGCAAGCAGTAAAAGCAAAGAGAGCATGTTTTTATGCGAGCTATGATCCTGAATAAAAAATTAAATTTTCTTTGGATTGACGTATCTGCTCCGATACGCAAAAATAGTGTGTTACTGTCCCCGGAATTTTGCAGCGGACAGAAAATACCGGCAAAGTAATTTTAACATTAAGTTGAGATGATTATGCAGATAAAGCCTCTGATTACCGGTACGATCCAAAGTTGGCGTCATTTGCTGGTGCACAATGCTCCGGAGGGGATCCGTATGGAAGTACCGGTAAAATGTTTTTATATAGAACATGCCGGGCATAAACTGCTCTTTGACGCCGGACAAAAACCTTTGAATTATCAGCAGTTGCCCAATGCAGATTATCTGGTCAAAGTTACGGATCAGCAAACAGCCGCCGCCTTGCTCAAGCAAGCGGAAGTGCCGTTGGAAGATATTGAATATATAGTATTATCACATCTGCACAGCGATCATTCTGCCGGGTTGGTTGATTTTCCCGGCGCAACAGTTTTGCTGCAAGCCAGCGAAGTTGCGGGAAAAGACCCGGCAAATTTTGCTGAAAATATCCAGCTGGTGACTGGGCAATGTGACATTTACGGCGATGGGCGTTTGATCATTTTGCCCTCATTCGGGCATACGCCGGGGCATCAGAGTTTGCTGATAACGCAGGATGATTCCAGCCAACTGTTGCTGACCGGTGATGCAGCATACACTGCGGATGCGGTCAATTATGATTGTACGCCAGAAGAATATCGCCGGAAAACGGCATATTTTGACACCTTGAAAGCGCTGCGAAAAATGCAGAATAACAATATAAAACTTATTTACAGTCATGAATAAGTCAACGGGTAAAAATGTGGGATATAAACTGTAACGTACTTTACAACTTGTTTGCTTATGGAATACGATACTGACAATATCTTGCGGATCTCCGGCTGTGAATTTTTTTCGGGGCCCGATTTCAAATTGGCTGTAGTCGGCAAAAATGCCGGCTGCCGTCGTTGCGGGTGGAATGATTATACGTTTATTCCGCACAGTCACGATTTTTCGGAGATGGTGCTGGTTACTCAAGGCGAAGGCATACAGAATATTGATGGGGTGGATTTTCCATTGCGTCAGGGAGATTTGTTTCTACTGGAAGGTAAAACTGCGCACTTTTTCCGTAAAACATCGGAGTTTGCGCTGTTGAATCTGCTTTTTGACCGGCAGACCCTGGATCTGCCGTGGGAACGTTTTCAGCGCTGCAATGGCTATAATCTGTTTTTTATGGTGGAACCGCGCCTGCGGACGCCGCGTACATTTTGTCAGCGGCTGCATTTGCCGATAGCACAACAGAAAACATTGGAAGATATGCTGTTGAATCTGCAAACACTGCTGACAGAAAAAAAGGCCGAAAATGAACTGCTGGCTTTAGCCAGATTGATCGAAATAATCCTCCTGGTATCCAATCTTTGCGAAGACAGACAGAGTCAGGATGACGACATGCTGCCGCGTATCGGCGAAGCAGTTGCCTTGCTGGAAAAAAATTTCACCCGGAACTTTTCATTGGAGGATCTTGCGCAGCGCGCCTGCATGTCCACCCGTAATTTCACGCGCTGTTTCAAACGCGGTACCGGCATGAGTCCCATTGCATTTTTGCAGGCAGTACGGCTGCGCCACGCTGCCGGATTGCTTAAAAACAGCTCGGAGCGGATCTCCGAAATAGCCTTTCAATGCGGGTTCCGGGATTCCAACTACTTCACAAAAATGTTTGCTTTGTACTATGGTGTATCACCGATGGCGTACCGCAAACTCGGCTCACAACTGCCTCCGGGAAATAAGCTTGAGAGATCAGCAACAAAATCATGATAATTGTGATATTGTACTGTAAAGTCCAATATTGATTTTTCAACTCCGCTGAAGAATGTATTTTTTTCTGCAATATTTTTTTGTTTTTTATGATCAGTGATTTGCTTTTTAAAGATTTTTATGTTATTATATTTTGCAGAAAGGAATTATAATTTCACATTATGAAATCACTACATAAAACTTTTGACATTTTAGAATATGTTTTTTTACGCAACGGTGCCAGCGTTACTCCCAGCGAAGCTGCGGAGGCTCTCGGCATCAATCTGGTGACAGCTACCCGTATCATGAGCAGTCTGGTTGAGCGTGGGTATTTGATAAAGATTTCCCGCAAAGATGGTTACGCTCCCGGCCCGATGATCATGACTCTGGGGACCCGGCACAACTGCTATGAACGTCTGACAGCGGCGGCCCGGCAGCCGGTGGAAGAACTTTCCAACCAACTCAACCGGCAGGTCAATTTATCAGTACTGGATGGTGAGCGGCGGGTGATGCTCTGTTATCAGCTCAATGGTATTTATGTGCGTCCGTGGGAGAATTTCTTTTTTCACTCGCACTACCGCACTGGCACCGGGCGCTGTCTTTTGTCCACGTTGGATTTCCCGACCGCCAGCAAACTGACTGGCGATGACGTTGCGGAGGATATTCTGAAAAAAGAGTTAAAAGACATTGCCCGTAAAGGTTATGCCCAATTTGAGTATGACGATGAAATCGTTTTTGGTCTATTGATCAAAGTGCCGGGATTTCCTCCCGGCGCAATCGGTTTTGGTATTGACAAAGCTCATGCAGAAGAAGCTTTTGCCCTCGCCCGGCAAACCGTCAAAACCATCATCGCAAATCTGAAAAATAAACTTAAAGATTATTAACTCTAATCTGGAGAAAAAAATGAGTAATTCAGCATTGGCAGCCGCCAGAAATTTTATTGAGCATGAAAAACAATTTCATTTGGGCTTTCTGCCCACCGAGCAATCTTCGCCGTTGACCAAAAATCTGGATAAAGAATTTGCCCGCGGTTCGATTTACGGCGTGGCAAACCTCCAGAGCGTTGACCGCAACGTATTGGCCATGGCCAGAAAAATCTTTGCATCCGCTGAATTTGCCAAGTTAGTCGCTGCCGGCGAAAAAGTGATCCGCTCCGGCGGCAAAGTGGTTTTTTCGGGTTGCGGAGCGACCGGAAGATTGAGTATCCTTCTGGAGTGCATGTACCGTGACTGCTGCGCTAATACTCCGGAATTGGCTCAGTACCGCAACAACGTTTTCAGCATTATGACCGGCGGCGATTATGCGCTGGTGCGTTCGGTGGAGTTTTTTGAAGACTATCAGAGCTTTGGCCGCCAGCAGGTCAAAGAGCTGGATATGACCGACCGTGATATGTTGGTGGCGATCACCGAAGGCGGTGAAACCTCTTCCGTGCTGGGCACGGTTTTTGAAGCCCTCGACCGGGGATGTCAGACGTTTTTGATGTTCAATAATCCGGCGGATTTGCTGGCCGAACATCTGGAGCGTTCCCGGCAGGCCATTTGTGATGAACGGGTTTGCGTGCTTGACCTTTATTGCGGTCCGATGGCGCTGGCCGGTTCGACCCGGATGCAGGCTACAACCTCCGAACAGCTTATTGCCGGGGCTGCATTGGAAAGTATTGTGCTGAAACTGTTGGGCAACGCCCTCCCCGATTATGCCCGGCTGTTTGAAACTTTGCTGGACGATCTGGAAAGTCCGGCGGCCCGGCAGGGCATTGCCGATTATATTGACTTTGAAGCCAACTGCTACAAAAACAAGGGGCTGCTGACCTACTTTGCGGATGATTATTTGCTGGATATCTTTACCGATACCACGGAACGCTCCCCAACTTTTATGCTGCCGCCGTTCCGCAAATACGATGACAAAGTATCACCCAGGCCGTGGACTTTTGTCAAAAATCCGCTGCGCACTACCGATGAAGTCTGGAGTCACGGTATGAACCGGGAACTGCGTTGTCTGGATTGGAGTACGGATCTTTATCTGGCTATGGGCGCACCCGAAAAAGTTTTGACCAATCCGCCGCTGATCCAGGCCCGGGAACTGAAGAAATTTCTGGTTGGTTCAGAAGATATTGCCGATCGTATTTCCGGCGGCTGCGATGCAGCTGTGCTGGTGACTTTGAGTACCGGGCGCACCAATGCAGAATTAAAAACTGTCATGCAGGATATACAAAAACAACTTCCCTGCAGCAAACACCTTTCCATTGGCTGCAGCTGCGGTGATTTTGCCGTGCCGTGCAAATTGGAACATTCACCGCTGGAAATCATGTCGCACATGGCGGTCAAACTGGTTTTGAACACTGCCTCCACCGGCATTATGGCTGTGCTGGGCCGGGTCACCGGCAACTGGATGAGCTATGTGGATGTATCCAACAAAAAACTTATCGACCGGGCCACCCGGCTGATTTCCGAAATCGGCGAAATGGATTACGAAAAAGCCTGTATCATGCTTTTTGAAGCCATCGAAGAGCTTGCTGAATCCACAGCCGCTTCCGACGAAAGAGTTTCCACCGTACAGTATGTACTCAATAAGATAAAAAAACAACAATAAAGGAGTCTGCAGTGAAAAAGCGTTTTACATTGATTGAGCTATTGGTTGTAATTGCCATCATCGCAATTTTGGCAGCTATGCTGCTGCCGGCGTTGTCCGCAGCCCGGGAACGGGCCCGCACCGCCGCCTGCATGAACAACCTCAAGCAAATCGGACTGGCGGTAACCATGTATGCCGGTGATTTTGACGGCGTGCTGGTTCCAGCACTGGTTAACGGCAATAGTACCTGGAACTCGACCTGGATGGCCACGCTGGGCGGATATGCCGGAACTGCCACGACTGCGCCGGAAGATCCGCCATACGGCGTAAATTACAACCGGGGCTTGAGCAACAACAGTTTTGTCTGTCCCTCCGAAGGAACCAATATAGGCTCCAACGCCGGAGATTTTTCTTACGGTCACTACACTGCCAACGCTTTTCTGATGGCCGACCTGAAAGACGCAAACGCTGAATACCGGCGCTTGTACCGCATCGATAAACTCTTTGATCCGAGCGCAATGAGAATTATTATGGACAACTGGGCCAAAGATAACTACAAAATTATGTACTCCACTTACGCCAGCTTCCGGCATGGCGGTGACAGCCGCACCAAAGCCGAAGTGCCTTCCAAGAGCGGGCGGCTTAACGTTGTTTTGGCCGACGGTCATGTGGAAAATATGGACTTTACCCAGTTTGATCCCAGCGGAACCAGCAGCAAAGTGCCGTTCCGCTTCCCCAACGGCGACAACTCCGATACCAGTTTGTGTATCATTTATATGCCCTATCAACAGCTTGATAAATATTAATAAAAAGCAATCAAACAAGGTATTTGTTATGTATAAATATGTTGTGATTTTTCTAACAGGCATTGCCGCAGCGGCAGTTCACGCCAACAGTCCGCAATCAGCCGCTATCGGCCGCTGGGGATTTGATGCTATTGATAATAACCGCATTGCACCCGCTGTTGGCCAAGTCCAAGGCCGGGTAATGCCCAAAGGGGAATATTTGCTGATCGACGGCTTATCCGGCAAAGCCTTGCAGTTCGGCAGCAAAACCGGCGGAGTGATGCTGCCGAAAGTGCCGGTGGATTTTACTGAAAGTTTTACCATTGTCACCACCTTAAAAATGGACAAAGCGGCGGCTGAACCTAAAAACTACCGCAAATTCAAAGACATCTGGGGCAACTGCGGAACCCGGGGCCCCGGAGCAAGATTGACGGTCTTTTACGGCGGCGTACAGTTTAATTCCGGCGACGGCAAAAAAAGCAACAGTGTTATCACCAATCAGGCGGCTTACAAAATTCCGCTGGAAAAATTCTTTCAGCTGACCGTCACCTATAATGGCAGCGAAGTTATTATTTATGCGGACGGCAAAAAGATCGCCTCCAAGAATATGCAGGTAACCGCCTCCCGGCAGCCATTGTGTGTAGGCTCCTGCAATGGGTCAGCTTACGGTTTTATGGGAGCCGTTGATGACCTGATAATTTACGACCGGGCATTGAGTGCCGAAGAAGTTGCAGCTTTAGCTCTGGATCAAACCAAATAAGTTGCGGGAGCCCTGTATGCGGAAATTTTGGGTAAGCGTTTTTTTGCTGCTGACAACAATATCGTTAAAAGCTGAACGCAGTGCATCGGTAATATATTCTGATACGGAAGTGATGCTGGATGGCAAACTTAATGAGGCCTGCTGGCAGCAGAAATCATGGCAGCAGGATTTTACAATAACCAACACTGCCAATAAAGCAGTCGAACCCACTTTTTTCAAAGTGGTCAATACTCCCCGCGGGATTTATGTGGCTGTTCAAGCCCATGATAAAAAAATAATAAGTAAGCTCCGCAAACACGATGAATCCGTATGGCACGATGATTCCATAGAAATAGTCGTTGCACCGACTGCCGAATTTCCCAGCGATGAAAACGTCCGTGAAGCGGCTCACTTTATTGTTAATGCCGACGGCAGCCGGTTTGATTCCTACATGACTGCCGGCAACGATAATTCGGCATGGGATCCGGCATGGAGTGCGGCAAGTCAGCGCACGGAACAGGGCTTTACGCTGGAAATTTTTCTGCCGTTTTCGCTTTTCAGTGACCGCAATATGGAGCCGGGAAAATGGCGCTTCAATTTACTGCGCACGCATAAAGGCGGCCAAGTCACGCTCTATTCGGCCTGGAATCCGGCCCGTTCGGCCAGCGACACCAGCAATTACGGAGTGCTGGAAAACATCCGCTTCAACCCGCACAGCTTTAAGCTGCAGCTTGGCACGTTGCGTTTCGGCAAAAGCGTGATCAATAATTCCGCATGTACCGTGCTGCAAATACCGTTCAAAGCCGAAAAAAACACTCTTTATGACGTTTCGGCCATGATTTACGCTCCGGATAAAACCTTTGCCAACTTCGACCATTGTCAGGTGCAAAGCGATGCCAACGGAGTCGTCAACGCCCGCTTGAATGCCAATTTCAACACTTCGGGCAGTTGCCGGGTGCGGCTGGCGATCGCTGATGAAAACGGCAAGATCTTTGACCGGATGCTCTCGCTGCAAGCCCAGCTTGCCCCCATTGAGCTTACCGTCCTGCACCCGGTCTACCGCAATACGCTGTTCAGCAGCGATCCGGACCGGAAAATCAAGCTGCGCTTGAAAATAGAGTCGCCGGACAAGCTCCGGGAAAACAGTTCATTGCTGATCGAAACCAACGATGATTCCGGAAAAGTTTTTGACAGTCAAGTTGTCAGCAACCCGCCGCAAGTTTATGATTATATCGTGGATGTAAAAAATATCCAACCGGGTATATTGACCGTGAAGTGCAGCATTGACCGGCAGAAAAACTGGGTGGTGCGCCACGAATTTTATATTGCGCCCCGGCGCAAAACCGGCAGCGAGGTTTATATTGCCAATAATGGCAATTTATTCATCAACGGCAAGCCTTTTATGGTGCGTGGCTTTATGGGGGCTTACAAAGATTTTGACGACATGCAGCAAGCCCAATGCAACACCGTACATTTTTACACTCTCAACCGGCAGGATATTCCCCAGATCATTGAACGGCTTGATCAGTGTCAAAAGCAGGGGCTTTACGCTATTTTGAGTCCTTTTTATAAAACTTCTGCCGGATTTTTTGGAGTTCGCCGCAACGGCAAAGAACATCCATTTTTTAACGCACTTGAGTTGGAACGTATGAGCAAACTTGTGGAGGCAATCAAAGACCACCCTGCTCTGCTTGGCTATTATACCTTTGATGAGCCGCGCGGCTCGGAGTGGATCGGAGAATTGGCCAAAACTTATGATATATTGAAAAAGCTTGATCCGTATCACCCGGTTCTGGGCGCCGACAATGGAGCAGCCAGCTGCATAGAATTGCAGAAAGCATGTGATATTATTGCGTTGGATATGTATTTGAATCCGGCGCATAACGGTGAACCGCTGCGGCCGGTAAGCATGATTTTGAACGCAGTGGAGCAAATCAACACTAATTTACTGCCGGGCAAGCTCCTGCTGTATGTACCGCAAGCCTACGACGTAGACAGCTTTATGCCGGCGGACTTTGTCCGCAAGCACCGTCCGCCGAGTGCTGCCGAAAGTGCAGCAACCGTGTTCGGTTCGCTGGCTGCCGGTGCAAGGGGGATCCTTGCTTATAAGATCGGCAATAAATCAGTGGTAAAACCGGGAGTGCGTCACAGCAATGCCGGGATCTATGCAGACGAAGTCCTGCGCAAAACATATCTGGAATACCTGATGCCGGAACTGGCCCGGAATGAGCAGTTTTTTCTGACGCCCGGCCCGGCGGCAGCGGCTCAAAACGGCAAACGCCAGATGGTGCGGATCATGCCCGATGGCACCAGGCGGAGTATGATCGTATCGGAAAAGAAAAATTATTCTATTATATACAAATGAGTTTATAACGATGAAAAAGTGTTCTTCAATACCGTTTCCTCCCGAACTGAAAAATGTCACCTGGAGCATGCAAGCAGGTGATCTGCAGAATAACACGATCGAGCTGAAAGCAGATATGATGAAAAAGCAGCAGCTTTTTCAAACCGGAGAAAACTCTTACACCAGAGTTTATTCCGGCAGCGAACTGCTGGGCAGAGATTTTACTGTGCGTGAAGATTGGCGCCTTGATGACGCTGGCCGTTGGGCCGGCAAATTGGAATTTTCCGGCAACACCAGCAAGCTTTATATTGAAGAAGTGCATTTTCCCTGTATAACCATGCCTTTTCCGCAGGAAGGCATCAGAGTGCTGGTGGGAGTTTCCCAAGGCTGGGTTTACACTTTTAACGCCGATCATGAGGACGGCGTGCTGGCATCGGGTGCATTTGGTTCGATGCGGCTGACCGCAGCTTTTGCCAACGGCCGGGGAGTATATGCTGACTGCCGGGACGAAAGCAATCAGCTGCACGACTTCCTCTGGCGCAAAAAAGGCGATACTTTGGAATATCACAGTGTACATTTTCTGCCCTGCGCTCCCCGTTACCGCAAAAGCAGCAAAATCAAATTTGAAAATTCTATCGTCACCTTTGACGGCGACTGGTACGAAGCAGCACAAATCTATCGCAAATGGGCCCTTACCACCCGCAATTATAAAAACCGCATCCGCAACAACCGTCAGCGGGATCTGGCATTGTGGCTGTGGAACCGCGGTGACAGTGAGCATGTTATCCAACCGGCAGAACGGCTTGCCAAAGATTGCGGAGTTCCGGTCGCCTTGGATTGGTACTGGTGGCACAACAACCCCTATGATACCAATTATCCCAATTTCTGGCCGCCCCGGGAAGGTGAAGCGGTATTCAAAAAAGCTCAACAACGGCTCAAAGACCAGGGTATATACTGTCAGGTTTACATCAACGGTCTGACCTGGGACGTGGATCTGGAAGGTTTTGAATCCGACGGCGGCTTGGATTCAGCGGTAGTTGACCGGGATGGCAAAGTTCACGCAGTGGAGTTCAACTGCTACACCCACCACCGTTTGGGATATATGTGCGGCGAAGGCGATATTTTCAAAAAACGCATGATGGAACTTGTTGATCATCTGGTCGAGGCCGGTCTGCCGGGCATATATATGGATATGATTGGCTGTGCAGCATTGCACCCCTGTTACAACCGCAAGCACCATCATGCTCCCGGCGGAGGCAGTTATCAGGCGCGCGGATACCGGAAAATGATCAAAGATATCCGTAAAAAATATCCGCATTTGCAGCTTTCGACCGAAAACTGCAACGAAATTTTCATGGATTGTTTTGAATCCGGCATCATCCTGTCGCCCAGCATGGAACGCTGCTGCAATCAGGAGTGGATAGACAGTTTCCCGGTATTCACAGCCGTCTACCACGGCGCCAACACGCTTTTCGGCAACTACGCATTGCTGGATGGGATTCCGCCGTGGGATCCATTATGGCCGCCGCGCGACCGCTGGAAAAACGAAGAAGACTGGCACGCTGTATGTCCTGATCAGTTTGCGCTGGAGCTGGCTCGCACGGTCAGCTGGGGTATGCAGCCAACGGTATGCAACATAACCATGGAACAGATCAACGATCCCAAATACGCCGAAGATTATCAGTGGATCGTGGATATTTCCCGCTTTTATTACCAGAACCGTCAATATCTTTATGATGGCACGCTGCTTGATCCATCCGGGTTTGAGTGCAGAAATATTCCGGTGAAATTCCTGCAGCGGGGACTATTTACCACCGAAGAAAAGAAAAATATCATGCTGCGTGAACGTCCGGCAGTATTCCATAATTTGTGGCAGGCTCCGGACGGCAGGCAGGCGTTGATATTGATAAACTATACCCGGCAGGAACAGCAATGCCGCTGGCACAACAGGGAATTTAACTTACCGCCCCGCAGTTGTCACGCTATAGAGCTTTGATTTTACCGGTTTTATTTACTTGAAACGCTGCGGCAAATACAGTTTTTTTTTTGCCGCAGCGCCTTTTTCTGTACAATTTTCCGGCACCCCGTTATTCAAGCATCGGGTCTGCTTATTGGGAACAAATAATAGAAAAGTGTTGTTGATTAAATATTGAAAAAATCAATTTTAGTGCTATATCAATTACTTTACTATAAGCTTTTATCAACAGACTGTAAACATAATAAAAGAAAGAGAGAAAACATGAAGTCTTACAATCGCAAACAATTCACCTTGATCGAACTCTTGGTTGTAATTGCTATCATTGCAATTTTGGCAGCCATGCTGCTGCCGGCTTTGAGCGCCGCCCGTGAGCGGGCCCGGGCCGCAACTTGTACCGGCAACCTCAAACAAAACGGGTTGGCTTTTGCCAACTACGAAATCGACAATAATGGCTGGATAGGCTTAAACTACTATAAAGGCAGCGGCTCCAGCCGCCGCTGGGCTGACTATCTCTACGGCAAATACAATGAAGATGATTTTAATGATATCGCCGGCGAAACTGTCCGCTGCCCGTCAGTAGCGCACCCGGCCGGGGTCAATAAAAATCATCAGACCTATGCATACGGCGCTTTGGGCTATATGCCTGTATACAATGGCATCGGACACAAATTCGTGGAAAACGGCAGCAATGGTTTCAGCTCTGCAGATGGTTCGGTGACCGCCAGCTTGTTTGTCAATCCCGGAGCAATGAACGATTCCACGATCTTCCCGCTGCTGGCTGACAGTTTGTATGATTACGGCGGGACTATCGGACTGGCCCAAAGCTACATCATCAACAAAACCGGCGAAAAAGGCGGCAGCTTGAATCTTGTTCACGGCAAAAATGCCAATGCTGTTTTTGCCGACGGCCACTGTGGAACTGTACAGAAAGAAAATGCTTACGATTACGGTTTTGCCACCTATTTTGAACAAGGCAGCACTGCAAAAGCCAACAGTCCCCAATAAGCCAACAGGAATACAAAATAATGAAAAAGCTGCTGACATGGTGTGTTTTTCTGCTGATGGTCATATTACAAGGCAATGATATAAGCAACCGGCAGAAATTCTTCCGCACAGTACACAAACAACCGTCTGCAGCTGCAAATTTTTTGCAGGATCCTGACCCGGAGATCCGGCGTTATGCGCTTTTTCTGGTGATCGAAAATTATCCGGAAAAAGCCGCATTGCCGATCGAACGGGCCCTGGGCGATACTTACGAAACAGTGCGCTTGACTGCAACCGCCGCCCTGGCTAAAAAAATCGATCTGCACCCGCAGGGTATGAAACTTTTGCAAAAAATCGCCCTGCAGGATAAATCACAGCAGATCCGGGAGATCGCTGTAGCAGCCACCTGGCCGTTCCATCGTCAGATCAAACTGCTGCGTAATGATCCAACGTGGGATTATGAAGTCAAAGTCCAGGAAGTAATCCCGCTGGAAAAACTGCCATGGCGTTTTATTACTGATCCGCTGCAGGAGGGACATCTGAAAAATTATTTCCATCCGGATGCCGATACCTCCCGTTGGCTCCCTATAAAAATGGGAGCCTGGGAAACGCAGGGATTTGCCGATTACAATGGGGTGGCGTGGTATCAAATCAAGTTTACCATGCCGGAAAAAATCGACAGCAACGCTGTGGAAGTCCACTTTGACGCCGTTGATGAGTCAACCTGGGTGTGGATGAACGGCGTTTATCTGGGCAAACACGACAAAGGCCCGGAAGGTTGGCAGGAACCTTTTGCCATGGACTGTACCAAAGAGATCCGCTGGGGCAAAGAAAATACCCTGACCGTAAGGGTCTATGATGCAGCTTATGCCGGCGGTATTTATAAGCCGCTGCGTATTGAAATACTCAAATAAATCCACCAGACAGCAATTATGAAAATAGTTATTACTCTTATTGTCAGTATATTTTGCCTTACATCGCTATTCTCCGCCGACAACTCAATAGTTGCTCAATGGGATTTCAGCCGTCCTGACGTGTTGAAACAACAATATCCGCCGCTACTGCGCGGTCAAAGCAAGATCATCAATGGAGCTTTGATCTCGCATAATCCGGCGTTGGATCAGCCAGGTGGAGCGATGATCAAAAGCCATCCGGCGCTGACTCCGCGCAATGCGTTCAGAATTGAAGCAGTCATTGCATTGGCTGAAAATTTCAAAACCACCCAGAATTGGTTTATGATCTACGACAGCAAATATGTTGCCCTGCCCCGCAATCCCCAGCAAAATAAACTCTACAACCGTGGATTCATGCTCTACTTGCAGCGGCGCACCCCCGGAGAATACCGCTTGGGCGCAGCGTTCGGTTTTGGCAGCAGCAGCGTGCTGGCATTCAGCAAAAACTTCCGTATGGCCACCGGCTGCGATACCCGTATAGCTATGACCTTTGATGCTATCGGAAAAGTTGTTTTTTATGTAAATGATACACTGATCAGCAGCGCATCGGTTCCCGGCGGCGTGTTGGCTGCAGCTCAAGTAAATCCGGTGCTGGGCGACCGGGTGGGCGCAAATTACGCAGCGCTGGGCGGAAACATCAAAAAAATCACCATTCAAGATATGCCATATCAACCGATCGTACTTCAGCTGGATCCGGCCAAACGCCGGGTTTTTGAACGGGGTGAAAAAAATGCAGCCGTATTTTTGCGGCTGGAAAATTATTCGGTACAAAGCTTGAAAAATGTCATCATTTCTGTTGCCGCCAATAAGCAAATCATCAAACGTGAAAAAATTTCTGAACTGCCGCCCAACAGTCGTAAAAGTATAAAAGTTTGTTTGGACAGCTACCTGCTGCCCGGTGATTATGCTTTACATATCAAAGCCGTTTGCAGCGGCAAACTTCTGACAGACCACCAGAGCAGTTACACCATTGTGCCCAAATACGGCGATTTTATGCCGGTGATCATGTGGGGAACACTCTATAAACCGGCCTTGTTGAAAAAATATGGTTTTACTCACCAGATACTGCATTTTTTTCCGCCTCAGGGAAAATTTTCGCCCGCCAGTTTGAACCGGATCATTCCGCAGCTGGATGAACATTTGCAAGCCGGACTTTACTCGGTGGGCACGTTACATGCGCACTATCGTTTTTTGCGTGCCAACCGCCACTTGCGCACGGATCGCAGCGGCAAAGCTTATCCCCGGAAAAATCTTGAAGCCTCGCACCCGGATGTGCGCAAGGAATTTGCCGAAGCTGCCTTTGAAACCGCCAGCGCCATAGCCGATCACCCCGCTTTTGACGGTTGTTTGATCAACAGCGAAGTGCGTGACGGCTCCCAACCTTCGTTCGGCAGCGGCGTGGAACCGGCAGCATTCAAAAAATTTGCCAATTACGATATCCCGGTAACGATTTCCGGAAAAACTCCGCCGGAATACCGCAATGACGCCAATTTTCCCTGGCACCGGGTGATCAAAAACTCCCGGCCGGATTTGACTTTTTTGCGTTGGTTCTGGCAGCAGGGCGATGGGTGGAATCCATTGCAGACATTATTATCGCAAACCTTGCATAAAGCGGTGAAAGGTCATGAACACAAAGCTCGGTTCTTTACTTTTTACGACCCGGTGACCCGTACGCCGCCGCTGTGGGGCTCCGGAGGCGATGTGGATATGATCAGTCAATGGACTTATGTCTATCCGGATCCGATCAAAATCGGCCAGACGACCGACGAAGTAATTGCTATGGCTCAGGGAAATCCACGCCAGAAAATAGCCAGTATGACTCAAGCTATATGGTATCGCAGTCAAACTGCGCCGCAGAATAAAAAGGTAAAAAATCCTCCGGAGTGGCTCAAATGGGAACCCAAGGCCGCTTTTGTCAGCATTGCACCAGATGCACTGCGGGAAGCGTTATGGGTAAAAATCTCCCGGCGGCTGGATGCGATCATGTATCACGGAGTAGGATCGCTGATCGAACGCACTGACCACTGGGGATACCGTTTTACCAATACGCAAAGCCGGGAAGTACTCAAAGAGTTGGCTGAAAATGTTATTCAGCCGCTGGGGCCGATGCTGAAAAAAGTTCCGGAACGGCCGCTGGAAGTCGCTATTCTCGAAAACTTTCCCAGCAGTTTATACGCAGCCCGCCACTATCCGCTGGGCTGGGGCCGGGGGTGGACAGCGGATCTGCATATGGCATTGCAATGGGCGCATTTGCAGCCGGGGATCATCTACGACGAGCATCTGCTGAACAATATCAACACCGGAAGTTTAAAAGTGCTCTTGCTGCCCGGCTTGGAAGTCATCACTGAAGATGTATTGAAAAAACTCAATGAATTACGCCAGCAAGGGGTGATTTTGATCGGAGATGAATTTACCACCCCGGCCTTGATGCTCGACCACCGCCTTAAATCGGTAAATCGCAAGACCAACGATCCGCTTGGCTCCAAAGCCGAGCTGCAAAAGCTGGGCCGGGAAATCGCTTCAGTTTTATCCAAACACGTTACGGTAAACGCAAGTGCTTCCAATCAGGATCTGGTCGTCCGCCAACGGGGCAGCAACAGCGCAGATTACGTTTTTGTGGTCAACGACAAACGTACCTTCGGCGATTATATCGGCCAATGGAAACTGGTTCCGGAAAAGGGCTTGGCCAACTCTGGCAGCGTTACAGTAAATCACACGGCTGCGGCAGCTTATGATCTGGTGCTGCATCAAGCGATCAAACTGAATAAGCAAAAGGATTCATGCAGTTTCGATGTACACTTACCGCCGGGCGGCGGCAGTTTGGTTCTGCTGCTGGAAAAATCTATTGAGCAGCTCCAACTCACCGTTCCTGAAAATATCGCCCGGGGACAAGCCTTTAGCATAGAAGCTGCGATCTGTTCCGCTGACGGCAACCCCATTGACGCCATATTGCCTGTAGAGCTGATCATATCAGCTCCGAATGGAATCCGCCTGCCCGGCAGCGGATACTATGCAGCTGTAAACGGAAAATTAAGCGTTCCTGAAGTAATGGCTCCCAATGCGGCAACGGGTACCGCTCAAGTAATGATCCGTTGTCTGGCATCCGGCAAAACCACTCAACGCTCATTTACTATACGCTGAAAGTAATCTTAAACGCAACGGGCTGCCGCAAGATTTTTGCAGCAGCCCGTTTGGTATTCACGTCAGAGAAAAACTATCGGCTTACCGGACTTTGATCCCGTTGGCAGTCAAATATTGTTTCAATTCACCAATATCGATCAGGTGGAAGTGGAAAACCGATGCCGCCAGCAGCACTTGCGCTCCGGCCCGGGCCGCTTCCAGAAAATCTTCCATCTTGCCGGCTCCGCCAGAAGCCACAACAATACATTCCGGACAGGCGTTGTGAATGGCACGGATCACCGGCAGATCATATCCGGTACGGGCTCCGTCACCGGCTTTGCTGGTCGGCAGAATAGTTTTTACGCCCAAGTCACGAACTTTTTTGGCCCAATCCACAGCATCGGTACCAGTTGCGGTACGGCCGCCGTCAATGTACACTTCGTAACCGGAAGGCAGCGCCGGATTGACATCCACATCAATAGCCACAGTAACTTTATCGCTGCCGAATTCTCTGATCATTTCGGCAATGACTTCCGGCTTGCGGAACGCTGCAGAACTGGTGGAAACTTTATTGGCTCCCGCCTTGAGAACCGCTTCGGCACTGGCCACATCCCGGATACCGCCGCCAACGGTAAACGGTACCGTGCAGACCGGAGCGACCCGGCACACAACTTCGATGAGCGTATCACGTTTTTCGACCGTAGCAGTAATGTCAAGCATAGCCAATTCGTCGGCCCCGGCGGCACAATATGCCTGTGCGCAAGCTACCGGATCTCCGGCATCGGCGATATCCACAAAGTGTACGCCTTTGACCACCCGGCCGGCCTGCATATCCAAGCAGGGCATGATTGAAACCGCATTCAGATCACTCATTTTTCATTCCTTTCTGAAAAAATATTTTTTAAACTGCTTTTAAAATAATCCGACAAATATTTTTTTCAAGCAGAAAAAAACCTTTTTATGCAAGAAAAATTCAAAAAAAAGCTCCCGGATCTTTCCGGAAGCCTCTTCAAAAGCGCCGCCACTCACAGCAGCTTTGTTCCGATTTGCAGCAATGTACCGAGTTGATAGACTATCAAGGTCAATACATAAGCCAGCACCAGCAGCGCCCCGGCTTCGATCACCGCCATTTTCCAGGAATTAAGTTCCCGCTTGATGATCGCCAGCGTAGCCAGACAAGGTATGCTAAGCAAGCAGAACAACATGATGCAGAACCCCTGCAGCGGCGTATAATTTTTGACCAGATGTTCACGCAGCGGTTCGGATTCTTCATCGGTTTCACCTTCATGGTAAAGCACACCCAACTGCGCTACAAAGACCTCTTTGGCCGCCAGTGCCCCGATCGAAGCAGTGGTCAACTTCCAATCAAAACCGATCGGTTTGAAAATCGGCTCCAGCATTTTGCCGACCCGGCCGGAAATGGTGTATTCCATGACTTCGGCTTGCTTGGCAAATTCGATTTTTTCAACCGCTGCAGTGCGGGCGGCTTCATCGCTGATTTTTTCGGTAGCAGTGATTTGGGAAGCGTAGTCCTGATCAAAAATCTTTTTTTGCGGCAACGTATTGCAAATATACAATATCACCGTAGACGCCAGAATGATGGTCCCGGCTTTATGCACATACATCTTGCCGCGATCCCACATGTGCAGCAGCAGACTTTTGAATGTCGGCATCCGGTACGGCGGCAATTCCATCAAATAGATTTCGCCCTCGCCCTTGAACAGCGTTGAACGCATCAGCCGGGCCGCAATCAACGCAATCACCACCCCGATTATGTAGATGCTCCACATAACAAACGCCTGATATTTTTCCACAAAGAGCGCCGGAATGATCAATGCGTAAATCGGCAGCCGGGCACCACAGCTCATCAGCGGCAGCACCATGATCGTTACCGTGCGGTCACGTTCGGACTCAATCGTGCGGGTGGCCATGATCGCCGGAACAGTACAGCCGAAGCCCAGCACCAGCGGCACAAACGACCTGCCCTGCAGACCGAATTTGCGCATAATTCCATCCATTACAAAGGCAGCCCGGGACATGTATCCGGAATCTTCCAATATGGCAATGGCAAAGAACAAAAACAATATATTCGGCAAAAACACCAGCACGCCGCCGACTCCGCCGATCAAACCATCGGTAACAAAGTGCCGCAGATAATCCAGTTTGCCATCCGGCCAGCAATGCTTGACTCCATCAGCGATCCAGCCGAAAAATTCTTCGATCCAGCCCATCAGCGGCTCTGCACAAATAAAGGTGAAATAAAACGTCAAATACATAATAACCAAAAAGATCGGCAACCCCAGATATTTATTGGTCATTACCGAGTCGATCCGGTCAGAAATTTCCCGCCGCCGTTCCTGCGTCATTGTTATGCACCCGGAACAGGCTCCGGCCAGCATGGCATAACGGCGGTCAGCCATAAAAGTTTCGGCTTCGATGGCGTGTTTGCTCCAAAGATGTTTGATTTGTTCATCGACTTCGGCATGAACGCTTTTAAATTCATCCAAACGCATGGCTGCAGTATCATGTTCCAGCAGTTTGATGGCAAAAAAGCGGCTGGGTATATGCGCATATTTTCCAACTTGCAAAGCATCGATCTTTTGCGCCACCGCATTTATGGCATCGTCAATATCTGCTCCGTAAGTCAGCATCGGCACGCCATGATCATCCAGATTTTCCAGCGTGGAAGAGAGTTTTTCCACCAGCTTGCGCACTCCGTCAGTGCGGCAGCCGATCGTTTGCACTATAGGCGCACCAAAATACTTTTCCAATTTAGGTATATCGTAACGCATACCCTTTTTTTCGGCATCATCCGACATGTTGAATGCCAGCAGCATAGGTATATGCAGTTCAGCCAACTGAGTGGTCAGATACAAACTGCGCCGGGGGATCGTGGAATCGACCACATTCAGGATCAAGTCGATTCCCGGCTTGGTCAGCTCCTGAAAGACCACATCCTCTTCCGGCGAACTGGAAGAAAGCGAATAAACGCCCGGCAAATCCACCAATTCGATTTCCACATCTTTGAGCTTGAAATATCCGGACTTGCTTTCCACCGTCACCCCGGGATAATTGCCCACATGCTGCCGGGCACCGGTCAAAGCGTTGAATATGCACGTTTTGCCGCAGTTGGGATTTCCGGCCAGCGCTATACGAAAATGCTTTTTCATATTATTTTTGTACCTCCGGATCAATACGCTTTTACCAGAATATTTGCCCCGTCATTTTTGTGCAGCGTCAAACTGCTGTCCATGACCCGCACTCGCAGCAGGCTGCCGAAAGGCGCATGACCTTCCATAGCCAATTCAGTTCCGGCAACCATACCGGCATCAGCAAATTTCTTGCGTCCCCGCATGGCATCGGTCATACCCACGATCACTGCTTTCATACCAATCGGCAAATCCGCCAGAGTCATTTCGGAACCAGTCAAAACTTTTTCCATTGTCTTTCCCTTTGTTTATATATTTGATCAATGTTGATAATATTCATCAAAAAAAGCCGGGCGGCGGCAGTCCTCCAGAGCAAGAAAGAGCCTGAAGCCGACCCGGCAGCAAACTTCAACCATATAAAATTAGGCAAATCTAACTAAAACTCTAAAAAAATATATTTCTTGCCCAACTTCCGCAACGGAACCAACCGCCCCGCTGTCTGGTCAATACTGCTGACAATATTACTTTACAACTAAAAATAAAAATTGCAAATTAGACAAATCGAATTTTTATTTTTTTTGTAAAAAAAGTTTAAAATTGCAGCAGAAAAAGTATTGATAAAACTTGCGTTCAGTTTGCACAAGATTTTTGTACTTGGTCTGCAGCGACTGAAAGAGAAAGGCTCTATTATGAAAAATCCCGACCACGCACCTGAAAACCTCGATCCCCGCATCACCAGTTTTGAAGAACGGGAAGCCTGCCGCAGCTGCCTGCCGGATATACTCAATGGCCCGGGGAGGATCCTTATCTGGCGGGGGATAGTTTTTCTGCTTTTTGGCGTGCTGCTGTGGGTGCGCCCGCTGGCGGCTATACCTATAGTGGTGATGATTTTCGGTGTTTATGTAGGAATCGAAGCCATTGCCATGCTTATAGGCATGATGCAATATCCAACCGGCAGCAGCCGGGCACTTATGCTTTTAAATGCAGTGATTCTGCTGCTTTTGGGCGTAGCGGCGGTAGTTTTTCCGTGGGTGATGGGTGAATACGCCATTATCTTTCTGGGAGCGTGGCAGTTGATCAGTGGTATCCAATGCGTGCTGCTGACCAGCAAAGCCAAACACCGGGCCAAGACGTTTTTTTCCGGCATATTGTCGATTCTGGCGGGAATATTCTTTATAGCAGCACCCTTTATCGGGCTTTTGACATTAAGCTGGCTCTTTGCCATGCTGTTTGTTGCCTCGGGCATCACTATGCTGGTAGCCGGAGTCGGCAACCAATATTAAAGATCAATCGCCCTGCCCGCTAAAAATATCAAGGCTGCTGCAAACATTATTGGGTTTGCAGCAGCCTTGCGTTTTATTTTGTTTTAGAACTTACGCAATGGTTGCGATGCTCTGCCAGGAGCTCAACTTCTTATCGTTGATGATCCAACTGCCGGTGGCGCCGGTTTCGGTATGAGTCCAGACTATATCATCGGTTCCGTCACCATTGATATCGCTGACACCCACATATTCCCAAACCGTCAGATCGACCGCACTGGCCAAAGTCCAGCTGCCATCGTGCGCTCCGTTGCTCACGCCCCAGATGCCGACTACACCTTCCTGATTGATCAAGGCTATATCAGCACTGCCGTTGCCATCGAAGTCGCCGCTGGCCAAATAGCTCCATTCATCAGGATTGGCTACGCTGACCATCTGCCAGGTATTGGCTCCATCCATGCTCCAGGTGCAGTAGGCATTGTAGACCTTGCTGTCAGCACCGACAAAGCTGTTCATCCAGAGCATATCACTGGTTCCATCGGCGTTGTAATCGGCCACATCAATGATGTTCCAATCGTTGCTGAAACCGCCGATCAGGACTTCACCAGCCTGCTGGCCTTCCTTCCAATAGCTGAGCAAGCCGACTTCGCCGGAGGCGGCATTCGGATTGCTGATCAAAACATCGCTCTTGCCGTCGCCGTCAAAGTCGCCGATGCCTTCGATGCCCCAGCCGTTGCCGATCACGCCGCTGACTGCCGAATCAAAGCTGCCGTCAGTTTTGGCTGTATCCGTGAAGGTGAGCAAATTGCCGTTTCCGTCACGGCCAACAAGCAGCATATCATCGAATCCATCACCGTTGAAGTCGCCCACACCATTGAGGTAGGTACCGTCAACCAGTTCGATGGAGTTCTTGATTTCGCCATCGCCATAGAAGAAGACTTCGTCGGCATCGGCCCAGCCCACAGTCACGTTGGCACCGTCAAACTTGCCGATCACAAAGTCCGTCTTGCCCGGAGTTGTATCAAGCCCGCCAACCGTGATGCTCTGCACACCGCTCAAAGCGGATTCATTGCCGACCTTATCGACCGCCATGATCTGGAAGAAGACTTCGCCCTGCTGCCAGATATCGATATTGATGGATACTTCGTTGCCGTCGATCCAGCCGGTGCTGTCCAGCTTGCTGGCATCCAAACCGTAGTAGACCTTGTATCCGGCCACCCCGGCGGCACCGTCATCGATAACCGGCAGCCAGCTGACCTTGACCGTAAAGCCGTCAGCATTGGCACTTTCCAGCGCCAGCGAACTGATCGCCGGAGTTACCGGAGCAGCTTTGTCGATATTTTCCACCTTGATGGAGTCGTAGTGAACAACGGTCTGCGCACCATTGGTGACAGTGGCCTTGAAGTCGATCGTCAGGTTGCTGTCAACCACGATCGGGGCGGTGTAGGCCGTCCAGGTCAGACCACTATCCAAGCTGTATTCCAGCGTGCCGCCGGAAACTGCAGTGATGGTCACATCGCTGCTGGTCACATCAACAATATCGGCAGTAATGGCGATCGCATCCGTTACAGTGATGCTTTCGTTGACTTCAGTGTTCTTACTGTCAATACCCTTGAAGTTGAGCGTATTACCGGCAGTCGTGGTGACTGCTTCGGTGTAATTCTGCCATGCGCCGCCGTTGACGTTGTAGCGCTGGATGCCGACCCGGTCAGAGAACGTGGCTTCAACAGTATAGTCGCTGCCATTTTCGTAGACCGTGAACTCAACAGTCGGCACACTTGTATCATCCGCACTGCTACTAATAGTGAGAATAATATTGCCATCATTCCGGCTCAACGAGTATTTATAGTCGTCATGATCAAAACTCTGACCGATGTAAACCTGACTGAAGAGTACTTCCATATCAGCATTCTGTACCGTCATAAAGTGGTTGAACCCGTCGGCATTAGTCGCCAGCACATATGCACCGACCGTCGGATTATTCGCCACAGTGATGGTATAGTTCGGACTAAGCATCAATCCGCCTTCGGAATGACAATTAATAGCACTCCAATTGGTCATAATCGGATTCGTAACCGTACATTCAGCTGCAGTCAACTGGGAAATATCAAAGTCAACAATTGTGCCTTTGTAGACAGATACCACAGCCCCTTCAGCGAAATTCATTCTGCCGGTGAGGATTGATCTGGAATCAGCAATAACCCGTCCGCCAGCGGCAATTTCAATATTGCTCAATACCGCATTGGAAGCCGAAACCCAACCGCGACCGTTAATAATCATATTGTCCACGTTACCACCAGTTATTCTGGCGCTACCAACAGTGTTGCTGGTACGGGTCTGCGGCGGCGCATAACTGTTGATTATGCTGTCGGACAAGTTATCAGCAGTAATGCTTACATTGACAGTGATCACTCCACCAACAGTCAAATCCTTCACCTGACAACCAGTCAAAACTGCACTGCCCAATGCAATATTTACATTCTGCAAATCTGCCTGAGCAGCGGTCAACACCCCTGCCTTGGGGATCAGCGTTGCAGCCTGTTCAAGCACAGCGCTGGAAACCCGGGCCGTTGTCTGAGCTGCAAACTCAGCACGAACAGCGTCATCCAGCAACCCAAACACGCCACCGGCACTATCTACCAAATCGGTCACATCCACGCGAATATCACTGAGATTTTCAGCGTTTTCAATTACACCGACCTGAGTATTGAATGCCTTACCTCCGGAAGTAATAACCATCGCGCCCGGATCCAAATGTACAGCTGATGAATACAGCTCTGTGATAACACCTGCCGACACCTGAGATACTACGAGTGAAGAAACGTGGCTGTTACCCGCCAAAACTGTATTGCTGGCCACACCGCCGTTGGATATATACAGAACAGCATCCCGTTCCACCAACGTGTTATTGACCACACCACCACTGTAAACAGTCATGGTTGCAATTTCGTTTTCAAAGACGTCATCATAGAATCTCGACACATAAGTAATATTGTTGTCTGTCCGGTTGGTTGTGCTCACCAGTTCAACACTGACATACTTGCTGATAACTACGCCATCAGCATAACCGCCATCATAAACAAACGCCGAACCACGACCAACATATGTCTGGGTTACCCCGGAAGTATTGATGTAAGAGCTGCTAAGAATACCGCCGCTGGAAACATGGATCTGCCCGGTAGTTCTCATACCGCTGATCACCCCGCCAGCCTCAACAATGGCTGTTACGTTGTTTTGTCCGACAAAGCCCGGCAGCAACACCGAACTTCCGGCAGCACTCGAAACATTGATTTCCACATTATTCCACGTTCCGGAAATAACCGTATTGCTGGCTACCGTAAAGGTAAAGTCAACAACTCCGGAAGCCTGCATATTTTCCACATGCGCTCCACTGCTTATAACCAGCGAACCACTGTCATGAGAGAGATTATTCAAATTACCGCCAATAGTAACATCACCACGGCTGACAGTCAAAGCGGAAGCATAACCACCGGCCATAACCGTAACAGATGTGTTATTGACAATAGTATTCAACAGCATACCTCCGGAACCAACAGTGATTTGATCACCACCATTAGTACCAACCCGGGTATTACTGGCCACGCCGTACAGACCTACTTCCAGTGAGCCGCGATCCAACTGAGCATAATAAGCCGAAGCAATCGAATAACCGGCAGAACCGTAAATCGCATTGATCACAGCACCGGCTTCACCACTGTAGTTAAACAGCAGATATTCGCGCCAATCCTGACCATTCAATCCGGCATATTCAACCAGATAAGTCAGACGGCCGGCTTCCAACATGTCATATTCAGCCCGCAGTCCGGGAGTCAGTTCTTCATAGGTCAAAGTGCTGTTGTTTTCACCAACCAGCAAAGCTGCCTGACGCTGATCGATATCAGCATTGTTTACATCAACAACATCTGCATTGTACTGGGCAACCACAGCATTGAAAGCGGCTTCCAAATTGCTTGCATTAAAATTGCGATCATTGCCGTACAAATGCAGCGTAGCATCTTCACGGGCAATGGTGTTGTTGGTTTCGCCGCCGCCACCGATGTACATCGAGCCGAAGAAGTCAAGCCCGTAGGTCTTGCCCAGCAGGAACCCGGCCGAACTCGTTACATATTCACTGCCGACCAGCGTCTGATAAGTTCCGCCGCTGACCATGCCGATGTAAGCCGAGGTCGGGTTGTTGGAATTATGCTGGAATCCCGCCAACCATGCGCCCTGACGCATAACCACTCCGCTGGCCATAGCACCATCACCAACGCCCATAGAGGCACCGGAGCTGATTACGGTTTCGTAAGCATTGGCGCCGCTGGTGAGCATCATCGAACCGCCGACAATTGTCACATCGCGGGCTTCAGCGCCAAAGTTCGCGCTGATCGCGCCGTTGCTGATAATTGCACTGCTGACAGTTGCGCCGTTCCAGGCGTTCAGAGTGCCGCCGCTGTTGATCGTGCCGCGCAGGAAGGTTCCGCCGAAGCCGACTTCGGCAGTTCCGGTCATATCCACGCCGCTGGCCACCCCGGCAATGCGATTGCCGGACATCAATTCAACAGTGGCACTCTTGCTGCCAATATGGCCGAAGTCAGCGACCTGAGCGCCGCTTTCCATAATGATCGTATCGGCAACACCCTTGCTTTCCACCACCAAATGGCCGCCGCTCTGGATCTTGACGCCGTAAGCTTCATCCTGAGCGTTAAGCTTGGCAGTTTCGGCAAAACCGGCGTAACCGCCGCTGCTGACTGTTACTGTACCATTGGCAATAAGCGTATTCAATGCCTGAGCGCCCTTGGAAATATTCATTTCGCCGTCGCTGACGATCGTCCGCAGTGCAGCACCGCCCTTGCCGATGTTCAAAACGCCGCTGAAGTTCAGATCGGTCGCCACTCCGGTTACTTCGCCATCACACTGCTGCGTGATTCCGGCCACGTTTTCGCCAACGTGCGTAAAGCCGTCGACCGAGGCGCCGCTATTAAGAGTAATAACTTCAGCCGTACCATCCGCAACCGTGTTGAGCACACCACCGGAAAGGATGTTGACCGATTCGGCCAGACCGTTATCAGTTACATTCATTGTACCGGCGGAATTGATTACCGTGTTCTGCGCATAGCCGCTGTTGGCAACATTCGCCACACCGTCAGCGTTGATCACTGTAACCAGCGCCGAACCGGCGTTGACATTGAGCGTGCCGTTGACCGTATTGCCGGAAACCACACCGCCAAAGTTGGCGTTAAGCACACCGCCCTTGACAATGTTATTGTCGATCGCCCAACCGCCATCGGCTACATTTACCGTGCCGCTGATCAGGTTGATTTCAGCAATACCGCCGGTGACATTAGCCGTACCGCCGGCGGCCACCGTATTAACAACGGCAGTAGCTCCGGTATTGACATTCATTGTACCGCTAACCAGATTGGCACTGATCAGACCGCCGTTGTTGACATTCAACGTACCGGTCGTTTCAACGGTATTTTCCTGAGCAAATGCGCCGCTGTTGACATTCATCGTACCGGCGATCACATTTTTCAGCATCGCCGAACCGCCAGCGTAAATATTGACCGTACCGGCTTCGGCCACAGTCGTACTGGCTATGATGCCATCGACTTCCATCGTTCCGGAAACGGTGTTGTAGCTGGCCTCGGCTCCGGCGTAAACCACCATGGTGCCAAGTACATCATTGTACAGCGCCTGAGCGTTGCTGTTGACATAGACCCGGCCGTCAGACTCCACGACCGTGCTGACGGTCAGAGCATTTTCGTTGATATTCATCACTCCGGCAACACTGTTGTTGTCAGCCCGTCCGCCGCTGCAGACGTTGACCACACCGCTGGTGTTGACCGTAGTGCTGTTGACATAACCGCCGGAAACATTGAGTATGCCGTCAACGGTATTTTCCAGAGCAACCGCTCCGGCAAAGATATTAGCCGTACCACTTACAGTGACGCTGGTCTTTTCAGCATATCCACTTTCAAAGACATTCATTACATCGTTGACAGTGGTATTTTTGGCCACGCCGCCAGCGTATACATTGATCGTACCATTGATATTGGTTTCATCGATCGTGGCGTTGGAAACGTTCAGCGTGCCGCTGCCGAAGTTGGCGCTGGCAATCGCTCCATTGATCAGATTCAGCGTGCCGCCTTCGTAAAGCGTATTGCTGATGACCAAACCGCCATCGACGTTAAGCGTGCCGGAAATGGCATTGATCGAAGCCGAACCGCCAGCCAACACGGTCATATCGCCGATGATCGTAGTATCCTGCGCCGAACCGCCGGCGAGAACAGTCATGCTGGCTCCGGAGTCGATGATGTTCTTCTCGGCCACGCCGCCATTGGCGACACTGGCTGATGCACCGCTGAAAATTTCCGTATCGCTGGTATAACCGCCATCGACATTCATATAGGTGTAAACCTTGTTGGCCAGCGCCGAACCGCCGGTAAGCACGTTCAGCGTGCCGGAAACGGTAGTGTTGGAAGCCACACCGTTATCGGAAATATTCATTTCGCCATTGAGCTGATTATCGCCCATCCAGCCGCCAACAATGTTAGCCACACCGTCAATAACGTTATTCAACGCCGAACCGCCGCTAACTACATTCACAGCAGCACCGGCACCCACCGAAGTATTTTCGGTCAAAGCGCCGCTGTTGGCCACATTCAGCACTGCACCGGCAAAAAGCTCGGTATTGCTGGCATAACCGCCATCAACGTTCATAACCGTATAGACATTGTTATCCATCGCCGAACCACCGGCGAGAACATTCAACGTACCGCTGACCGTATTGCTGAAAGCGCTGCCGGAAGTGGCAACATTCACAGTGCCATAAATCACGCTTTCGCTGGTAAGGCCGCCATTGACATTAGCTGTACCAATGATCACGTTATTATTGGCAGCCCCGCCATCGACATTCATCAAGCCATCCAGCATCACCAGCGTGTTATCAGCTACGCCGCCGGTAACATTCAACGTTCCGGCAATCGTGTTGCTGCTCATTTCGCCGCCGGTGACATTCGCTACACCGCCAGTAACAACTTCAGTGACCTGAACCAATCCGCCGGAGACATTCAATTCGCCGGCGATCGTGTTATTCGTTACCGTGCCGCCAGTGACATTAGCCACACCGTCAACGGTTACTTCAGTATTCTGAACCACGCCGTCAGAAACATTCAACTTGCCAGCAATCGTATTGTCAACAACCGTGCCGCCAAAGACGTTCGCCACACCGCCAGTAACAACTTCGGTGGTCTGAACAAATCCGCCGGAGACATTCAATTCGCCAGCGATCGTGTTATTCGTTACCGTGCCGCCAGTGACATTAGCCACACCGTCAACGGTTACTTCAGTATTCTGAACCACACCATCGGAGACATTCAATTCACCGGCAATCGTATTGTCAACAACCGTACCGCCAAAGACGTTCGCCACACCGCCAGTAACAACTTCGGTAGTCTGAACTGTACCGTTGGAAACATTCAACACTCCGGCAATCGTGTTGTCAACAACCGTGCCGCCGGAGACATTCGCCGTACCACCGGAGACAACTTCGGTTTCATTGACCGAACCGGCAATCACATTCAACACGCCGGCAATCGTATTGCTGGTGACTGTGCCGCCGGAGACATTCGCTGTACCACCGGAGACCACTTCGGTTTCATTGACCGAACCGGCAATCACATTCAACACTCCGGCAATCGTATTGCTGGTCACCGTACCGCCGGAAACATTCGCTGTACCATCGACGGTTACTTCGGTAATATTGACACTGCCGCCCAGCACGTTCAACTCACCGGCAATCGTATTGCTGCTTACCGTACCGCCGGAAACATTCGCCACACCATCGGAGGTTACTTCGGTATTCAAAACAGTGCCGTCAACCACATTCAAGGTTCCGGCGATAATGTTGTTGGTCATTTCACCGGACAGCACATTGGCCACACCACCGGAGATAACTCCGGTTTCGGCCACACTGCCACCCAACACATTCAACACTCCGGCAACCGCATTGCTGGTCGCAGTACCGCCGGAATACACATTGCCTTCGCCGCCAGCTGCAATATTGTTGAGCAGTGCCGAACCGCCGGCGTAAATATTGGCTTTACCACCGGAAGTTACCGCAGTGCTTTCTACCGAACCACCACTGACATTCAATACTCCGGCAACCGTGTTGCTGACCGCAACACCATCGCTGTAGATATTCGCCACGCCGTCAACCGTGTTGACCAGCGCTGAACCGCCGGCAGATACGTTCATCGCCGCACCGGCACCCACCGAAGTATTTTCGGTCAAAGCTCCGCTGTTGAGCACATTCAATACAGCATTGCTGGTCAGCTCGGTATTGCTGGCATAACCACCATCAACGTTCATCATTGCATGAACTGTGTTGTCCAATGCTGAACCGCCGGTAAGCACGTTCAACGTACCGCTGACCGTGTTGCTGTAAGCACTGCCGCTGGTGGCTACATTCATCGTCCCATAAATAAGACTTTCGCTGGTGTAACCGCCAGTAACATTCGCTGTTCCAATAACCGTGTTATTCAAGGCAGATCCGCCACTGACATTCATCACGCCATCCAGCACCACCACCGTTTCATCGGCAACACCGCCGCTGACGTTCAGCGTTCCGGCTACCGCATTGCTGGTCATCTGACCGGTAACAAGATTACCAACACCGCCGGAGGCAATGTCGTTGACTACTGCCGTGCCGCCAGATACATTCAATACACCAGATACAACCGTGTCGGAGGTGTAACCGGATTCATAAACATTCGCCACACCGGATACGGCTACTGTATTCGACAACGCTGAGCCACCACTGACATTCAAGGTGCCAGCTACCAAATTGGTGTTCATTTCGCCGCCGGTAAGATTCGCCACGCCGCCGGTAACAATGTTGTTATCAACAGCCAAACCGCCACTGACATTCAACTCGCCGGATACGACTGTATTGGAGGTGTAACCGGATTCATAGACATTCGCTACACCGGATACGGCTACCGTATTCATCAACGCTGAGCCACCACTGACATTCAACAAACCGGCAATCGTGTTGCTGCTCATTTCGCCGCCGGTAAGATTCGCCACACCGCCGGTAACGATCTTGTTGACCGTTGCTGAGCCAGCGGAAACGTTAAACGTTCCGGCTACCGTCGTATCAGAGGTATAACCACTGACGGAAACATTCGCCACGCCACCGGCAACCACTTCGGTGATCACCGCAGAGCCGCCGGTAACATTCAACGTTCCGGCAATCGTGTTGCTGCTCATTTCGCCGCCGGTGACATTCGCTACACCGCCGCCAAACACTTCATTTACAGTGGCCAAACCGCCAGATACATTCAACGTTCCGGCAACGGTGTTGCTGCTTATTTCGCCAGCAGTTATATTCGCCACGCCGCCGGTAACCACATCATTATCAGTGGCTGATCCGCCGGTAACATTCAAAGTTCCGGAAACGGTGGTATCAGATGTATAACCAGCGCTGAGAACATTCATTTCCCCGGTGACCGTTACTTTATTATTCAGCGCCGAACCGCCGGAAACTACATCCATAACTCCGGCAACGGTGTTCGATACGGCAAGACCGCTATTGGTCACCAGCGCCGAACCGCCCATAGCGATTTCGTTGACTTCCGCTGTACCGCCATCGACATTCAATTTACCGGAAACCACATTGCCGGAAGCCACACCGCCAGTAAGCACATTAGCCACACCGGTGACCGTTACTTCTGTATCCTGCGCTTTACCATCACTGAGCACATTGAGCGTGCCAGCTACTTCAGTAGCACTGACCGATCCGCCCGCGGAAGCATTCATCACCCCGCCGGAGTAAACCGTTGTCTGCTGCGCCGAACCGCCGGAAACTACATCCATAACTCCGGCAACCGTATTGCTGACCGCTTTACCATTGTTGGTAACCAACGCCGAACCGGCCACTGCAACGTCGGTATTTTCGACCATACCACCATCGACATTCAACGCTCCGGAAACAATGTTATAGAACGCCGAACCGCCGCTGGTGACATTCGCCACACCGCCAACGTTGATCAAAGTCGTTGAGGCTGAACCGCCATTGGCTACGTTCAAGGTGCCGGAAACAGTATTTTCTTCCAGCAAGCCGTTTTCGGAAACATTGGCTGTACCACCTTGCTGGATGACATTTTCTTTGCCAAATCCGCCGACCACATTCAACACCCCCTGATCCTGTACAGTGGTGTTGGAGCCCCAGCCGCCGGAACTCAAATTCATTGCGCCGTTGCTGGCAACCGTGTTTTCCATGGCCGAACCGCCGGAAACTACGTTCATAACTCCGGCAACCGTATTGGAAGTCGCAATACCCGTATCGGAAATATTGGCCACACCGCCACTTACTACTTCTGTAATCAGCGTCGAACCGCCACTGACGTTCAACGTTCCGGCAATCGTATTGCTGTTCATTTCGCCGCCGGTGACGTTCGCCACACCGCCAGCAACCACTTCGTTATCCGTGGCCGAGCCGCCGGCAACGTTCAGCGTTCCGGCAACGGTAGTATCAGAGGTATAACCACTGTCAGAAACATTGGCAACACCACCACTTACAACTTCATTGATTAAAGCAGATCCGCCGCTGACATTCAAAGTTCCAGCAATCGTGTTGCTGCTCATTTCACCACCGGTGACGTTCGCCACCCCACCAGCAACCACTGCGTTATCCGTGGCCGAGCCGCCGGCAACGTTCAACGTTCCGGCAACCGTCGTATCAGAGGTATAACCACTGTCAGAAACATTCGCCACACCGCCACTTACAACTTCATTGACCAAAGCAGAGTCGCCGCTGACGTTCAGCGTTCCGGCAATCGTGTTGCTGCTCATTTCACCACCGGTGACGTTCGCCACCCCACCAGTAACCACTTCGTTATCCGTGGCCGAGCCGCCGGAAACATTCAGCGTTCCGGCTACCGTCGTATCAGAGGTATAACCACTGTCAGAAACATTCGCCACTCCACCGGCAACAACTTCGGTGATCACCGCAGAGCCACCGGTAACATTCAACGTTCCGGCAATCGTGTTGCTGCTCATTTCGCCGCCGGTGACGTTCGCTACACCGCCGGTAACCACTTCGTTATCAGTAGCTTTGCCATCAATGACATTCAATTCACCAGCAACCGTGTTGCGATTCATCGCTCCGGCAGAGAGATTCGCCACACCGCCAGCAACCACATTGTTATCATCAGCCGTACCGCCATTGACATTCAATATACCGGAAACTGTTGTATCATCAGCATAACCATCGCTGTTGACGTTGATCACGCCGCCGGCTGCAGCAATATTAACCAGCGCCGACCCGCCGGAAACTACATCCATAACTCCGGCAACCGTATTGCTGGTCGCCGTCCCGCTATTGGTCACCAATGCCGAACCGCCGCTGACGATTTCAGTGATTTCAACCGCACCGCCATCAACATTCAACGCTCCGGCAATCATGTTGGAAGTTGCTTTACCGCCAGCGTAAACATTGGCAGTACCACCCTGAGCCACCGCATTTGACGTTGCAACACCATCAGCATAAACATTGGCTTCGCCGCCGGAAGTCACCAGCGTACTGTTCACAGCACCGCCGCTGACGTTCAATGTTCCGGCGACGGTATTGCTGTTGGCCACACCAGCACTGTAAATATTGGCCACACCGCCAGCTTGTACATCGTTGACGGTCGCAGTGGCATCGGTAACATTGAATTCTCCGGCTACTTGCGTATTTTCAGCAACAGCCTTGTTTTCCAGATTGACCACACCGCCGGAAGTTATCACCGATTCAGCGATCGCACCGGCATTCACGTTCATAGTTCCGGCCACGCTGTTGCTCTGAGCAAAAGCTCCGGAAGAAACATTCACTACCCCGGATACAGCAACTTCAGTTACCGTGGCAGTACCTTCCAATTCCATTGTGCCGGCCACTGTATTATTGGCGGCCAAAGCTCCGGAAGCTACATTAAGCACACCACCTTCAGCAACTGCAGTTATATCGGCAGCAGCACCGCTGGCCAGATTCATCGTACCGGCAACCGTGTTGCCATTTGCTGCCCCACCGGCAAAAATATCAGCCTTTCCGCCGGAAACAACTTCAGTAGCAGATACCACGCCGGAAACATTCAACTGACCGGAAACCGTGTTGCTGACCGCCATTGCCCCGGAAGCTACATTAGCCACCCCGGCAGCAGCAATATCATTGACCGCAGCAAAACCGCCGCTGGCCACATTCAATTCACCTTCAACATAAGTATTGGAAGCTACCCCGAGGGCGTTGACATTAGCCACCCCGCCGGAAACCACTTCATTGCCGACCGCCAAACCGCTGCCGTTGACATTCAACGTACCGGAAACCGTATTGTTCTGAGCCGTGGCGCTGTAATTGACATTGACCACACCGCCAACGGCCACATCGGTCTTATCTGCCTTACCCTGATTATTGACATTCAATGTACCGGAAATTGTGTTCGCTTCCACCAAACCACCGCTGATGGCAGTCAATTCAGCACCGCTGGCCACCACAGTTTTGTTGGCCCGGCCGCCATCGGTAACGGTCATTTTGCCGTGGAGATCAGTATCGATCGCCGAACCGCTGGCAGCAACTTCCAGCGTTGCACCGCTGGAAATCACAGTATTGGACGCCAACCCGCCGACCGCATCACCAACTTTCATATCCCCGGCGACCCGGTTATCTTCGGCAATACCGCCGTTGGTCACCGCCAGATAACCGCCGGAAACCACTTCGGTGTTGCTGGCATAGGCGTTTGCAGCCCCAACATACATCGCTCCGGAAATAACGTTATCCAAAGCAGAACCATTGCTGCCATTGACCTGCAAAACCCCGCCGGAAGCAACAGTATTGCTCTGAGCGAGCGCATCAGCGCCCACACTCATGGAACCGCTGGATGCTACACTGTTATCCAGCGCCGAACCACCGTCAATGACTTCCAGTCGGCCGCCGGAAATAACTTCATTATCTTCAGCGCTGCCGCCCTGAACAGTCATAGCACCTGCCACATAGCTGCTGGAGGCACTGCCGGCATTACCGACATACAAGCTGCCGTGGACTTCGTTATCCAAAGCCGAACCGCCGCTTACGACGTCCATCGTACCGGACTGATGCGTTCCACCGACCAGACCGCTGCTGAGGATAGTTTCAGAAACCACCCCGCCATTGGAAACCGTAACTTTACCACCGTTTTCCACGCTCACATTGTTGGCCGCAGCATTGTCATAAACACTCAACGCACCACCGCTGCTTACATTCACAACGTCAGCCGCACCATTGTTGTATACATTGACCTGACCATCGGCCTGGATCTGAGTATCAGTTGCGCTGCCGCCATTTACATTCATAGTACCGGCTACACTGTTGCCGTCAGCCAGCGCAGTTTCATAAACATTGAGCGTACCGCCGGAAATCACCGTATTGCTGTTGGCCACCCCGGCGCTGGATACGTTCATTACGCCGCCGATTTTGTTATCATCGGCCACCCCGCTGTTGAACACGTTGGCCGTACCGCCGGAAGCAATATCAGTGCGCAGGGCACTGCCGCCATCGACATTGAAAATACCGCCGCTGGATACATGCGTATCGCTTGCCATACCGTCTTTGTAGACATTGACCGTACCGCCGGATGAAATAAAGGTGTTGCGTCCGTATCCGCTGGATACATCCATAGTACCGCCGCTGGATACATAAGTGTTGCTGGCAATACCGCCGCTGATAATAACTGCACTGCCGCCATTGCGCACGATCGTTTCGACCGTGATACCACCTTTGACGTCGATCGTGTGCGATTCCAGCTGGAAGCCGGAAAGCACCCCGTTGACCATCGAAAACGACTGTCCGGCATAAACCCCGTTAACTGTCGTATAAAGAGCAACATCCATCTGCAGCACGCCGCCGGATTCGATCATCAGATTGGTAGCTGAACCGCCCTGTCCGATCGAAATTACCCCGCCTTCTTCAATCGTAATACTATCGGCCCAGCCGCTGGCAACACCAGTTCCGCTGTTGGGGTGCGTGGCAACTTCCAGCAAACCGCCGCTTGACACGGTCAAACCGGATACACTCCCGCCATCTACCACCACCGATGCGGCACTGAGGATATCGCCATCCACAAAAGACCCGGATTTGCGGACAGTGACCACACCATCGCTGTCAACAATAGAATTTTCCACATAACCGCTGCTGTTGATCGTAAGAGTCCCGCCGCTGACGGTCATACTGTTGACCGAACCACCGCTGTAGACGATGACCGAACCACCGCTGACCACCGTAGTATCCAAACTGGACCCACCCTTGGATACATACATTACACCACTGATAACACCATTACTGTCAATACCTTCAGTAAGATACAGCTTAGCTCCGCTTTCGATGATCGTTTCGCTGGTGACTGCTCCACTGCTGACATAAGCGACCCCGCCCTTCATGATCGTTGTAGAAATAGCCAAATCGCCGCCCATGCGCAGTGTACAGCCTTGGCTGACCCAGGTACTGTGAATTTCCGCCCCCGAGCCCAGCAGCATCGTACCTTTGAAGAACACTCCTACAGCAGAACCAACGATCGCCCCTCCGGAAACCTTCTCAATAGTCGCTGTATTGCTGCCAACATGAGTAAAGGTAAAATCGCCCTCCGGACCGGTCACTGAAAAGATCGCACCGCTGGTCAGGTCAAGATTACTCCCGATCCCGCCGGGTTCAAAAATAACTTTACCACCGTTATTGATCGTAACATCAGATATTTTACCGCCTTCATAAAGAATAACAGTATAACCGTTGTTGACCGCAGTACCGGGATATACGTTCGGAGCCGAGATCCGGTATTCAATAGCACCGGCCTTCCGGGGCTCGAACTCGTTTTCCACCGGCATACCGCCGAGGCTGTTTTCCAACTTCACTTTGCCTTCATCAATAGTACTCATACTGCGTACCTTTCCCCATGTAAAACATGTATATATAATAAATAATAATTTTTTTATCAACTTTATGGCAAAATTGCACTCAGTCTACTATAGCCTCCCAAAAGAAAATATGCAAACTCTGTTTTTATTTTTTCCGGCAAATAAAACCAATATTTCTCAAAAAAAACCGTTTTTGTTCATTATCAGGCGATTTATCAGGCAAATATCGCTTTTATCATGCGTACTTCAAAAGCAAAATCATCCAAATTATCCGGTGAGCGTTTGGGAGTTTCCAACGTTACCCAGCTATCGGGGGCGATCAGCTCCAGTGCCCGCCGCCAATCCAGCTCGCCGCTGCCCAATGCGGTGTGCATATCCAATTCGTCATCGGCTTGCTGCAAATCAGACAAATGATGGATCTTTGGCCGCAGCGTTTCAAAACGTTTGATCTCCTGCTCCCAATCCAATTTCAGCGAATTACTCATACACACGGTATGCGCCAGATCATGACAGCAGCGCAGCTTGAGGGTATCAAGCATATATTTAAATTCTTCAAAAACCGCCCCCCGGCAGTGCAGATCTTCTCCATCCGGATACTGTTCCGGGTGCTGCCAGAAAGGTTTATTTTCCAAAATTATCCGTTCATCATGCAGCTGCGCCAGCTGGCGGATGGATTCTTCAACATTTCCGCCGGTGCCGCCATGACAAATGATCGTATCGCTGGATAATGAATCCGCATAATTTTGCACTTCGCAGAAAATCTTCCGGTTGCTTGCGCTCAAACTTTTATCAGCCAGGTTAAAATTATGCGCCAGATGCGGAGCATGGATCACTTTGCGCCCCGGAAAATCCTTCCAGCGTGAACTTAATTCCAAACTGCCCGGCACCACATATATTTCAACAAAATCGCACAAATTCTGCTCCGCCAGACTCAACGCCGCCTGATAATGCGCCAGCGGATTTATCGACCAGACCTTTAATCCTGTAAACATAAAAACACTCCATCAGTAAGAATCTTGTATTGCAACCGACACTATATACCTTAAATAAAAAAAAGCAAGTTTTACTTTTTTATTCCTCATAACTCTTGCATTTTCTTTGTTAAAGATGTATTGTAAAACGAACTTTTTAACCACTCTAACAGGAGTTGATATTATGAAAATCATGATCCTTACTGATTTGGAAGGTCCTGCCGGTGTCAACGGCCGTTCTGACGGCATCGGTAATACCATGCTCAACCGCCCCACCGCCGATCTGGCGTTGGTCAACGAAGTCAACGCCGTCTGCCGGGGGCTGGTCGCCGCCGGTGCTGACGAAATCGTAGTCATGGATGGTCACGGCGGCAGCAACAGCATCGACATATTCAAACTGCACCCCAAAGCCAGCTTGATGCAAGTCGGCGACTGGTCGCCCATGGTCATTCTGGACGGCAGCTATGACGCATTCATCCAACTGGGCTGCCACGCCATGCAGTCTTCCGGTGCTTACATGTGCCACACTTTCAACAGTCACGGCGTAGCTGAAATGCGTTTCAACGGCGAACAGATCGGCGAAATCGGTATATCTTCACTTGCAGCTGCCTACTTTAATGTGCCAACCATTATGGTATCCGGCGATGATGCAGCCTGCCACGAAGCACGGGCTTTTCTGGGCGATGGTCTGGAAGTCGTTCCCACCAAAGCCAGCATCAACCGTTACAGCACAGTAAACTATCCGGTGGAAGAAGTTTACCGCAATCTGGAAGCCGCCGCCGAACGGGCTTTGCGTAATTTGGATAAAGCTGTCTGCCCGCAACTGCCGGAACATTGCGAATTGATCGTGCGCATGATGTGCCCCAATCACGCCAACGGCCCAGAACGGCTGGGGATAGAGCGGCTGGATGAAGTAACTTTGCGCTACAAAGATGATGATTTTATGGAAGTCTGGGCTCAACGCAACGGTTGGGCTCCGGGTGTGCATAAGCGCAAATTCAATATGAATCCCAACTGGCTTCACCCGTACACGCTGGCCCGGTCAGCTTTCAAGGATTGAGCTGCAGCTTTGACAGCGGCCCCGGCAGCAAAGATGGATCTGCGTGACCTGAAAACCATCCGGTAAACCGTGGATCTTTTCGACCGGGGCAACTCCTTCCGGCGGAAAAAGATCGTACACTTTGCCACACTCCATACACTTGAAATGGGCGTGGCTTTTTATATTGGCATCAAAACGCAATTCACCGTCTTCGATGATGACCTCCTGAATTGCCCCGGCCAAAACCAGCCGTTTGACCGTGTTATACACTGTAGTGCGGGATATAGCCGGCAGCTGCTCCAACACCGATTGATAGATGGTATCAACCGTGGGATGAACAGGATTTTTTTTCAGAAAATCATAGATAGCTACCCGCTGTGGTGACGGCGAAACCCCCAACGATCTTAAATATGCAGCACATTCTTGCATAACCACCTCTTTTTAGCCGAAAAGGCCATATACTCCCACCCCGGGAATATATGGCCCGATAACTGATTATTTACCGAAGTAACGCTTGAGCAAACCGGCAAAACCGGCACCGTGACGGGCTTCGTCCTTACTCATTTCATGCACAGTGTCATGAATGGCATCATAACCGAGTTCCTTGGCCCGCTTGGCAATATCAAACTTACCGGCACAGGCTCCGGTTTCAGCTTCGACCCGCATTCTCAAGTTCTTTTCGGTGCTGGAGCTGAGGACTTCGCCGAGCAATTCAGCAAACTTGGCGGCATGTTCAGCTTCTTCCCAGGCATAGCGCTTGTAAGCTTCCGCAATTTCAGGATAACCTTCACGATCAGCCTGACGGCTCATGGCCAGATACATACCCACTTCCGTACATTCGCCCATAAAATGAGCTTTCAAGCCTTCACGGACTTCCGGATCGATGTTATCGTGACCGCCGATAAAATGCTCACAGGCAAACTTGATTTCACCATTATTTTCGGCCTGAACCGTAAACTTGCTGGCCGGAGCCTTGCACTGGGGACAGGCTTCAGGAGCATTATCACCTTCATGAACATAACCGCAAATCGAACACACATACTTCATTTTTTTTGCCCTTTCATTTTTATTTGCTATTTTGTACTGATTACTATTTTGTAATCATTACAATGTTAATCTAACACCATTTTTATATATTGCAAATTTTTTTTCAAAAAAAAAGTGATTTTTTTATTTTTTTCTGCCGCATCATACCAATATCAAGGATTTTCCGGCCAGTCGTGCTTGGGGTAGCGGCCGCGCAAATCGTTTCTGACCAACTTGTAGCTGCCCTGCCAGAAATTACCTATATCAGAAGTGGTCTGCACCGGACGGCCGGCCGGACTTTGCAGCACGATGGTCAGCGGCAATTTACCATTAAGCAGTGCAGGCTGCCTGCGTACGCCGAAAAACCATTGCAGCTTGCCCGCCAGCGAGGGCGGATCAGTTGTATAATCGACCTTGAATTCCCGGCCATTTTCCAATTTGATCTTTTCCGGCAGCAGATTTTTCAGCCTCCGCTGCTGGTTATAATCCAGCAAATTATATACTGTTGAGGCCCAATCGATATTTTTCAGCATGTTTTTGCTGAATTTTTCCGGCAGCACCTGATAGAGTATATCTTCAATATTATCCAATATATATTGCGGAGAAAGTTCCGGCAAGTCACTCTCCGGATCATATTTTTTTATCAACGCTATCTGCCCGAACAACCGTTCCAGAGCTGGCGGCAAATCCAGAGTTTCGATTCCATGCTTTTTGATCGCTTCGCTCAAGGCGGCACACAACAAACCACGGTCAGGAGATTCAGCCCGTTTGCTGCTCCAGGTGATTGCTCCCAGCTTACGCAGCTCCAAAGCTTCAACAGCCAAAGTTTCCGGCGTGATCTTCAATTCGATCCGGGTAGAAAACTTATCAAGCAAAACCTCTTCCAATTCCCATGCTTCAACTGCACACGCCAGATGCAAACCTGCATCACCGGGGCGCTCGTCCAAATCCAGCGCAACAATAAATTCGCTCCGGGCCAGATTCACCATATCCGGCCAAACGGCCGCCCGCCCGCCCGCGAGCAAATAGCGCAGCTCGCCCAGCGTTCCACGCCGCCGCCCTACCCGTTCCGGAAAAGCCGCGGCCAAGATCTGCCCGACCGAAAACTTTTTATTATCCTGCAGCTGAATATATTTTTTCATCCGCCGGTTCAATTCACCGGATAAAGCCTTCGCCGTATGCAAACGCTTATCAAACGGCAGATCTTTGAGCAATACATTTACATCTTCACTGTAAAGTTTGCGGCTGTCCACTCCATCCAGCAACGCCGCCAACTGTATACCCGTATTCCCCTCGCCCAATTCGGCGGCCACCGCCAGCAAATGCCCTGCCCGGACACTCAAGGAACTGTCATGGATCAGCTTTCCGTGCGCAGTGACGCTGTTATTGGCGTCCAGCGCATTGATGCTTTGCAGATATTTCCGGGTCGCAGCCAATGCACTTGGCGAGGGAGCTTCCATAAATTTAAGTTCCTCAATATTGCTTACCCCCCAGACAGCCAGCTCCAAAACCATTCCACTGAGGTCACAATAGCTCATCTGACTCGGACGCACCGCCACCCGGCGGGATTCTTCAAACTCGTTCCACAGCCGGTAAGCCACTCCCGGTTCGGTTCTTCCGGCCCGTCCTGCCCGCTGAACGGACGCATCTTGAGAAATCGGCACCGTTTCCAGATGCTCCATATTGCTGGAGGCCTGATAACGGGCGATCCGGGTAAAACCGCTGTCCACAATTATCCGCACTCCGTCAATAGTCAAACTGCTTTCAGCAATAGCTGTAGCCAGCACAATTTTGCGCACACCGGCAGGCGGCGTCTCAATCGCCATACGCTGCAAGCTGTTATCCAATCTTCCATAGAGGGGAATGACCCGGCAATTGGGATCCGTAATATTTTGCTGTAATATATTTGCGCAGTTCCGGATATCCGCTTCGCCCGGCAGAAAAACCAGCATACTGCCGGATTCATTGCGATAAGCCTCCTGAACTACGGCAGCAGTATTTTCGCTCAAATTCAGATTGCTTCTCCGCCCCACATAGCGTATATCGACCGGAAAACATCGTCCCTGACTGATAATTACCGGCGCATTATCCAGCAGCGTTGAAACTTTTTCGCTCTCCAACGTTGCCGACATGACCAGGATCCGCAGATCATTCCGCAACGCTTCGGCTGTATCCAGCGTCAACGCCAGCGCCAGATCGGACTGCAAACTGCGTTCATGAAATTCATCAAAAATAATCAGCCCCACATCCGATAATTCCGGATCACGCTGCAATCTGGCAGTCAGCATCCCTTCGGTAAGCACTTCCAGCCTGGTAGCCGGCGATACTTTGCGGTCGAGCCGCATCCGGTAGCCGATTTTATCGCCCAATTCGCAGCCGTAATTCCTTGCCAGCTGACTGGCAACAGCATAGGCAGCGATCCGCCGCGGCTCCAGCATAATGATCTTGCGATCACGCAAATACGCTTCATCCAGCAGCGCCAGCGGCAGAACCGTACTCTTGCCCGAACCGGTAGGTGAACTTAAAACCGCCCGTTTATGCTGCCGTAAAGCTTCTTTTACATCATCAATTACTCCGGCAACCGGATAACGGGAAAAGTCCAATCCATTCATTACCGGACTGCATCCAACGCATCGAGCGTTTTTACCGTCGCCCCGGCATGAACAGATATAGCAGCAAATGCCTTGAGACCAAGTTCATTGCGTAACTCTTCGCTGCTCAGCAATTTCCGCAATACGGAAGTTAATTCTTCATCTGCAGCAACCGTTTTTACAGCTGAATCCGCCGTCAGCACCTGCATAAGAAAACGGAAATTACGCAATTTATGTCCGGTAACGATCGCTTTTTTCAGCAGTGCCGGTTCAATAAGGTTATGCCCTTCATCGTGCCCGGCCAATGATTTACCCATGATAACAATGTCGCTCGCCTGCATAAATTTAAGCATTTCGCCAGTAGTATCAGCCAGCAGACACAGCACGTTATCTCCGGAGCGTTCGCCATTGCTGCGCCGGGCCGCCGGAATATTTAATTTATCCAAAGTTTCCATAACTTCCGCTCCCCGTTCAGCATGGCGGGGAATCAGCACCAACCGCAAAGCCGGATCATCAGAACAGAGATTTTTAAAACTTTCAGCTATCAAAGTTTCCTCTCCGGGGTGTGTACTGGCTCCCAGTATGACTTTGAATTGCCCTTCACCAAAGTATTCGTGCAAATCAGCCGCCTGCAGATCATCCGGCACACGCTGATCGAACTTGAGATTGCCGCAGTTTATAACATTAGCATTCGGAGCAACTTGCAGAAAACGTTCTTTATCGCCTTCTGACTGCGCCGCAATCACATTAAATTTTTCCAGCAGCGGCCGGAAGAAAAACCTGAAACGCATGTACCCCCTGGCTGAATGGTCTGATAAGCGGGCATTGACCAAAGCGGTTTTGACATTGCGCTTGACCGCTGAATTGATCAAATTCGGCCAGATTTCAGTTTCAAATATCACCAGCATCTGCGGCTGCAGCAAACGCAGCGTCCGGGCGACCATCCAACAGAAATCCATCGGACAGAATATTGCCGACGCACCTTCCGGCAACTGCTTGCGCACCAGCTCCTGCCCGGTGGTCGTGCCGGTAGAAATAACGATCGGCAGCTGCGGATAGCGTTCACGCAGTTTGCGGCTCAAAGCCAATGCAATAACGCTTTCGCCCACGCTCACCGCATGGATCCAAATACAATTTTTGTATGCCTGCAGCTCTTGTTTACGTTCAGCAGAAAAGCAGCCGAAACGTTCACCAAAAGTCTTTTTCCAGCCCGGACGCCGCCATAATTTCCACAACAGCCCCGGCAAAAAGAAAATAAATCCCAGCGGCAGAATCAAATTGTAAAAGAACAACATAAATTTCATAACATCTATCCAATTTATCACTTAGAAACTTACCGCCACATCGCCGGATATTTTAGTCGGCGGCAGCATAAGTTTAATACCGTATTCACAACTCCAATCCAAATCAAACGTGCGCATCAGCAAGGGATCCGTTGGTTCTCCCCAGGGATTCAAGTCAATGATCTTTATATTCTGATCATCATCTTCCAGATAAATATCCATCGTCAGAGATTTTACCGGCAGCTGCCACTTGATCTGTTCAAACCAGCTTTTTGTCCGCAGCCAAAGTTCCTCTTTTATCCCCTCCAAACGCCGGAAATGGCGCACCAGATTATATTGGCTCATTGCCCGGAGTTCACCATCATGGATAAAAAGCCGGAATTCCCGGGTACGATCGATCTTCACAAACGGGCGCACCGCCAGATATTCCACCATCCCCTGCTGCGCAGCAGTTCTGACTTTGTGCGATACCGCCAGAAAATACCAGGCACTTTCCGCCGAGTGTACCGCTCCACGCTTACCGATAAACCGCTCCGTATCAGTAGGCGAACAATAATCTGTAGAAACAAAATAATTATCAAAAGTGCCGCCGCGCATAAGCTTTTTGAGTCGTTCGACCACCCCGGCAACCTCGGCACCATCGCTCACGCCATCGGCCAGCAATTTGATTTCTTCTTCAGAAAGCTTCAAAAAACCTGTCAATTCACTGTGTTCACCCAAGACCGGATACCAATTCACAGTCCGGCAGAAATCATTGTTTTCCATAGCTCTTTGATCCTTTACTGATTTATGGTTGGTCGCCCTGACGCCATGCTTGTTCCTGACTGTCACGCGTCAGACGATTCATTATATATATAAGATAAAATGTCATACCCAATACATAGATGATATTGAAATCAAAAAGTCCCAACGCTTCCGCCACACTGCCGATGATCATGACCGGAAATCCGGCATAAATAGCCATAACGGCCATCTCTTTGACTTTAAAACGTTTCGGGCGGCCAATATTCATCAGTGCAAAGACACCGGTAAACATAGCTATATACAACAAAACTTCCAACAAAGTCTGCTTCAAAAACCATCCGCCCAGCCAGAGCGGCAACAGCACCTCCAGCAAATTCTTGAGCTGTTCCGGCGTAATTATCTGCTTTTTGCCGGGCGGCAGATTCAGCTGCAATTTATCAGAAGCACGGAATTTCTTGAAAAGCTCATTGCGATCCGCTACATTTTGAGCAACGGCTGAAGTCATTGATTTATTTATGCCGAAAAAGACAAATCCACTCTGCCCCGTGCGATGCCACAGCCCCAGCTGCGAACCGCTCCACAGCACTCCGACCGGGCAATCCTGCTGAAAATTTTCCGGCAGTGCCGCCGCATTTTCCGGCAAATAGCACACTGCCACCGGCCCGGCAATAATAAAATTACGAATCTTGTCAGGCGCTTCCAGCGGAAATATACCTTGCGCTGAACACTCCAATTTTCCGCAATGGCTGCTGAAAATTGCCGCCGAACCTAAAGTGGAATTACGCATTGCCGGATATATTCCAGCAAACATCACCGCCGAACCGATCAATGCCATCAACAGCAAATGCCACAAACTGCGCCGCAAACTCTGCTGGCGCAACTCGTTAAAACACATGTAGCCGGTACAGCTGCCCAGCACTGCCCGGATAAAACCGGTTTTCATAACCTTATATTCCGCTGATAATCAAAACGTTTTCCACGCCGTTCCAACGCCGATAATTCATTACGGACCAAGCTTTTTACTTCCTCAGTGAGCCGATCGACAAAAACAGTTCCATTCAAGTGATCGACTTCATGCTGGATACAGCGAGCAAGCAAGCCGCCGCACTCAAATTCGATCGTTTCGCCGTTCAACGTCTGGGCTTTTACCTTGACCGTTCTCGGGCGCATGACTTGAGCATAGACTTCCGGAACTGATAAGCACCCCTCATCATAAGGAATAATTTCCGAACCATATTCCACGATTTCCGGATTGACCAGCGCCATCGGCATTTGCGGCAGCAGCTGCAATTCCCCCGGCGTCGGCGGATTACCCATGGAACTTTGCGCAATATCCAACACGATCAAACGCTTGTAAATACCTATCTGCACCGCTGCCAAACCAATACCATTGAGCTTATGCATGATTTTGACCATATCATCAGCCAGCATCAACAAATCACGGTCAAACACGGTAACCACTTCCGATATTTTCTTGAGATTGGTTCCACCGTAGGTTTGCAAAGCATAATTACTGCGCTTTTTCAACGCCATATATCTAAAACTCCACGTTGCTTGAGGCACTTATCCGATCCGGAAACTACCCCGCTTATTAATTGCGACAATGCCCTCCGGCAAAAATCACGGCTGCAATTCCGCCAGAGAGCGCTTATAATGCAAATCTTGACCTTCCCGACTCTGCATTAACCCGTCAAGCCGGGAACGGTACCTGAAAAAATATTTTTATTTTTTCTGTTTGACCGGGCCAACAAAATCCTTTGGCGCCGGCTTGGCTTCAGCTTTGGGGGCTGCCTTGGCTTCAGCTTTGGAAGTCGGCTTGGCCGGAGCAGATTCCACAACGATCTCCGGATCGACTTTGAATTTTTCAACCTTTTCCAAAGCCGCTTCAGTGCCTTGGTCCAGCAGCAGATATTTTTCAACTTCCGCCGGATCGGCAATACCGGTCACATTGGGAGTCATACCGTTGTTATCCAACACATACAAAGTAGCTTCGGCTCCGCTGACCTTTTCAAACCCACGGCCCAGATTGTTGATATTGGCGGCTGCTTCCAGCTGCGCACGGGCCTTCTGCACGTTAGCCAGCGCCTGCACCAGCGTACCTTCAGCCGACACCACATTGCGCTGGGCTTCATTCAAACGAACGATTTCCGCTTGACCGGCATCGTATTCGGCCTGCACCAGATCACGCTGTTCAAACACCAGCTTGCGGATAGCAAAGTACAAGTTGGCCTGCTTGATGTTCACATCATAATTGGCGTATGCAGTACGGACATCGTTGACCACATTCAACCACGCCTGAGCAACTGTAAAGTCCGCAATCGCCATATTGGCCTGCGCTTCCCGGGTGGCATTGTAACGCTGGAAACCATTGAACAACACCCATTCGGCACTCAAGCCGTAATTCAACACCTGATTGTCATACCGGCGGTTGTATCCGGCATTGTAACCATGATAATAATCCTTGTTGGCATTGAGCGTATATTCACCAAAAGCCCGCACCATCGGCGAAAAAGCACTGTAGGTCTGATAGAGCTGATATTCGCTGATTTTAAGCTGTTCCCGATAAGCCTTGAGGTCAGGACGGTTGGCCAGTGCCATATCCAGATAAGTATCAACGCCCAGCAGCAGAGATTCGCTTTCATACTTGATTTCAGGGAACTTGATCGCATCCGGGATCGTGCCTTCCGGATAACCCATCAACGCCGCCAGCGTGTAAAGCGCCGTGGAGTAATTGTATTCAGCAGTCAGACGGTTGGAGTCAGCCTGATTGACCTGGATCTGGAAGTTCAGCACATCGCTCAGCGGAACCGCACCATACTGGTGTTTGATTTCAGTTTCACGCAAATTTTTGAGCTGGAAGCTCATATCTTCCAAAGCGATCCGGCGGTTTTCATTGGCCAGCAGAATATCGTAATAAGCTTGAGCAACTGCCAGCAGCAGCTGACGGCGTGCATCATCGTTCAAAGCAATCGAACTTGAATAGTTGTGCTTGGCGGCCATCACCCCGAATTCCCGGCTCAAACCATCAAACAGCAGCCAGCTGGCCGAAACCCCGAAACTGGCGTTCCGGTAGTAATCGGTCTGCGGATTGCCGTAGTTGTACTGACTGGTAACGTCATTGATGGAACCTTGCAGACCAGCCTTGAGCGCTACCGTCGGCGAGTACGAGGCAAAGGACTGGTAATAACGCATCTTGGCCGCATTTACCGAATGATAAGCTGCTATGTAGTTTGGATTGTTGAGCAGAGCGATCTTCTGTGCATCAGCCAGCGAAAGCGTATTGATCGAACGCAAAATTGTATCCGCCTTGGAGCGTTCCCGCTCGCTGAAGCTGTCATAGCTAAAATCCCCTGCCGGAGCAGTATAAGGTTTTTGACAACCTGCAGCAGTTACTGCCAGCAAGCCGCCGCACACCACTGCCGGCAACCAACGCAAATAAGAATGTTTCATCAGTATATTCCTTTATATATGTTGAAATTTTCCCAAAAAAGTTTATTCATTAAAGTAATTTACCACACAAAAAAAAATTTGCAAATCGTATTTTGACTTGTCAGTCATATTTTCTTCAACAATTTTTCCTTCTTTATTTATTTTGATTTTTTTTAAACTGCCGCATTGAAATTTTTTATATGTTGGTGTATTTTATATGCAGAGAAAAATCAACCTTTAGTTTAAGGAAGTAGTAAATGAAGCATACGCCAGAAACTGTCGTGCTGCTGGACTTTGGCTGCTCGGTCAGCCAGAAACTTGCCCGCGGGATCCGGGATAACCAAATTTATACCATGGTTATGCCCAGAACCGTACCGGTCAATCGGCTCCAGGAAGAATCCCCCGTTGGGATCATCGTCTGCAAGGATGCCGGAGCAGCGGAACACGCTGATGACCTCAAACGCTTTCAGGAAACCAATCTGCCGGTCATGGTGCTGGAAGTAAAAGACAATAACGTTGCCGATGCGGTTGCAACTGCAGTCGATTTCTGCAAAACCACCTGCAAATGTCAAGGCTTGTGGAAGCTGGAAAACTTTATCGACGAAGCCGTTAATGATATCCGCCAGCAGGTTGGCGATGGCACTGTGGTGCTGGGCTTGTCCGGCGGTGTGGACTCTTCAGTTGTTGCAGCTCTCATCCACAAGGCTATCGGCGACCGGCTCACTTGCGTGTTTGTCAATCACGGTTTGCTGCGCAAAGGCGAGCCGGAACAGGTGCAGGAAGTTTTTCAGCGCAACTTCAAGATGAATCTTGTGTATGTGGATGCCACTGACCGCTTCCTGGATAAACTTGCCGGAGTCGATGAACCGGAAAAGAAACGCAAGATCATCGGCAAGGAGTTTATCGAAGTTTTTGCTGACGCCGCCAAAAAAGTCAATGCACCTTTCCTGGGTCAGGGAACGATTTACCCGGACATTCTGGAAAGTATTCCGTTTGACGGCAACCCCGCCGGTGTGATCAAAAGCCACCACAATGTCGGCGGCCTGCCCGAAGACCTCAAATTCCAGCTGGTCGAACCGGTGGAACGCTTGTTCAAAGACGAAGTTCGCCAAGTCGGTAAACTCCTCGGGCTGCCCGGGGAAATGCTTGACCGTCACCCCTTCCCCGGTCCCTCGCTGGGCGTCCGGCATGTGGGAGCGATCAAACGTGACACGCTTGCCATACTCCGGGAAGCCGATGCCATTGTTACTGAGGAACTTTATGCTTCCGGCTGGTATCACAAGACCTGGCAGACTTTTGCCATCTTTGTTCCGGTCAAAACAGTAGGTATACGCAATGGCTGCCGCAGCTATGACTATGTCATTGCCATCCGCAGCATCAACAGTGTGGATGCGGTGACCGCTCAGGTGGTGCATCTGCCGTGGGAATTGCTGGAAAAAATGTCCGACCGGATCGTTCGGGAAGTCGAAGGCGTCAACCGTGTCGTCTACGACATTACCGCCAAGCCCCCGGGGACAATCGAATGGGAATAAGCTTTTACTGAGCTTACCATAAAAAACGATCCGTTGCCAACTTTGTTTCAGCAGCAACGGATCGTTTTTTTATAGCGGTGGTTTATTTTCAACAACTACGCAGATCATTGAGCTTGTCAAGAATTTGCTCACGCACTATCGACAAAGCTTCAAAGAAATCCGCCAGGCAAAACCAGGCAGATTCGGGAAGTGCCTTAAACTCTTTGAGTACCTCATTCAAATCCGTCAACATTCTCTTCAGCAGACTGATGCGCAAAGCCAACGTTTCATCGGATTCTTCGGTTTCTTCAAAATTATATATTCTGGAAAGCAATTTACCAAAAGCACAAGTCACCGCTAAAATCAGCTTCAGATCCACCTTTTCCAGCTGGGATGCCGCCAGCAGATTCCACTCTGCAGCAAGATTTTCCAACCGTTTGGATGGTTCAAAATTGCTGCGCCGACGGGCCTCTCGCCGTTCAGCATCCCATTCCTCAGCTTCTTCTTCGGAATAATCAAATTCATTGCGCAGCATCCGCTGCGGATCACTTACACCGGTGGGAACCAACTCCGGCTGGGACATTAATTTGGTGAAGATCAACTCGTCCTCGCCCGGCAGATCCAGGCAATTGGGCAGCGCCCGGAAATATCCGGCAATACGCTGTTCATCTTTGCGTATCTCCGCACTCCAGGTATACTCATCCCAATTTTTACGAAACGACCAATCCATCCGTGTATTCCCATATCAGTTATTTACGTCAATAACCCCAAATCAATCCAAGGCAATATCCAGTTGCGGAGCATCGCTCCACAAACGTTCCAGCGCATATTTCTGACGGGCTTCTTCGCCCATGACATGCACCAGCACACTGCCGAAATCGATCAGCACCCACTCGCTGGCAGGCTCGCCATCGATCGCCAGCGGGCGGCGCTGAAATTTTTTGCGGACTTCTTCTTCCAAATGGCCGACCAATGCCTTGAGGTGCGGCACGCTGGTGGCGGTAATGATAATAAAGTAATCAGCAATACTGCTGATTTCCCGTACATTCAAAGCCACAATGCCGCTGCCGAGTTTCTGCGAAGCTTCTTCGGCACAAAAACGGGCCAACGCTTCATCGAGTTTTTGTTTTTCGGTCATAAAATCATTCCTTATGTTCAACGATAAAGAGCGTTTTTTTCTATATACTCCAATACCTTTGCATTGATAATATGCTGCACATTGGCATTTTTTGCCAATTCTTTTCGCAAAATAGTTGAAGATATTTCAACATATTCGCCCGGAATCAGGCTGTTGCGGAGTTTTTCGGCAGCTTCGTGTCCCCAAAACTCCTCCGGCAGAACCAAATCTTCCCCCGGCCGCGTACCGCCGCCCCGTCGGGGAAAGGCTATTATATCATACCGGCTTACCAGCTCCTTGGCGCAATACCATGTATGCAATTGTTCCAGACTGTCCTGGCCGATCAAAAGTTGCAATTCTGCATCGGGATTTTCCTCGGCCAACGCCCCCAGCACCCGGAAAGAATAAGATGGATCGAACTTCCTGCGCTCTTCTATATCCGATACAGCGCAGCCGGGTATTTCTTCTGCGGCTAACCCAGCCATCGCCAATCGATGAAAAAAATCGCTCATATTTCCGGCGCACTTGTGCGGAGGTGCCCAACTGGGCACCCACAGCACCAAGTCACTTAAATCCAACTCCAGCACCCGTTTGGCCAACATGGCGTGTCCGAGGTGCGGCGGATCGAATGCCCCGCCCAAAAAGGCGATGCGCCGGAAATTTTTTTTGCTCAAAACAGCAGTCAACTTCAATGTTTAACAGGTTCGATAACATCAAAACCGGTGAACGGACGCAACACTTCCGGCACCACTACCGAACCATCGGCGCGCTGGTTATTTTCCAGAATGGCGATCGCCGCCCGGTCAGTCATTGCCGTAGCACTGATCGTGTGTACAAAACCACGTTCGTCGCCATCCTTGTAACGGATATTCAAACGACGGCTCTGGAACTCAGTCAAATTGGTATTGCTGGTAACTTCCCGATAGGCATCAAAACCGGCAAACCAGGCTTCGATATCATACTTTTTGTAACCCGGTGCGCCCAAGTCACCAACGCAGACATTGACCACATGATAGGGCAAGCCCAACTGCTGCAGCAAATATTCTTCATTTTCCAGACAGAAATCGTGATATTTGACCGAATCCTGCGGTTTGCAGAAGATGATCTGTTCAACTTTATGGAACTGATGCACCCGGAAAATACCTCTGCTGGCCTTGCCGTAGCTGCCGGATTCAGTCCGGAAACAGGGAGTGTAGGCTGTGTAGAAACGCGGCAGTGTGGCGCCTTCGAGCACTTCATCTGCATGGAACCCGACCAATGTCTGTTCCGATGTACCGATCAGCGCCAGATCTTCATCTTTAAGCGCATAGGTCTGATCGGCAAAAAACGGCAGATAACCGGTACCATACAAGGTTTTTTCCTTGGCCAGACACGGCGTCATAAACAGCTGGAAACCACGGTTAACCAACTCGCGCTGAGTCCAGAAAAACAACGCCTGCACCAATTGGGCGCCCTTGCCTTTCCAGTAATAAAAACCGGACTGGGCCACTTTGGCACCGCGCTGAGTATCGATAATATCCAGCATTTCGCCCAATTCCTGATGATCCCGCACTTTGAAATCAAATTCCGGGATCACCCCCACCTTGCGCAGTTCCACATTGTCTGCATCAGTCTGCCCATCCGGCACATCATCGGCCAGCAATTGGGCAGGAACGAGGCCATAGCCGAAATCTTGTCTTCCAGACGGTTCAGATGACCTTCGCTGGCAGAAATGCGCTCTTTGAGTTCACGCACCTGATCACGGGCGGCCGGATTATCTTTGCATTCTTTGCTCAGACGATTGCGTTCGGAACGCATATTTTCCACATCGCTGAGCAAATTACGATATTCCACATCCAGCGCCAGCAGCGTATCAACATTGACCGCACTGCCGCGGCGGGCACAATTTTGCTTAATCAGCTCCGGATTTTCCCGGAGAATTTTCAAATCGATCATTTTTATACAACCTTTAAATTAATGCTGATTCTGTTCAGAACTGGGGCATCGGATAATCGGCGGTAAAAGCCTTGACTTCTTCGCCCAGCTGCTTGAGTGCTTCCACATCTTCACGCAGCGCCACACCGCGATCGATAAATTCAGCGATCTTGAGCATGGCATCTTCCTTCATACCGCGGGTGGTAACTGCCGGGGTACCGATACGGATACCGCTGGTAACAAAGGGCTTTTCCGGGTCAAACGGGATCATGTTTTTGTTGACCGTGATGCGGGCAATATCCAATGCATTAGCCACCGCCTTGCCAGTGGCCTGCTTGGGACGCAAGTCAACCAGCATCAAGTGATTATCAGTACCGCCGGAAACCATCCGGAAACCACGGCGGGTCAACTCATCAGCCAGCACCCTGGCATTGAGCCGCACCTGCTTTTGATAAGCTTTGAAGCTATCGCTCATGGCTTCGCCAAAGCAGATCGCCTTAGCCGCAATAACGTGTTCCAGCGGACCGCCCTGCATACCGGGGAATACCTTGGAGTTGATCGCCTTGATGTATTCTTCACGGCAGAGAATCAATCCGGCACGGGGCCCGCGCAATGTTTTGTGCGTGGTAGTTGTCACTACGTCGGCATAGGGTACCGGGCTGGGATGTTCACCGGCAGCGACCAGACCGGCGATGTGCGCCATATCCACAAAGAGCTTGGCACCGACC
>SUWF01000072.1 GCA_015061575.1 Lentisphaerota bacterium
TATAGAGAAACAAACTTGTTGCACGCTAAAATTTGTATTGGCAAAAGCAAAATCGGATATCCATAAGTCACAAGATACCACTGTGTTTTTGTCTGCAGATCAAAATATATTTCTCCATATCCGAATATAATAATTCCAAGAGCAAACCAAACAAGTTGAGGAAATATCAGCAATTCGCACCATTTGTGCGGTTTGGTAAACAACAGCATTATATTACATAGCCAACACACTCCTAAAGAGAATAATGCAATAGAGAAGAATATTCTTGCGATTTCCACCTGAAACTCCAAATTTAATGTATAGTCTTAATATACTGTCTATAAAAGGTGTTTACAACCATTACTGGTATTTTTTTGACAATTTCAGAAATGCCGTTTAGCGAATTCTCTGCCAGATCCGGATTTCAGGTAATCTTCAAAGGCAACGGCTTTTTCTTTGCTGTCAAAGGCGATTGCAGTTTGAATACGCCACGGCTTGAATTTTGAAGTATGAGGAACTTCTCCTGCATTATGTTTGGCAAGGCGAGCTTGCAGATCTTGTGTAGAACCTACATAATGGTGCGTTTCAGTGGTTGTATCTATCAGAATATAAACATAGTGGAAGTTCTGCATATTGACCTCTGCTGTTGTGCAATGCGTATTTGTCCGCCTCCGCCAAGGCTACGGCGGGACAGCCTTCAACGGCTGCTTTGCATCCGCTTTTCCGTCTTGTCAATCCACCCGCTGTGTGCGGGATGGCTTGCCAAGCCGTAAAAAAAGCCGTCAGAAAATCTGACGGCTTGTTGAAGGCTGGTGGAGAAAAAGGGACTCGAACCCTCGACCCTCACACTGCCAGTGTGATGCTCTAGCCAACTGAGCTACTTCCCCAATTGTTTCTATGTCATATAACATACAGCTTTTTGAGAAAAATGCAAATTTTTTTGTGCTTTTTTTGCTGTTTTTCGTAACAAAATAACGTTTTTTCAGCCGCAATTATATTGCATCGGCTTGCTGTTGGCACTTTAGGGTAAATTCTGTCAAATCCAATATGTGCTGCGTGGAAAACCATTCCGGCTTCTCGCCTTTAATCTCTTTGAGAAATTCTTTCAAATAATCAGTACCGGAAGCTTCCGGAAAAATATCGGTAATTGCGGTGCTTTCCTTGCAGGAAAATTTGACACCGGGGGTGGCACAGTTGAATTCTATCCACCCCTTCGTCCCCCAAATGCTGAAACGCCAGTAGCCAGGCAAGCCAAAATGACAGGCAAAGTAAGATACATCGGCCATCACCCCTGCCCCATTACTCAAAACAGCCATGAACTGCGCCCCGTTTTTAAAATGCGCAACTTCCGGAAAATGATCGTTCCAACACCGGGCAGCGGTTATGGATTCAAACTTCAGACCGGTTACAAATTCCACCAGATCGATCCCATGCGGGGCAATATCATTGATCGTACCGCCGTGTTGACCTGCCTGAAAATACCAAGCGGGACGGGTTCCATAATTCAACGGATGCTGTCCGGTAAAAACAACTGACTGTACTTCACCGATTTTTCCGGACCGCACCACCTTTCTGGCTGCTGCTGCGTTTGAACTGCTCCACAATGGCAGCATCAAGCCAACACAAAGATTTTTTTCGGCGGCCAACTGCCGGATTTCCTGCAGTTCTTCCAACGATGTACACAGCGGTTTATCGGCAATGACGTGTTTTCCGGCCTTAAGTGCGGCTATGGCCAAAGCTCCGCGCCGGGCGTAGACATCTCCGAGCCCCACAATATCACACGGCAGTTTGGCCAGCATTTCCTGCGGATCGAGCCATTCTATATTAATACTTTTACTATTCATTTCATCTCTAACTGCCGGATCAGACTCAGCGCATCCGACCAGTTCCAAATCGGGATTTTGCCGGGTTTTATCTACCAATTCGATGATATGGCTGTGCCGGAATCCGGCAATTGCAACTTTGAGCATAAAAAACTCCTTTTGTCTATCAGCGCAATACACTGCAGTTATAAAACTATAATATATACTATAGCACAAGATCTTTGAATATGCAAGTAACTAAAACTGCCAATACAACCGAGCATCCGCCCCATACGATGCACGCTCCTCACTTAAAATATATCCATTATCCATCAATAAGTTACGATCCAAAAACACTATTTATCAAAATGAAACCCCAAAAAATCTTTATTAAAAATTTGACAAAGCCCCCAAAGGTGCTATAGTATATGATATAGACAGCTGAAATGAGGTTTTTATGGCAATTACAGCTCGTTATCTTGAAATCAGCAACGATCTTGAACGCAAAATCGTCAACGGCGAATTACAAGGCCGGCTGCCCGGAGTTATCCGGCTGACTGATATTTATCACGCCGGACAATCCACTGTTAAACGCGCGATTGCGGAACTTACCAAAAAAGGCATGGTCACTTGCGACAGCACCCGGGGAACTTTTATTACCGGCAAACGCCGGCCGGATAATCATTACGGAGTAATCTGTCTGGTGGGAGTGATTTTTGATGAACCGCAAAATAGTTCTTTTGTTGCTGCCTTGAACCGGATTGCCGCCACCCGTGGCTATTCGATCCTGCAAGTGGCAGATATAACCACGTTCAGCCAGCTGCGTCCCAGTGCGCTGGCCGATCTGCCCTGCGATGGATATTTGATTGTAGGTTTGACCAGCGAATTGACTGCGTCGCTTCGCCGCTCAGGTAAATCGGTAGTGGCGTTGAATTGCTGCGAAGGAATCATTGATGGGGTGTCCTGGGTGGATTTTGACTGGCAGAGCGTATATAGCGAGTTGTTCCAACACTTCCGCCAGAAACATTATCGCCGGATTGCGCTGGCCACTTACGATAACCGGAAATTCAATTTCCGGGATAAGCTGTTCAACTATTACTTGAAAAATGTAGGCGATGATTTTAATCCGGACTATTTTTACGGACGGCTTGATGAAGTTCAACTGCACGAAAAATTCGGTCATAATTACCGTGAACAGGGCGGAAGGCTGCTGGCAGAATACTACGCTGCGCTTGCGGAAGAACCGGAAGCATTGGTTTTGCACCTGTCACATGAATACATAAAAGCCTTCCGGATGCACTGGCAGGATATTACCGACAAGCCTGTGCCGGAACTGTTTTGTGTTTCCAAAGAAGATATTGCTGGCGAAAACATGCTGATTTGTGACTATCATGATCTGTATTGTCAGGCATTGCAACTGTTGTTTGATGACTTGAATAATGATGGTTATTCGCAGGCAAAAAATTCTCTTTCGCGTGTTCGTTATCACTTTAACTCATAATCTAAAAAGAAAGGCAAATTATGAAAAAGCCCCAAGTTTTCACGCTGATTGAACTGCTGGTGAGTGCTGCTTGCAAAGTTAGGGTTTTGCCGTTGCATTACCTCAAAAAAATTTATAAAAACTACACATCCTTACGCCCGCAAGGGCGCACTTCACGTTTGACGCAGTCAAACTCTTCACACCTTCACATCTTCACTCAATCAGCGTTCACGCTGATTGAACTGCTGGTTGTAATTGCCATCATCGCTATCCTGGCAGCCATGCTGCTGCCGGCTCTTTCTTCGGCCCGGGAAAGTGCCCGGGGCTCGCATTGCCTCAACAATCTCAAACAAATCGGTTTGGGAGTGCGTATGTACACTGAAGCCAACACCTATGTTCCGGCTGTGAAGCAAAACAACGTCTGGTGGTATACCCGACTTGAACCTTATTTGCCATCCGGCGAAACGACCACCGGCAAAATGGCTAACGGCGCCACCACTACCGGACCGAGATGGTATTTTCAGACCACTGAATACCGCTGTCCTTCTGACGATAAACAATACATGACCACTTGTGCTCCGGGGGCCGGTCTGAGCTACGGGATGAACTGTTTTCTGGGCTATGATGCCTGCAATGACGCCACTCAGCGCAGCTACGTCAGCGACAGTCAGATTTCCATGCCATCGGATCTGGCCACACTTACTGAGGTATCTTATTACCCGACAGCCAATGCCCACGGCAACGGCCCGCATCCGATGGCTGTCCGCCGGGATGATCCCAATGTAAATGTCAACAACAGTCAGTACATTGTGCTGGCGCACAACAATAACACCAATGTGCTTTACTACGATGGACATGTCGGACAGAAAAACCAGATCCTGAAACGCAATCAGGGCAAAGAGTGGGAGATATTCTGGGTTCCGTCCAACAAATTCTGGACTTTGAACAAATAATCCTGAGGCGTTGCAATATGAAAAAAATCTTTGCCGCCTTGTTTGCGCTGACAATATTGCTGCAGCTTCCAGCCCGGGAAATAGTTTCCACTATGGAGCCGTTGACCACCAAACGGCCCTATCTGCCCCGGAAAAAGTCCGGTTATGCACTGGTCAGCAATATTGAAAAAATTGCTTACACAGCTTACAATACCAGCAGCTGTATACATTTCACTCCCGTCAATCCCCGCCACCAACCGGTGCTGTATCTGGCGTTGCCCAAAGCGATCAAGCTTGAAGGCGTCTTCCGCTGGATAGATTTGCAGAAAAACGGTTCGTGGCAGTACAACGGCGAAGAGTTTGACCTCTATTGCGCCACGCCGCAGCCCAAAGCCAGCAAGTATACATTTGTCTGGAAACTCACCCGTCAGCTTTCAGCTGGCACCAGACTCAAAGGTTATTACTGGGGAAAATACGCCAAAGGCGAACAGGCTCCCCAACTGTTGGATATTCAAGTAGTTGATATACCTGAGGTAAAAGGTTTGGCCAAACTGCCGGTTTACTGGTCGATGCCGGGCGATTTTTTTGCCATGCTCCCGGAATTTGACTCCATAAAAAAGTGCGGTATAAACCACATTGATATCTGGGCATATATGAATCCGGATGAAGCTCAGTGGGGCTCCGGCAATCTGGCGGCGATCGCCCCCAAGGCTGCCCGCAGTGGAATCAAACAGATCGCCTGGATCCAGGAATGGTGGTGGGCCCAAGGTCAGAAAAGCGATGGTGCTGCCATCATGGCCGACGGCAGCAAAAACACCAGTCAGCTCTGTCCATCTTACCGGGGCGAATGGTATAAAAAACTTATCGAATCCGGCAAGATGATCATTGACCGGGGTATTTACTTCCACAGTACCGATCCGGAGATGTACAGCAAGGGCGATCAGCTCTGCTGCTGCCAGCTGTGTACGGATAATTTCCGGAAATTTCTGCAGCAAAATCATCCGGAGCTGAATTTCAGCACATTGCCGGAATTGGCCGCCAATCCCGCGGCCAATCGGCTTGCTTACAATGCGTGGCGGGATTTCAAAACCCGGCAGTACGCAGCATTTTTCGGCGATTACCGCAAAGCCATGGAAGATTACATGGTTCAGCAAGGCCTCGATAAACGGATGTTCAAATTCATGATCTATTCGAGTTATCACCGCAGTTTCCCGGGAATGTACACTCACAAAGATTACCGCGACAGCTGGACTTACAACAAAGGTCTGGAAGACCCCAAACATTTTATCGGCATCTTTGATTATCTTGCGCCGATGTCTTATACTGAAGTATACGCCAATTACCAGCCCTACGATATGCTGACCACCTGGAAGGATACCGTAGTCCAGCGCAAGATCACCAACGACCGGATCCCGGTCGCCCCGATCCTGAGTACCGGCTACCCGTTCTTTTACGCATTCGACTGCGATATCAATGCCGAAATGCTTATGTATGTGATTTACGAAGCCATTGCCGGCGGAGCCAAAGGTTTCGGTTTCTGGGGCGAATGTCCGCTGGATGCCAACGACATGCGCGCTATTGCCTTGTGTGTAAAATCGCTGCAGCCGTGCGAAGATATTATTTTTAACGGCCGCCCGGATGACTCTCTGCTGCAGGCCGATAATGCCATGGTCAAGTGTGTAAACTCGCCCCGGGGAGCTTGGGTGCTGGTATCTGAATACAGCAAAAATCCCAAAAACGTGACCGTAAAAGTAAAATCCGCTCTGCAAGGCAAAGTAACCGATCTGGCCAGCGGCCAGACCATCGCCGTTATTGACGGAAACAATCGCAATTTTACGGTAACATTGGATAAACAACGCGCTAAAATATTTTCGATCACCAAGGAGTAACGTATTATGAAAAAACAACTTTTGCTGGCAGTGCTTTCGGCCGCTGCTTTGACCGCTTCAGCGGAAGGCAAACTGATCAAATCGTGGAATTGCGAGAGCCCCCGGGGCATTCAGGTGTGGCCCGCCGGAACCACGCTGGAACTGGATGAAGAAATTTTTCATCAAGGCAAAAAATCGCTGGTCTTTACTCCGGATAACAACTGCTGCGTATACTTCTGGTACAAAGTCAAACCCAACAATAAATACTCCATAAGTTTTTATTACAAAACCGCCAAAGCCCCCATTGCCCGCTGCGGCGCAACGATCAATTTCAAAACCGCTGACGGTAAAACCATTTCCCAGCACAAACCGCTGGCCGACGTCTGTACAGCCGATGATCAGTGGCACGAAGCCAAATTTGAATTTACCGCTCCGGATACGGCGGTAAACGCTCAAGTTATGCTGGCATTTTTCCGCTGCAATACCGAAGTTTTCATCGATGAGTTCAAATTTTTTGACGAAAGTGTGCAGATCAACAAGCAGCCATCAGCCACTGCCGCTGCTCCAACCGGAACCTTGTTCAAAACGTTCAACTTAGGCAATCCCAAAGAGTTTATGAAATGGCCGAACAACTTTAATGCCGATATTCAAAAAGATTCCGCGCTCAACAAAGATTACCTGGCGTTCAGTGCAGCCAACAACGGTTCGCTCTACAGCTATCTGCGGCCGACAGCGGGCAAAACCTACACTGTGCAGCTGCTTTATAAAGCCTCCGGCGATGCGCTGAAACGTTGCGGTTTTACATTGTTTTTTACCAGCAAAGGCGGCAAACGCGGCGATCTGGCAACCAAACATATACCGTTGACCGAGCTGGCGCCCAGCAACGGCAGCTGGACCCCGGCAACGTTCAGCTTCACCGTTCCGGAACAGACCAACAACATGCAGTTCATGATCAATATGTATCGCTTGAACGTGGATGTGGATATAGCCGATATAAAAATCTATCAGCAATAAATGGACGATCCGGATAAAAAAATAAGAAAAAAACATTTTATAATTTGCAATATTGGTGTTCTGGAGATATAGTATCTAAACACCAAGGTGCCAATGTAGCTCAGTCGGTAGAGCAGCTCACTCGTAATGAGCAGGTCATCGGTTCGATTCCGATCATTGGCTCCATTTTTTTAAAAGCTGCACCGCAAGAATTGCGCTGATATAAATCTTCAAATGACAGTTAAAATAAATTTTACTGTCATTTGCTGCTTTATATCGCCGCTGCGCTGATTGGCTCAAAATGAGCCAATCGCAATTCTCACTAAAAGAGGTTGCCGCAGACAAGCTGCGGCTCTGCGATGGACTCTCGTCCATCTGGT
>SUWF01000022.1 GCA_015061575.1 Lentisphaerota bacterium
ACAGCGTTGCCATTGAGCAGCAGGAAAGAAATCGCCCAAGACATCAACCAATCCTGAAGCTTTATCTGAAATAACCAATTTGACACCTTTTAAACCACGGTCTTTCAGATAGCGGAAGAAGTTGCTCCAGGATTCCTTATCTTCGCGACTGCCTTCGGCAACACCTAAAATCTCACGATACCCTTCAGCGTTTACGCCGATGGCAACAAGTACGGAAACATTCTGTACTTCCCCGCCCCAACTGCGCTTAAGATATACACCATCAACAAAAATGTATGGATGTTCTCCGTGGATTGGCTGCATTCGCCAAGATTCGATTTTGCTGTAAATCTTTTGATTGAGGTCACTTACGGTGCTTGAACTGACTTTTGCGCCCCAGAGTGCTTCGGTTATGTCTTCCACTCTACGGACTTGGATATGTTCAAAAGTTCGGTCAAAAACCGGGATGGCACGGTTACCAGAGATGATTGTGTGCGATTTTTTATCAGCAGCAGCGGTGCGCTGGATCCGGTCTATGAATTTACAGTCAATGCGCTGGGCACCTTGAAAGATGCCAAATGCACCACGCAGGATATATGGACTGGCCGGGATCTGAATTTTAACAGCTCCGCCCGTACCGCCGGAACGATCCGGAATGGTTTTTACACCGTGGAAATGGCTGTACCACTGCAGGAAATCGATCTCCATCCCGCCGTTGGACAGGCCATAAAAATAATGGCCGGACGGATCAACACCGCCCGCAAAAGCGCCACGCTCTACTTCCCCCGTCAGGAGGCATTTCATCTGCGCAGCGTATTGGGCAAAGCCGTTTGGGGCGACCGGGTTGCGGCAATCAAAAACTGGCAGCCCAATCTGGATGGTGCGGCCAACCGGCAGTTGAGCTTCAACAGCAACCGTGCCGGTTGGCTGCAGTTCTGTGCCGCCGGCGAAGATAAGCGGCAGCTGAATGAAAAATTCATGTTCAAAAACGGCTCCAATCAATTCAAATACAATTTGCCCGGCCAGGAGTACAATTCAGTTGCGTTCAGCTGGTCGGACGGTCAGCAGTTATTCTGGCAGACGCCCACTTACATTATCGGCAATGCCATGGTCAACACCACCGTTTACACCACAAGCGGCAAAAGCGTTTTAAGCGCTCCGCAAGGGCTCTATCCGGCTCCTCCGGCAACGCAGAAACTGCAGAAAAACGGTTATCCGGCAATATTTGATACCACCGTTCCGCCGCAAACGCTGGCAGTAGCTCAAACGTTGTTCTGGCCGGAAGACAACAACCACTTCCACATCGCCGCCGGTTCGCTCCAGATGCTGCATGTGATCGCAGTCAATCCGGAAGAAAAATTATCCGGTCTGCCGTGGCAGCTGGATCTGTTTCTGCCCCGGGATCTGGTGCTGGAAAATGTTACAACGATCAAACAATCATCCTATCGACTGCACATTGCCGGATCCCGGGAACTGAACATCAATAAACAGCCGTTCACCCACTATGTAATCAAAAGCAATCTGGCGCAAAAATGCAAAGTCAAACCCGATCCGCACGATGTTTACACCCTGCTGATCCGCAGCACCGGCCAGTACGATGCCCAAAAGCGCACCCGGACAGCCTACGTTTATGCGCAGTGGGATAACGGACGCATCGTGGAAGTTCCGCAAGCTTTGACGGTCAATATTTATCCGCCGCTGGCCGGTAAAACGCCCCGGCTTTTTCAAAGCGAAATGTGGGGCGGATTTATGGTCAATCTGGCCGACAGCGCCGCCAATTTACGTTTTTTGACCGATACAGTACAGAAATCCGGCTTCAACCGGCTGCAGAATTTTCCGGTGCCGGGCATGAAACGTTTTGGCGTATTGGCTTATCAGCGGATCATCAATCCCCGGGCCAAAAAACTTTACAGTCAGCACCCGGAATACCGCAAGATCAACAGCTCCGGGGGTGTTGTTTCCACCGATCAGGCCAACTTTATTTGTACAGATATATTGATCAACTCGCCGGAGATCGCCGAAATTGCCCGGCAGGAACTGCAGCGGCAGCTGAAAGATTTTGACATTCTGTGCCTTGATTACGAAGCTCCGGCCAAAGATGGTATGCTCAGCTGCTACTGTCAGCGCTGTCTGAAAGCTTTTGCGGAATTTGCCCGGCTTTCCACCGTGCCGGAACGTCAGGATATACATGTTAAGTATCATCAGAAATGGTGCGATTTTATGACCGGCCGGATCGCTCAGATTTGCCGCATGTGGAAAAATCTGGTCAACGCCATGAACAAAGAACTCTATTTTTACAGCGGCTACCAATCGCCCAAAACTTTGCAGAGTTACAGTGTGGACTGGCGCAAACTTTCCGGCGTGATCGACCGGGGCGGAGCCGGCTACACCCGTACCACGGCTGAAATCGCCGCCACGGTAAAGGCGCTGAAATCCACTCCGCTTTCCAGCGGAGTGATCGCCGAGCCCTGGCACATTTATCTGCGGCAGCAAAGTCAGCCCATATCGCTGGCCTATCTGGCAGCCGGGTTGATCAGCGGCAGTAAGGGTTTTCTGGTCTACAATCTGCCGGGCTGTGATGGACGCAGTTTCCACAACTTTTCGCAGTTCAACAGTTTTCTGGCTGACCACGAAGAAGCGCTGTTCAATGCAGAACGCACCCGGAAAGGCGCCAGAGTTCAAGGCATCGATCCGCAAAATTACATGCTGTTCCGCACTCCGGGGCAACCGTCGATCCTGATCTGCTACAGCACCGATACCCGGCGGCGGCAGATTTATGTGGATCTGCCGTTTGAAAAGAGCCGGGAATATTTCAGCGGAAAAAGCACCACCGGCAAAAAGTTCACCTTTATGCTGAGTCCCGGCGAGATGGCCGCATTCGTAGAACAACCCTGACAATAAAATTTTCCAATAAAAAAGTGCAGTAATTTATGTATATAACTACCAAAACCATTGAAAGTGACGGCTTCATCAACCGCAATATGTTTCACCCCAAAGCCGGATTGCACCCCTCCGGACGGATCCATCTGGCGATCCAAACCATCGGCAGCGGCGACTACTTCGGGCCAGTGGAATACAGTTTTTCGGACGATCACGGCCAGAGCTGGAGCAAGCCCGCCGCCATTCAGGAGCTGGGATGGCTCAAACAGGAAAACTCTCCGGCCGAATATCAGGGTGTTTGTGATACGGTCGTAAATCACGATCCGCAGCACGACTGCATGGTTTTCCTCGGTCACAGCGTCTTTTACAAAGACGACCGCTTTATGGATACTCAGGGCACCTGGAACAAAGAAGATACGGCGCCGGAACTGCGCCGCCGCGGCTGTTATTCAGTGCTGCTGCCGGACGGCAGCTGGACTCCCCGGGCGCTGCTGGAGCCGCCGGAATTTGCCAATCATGTGATCTTCATGTGCGGCTGCGGTCAGCGTATCGTGCATAAAAACGGCGAATGGCTGATTGCATTTTACGGCCGGGAGTCGCTGGCAACGCCCTACTGCTTTGTAACGGTCTGCCGCATGAAGTTCAACGGCAGAAAATTTGAATTTATTGAACGCGGCAATTTGCTGGAGCTGCACAACAACCGGGGCTTGCTGGAGCCGTCGCTCCTGGAATTTGGCGGCCAGACGCTGATAACGCTCCGGGCCGAAGACGGTCACGCTTATTGGAGCAAAAGTTCTGACGGATTGCATTATGCTCCGATCCAGCCGTGGAAGTTCGATGACGGAACTTTTCTGGAAACCAGCAGTACCCAGCAGCACTGGCTGTTCAATCAAAATAAACTCTTTTTGAGCTACACACGCAAAAATGAAGTCAACAGCCAGCTCGTGCGTTTCCGCGCCCCGTTATACATTGCCGAAGTCGATCCACTTTCCATGGAATTGATCAAAAGCACTGAACAGGTGGTTTTCCCCATTGAAGGCGACCTGAACAAACCATCAGAGGTGCTTTTGAGCGGAAACTTCATGCCGCTGCAAATCAAAGATGGCCGCTGGATCATCACCGATGGTCAATGTATGAGCGCAGCACCATTCATTTCCAAATTCAAAGTCGCATTTATTGATTTGTAAACTAAAATCCCGGAGCTGTTGTTGCAACAACAGCTCCGGGATTTGATCGCTCCAACAGCTTTATCGCTTCCGGCAAAACGCCAGCACAATTATTGCAATACCGCCTACGATCAGCGCCCCCATCGAGGCGATAACCAGCTTGCTCAATATAGCGATTTCATACTGCCAGACCACCTCGCTCCAATTACCCAGCCAGCTCAGCAGCAAATTAGCCAGCATCACCACCAGCACGATCATGACCAGACCGTCAGCGGCCCCCTTCAAATCCGGCGGGCTTAAAGTTATATGCGAAGCGATCGTCAAAGATAAATAGAGCCAGAGCCAGCTTTGCCAGCGTATCCAGAATCCCCAGTTCAATATACCCTCTGTAAACGCCCGGAAGCTGTCAGCAATCGTCACGCCCTGCCGCATAAAATCCGGCAGCAGCCACCACGATATGATGCCCAACATCACCCCGCCGCCCCAAATCGGCCCGGTGCCGATAAAGAAATTGCCGACTCTTTGATACAAACTGTTTTTGTTATAGGCGTGATTGACATATCCGAGCGTGCCGTCGGCTTCCGGCGCAAAGAGTTTCATTTCCAATATCTGATGCCTGAAGATAATGCAAAACAATGCGTGGCTGAGTTCATGGATCATTACGCCCGGCGCCGTCAGATATATGTAGCCTTTTACCCCCAGCACCCCGACGAGCCGGTTCCGCAGCATATCCGAAAATTTCTGCATGACCAGGGCGGCAACGATCAGCGGTACCACCCCGGCCAGCAGCATACTGCAGCCGTTTTCCAAAGCCGTGAGCAGATAATTTTTGAAATCGAATCCGCCGGAACTGTATTCATAATCGTAAGAGTCAAAATCTTCCGCCCACAGCGGCAGCAACCAAAACCAAGTGACAAGTGTTCCCCACAATCTGCGCATATTTTCACCGTTAACGTTGTATCTGATAAAATTAAAATGTGGAATCCAGACAAAAAAAATGGAGGCGTGGATCGGAGTCGAACCGATTTATGCGATTTTGCAGACCGCTGCCTAACCGTTTGGCTACCACGCCTCGTAAGAGTTCGTATTTTATACTATACAGCAATTTTGCTAAAAAACAACTTTTTTTTCAATTTTTTTCCAAAAATATTTATTTTTCCGGCTTTTTCCGGCCAGCCAGGCTGCCGGCAAGCCCATTTGAGGTTGTCGGCAAACAGTTTTGCTCACGTCAGGATTTTCAATAAAAATCCAGACGAAAAAGGGGCTTTGCCGCCTTTCAGAAGGTTCAGCAACAGCCCCATTGCTTTGGGTTATGAAATTACTCCTGACTTTGCAGAATTATTTCGGCCAATTTAAAGTCCCAGATGTCCCGGATATCCAGGCTGCGCTCCCGGGGAACTTCAAAGGTTTTGACCCGTCCCCGCAGATAGTTATCTTCCTGCATGATATAATCGCAGCTGCTTACATGCACGACATTGGTTATATCATAGGGCCGGGTTTTGCGCTTTCTGGCCAGCGGGTCGTCATTGGGCAAAATCAAATTTGCATACCCTGCTTCATTGCAGTAAACCATATCATAAGCCGGATTGCGATTGCTGGCGGTAACTGCCACAACTGAATCACAATCACCGTTCAAATAAAGCTCGATAGCGTCGGTAATATCCTGCGGTTTCCGCAGCGGCGTAGTCACCGGCAGCGAAACCATTATATCCATTTGCGGAAATTCACTCTGCTGGCGGTTCCACTCTATGGCATGACGCCAGGAGTGAACAATGGGCATCATGATGTCAGCCAGAGCGTCCGGGCGCAGAAACGGCACGATCGCCCCGTATTGTTCAGCCGTGGCCGCCACAGTCGGACTATCGGTAGAAACAAAAATATCTTTGATGAAACGGCACTTTTTGGCCGCTTCGATCGTATAAGCGATCAGCGGTTTGCCGCACAACGGCTTGACGTTTTTGCCCGGCAAGCCCATGGAATCGCCCCGCACAAAGATCCATGCTTGTATATTACAGCTGCTCATAAGTCAATTCTCCTCAAAGTTCGATCAGATCATTTTCTGCAAAATCACGCTTGGCCCGCTGACCGATAACACTTTCCCACAACATGGGCGATAATCCGCTGCCGGGACGTTTGGCAGTGATGTTTTTTTCGCTGAAAAGCTCTCCGGCCGCAATATTGCAGGCCGCCACAATGCTTTTGCGGGCAACTGCCCGGTTGCTCAATTCCCGGCTGCTGGCGGGTTTCTTTTCGCCGTGGCCGATCGCCCGCTGCACATTTCTTATGGCAATGACCATCTGTTTGAGTTCATCCGGCTCCAGCGAAGCAGGATGATCCGGCCCCGGCAAGCTGCGGTCGAGCGTAAAATGCTTTTCGATCACCACCGCCCCCCGGGCAGCGGCGGCCACAGATATATCTATACCCATAGTGTGATCAGAATACCCGACCCGGCAGCCGGTAGCTTCCGCAATGGTATCCATAGCTTTAAGGTTTACTTCCGAAACCAGCGCCGGATACTCCGTCGTGCAGTGCAGCACATATATATCGCTGCGTTTGACACCCCGGCTGACCAGCAGTTCGACCGCACTTACGATTTCCTCCAGCACCGCCATGCCGGTAGACAAAATGATCGGTTTATTCAAAGTTGCCGCCAGACACAAATAAGGGTAGTTGGTCAGTTCGCCGGAAGGTACTTTGATGTAATCCAGATCCAGATCACGCATCAAAAAAATCAGATTATCATTATCGAATGCAGTCGATAAAAACTCGATCCCATGATATTTGCAGCACTTTATAAGCTCGTAATGATCTTCGACGGAAAGTTCCAGTTTTTTCAGCATATCATACTGGCTGTCATCATCGCTGCTCTGGAGATTTTTCTTTTGATAATCAGCCTGACGGGCTGTTTTGGTCACCAGTTTATCGGCCGAAAAAGTTTGAAATTTCACATAATCCGCCCCGGCTTCGGCAGCCATCTGCACCAGTTTTTTGGCCATAGCCAAATCCCCGTTATGGTTCACCCCGGCTTCGGCAATGATTATACAACGCTGATTGCTTGGAATAATCAAAAGTTCCTCCTTGCTTTGATAGTGTGATTTCAAGCCCTTTCATAATATAGCATGGCATAAAAAAAAATCAATTTTTGCGTAAATAACCAAGACTGATTTTGGAGAAATTAAAAAAATGCGCTGCTGCCGTAAGTGTAACGCTGAATTGTCCAAAGCCCGCCAGGACAGCTTACTGCTCAGCAAAATATATAAAAAAAATTCCCCCATCAGCTGACAATATCTGATGGGGGAAACGATGATTATTTTACCACTCTATACGGTATTCAACGCAGCGTTTTTCGTTGGGCGCCAACGGTTTTTCATCCAACAGCAGCTCTACGGTGCGCATGGATTTTCCACGCAGCGACTGCCATGAGTAAAAACCGCTGAATCCGGTCGTTACCGGGACTACGGCAGCACGCTCGTTCAACGCTCCATCCCGGGCCGATATTATGATTTTGCCGCCAGTCCACACTTGCCGGGGCAGTTTATTCATCAATGAGCTGGCTGCGCCCGCTTTGAGGGCTATCAGGTCGATTGCGTTACCACCGGTCAGTTCGCCGCTTTGCAAATTACGTTTGACCGTCTGACCGAAACGCTCGCCGGGCATCAGCAGATTGGCTGTCCGTATGGCTGACGGCATTGCTGAAGCAGTGGGATTGAAAAATTCCATCTGGCAGCGCAGCGCAGACTTTTCAAGCGTAAAAGTGCGCTTGACCTGCAGGTTTTCCAAAACATTTTTGGCCGTATCCTCGTCCGCAAATCCCGGTACGGTGTAACTGATCGTTACTTGCGGCAGATCATTGACTATCTTTAAAGCGGTCACTTCGCCCCTGACCGGCAACTGCTTGGGCAAGTTGAACACCACTTTGCCAATAAATCCATCCTGCAAAAGCTCAACCCCATTACAGCGCAGACTATTAATGTTAAGCGTATTAAACACATCCAGATCCACGCTGTTTTTGCCTTTGCTCAACCGGATGACCGGCTCGCCGTGCAAACCTGCGCCCCAAGTGATCGCTGCATCGTTATGCTGCGCTTCCTGCAGCAGCTGATTGCCGAATTTACGCACTGCTCCCGCCGCTTCGGCACGCAAAGCCGTCTGCTCCGGCGGTGCATCGCTCAAAACCTGCGCCAGATCCCAGCTGTCAACACCGACCAGAAAGCTTTTTCCGTCCGCCCCGGCAACTTCGACCAGCAGCCGCTCTTCGGTGTAATTAAAAATCGTCAGCAGCTTTTGGCCATTCAACTGGTGCGCCGTAAACCGCAATTTGCCGGAAAAATCCGGATAGTAGATCGTGGTTTCGGCTCCGGAAAAAGTTTTGACCCTGCGGGCGGCAGAGTTTTTGACCGTCAAGCTGAAATCTTTGTCGATACGCGCTCCGTCAAAGTAAAAATCCTCGTATTTACTGACCATGCTGTAGCCTTCGGCGATCGCCCGCAAATATTTACCCGAGAGCGCATCTGACGGGTAATACCACAATCCCATGCAGCCCAATGCCGCTGCGGCCACCACATTTTGCCGGATACCGGCGGGCGTATAAATATCGTACCACGCCCGGTATTCTTCGGCCGGATCCTGCCCGGGATAGATCGGCTTGCTCTGCAGTTTGACGTTCAGCGCCACATCGTCAAAAAACTTGCTGCCGATGGAGTATCCCATAATACAGTTTACATCGGCGTATTTATCAGCATCCATGGCATCGACTCCGGCACTCCACACGCCGGGGCCGTAGCGGGAATCGATCTTGTTGGTGCAAAGCAGCAAACGGTAATTTTCTTTTTTGATCCGCTGAGCCAGTTTGGCGATCAGCTCCCGATGCAGGTCGATCATATATTTTTGCCACTCGTCCCGATAAGTGGTCTGACAAGCTTTGACATCCGGCACCGCCGCCAGATCGAGTTTGCGGGCAAAACGCTCCCGGCCGCCTTGATCGTAGCCCTGCTCCACATAGGGTTCAATATTCAAATAAATATCTTTTACGGTCGGATAATGCTTTTTCAAGTACCGGTAAAACGCCTGCTGATAAGCTTCAAACTTACCTTCCGGGTCATCCAGAATATACCAGCTGGGCACGGCGGATTTGCCGCTTTTGGGCGGAGCTGCTTTGCGGAAAGCGGCCATTTCGGGCAAGCCCAGCCAGCTTTCCAGATAGAGTCCGCCGGTATACATTATATGTTCATATTCCGGAGCTGCACCATGCGCCGCTCCGGCAAAAAGCATAACTTTGTTGGCGGTCAGACTGCTCCAAAAGTTGAAATACTGCTTTTCTTCCGCACTGCCCCGAAAAATGGAATTGCGGCTCACCGGTCCGAACACACCCACCCGGAACCGGCGGCAGGGTTCGCTGGTCAAGCGCACCGGCGGCACCACCTTGACCGGATCTGCCCCCCGGCTTAGCAATTGGCCGTTGAGCTTGACTTGCCAATAGCTGACGCCGCTTTTTCCGGCACTGCCCGGCAGCGCCGTGATCAGCATACAATTTTTGCGCCAATCCGTAAAAGTTATGCCGCTGATGAGGTCATCGCAGACAGTTACATATTTTTTATATCCTTTGCGACCGGGCTGCACCGTGAACTTCTGCAGCGGAAAATACCCGTTGCGGAAGCGTGACGAGAATCCGCCCAACCCCTTAAACTCCAGAAAATCCGGTAATTCCAATTCAAAAGTCAGCGTTCCCTTCTGAGCTTTCCGGGGGCGGGCCAGACATTTGAGCAGCCATTGCGCCGGCAGATTTTCGGCGATCTCGTAAGCTTCGCCGGGCTTTTGATAGCAGCAGGGAAATATACCAAACGTAAAGCCGCCTGCTGCGGCTGCACTTTGGCTTTTGCCGTCCAGCGGGGTAAGTTTGATCTGATCGAACCAGACTGTGCCGGGCGCATAGGCCAGGCGCAAAGTCACAGTAACGGGCTGTCCGGCTAAATAACGGCGGGCGTTGATCTTGTGGGTGACTTTTTTCCAGTCAAAAGTACCGTGATCGCACTTGTAACTGCCCCGGCTGGAAAAACGCAAAGCGCCGCTGCCGGCCGGTTTGAGGATAATATCTGCTCCATAACGGTCGACCTGCCGGGAAACGACATTTTTGCACTTAACATAGTAACTTAATTCGTAATAAGTTACATTTTTATCCAAATTGACAGTTATTTCTGCTTTGGGTAATTGTTTTTCTGAGGTACTGACCAGCCTGACGGCTGGAGTATTGCCGGTACAAACCACGTTATCCAGCGCTGCCCCCCGATACAGTTTCAACTTTTCCGGAGCAATATTGATCACTCCGTCAGCGGCTCCGGCCCTGCAGAATACAACCACCCCGGCCAACACACTCAGCAATAACTTCATAACTTATTCCTGTTACTTTTTGGCGACTACCGGAGTCAATTTAATTTGATCGAACCAGACCGTTCCGGGCGCATAAGTCAAAGCCAGCTGAACCTTGACCGGCGCAACGTCCAAATAGCGTTTAACATTGACCCGGTGTTCGGCCTTTTGCCAATCAAAAGTACCGGAATCAGACTTGTAAGTGCCCCGGCTGGAAAAGCGCAAAGCGCCGCCTTTGCCGGGTTTGAGCAGTACATCAGCACCATGTTTATCGGCCATATCCGATATCACATTTTCGGCTTTGACCCGGAACGAAAGTATGTAGTAAGTCACTTCCGGATCAAACTCCACTGTAAATTCCGCCCGGGCCCAGCGCTTATTGGAAGACGATACCAGCTTGACTGCCACAGCTTCGCCCTGCGCATTTTTTTCCAGCGACGCCCCATCCAACAGCGTAAACTGCTCCGGTTTGATTTCAATAACTTGCGGAGCTGCCCAAGCAGCGCAAATGCCGGCAGCAAAGATCACTGCCACAGTTAAAAATTTGATCATTTTCATAGCACATTCTCCTCTTGAGTTTTGTTAAAATGAGTTTGCTGCAATAATTTATCCGGAGTGACGCTGCTGCACTCCAGCTTGACGAATACCCAAATCATGCTTATGTAGATGATGTCCACGAACGATTCAAACATTCCCATGCGCCCGGCAATGCCGCCACTTTCGGGCTTGATCGTCAGAAAAGCCTGCACGCCCAACGCCCCCAGCAGCAGCACCCGCACCAGCATCGCCAAAATCAATATTCCATGATGCGGCAGTACAACTGCTGCATCAGTTGCCGCCATTTTGATGCGGCTGGTGATCTTGCGCCGGATAAAGAGGTAATAAGCCCCGGCCGTCAGCGCCGCCGGCAATGCCCGGGTCAAATAACTGTTCACTTCCGCCGCAGCGTTGATATGTTGGGCATAAGCACTCCAAACCAGCGTCATAATGATCGTGCCGCCACAAGCAAAGTCAAAGCCGTAAAGCGCAATACGCAAATAACGCGTACTGGGTGCGACCACCGGCGAAGGTTCCATTTTTTCCACACCCAAATCCGACCACGGAGCCGGAGCGCTGTAGCCGCTGTAACCGCCCAATTTCCGGAAATAGCGATACACCATAAGATAGCAGAAAGCGGCAGTCCCATAGAAGAACGCCTGCCAGAAATATATACACCGGTAAGCATTTTCGCCCATATCCAGCTTGATTTTAAGAAAGTCGATCACTCCGCCCAGCACCAGACCGAAAACCAATGCCAGCACACTGCTGAGCAGCGACCGGGCCGAACAGAATTGACCAAAACGGCTTTTGGGAAAAATCCGCATCAGCGCCGGCATATTAGCCAGAGCCCGGAACCGCAGCAGAAATGTCACCTGCCCCACCAGCAGACTTGACCACCAGAACACCTGTGCTCCCGGCGAAAAGAAAAACCATTTACATTCATAAACCATGGCGATCATACCGAACAAAAGCATAAATACCGATACCCGCAGCGGATGCCAGCGGTCAATAAAAATCGATCCTATCGAAGCAATAGCAAACGCTGCGATCATCACCCCCAACCCCGACCAGCCGGCTTTTTCGCCGATCTGCGCCAGACTCAACCCCATGGATTGTTCAAAAAAGACCACAAAAATCGAGGTTCCACCGGCAATACCGATCGACGCAGTAGCCAGAAACTCAAACCAGTAAAAGGGATGCGAAAAACTTTCCCGCATAAACGTCAGCACCGCCCGTAAACCTTTGCTCTGGCGTTTTTCGTTGCTGTCCGGCTCCGGGAAGCGTGGCTCCTTGAGGGTAACACACATAAAGCCCATCCCCAGCGTGTAAACGACCACCGATGCCAGCATTATCTCAGAAAAATGCGTTAAAGCATGTTTGAAAACAAAAAAGTTGAATAAAGCCGTTGTTGCAGCATTGGATATTTGCACTGCTCCCATAAAGCGGGTCAAAAACTGCGTTGGTATTACATCGTTATAGACGTAGTGGATCACCGACCCCACGAACATATAAAAGAATTTGAAGAAAAATACCCCGATCGCCAGCACCACCACCGCCCAGGTGGCGGGCGGCAGCTGCAATACCGGAGCAAAGATGTTTTTCAGCAGCTCCGCCTCCATTTTATACAACGCTATGATCACCCAGCTCATGCACAAAAACGGCAGCGTGTAGAGGATAAACGGCACCCGCCGTCCCCAGCGTTTGGAGCGGTAACGGTCGCTTTTAAAACTCACCCACGGACAGACAGTCATATTCAGCACCGAGCCCATCGTACTCATGATAAAGACCATCAGAGTCGAAGATACCCCCAGCTCTTTAAGTTTCAGCGGCATGATCCGCGGCACCACGCCGATGGTCATAGCATAAGCAAAAAGCCCCACCAGAATGATCCCCATGGTCGTAATAAGCTTGGGCATAGTGTAAGTAAGACCGGACACGGTATAAGTTTTGACTGAATTGGGCTGCTCCATGACCTTTGTACTCCATAAGAAATTAAAAAAATCGCTCTGACCTTTCTATTTAAGATAGCACAAAAAGGCGGGATTGCAAATCCGACGGAGAAATTAGAGCAACAGGGAACTTGACAAATTTTCAAGTGGTATTATATTAATTAAGTTGCAAAAAATCAAAATCTTAAAATTAAACTCAGATGAATAACACCACCAGGATCAATATAAAACGTACCGAGTATACCGTACAAGGCATACTTCTGGGGGTATTGCCGCTGACCTGGCAGGAATTGAGTATTCAACATCCCTGGTTGACGGACTTTTGGTTACTGGTTGTTGTAAGCGCAACTGTAGGGCTGCTGCTGACCGGCTGCAGCGTATTTCTGAATACCCCCCGCCTCGGGAAACTGCTGATGTTCTACGGAATGACCTTGAGTACGCTGGTGATTTTTTTTGAGTGTCAGAATAATCCGCTGTTGACGCTTTTATATGCGCTGCCGATCATCAGTATCATTTATCACCTGACCACCCACAAAATCGTTCCCGCTACAGAACTTACCGGCATACTGCAGTTGCATCGTTTGGGCGGACTCAGTTTTTCACTGCTGCTTCTGACTGTTTTTTCGCCGTTGTTCGCTGCCAATTGGAGTGCATTCCCGTTGATCATCCTGACCGGAGTAATGCTGCTGTGGGGAAATATCATAAGGTATACGCAAATAACTTCCGCAGCCAGGAATCATTTGCAGAAACTATTGCTGTTCATACTGATGCCGGTGACCTTTCTGTTACTGGCCAATCATAATACGCTTACTTTGCCCGCTGCACTTCTGGCAGCAGTTGTGCTGATAATTGTTTTTCGCAAACTGCACACATCCTGGCAGCTGGCGGAACTGCTTGTTCAGCATCCGGCCCGCTGTCTGATGCTGACATTTCTGATACTTTGCGCAGCTGGAACTTTGCTGTTGCGCACTCCGTGGGCCATGATGCAGGATCTGCCGGTGATCGATGCGGCATTCACCGCAGTAAGTGCAGCGTGTGTTACCGGTTTAAGTACCATTGATATTGCTGAAGACCTGACTTTTACCGGACGGGCCATTTTGCTGATACTAATCCAGCTGGGCGGACTGGGGATCATGACCCTGACCACACTCGCCTTGCACATGCTTGGCAAATTGACCCTTAATCAGGAACAGCTCATGCATGAACTTGCACCGGTGCAGCAGCAGGATATATTCTATAATCTGCGCTTGGTGGTGAACTTTACTTTTATAGTTGAAAGTATCGGAGCAGCACTGCTCAGTTGGGGATTTTACAGCGTGCATCACAATTTACCTCAAGCTCTGGAATTGGGGATTTTCACCAGCGTATCGGCCTTTTGCAACGCCGGATTTTTTCCGGGAAGCAGCAATTTGGTTCCCTACGCCGGAGAAAGCCTGCTGCTGATAATAATTGCATTGGAAATAGTTCTCGGCGGGATTGCCCCGATCGTCAGCTGCAGCTTTTTGCGGATCAGAAGTATCAGACGGCTGCCGTTTTTTGAAAAACTCTGCTTGCAAGGTACATTTATATTGTTGGCAGGCAGTACATTCCTGATGCTGCTTTTTGAGTGGCGCAACTCGCTGGCCGACCTTTCCCTGCCGGATAAACTGGTCAATGGATTTTTTCAGGCGGTAACTTTGCGGACAGCCGGATTCAACACCGTGGAACTGGCAACGGTACAAATGCCGACTTATTTATTTATGCTCATTTTCATGTTTATCGGCGGCTGCCCGGGCGGTACGGCCGGCGGGATCAAAGTCACCACCCTGGCGGTACTCTTTTTTATCTTGCGTGCCGCCATCCGCAAAGAAACGACCGTCTGTGCCGATCAACGCCGCATTGCTCCGGGAACTGTCATCCAGGCCCCAGCCATCCTTACAGCTGCCTTGCTGGTGCTGTTTGCCGTGATCATCATGCTGGCCACCACGCAGCTCCTGCCCATGCGGGAACTTTGTTTTGAAGCTGTATCCGCTCTGGCCACGGTGGGGCTGAGTTTGGGCATAACGACCGAACTTGACACCGTGGGCCGGATCATTATCATGGCAGCTATGTTTATCGGCCGGATCGGGCCGCTGACGTTGTTTTTGCTGTTCAGTGAACGGCACAGCAACCGGATCCCCGGTTATCCGCCAGTGAATATACCTTTAGGCTGAGTAGTTACCCAAATCAAGGAAAACAGTTATGAACAAACAAATAATGATCATCGGACTGGGACAGTTCGGAATGGCGCTGGCACAAACTTTATCGGAGCGTGGAGTGGAAGTGCTGGCCGTGGATATAGCTCAGGAAAAAGTCGATATTGCCGCTCAATTCGTTACCCACGCCGCCGCAGTTGATGTTACCGACGAAAATGCCTTGGCCAAACTCCTGCCTGCCGAACGGGATTCGGTGATCTGCGCCATGGGCAGCGCCGCCAAAGAGGCCGCCATCATCTGTACAGCATTACTGCGGCAGCTGGGATGCAAACACATCGTTGCCCGGGCGGGCAGCGCAGCTTACCGCCGGATCCTTTTTATGGTCGGAGCTCACGAAGTGATCATTCCCGAACAGGACTTCGGACGGCGGTTTGCTACACATTTACTGTACCACAATATGATTTCAGACAACGATTTGACCAACGAACTTAATCTTACTGAAATCAAACTTCCGCCCGCCATGGTCGGCAAAAACCTCATCGAACTTGCACTGCCCAAAAAATACGGTATCATCGTGGCTGCCGTCCGGCATAATGGAGTACTGAACCGTCCGGATCCGGAACAGGCACTGTCGGAAGATGACATGTTGTTGATAGTTTCAGACGAAAATGCCATTGCCAAACTTTTGCAGGAGGTGTAAATATGCTCTCCGGACAACTCATATCGTTAAGTTTCCGGCTGCTGATCGTGTTCAATTTGCTGCTTTCGATCGGAGCAGTCTGGAGTTTGCAGCGGATCGATCCGGAAATCGAACGTATCTACGAACGCAACGTCATAAGTCTGGCAGCCTGCGAAAATATGCTGGCTGCCATGCCGGGAGAAAAAATCGACCTGCCCGGATTTGAAAAAGCTCTGGAACTGGCTCAACTCAATATCACCGAAAAAGGCGAAAAAGAGACCATCGATCAAATCCGGCATCATCTGTTGGAACTCAAGCAGGATGTACCCGGCAGCCGCCAGCAGCTGACACAGTCGATCCTCCGGCTGACCAGCTACAACCGCAACGCCATCATCCGTTCGGCGCAGCAGGCGCAGAAACTCCGTCAGGCGGGAGCGTGGGGAATAGTATTTTTGAGTTTGTTCTTTTTTGGCATCGCTCTTTATTGCGAACGACATTTGCACCGCACCTTGCTGACGCCGCTGCAAGAGATCGCTTCTGTGCTGGCAGCTCACCACCAGGGCGATCCATACCGGCGCTGCAACATCGAACAAGGCTCCGGAGATATGCAAAAACTCCTGCAGGCAATCAACGATCTGCTGGATAAACGCACTTGATGGCCACAAAAGTTCCTCCGGGATTTGAAAATCACGCTTTTCGGTGATATATTATCAAATGATAATTTTATATATAATATAAACCGGAATATGGCCGGAAAGAGTTTTCTGCCCAGTGGGCTGTGGGCTGCTTTCTGAAGTCATATCAAATCAGGCGTGAGGATTGCAATATGCTGAAAAAAGTAAAACCTACCGGTGAATTCGCCACGCTGACTGTCGGCGGACAGCAGATCCAATTGCCGATCGTTATCGGAAGTGAGGGCGAACGCGGTATTGATGTGGCCGAATTGCGCAAAAAAACCGGCTGCGTAACTCTTGACCCGTCGTTTATGAACACCGCTTCGTGCTGCAGCGAAGTGACCTTTATTGATGGCGAACGCGGGATCCTGCGCTATCGCGGTTATCCCATCGAAGAACTGGTGCGCAAAGTAAGTTTTGTCGATACAGCTTATTTGCTGGTGCATGGAGCATTGCCCTCGCCCGGTGAAAAGCGTAAATTTTCGCAGCTGTTGACTGCCAACAGTCTGCTGCATGAAGATATGCGCCACTTTTTTGATCACTTCCCCCGGGGAGCACACCCCATGCACATATTGGGAACCATGATCAACGCATTGTCAACTTTTTATCCCAACGTGGACTTGCTTTCCATGCTGGACGATATCGACCTCTCGACGGCCCGGTTGATTTCCACGGTGCGTACCATGGCGGCGTTCGCTTACAAAAAGAGTATTGGTGATCCGGTGGTTTACCCCCGGCACGATCTCTCGTACTGCGCCAACTTCCTTTACATGATGTTTGATTCTCCGATCAAACCCTATGTGATCCGCCCGGAAGCTGTGGATATACTCAACTTGCTGCTGATCCTCCATGCCGACCACGAACAGAATTGTTCAACCACGGCAGTCCGGACTCTGGGCAGTGCACAGGTGAACTTGTATGCTACGATTTCGGCGGGGATCTCGGCCCTTTCCGGCCCGCTGCACGGCGGAGCCAATCAGGCGGTGATCGATATGCTCAAGCACATCCAGCGGGAAGGTTCGGTCAAAAAGTGCATTGCCAAGGCCAAGGATAAAGATGATCCGTTCCGGCTGATGGGCTTCGGGCACCGGGTGTACAAGACCTTTGACCCCCGGGCAAAGATCATCAAAGAAGAATGTCACAAATTCCTCAAAGCTATGCATGTGGATGATTCGCTGCTGGAAGTGGCCATGGAACTGGAAGATATCACGCTGCGGGATGAATACTTCATTGAACGCAAACTTTATCCAAACGTGGACTTCTACAGCGGCATCATTTACCGGGCGCTGGGGATCCCGGAAAATATGTTCACTGTGATTTTTGCCCTCGGCCGTCTGCCCGGCTGGATCGCACATTGGAAAGAGATGATCGGCGCCCACACCAAGATCACCCGCCCCCGGCAAATCTATGTGGGAGAAACGCTCAAACATCTGTAATATAAATTGCAACGGCATGAAAAATCAATTCTTCATGCCGTTTTTTATGTCATAAATCAAAGCAGAAAGGAAGTGTTGATCATGGCAACCACTTTTGATTGGCAGCAGTTGTATAATCCGATTTTTTCGTGGCGGTGCAGCACCCGGGATCCGGCGGCGATCTGGCACAACGGGGAGTTTTATCTCTACTTTACGGTGCAGTTCAACCAGCATCGCTGGGGAGCGCCGGAAGGGTATCAATGCTTTGTGACCGTCACCCGGGATTTCCGCAATTTTACCAATCCCCGCCCGGTCACACCCACCGGATACGTTTCGCCGGGCAGCGTGATCAGGTTCAACAACAAGTGGTACATGAGCGTGACCCGCTATCCGTGGCCCACTGCCGTCTGCCTGGTGGAGTCCGATGACCTCTTGAATTGGAGCGAGCCGCGCATCGTAATGCCCACGCATCACGGCGAATATTGGGGCAACGAGGCACACGGCCCCATCGATGGATATTTGCTGGAGTGGAAAAACCGCATCTGGCTGCTTTTTACGGATTTTCAAAAAGGCACCACCAGTCAGCATTTGGGTCTGGCCGTATCTGATGATATGCAGAGCTTTGAAAATCTCACTCCGGATCGCCCGCTGCTGGACAGTGATTTTTACAATGCCAACCGGGGCATAGAAAATGCCTCCATCGTTGCCGATGGCGACCAACTCTATTTATTCTGCTCAGTAGGTATGCCCGAACAGCGCATTGCCATGCTCCAAAGCAACGATATTATGCACTGGAGCAAACTCGACGGGCAAGCGGAAATTGACGGACTCAGGCAGGAATGGAGCAAATTTATTGCCTCCGCTCAATTCGTAGCGGACTGGCGCGAACTGACCGGATATTGGGTGATGCTTTTTATGGGCACCCGGCACTTTGATGCTTACGACCGAATGTCGCTGGGCATGGCCCGTTCGCTGGATTTGAAGAATTGGGAAGTGCTGCCGGAAGGCATCAGCGAGGAGGAATATCGGGAAAACTGCCGCAAATTCCAAGCCCGTGTCAAAAGTGGAGAACTCTTTTGACCGTCAACTTACATAAGATCGGCTCCGGACAGTTGCCGCTTCAAGCAAGCCAGCTGTCCGTTTTTTTAGGAAAGTCTGTTGAAATTCAGTTGCCGCCCAGTTTCCGGAGCTTTTCAGCACGCAAGTCATCTATGTAGCTTTCGCCGTACAAGCTGCGCAACAGTTTTATATTGAATTCATAAAACAATTGGGCGTCAGGGCGCACGATCAACTGTTGCCGGGATTGATCAAGCATCTTGCGGCGCAGCGCTCCGTCGTTGCGGAATTTTTCCAGATAACGCACCAGCGTGCGGGGACTTAACTCGGTGAATTTCTTTTGCCCGAAGTCTTCGATGTAGCCGGCGGCGATCACCGAAGCCAGATTTTCGTGGGCGTTTTTCATGCCGAATCCCGCCAGAAAATCCTCGACCATTTCCAGACATCGCACTTCATCAAAGACCGGGAACGTGATCTCCCGCCCCCGGGATAATATATTGATCGGAAATTGATAATTGCTGGCCAATATGAACATGATGTTTTCCGGCAGCACGGCACTGCCGCCGACATTGGTGCGGAAGTTGTACCAATCGACTTTATCCGGCTCGATGTCGTCAAAAAAGACCACAAATTTCCGCCGCTTGCGCAGCGCCATTGCTCCGATAAACGCTTCCAGATCGCAGCTCAGGGTTTCCGGTTCGGCAAAAATCAGAGTCAAATCCGGAAAATGCAGCGTATAATTGATGCTGAACTGGGTTTTTCCCAGCCCCGGCAGACTGGAAACCAAAAGCGGCACATTGCTTTTTTGCGTGCTGAAATCCGCCAGATGCTCCCGGAAGTGTTCCCGCACCGCCTGAAAACCATAAAACTGATCGATCGCAATATTTCTGACCTGACACGGCTGAAAAGCTCCATTGATATACCGGAAAGTCCGGCTGGCACTGAACGGATCGCGCATGATGGCCACTTCCACGAGCTTTTCCGGATTCTCGTGCAGCACGCTCCGCCCGGCAAGACAGCCCCGCACGGCCGGATTCACCCGCTTACCGGAGGCCAATTCCCGCAAGGCGCACACGCCCTTTTCCACATCAAGGAAGTTTTGCCGGAAAAACTCGATCTGTTCAAAGTTCATACTGCCGCTGCGCAGGTAATCAGCGATATCCAAGTGGCGGTTTATGAGCATTTCAAAAAACTCATCTTCCAGCGTTTCCAGCAGCGTTCTGCCCGGCGTCAGCCGCACCAGTTCGTTGAGTGCCTCCACGCAATCGCCAATGCCTTTGACGTGTTGAGCGTTAAAAAAAGCCTGATCCAAGGCGACCAACAGTTCCGGATGCGCCGCCCGGAAAAATTCCGGCTCATCGTTCAGACTTTTCTGATAATCCAGAAAAAGCACCCGCAACGCATCTGCCGCTTCAAAAAACACATCTCCGTTATCAGTTGCTGACGACATAAATACCCCGGAACTCCTGTTTACAGCTCCCGCACGGATGCTTCGCCGGGCGGGTTGCCCAGATAACGACCGGACGGCAGTTTGCCAAAGAGTGAATTTTCCGGCAAATTGACCGTCAGCGTGCGGCCTTCGCCCAATGTACGGTTGCCCCAGCTGTAGAGGGCAAAAAGTTCATCCCAATCCCAATGGCGCAAACTTTTTTTGCCGGGCCGTTCCAAATGGCCGGCATCGTCGCAAACCTCCGGTTCGGGCAGCTGCAATATCACACTGGCAGTTTTTTCCTGCTGCTGCCTGATGACTTTCCGCAAATACTTACGCACCGCCGGCGCCCGGAAACAACTGCATTTGAGAGTTGCAAGCAAATCAACAGCAAATATTTCAGTTTCATTATCTGCAAATATTTGCGCACTTTTTTTGCTGCCCCAGGCCAGATAGTAGTTAAAACGCCACGGCCGCCGGTTATTTTCGGCATCTTCCGGCAGATCCACCACGCAAGCTTTGACGCTTACTGCCCCGGCATTCTGCTCGATCTGCCAGAGCGTATTGCCCTGCCCCAGCATCCGCCACCAATCGCCGCCGATGCCCATTTCCAGCTGAAAACCGCTGCTGTCAGTCAAAAGCAGCAAAGCAAAAGGCTGCGGAGAGCTGTAAATTACCCCGGTATTGTCCGGCAATCTTTCCAGATGCCACGCCCCGGCCGCTTCCGGCAGCTGGCGGATGATTTCCACTTGCTGCCACTCACCGGGAAAGGTCAAAGTTTCCAATTCAAACTTGCGCACGATCTCGCCCCGGCCGGGCTTGACATCCAAACGCACTTCGGCAAGTTTATCGCGCAACACGAGCGAGCGGTCAATGATGGATTCACCGCCGAAAGGATATACATTTTCTTGTTCCACAACGACTTCGCAGTTATCCAGCTTGCTGTGGAAACGGCATTTTTCGCTGACACAATTTAATTCACTTATACCGTTGAGCGATGCCCACAGCCAATCAGCTATCGTGCTGCCGCGCCGGGTATCCAGCAAGCTCCACTGCCCGCCGTCGCCGGCGGCGGCAAATTTCCAGCCGTTGCCGAAAGCTTCCAGATTCATTTTACCACCTTGAAGATTTCATCCAGCGATTTATAACTTAAATTTCTCGGTTCGCTGTTGGCGTAACCCAGCGGGGTAATGGCTTCCACGCTCCAGGGTTTTTCCACATTCATAACCGCATTGAGGCGGGCTTTTTCAAAAGCGCATATCCAGCAAGTTCCCAAACCTTCAGCGGCGGCGGCCAGCACCAGATGCTCCATGGCTATACCCATATCGATTTCCGCCGCCGGAGTGCCTTCCAAGCGGTTCCAGCACGTTGAATAATCTGCCATGCCCACCACGATCGCCGGGGCTTCCAGCAGCCACGTTTTGGGGTAGCACTCACCGATTTTCCGGCGCAGCTGCTCATTGAAAACGATTTCAAAACGCCACGGCTGCCGGTTGCAGGCCGATGGAGCGCACTGCACAGCCTGCATGATCCGCTGCAAAGCCGCTTCCGGGATTTCGCGTTGGGAGTCAAATCCCCGGATGCTGCGCCGGTTTTTCAATACTTCGTAGAAATCCATACCTTTGACTCCCCCGGTGTTCAGCGTTTGAGTGACCGCAGATATTTGCGGTAAAAAGTGGAATCCATCATATCATCCAGTTCGGAATCGTCGATATTGGTCATCTTGCAGATCCAGCCTTTTTCTTCCGGCGAATCGCTGATCAGCGCCGGTTCGCTTTCCAGCTCATCATTGACCGCCACGATCGTGCCGGATATCGGCGCATAGATCTCCATGGAATCAACGTTGGATTCAACCAGGCCTATTTCGTCGCCAACAATGACATCTTCATCTTCCAAAGGCAACTCAATATAGTCAATATCGCCCATCTCCTCAGCTGCGTGACTGGAGATGCCCACGGTGGCTTCTTCACCGCGGATCTCGACCCATATATGGTCCTCTGTGTAGTACTTCATAACTTCTGCAATCCTTTCACTGCCGCCCGGCACTCCGCTTTACTGTAATACTGTTCTGTAGAGATTTTACTCTACGGATGAAAAAATGCAAGTTTTTTAACGCATTTTTCCGCAAAAAAAGTGATTTTTTGCAGTATTCGGCACTTTTTGGAGCATTTCAGGCGTTCTTTCAGGCGTTTTTGATCAACCGCAAAAACTCGGCCCGGGACTTGGAATCGCTCCGGAAACTGCCCAGCATGGAGCTGGAAGTCATCACTGAATTCTGCTTTTCCACCCCCCGCATACGCATACACAGATGCTGTGCTTCCATAACCACGCCCACGCCTTCAGCGCCGACGGTTTCCATGATCGCATGAGAAATTTCTTTGACCAGCCGTTCCTGGATCTGCAGCCGCCGGGCAAACATATCCACGATGCGGGCAACTTTGCTTACCCCCAATATCCGGTCAGTGGGAATATACCCGACGTGGCAAACGCCGAAAAACGGCAGCATGTGGTGTTCGCACAAACTGTAAAACTCAATATTGCGCACGATCACCATATCATCGGATTCCGCCTTGAAGACCGCACCATGCACCACATCTTCCAACTTCTGATCATATCCCCGCAGCAAATACTCATAACTGCGGGCCACCCGCTCCGGAGTTGCCAGCAGCCCCTCCCGGGCGGGATCATCACCGGAAGCGGCCAGAATCATGCTGGCGGCCTGTTTGAATGTATCATGTCTGTTCACTTTAGCACCCTCGCTCTGTATCCGGTACCCTGCTTTACCCCTTACATAACATAACTCATTTTGCGATTTATTCAAACTCTTATTTGAAAAATTGCAATTTATGGAGTAAATTAATTAGTTATAAATAAGAAAAAACAACTATACAGCAATCAAAAGTAAAAAATTATGCAGTCTATCCGTAATGTAGCGATCATCGCCCACGTTGACCACGGCAAAACCACTTTGGTCGACCAAATCATGAAACAATCCAAGATCTTCCGGGCCAACCAGGAAGTCGATAACTGTTTTCTGGATAACAACGACCTGGAACGGGAACGTGGGATCACCATTCTTTCCAAAAACATCTCCGTACAGTACCGGGATGTAAAAGTCAATATCATCGACACCCCCGGACACAGCGACTTCGGCGGTCAGGTGGAGCGGGTACTTAAACTTGCTGACGGCGTGCTGCTGCTGGTCGATGCCGCCGAAGGCCCCATGCCGCAGACCCGCTTTGTGCTGGATAAAGCATTGTCGCTCAAACTCCGTCCGGTGGTGGTCATCAACAAGATCGATAAACCCGATGCCCGCCCGGATGCCGTGTGCAACGAAGTTTTTGACCTTTTCTGCGAACTGGGCGCCGATGATGAACAGCTGGACTTTCCAGTGCTTTACGCCAGCGGCCGGGATGGCTGGGCAGTCAGCGACCTCAAGGCCCCCCGGGAAGGTATGCTGCCTTTGATGGATGCGATCATTGACTTTATTCCGCCGGCCCCGATGCGGGAAGGCGCGTCCCAGCTGCAGGTGGCCACGCTGGATTATTCGGAATTTGTGGGCCGTATCGGGATCGGCCGGGTCTACCGGGGTACGCTCAAACTCAACGAGCCGCTCTGCGTAGTCAAACGTGACGGCACCATCAAAAACGTTCAGCTCAAACAGCTGCTGGTCTTTGACGGCATCACCCGCAAAGAGGTCGAAGAAGTCGCTTGCGGGGATCTGTGCGCTGTAGTCGGGATCGAAGATATCGATATATCTGACACGCTCTGCAACGTGGAACACCCCGAAGCGATGCCGCCGATCGCCATCGATGAACCGACCATATCCATGTTATTTAAAATCAACGATTCGCCGTTTTTCGGCAAAGAAGGCAAATATGTTTCCAGCCGCCATCTGCGGGAACGCTTGTTCCGGGAATGTGAACGGGACGTGGCTTTGCACGTGGAAGAAACCGGTGACGGCTTTGTAGTTTCCGGCCGGGGCGTGCTGCATCTGGCGATCCTGATCGAAACCATGCGCCGGGAAGGCTACGAACTTGCCGTGGGCAAACCCCGGGTCATCATCCGGGAAATCGACGGCGAACGCTGCGAACCGGTGGAAGAACTCACCGTAGATGTGCCCAGCGAAGCCGCAGGCAAAATCATTGAACTGGCGGGGCTGCGCAAAGGCGAGCTCTTTCACATGGAAGCCCGGGGCAACCGTCAGAAGCTGGAATTTGAAATCCCCACCCGGGGATTGATCGGGTTCCGGAGCAAAGCGCTGACCATGTCCGGCGGCGAAGCCATCGTGGCCAGCCGTTTCCTCAAATATGTGCCGTTCAAGGGCGAATTGCCGGGGCGCTCGCTGGGAGTGATGGTCAGCATGGGCACCGGCAAATCTCAGGCATTTGCCATTGACGCATTGCAGCTGCGGGGATTTTTCTTTATCGAACCGGGCGTGGATACTTACGAAGGCATGATCGTAGGCGAACACTGCAAAGAAAACGATTTGGTGGTCAACGTGCAGAAAGCCAAACAGCTCACCAATATGCGAGCCTCGGGCAGCGACCGCAATCTGAAGATCGCTCCGGCAAGAAAAATGAGTTTGGAACAAGCTTTGGAATATATCGAAGACGATGAATTAGTGGAAGCAACTCCGCAAAATATCCGGCTGCGCAAGATATTCCTGACCGAACTGGAACGCCGCCGCAACCACATCTGAAAAAATCACCTGCCGCCGCCGGAAGCCAATCAAACTTAATTGGCAGCGGCTGCTGGCAGCATATTCAAAAAAGCTATCGCAAAACCGGACAATTTTGCGGTAGCTTTTTTGCTGCTTGCTTGTCAGACTGTGACCGGCAGCTCTCCGTTAAAGATCAAAGCTCAATACCCCCGGACAATAATTGCAAAGTGCATTTTAATAGCCGTTTTACCCGGTTGACTTTGGATAATATTTATTGATTTTTACCTGCTAATACATTTTATCCTTGCAGTGCTCTGTAAATTGAAGTATATTAGTTAAGTAACAATAAAAAATGATCGTAAATCGGGATTTTTGTAAAATGCCTCTCAAAACCTCCAGCAAAAAGATCATCGGTTCCATACGGGACTTGAGCTACACCTTGCCGCAGATGCTTATTGTAGCATCTTTTCTTATGTTTTCCAGCAAGATGTTCTGCATCATTTGCGATGATCTGGTGCCGGGAGTCAAGCCGATATTGCTGGACAGGGTCGGAGCTTCGGCCACTGATATTGCGTTGATCATCGGTACCATTCCGCAAATATTGGGCTTTTTTCTGGTTCCGCTGATCAGTACGGTCAGCGACAAAACCCGCACCCGCTTCGGACGGCGTATTCCTTACATGATGTTTTCGGCACCGGCGCTGCTGATCCTGCTGCAGATGATCGCCTGGCACCGGGAATTGAGCGATTTGCTGATCCGCTGTATTCCACTACTGGGCAATTACAATACGGATTTTTATCTGCTGGCCGGATGTATATTGCTTTTTCAGGTGGCATTTCTGTTTCCGGGATCGGTTTCAAGCTATCTTATTGTGGATGTGATCCCCAAGGAATTTATCGGGCGGTTCATGGTCTGCGCCATGATCATCGGCACGATCCTGCGGGCCGGATTCAACTTTTTTCTGCTGCAGACTACGGTTGACCACACCAAAGCCACGTTCGGAGTCTTTGGCGCGATTTTTGCATTGTCGTACTATCTGCTGTTCCGCTATGTCAAAGAAGGCACTTATCCGCCTGTGGAAGACAAAATCGAAAAAAGTTCATCGTTTTTCCGCAAAAGTTATGACTATTTCACCCTGTTTTTCCGGCAATGTTTCAGCGCCAGAATTTATATATATACCTTTGTCTGCGTAGGGTTGAATTCAGCATCCAACATCTGCCGCAATATGTTCAACGTGCTTTTTGCCACCAAAGAAATCGGCATGAGCGTAGACCAATACGGCCGGATCATCGGGATCGGGTCGCTGGCGGCAGTGATCGTGGTGGCATTGCTGGGCAAGCTGATGGATAAATTCAATCCGATGCTGATTTATCTGAGCAGCGGATTGCTGATCATGCTGGTGAATGTTTTCGGCCACTTTTTTGTCTATTCACCGGAAACCTTTGCGGTCATCGGGATTGCTACGGCGATCATGTATGCAGTGCAAGGGGTGGTTTTGATGCCGTTTCTGGTGGCGGTTTTTCCGGCGGATAAGTTCGGTCAGTTTGCCAGTGCCAATTCCATGTCGATTTCGGTGATCCTCTTTTTTGCGGCCTATCTGGGCGGTAAACTCACTGATATGCTGGGCTACCGGGTGATGTTCGGTTGGGATTTTGCAGTAACGCTTCTGGCGTGTCTGGCATTGCTCGGAGTGTACAGCCAGTGGAAAAAATATGGCGGCAAAAACTACGTTCCGCCGCAAAAATACAGTTAAAGGCAACTACAGTCATGAAACAGCGCCGCAACAGCACCGCCCGTTTGAAAGGCATTTTATTTGTCCATCAAACAATCAGCCGCAAGGATTTGATCAAGCTTTCCAAGCTCAATCCCCGGACGGTCAGCCGCTGTATGGATACGCTCATGCAGCAGGGACTTATTGAAGTATCCCGCAAGATAATATCCCGCGGCCAGCCGCAGATACACTATACGCTGCGCACCGGTGAAGCCAGCTTTTATTTTTTGATCCTTTCGGTGCTGGATTCGCAACTGTATGTGCTGCTGTGCGATAATCTGGGGTTCCCGATTTCCATGCAGCGGCAGGAAATCAAAAGCCGGGAAAAGAAGAAAGTGCTGCCCAATCTGCTCTTTTCCGCAGTCCGGAAAGTCACTGATTCCCTGAATGATCAGGGCAAAAAAATCTATTCCATTGCGGTGAATCTGGCTGACGGGAATATCTATTCGGCCCAATTCAAGAACAAGCTGATCAATATGCTTTTGCCATACTGCAGCCACGATGCGATTTGCGGTTATTGCGATGAGTTTCTGCTGTCGCAATATGCGATCAACAATTATCTGCCCGGACGGGTCCTGGGGTTGGTGCATAAAAACAATACCTGGCAGCATGTGGTGATCAACGGCTATTTGAATGATCCGGCGACGGTCTTGAAGGTCAATAAAAGGCTGGATACGGTCACGGATTTCAGCCGGGATCACAGTTTGCTGCAAATACTGGACTTCGAGGAATTTGTCAAACATTTGTACGAAAAGTATTATTTGAGTCTGAAAAAGATCAATACTTTCTGCTATTCGGAAGTTTATATCCGGGCGCTCAACGGCGATCCGCAAGCTTGGGATATTTTGGAAGATTACGCTGTATTGCTGGGCAAAAGCATCATCTTTCTGAACCGGAAAATGCATTTTGACAATATCGTGCTTATGCACTCCCGGCCGATCATTATTGAAAAAGTCCGGCAGGTACTCGCCCAAGCGGCGGCACCGGGGGAAGATATACCGTTTATAACGGCCAATTTTTCCTCCAATGAGCTGCTGTATGTACCCTCGGGGTATTTGCGCCGGGAATTATTTTCGTTTGAACACGGCAAATTTTTGCCTGATTTGCAAAATAAAAACAATCAACTATAACCAATAAAGAGGAGAGAAATCATGAACCGAATCCCCCGTTCACTGTCCCGCAAAAGCAGCCGTCAGTTTACGCTGATCGAGCTGCTGGTCGTAATTGCCATTATTGCCATTCTGGCGGCGATGCTGCTGCCGGCACTGTCGGCTGCCCGGGAACGGGCCAGAAGTGCCAACTGTGTAAGCAATCTCAAAAACATCGGTCTGGCAGTCACTATCTACAGCGACAGAGCCAACGGCGAAATGTACAGTTTTGCTGCCGCCAGCGCATCCGGCGGATTCTGGAACTATAATTTGCAGGAAAGTAACTGCGTTCCCGGCAAAGAAACCGATGTGCAGAAAACTTTTTTCTGCCCCAGCAGCCAGCCCAAATCGTCTTCGCTGCTTTTCACCTACGGCATGTTCTGTACACCTGTCTACAAGCCGATCTATTTGTATAAGATCGAAGAACCCTCCAATCACTTTATGGTGGCGGATTCTTACAAGACGGATATTTCCAGTCCCTACTACCGCATGGGAGCAGCCCAATCGGGCTCCGAAGCCAGTCCCTATCTGGTACACGGTCAGCTGTGCAATATGCTTTTTGTGGACTGCCATGTGGAATCGGTCAACAAAACCAAGCTCAAAGAAATACCTTTTGTGGAAAAGAACGTTATCAACCCCTATAAATATATGTTCACAAATTATGTGGATGCTTCCGGCCAGAAGCAGACTCTGTAACCCGGCAGCAAAGAAAGGTCTTTATTTATGAAAAAGATATTGATGACTGTTTTGGCCTCAGTTGGCCTGTGCAGCATATTGAGTGCCGCCCCCCGGCTTTACAATACCAACTTTGAAGTTCCCGGTCAGGGCTGGAAGTATACCAAAGAATACTCCATTGCTGACAATGCCGGGATCAACAACTCCAAAGCGCTTTATGTCAAACGTGAACAATCAACCAAAGCCGATGGTTGGGCATGGCAGTTTACCAGAATCGAAGGCGGTAAAAAATACCAGATCAGCTGCCAGATCAAAGCCCTGATCACTAAAAAAGGCAAATACAAAGTCGGTGCCGGTTTCATCCTGACCTTGCGTCAGGATCGCAAGATCGTCAAAACACTCTACCCCGTGTGCTGCTATGAATCGACAAACGGCGAATGGAAACTGATCAAATACACCTTTACTGCGCCGGAAAATGTCAACAGCTGCCAGCTGCATATCGGACTGTATGGCGGCTTCCTCGGTGAAGCCTGGTTCGATGATGTGAAGATCGAAGAACTTCCCTAACGGAGAGTACAATGAAAAAATCATATTTTCTGGCGGCCTTGCTGACCGCCGGCCAGCTTGCTGGCGCCGTATCGCTGGTAAATTCCAATTTTGAAGACGCCGATCGGGGCTGGAAATTTCCGGCCGGATACTCCATTGAACCGCTGGCCGGACGCAATTCCAGCCGGGGACTGTATGTAAAGCGCACATCGGCGGATAAAATCTCCGGCTGGGCCCGGCAATACATAAATCTGGAACCCGGCAAATCCTATCGGGTAAGCTGCTATGCCAAGGCCCAAATCACCCAAAAGGGCAAATACAAAGTCGGCGCCAGTTTTGTTTTGTCATTCGGCAACGGCAAAAAAGTCATCGGCAAAATCTACAACAACGGTTTGATCGAATCAAGCAACGGCAAATGGGTCCGCCTGGAGCGGGAATTTACCACCCCGCCGGAAATGAAAACCTGTCTGCTGGAAGTCGGCCTTTACAACGGTTTTCTCGGCGAAGCGTGGTTCGACGATATAAATATTGAACTCAATGACCAGCATTTTGTCTATACAGTCACCCCGGGCAACCGGCTGATATTTGCGGATGATCCGCAAGTGACTGCTGCTGCAGTGCGTACCGGCCAAGCGCTGGAGCCGGGAACCAGCGCAATCATGACCGTAAAAGGCAAAGATTTCAGCAGCTCTGCCGCCGGCAAACTTACCAACGGTCAGGTTGTTTTGACCTTCAAAAATCTGCAAAAAGGCCCCGCCGATGCGCATTTGCAGCTGCTGGCGCCCGATGGGCAGACGCTGCTGGCCGAAGAACGCTTCAAAGTCACGATCGTGGAGAGTGCCAAAACTTTCAAAGGTACTTTTGTTGACCGTCACGGCAACTTGATAGTCGATGGCAAACCGTTCATGCCGCTGGGCTTTTACATCGGTCAGATGAGCAAAGAAGAGATCGATATGATCTCCGCAGCCAACTTCAATACGCTTTTATCCTACGGCAGCATGTATTTGCGTTTTAATTACGGCAAGCCGGGCAATCCTCCGGCGCTGGCCAAGACGCTGGAAGTCATGGATTACTGCCATCAGAAAAATATAAAACTCGTTTTCAGCGTAAGCAATGTCAGCAACAGCGGTGCTTATGCTATCAAAAACTGGTATGGCGCCGAAGGCCCCGAAAACGTCATGCGTTCAGCAATCAAAAATCTGGGTCCGCATCCGGCATTGCTGGCGTGGTATATTGCTGATGAACCGCCCGCTACACTCAGAGAATATCTTACCCGGCGGCGGGAATTGATCAATACATTGGATCCGCAGCATCCGACTTTTATGGTTTCCATGCACTTCAACGAGCTTTACAACTTTGCCGGAGTCAGCGATATCGGCGGCGTGGATCCCTATCCGATCGTCAACCGCGCGCAAGATATGTACGATGTGCGCCACGCTGCGGTGCAGTCGCAAAAACTCGGCAAGCCGTTCTGGGGCGTGATTCAGTGCTTTAATCAGGCGTATTACACCAAAACCACGCCCGAAAATCATCATAAATACTGGCATGAAGTACACCGGGATCCTTCGGCAGAAGAAATGCGTTCCATGTGCTTCCAGCTGGCTCAATTCGGTGCCAAAGGCTTCATTTTCTATTATTGGAACTGCATAAAAGATTACGAAAACCGCAGTAAAGATCCGGAATATTTCCGGAAAGCCTTTGAGCGCATGAAATCTGTATCCGCAGCCATGCGCACTCTGGAGCCTTACATCATGTCGGTACATGGCATAGAAACTCTGGCGCTGCAGAAAGTCAGCGGCAAGGTGATAGCTACTTTGCATAAAAACAATGACGGCAAACGTTGTGTGCTTATCACCGCCGAAGGTCCCGGCAAGGCGGCTGCTGAATTGCAGCTGCCGGGCAAATTCAAATCGCTTTTCAACAAAACGTTTTTTCAGGACGGCAAATATATCTTTAAGGCCAACAACATTGCCTCGGATATGCTGTTGGAAGAGTAAAAAAGGATGCTTACACTTATGAAATATATAAAAACAGTGCTGATTTTATCAGTGATCGCTATTTTCAATATCCAGGGTGAAGATATGGCTTTGAAATTGCAAAATCTGAATTTTGACCAAGGTAAAAAGTATTGGAACGTGCCCGATGATTTCCAGCTCATCCGCAACGGCGGGCGCAATGGCACGGCAGCGTTGTATATCAAACGCGACCAGGTAACTTTGCCCAGCAAACCCAATAAGCCAGTGACCCGCAAGGTGCGGTTTGAGCATGGCAAACAATACAAGATGAGTGCCTGGATAAAAGCCAATATTTCTCAGCGGGGCAAATACCGGACGGCGGCCTCTTTTTCACTGCATTTTTACGATAAAAATGACAAGATCATACATAATGTTTATCCGATCGGAGTAATGGAAACTACAGACTGGACCCGGGTGGAAAAGGTATTTACCATGTATCCGGGCAGTGAATATTGCGAAATCCACATGGATTTGTTTCACAATTACCTCGGTGAAGTCTGGTTCGACTCGCTGCAGATCGAAGAATATGACCGCAACTATGTGTATTTGATCGCCCCCGCTCCGCTGGTGCTGGATGCTGCGGCACCAGAGATGCTGGCCGGGGCTATGAACAGTTGCGATAACTTACCGGAAGATCTGATCGTCAAGGTCGATTTGCGTCAGCATGACCGGAGTGTGGCCACGACAGAAAGTTCCCTGCGTAATCGGATGTGCAAGGTTAAATTTCCCTCCCAGGCTCCGGGCAATTATCAGGTGCATTTGGAATTGCTCAATAAATCCCGTCAAGTGCTGGCCTCCAGCCAGTCAGCAGTAGTTATTTCCAACCAACGCCCGGCGGTGCAGATCGGGCTTGACCGCATATTGCGGGTCAACGGCAAAAAATTTATGGTGCTGGGTATGTATGTGGGCCAGGCGCCCGATAATGAACTTGCCATGCTGCAGGAGGCAGGGTTTAACACCATTATGCCTTACGGCAGTATGTCGCTGGATGAAAATTACCGCTTTGACGGCAAGGGCCGCGAAACGCCCCGCGACCGTTATACCGGCGACGAAAACAACACTGTCAGTTCCATTACCAAAGTGTTGGATAATATTCACAAGCGCAATATCAAAGTGATCTTCAGCTTGCATAATATTTACGATTTTGCCCTTGAGCGGTTCAACATGAGCAAGTGGCAGGGTGCTTCCGGCAGCGAAAATATCGTTGCCAAAGTGTTGGAGTCGTTCAAAAATCATCCGTCAATACTGGCGTGGTATATTTGCGATGAAATGCCCGCATCGATGAGCGAAATGATCCGCAGCCGCCGGGAAGAACTCCTCCATCTGGACGGCAATCACCCGAGCTGGTCGGTAACAATGCACTTTACTGAACTGCAGCATTTTCTCAATACTACCGACATCATGGGTACCGATGCTTATCCCCTGCTGAACAAAGATCACGATTTGAGCCCGTTGGAATTTGCCGGGCAGATGATCCGGCGTTTGAATGTGCCGCATTTTCTGGTGGGTCAGGGGTTCAGCTGGGCCTACTACGAACCGGTGGAAAAATTAGGCGATATTGAAAACTGGAAAAGATTCCGCACCCCCACGGAACAGGAAATGCGCAGTATGTGTCTGTCGCAAGCCATCGATGGAGCGACCGGATTCATATATTACTATTTCCCGTGCGTGACCAATCCGAATATACCTGTACCCAACTATCGGGAAAATATGCTTAAATCGTTCAAAGGAGTCAATACAGCCTTGAAAAAGATCGAAAACTGGATCTTGAGCGGCAACGAAATAAAACTTTTGGACGTAAAATCGCTTAAAGGCCGGGTGCGGGCCGCCGTTATGACCGACGATGCTCAACGCCGCTGCGTGCTGGTCGTGGGCGGAGCTTTGGGCAATACAGCGGAGTTTGAACTGGATGGCCAATTTGAATCCATGTATGGTCTGTGCAAAAAAGTCAACAATAAATGGATCTTCACTTGCGACGGTATAAATTCAGATATTCTTATCGAAAAGAAATAAAAGCAAATTTTACCGCTTTGAACGGAGTATAAATAATGTCGAATAATGAAATTTTACAGTTCGGTATCGGCCATCAATCGATCGTGCCGCCGATGAAAATGGGTCTGGCCGGTTATTTCAATACCCGGATCTGGAACAACGTGCTGGACGATATATCAGTGCGGTGTGCCTTGTTGAAAAATGCTGATCAAACCGCCTTGATCGTACAGTTTGAACTTATTACCGTAACCGGTGAACTGCAAACCGCCATCAAGCTCGTGGCCGATAAATATCTGGATAAATACACCCTGATCGCCACTGCCACTCATTGCCACACGGCGCCGGAGCTGCGCATCGCCCGGGGCGGATATGACGAAAATTATGTACCATTTGCCGCCGGAGCCTTTGAAAAAGCTCTGCAGCAGGCCATGAACTCGCTGGAACCTTGCTTGAGCATCAAGTCCGGCAAGGGTTTTTCCATGGATCACTGCTTCAACCGCCGTTTCTGGATGCAAGACGGCACCGTTGTGACCAATCCGCCCAAATGCTCCAAAGATGTGGTGCGTCCGGAGGGCGAGATCGACCCCGAAATCCCGCTGGTACTGCTGGAAAACAGCTCGACCAAACTGCTTCTGGCTTCGATCTGCAACCACGCCGATACCACCGGCGGCAACGATATATCCGGCGACTGGCCGGGCCACACAGCCAGAGCGTGCGAAAAATTTCTGGGCGGCAACGCCATGTGCATACCGCTGATCGGCTGTTCGGGCAACATCAATCACTTTGACATCAAAGATCCTTCCGAACAGGCCTCGGTGGAAGAAGCTGCCCGCATCGGTCAGGGTTACGCTGCCGCCGTGATCAAAGGTTTGGAAAAATTGCAGGATGAACCGTTGACCTTTGCCGGAGCAGCTCAGGCTTTTCACCTCAAGGGCCGGGAACTTTTCCCCGAAGAACTTGCTGAGGCTCAGGAAATATTAGCTAAATATCCGCCGGAAGATACCGCCAACAGCCAAACGGCACTCACGGCACGGGATTTTGCCGAAAAAAGCCCCAAAGTGTTGCGCTATTTTGCCGAAAACCTGCTCAAAGTGGCAGCCGCCAAAAAAGAATTTGACTTTGAAGTATCCGCCATCACGCTGGGCAATACCGTCATAATCGGCTTGCCCGCAGAACCTTTTGTGGAAATCGGGCTGGAGATCCGCAAAGAGATTTTCAGTTCCCATAATCAGGTGTTGTGTTCGATCATGAATAACGGCAGCGGCAGCGGGTACATACCCAATTTGTGGAACTACCGCCGGGGCGGATATGAAAATACCCCCCGCTCCAACCCCTATTCGATACATGCGGCCACTGAACTTAAAAACATCTGCCGGCAATTAAAAGCGAGTCTGGAAAAATGAAAAAAGAATTGATCCACTTTGTAGAATGGAAAAAAGTCCCGGAAGAAAAAGTCGAAGCCACCCTTGCAGATGTGGCCGGCTGGGGCGTAAAAAATATCGTAGCTCACCCGGTCTGGTTCCGTGACGGCCGGGAGCGTTATGTGGAAAAAATGGCCAAGCGTCTGGAACGATTCAACTTGCGAGCAACCGCCTGCCACGCTTTGTGGGGCGCTGGTAATGATATGATCCAGTTTGACGAAACAATGTGGAAAGAAATGATCCGCAAACATCTGGCTTTTCTGGATGAATTATCAGCAATCAACGTATCGACCTACACCATTCATCTGGGCTGGAGCCAGGATATGGATATTGCCCAAAGTTTTGATTCCGTGCGCCGCACCGTGGATGCACTGCTGCCCGGAGCGGAGAAAAATCATATCACGCTGGCGCTGGAAAACAGTGCCGAACCCGAAGCTATGATCCAAATTCTGGCCGATATCGTTGCCGGATACCGCAGCAAATTTGTCGGCATGTGCTTTGATGCCGGTCACGCCAACTGCTATCAGAACGGAGTGGAAAGAACTCTGGAAATCATGCGCAAAGATATTGTGACCTGCCACTTGCACGATAATTACGGCAGTTTTGATGACCACAATCCGCCCGGCGGCGGCAATCTGGATTGGCAGCGTCTTACAGCGTTGCTGGATTCGCTGGAGCGTCTGCACCATGCGGAAACCGAGTCCGGTGAGTGGGATCAACTTTCGTGGCAGAAGTTCTATTCTGCTACCTGCTGAACTGTAAACCGCGGCCGCTGATACCGGAGAAAAAGTTTATGAAAATAGATTTCAGGATCGATTGGGGATACCAGTATTTGTATTCACGCCGTCATTATCACCCGTATTACTGCTGGGATGGCAGCTTGCACTGCCGCAACGGCGTCATTCTGGAAACTTATAAGCTGGATTATCCGGTCATCTGGTACGGCCCCGGACATTGTGCAAGAGAAAGCAAACTGCCGCAGGCGCAATGGCGATCAACCACCCGCCGGGGCATGGCCGGGGTGCGGATCGTAGCCGAAGCGGCAGCTGATGCGGTATTTGACTTGCAGACGGCTTCGGGGAATTTTACTTTTTCCGCCGCCGATATTCTGGAAAAAGGACGGATCGAGTTTCCGGTGGGCCCCAAATATCTGAACTGTTATGTGGTAGTCACCCGCAGCAAATATTACTGGAGTGTACCCGCCCAAAAAATCGGACAGCAGGTGTGGGAAGCGCAGGATCTGGCCGACAAACTCCCGCTCAGAGAGTGGGCAAGAATGCAGACGGTGTGGATCAAGCCCAACGGCCGGTTGGCTTTTCAAGCCAACGTTGCCGCCTCCCCGGCCGATCATACGGAGCAGCTGCTGCATCTGGTCTGCATGGCTGCCGATGAGTACACGCCCGGCCAAGAAAAGCAGGTTTGTGATTACTTTACCATCAGGTTATATTGTGACGGGGAAAAAATCGCCGAAAATACCCGCTTTTACCGGCGGCACGATAAATATATGCAGATGCTGGAGGATCTTTACTTCCGTTTTCAGGTCGCCCCCGGAGTGCATACGTTTGAAATCGAAAACATTCATGCAGAATATCATTTTCTGATCAACCGGATTCTGCTGCAGAATTGCCAATATCAGCATTTGGAACTGTCGCTGCCGCCGTGGGCGCTGGCCGGAGAAAAACTGCTGGGAAGGATCTTTGCAGCTTACGCTGATAGTACAAAAGTATCCTATCCGGGCGGCAGCTGCCAGCTGGAACTGCAAAAAGGCTGGAATGATTTTGCTTTTCAGATCAATGAGCCTGCACTCAACGTCCAGTTCCGCACTTCCGGCGGCAGCGTGGGGGTGATCCCGGCGGTTTACGCCTTAAAAGACGAAACACCCGAAGTTACTGTAGGCTACGATTTGACCGTCATCCCCCATGACCACAGCGGCACTATGGATTGGCTGCTGGACTACACCTGGCGCACCAGATTGGGCAATCTGGCTGTTTTCCGCTCATTCCTCTATCGCAAGGATCAGCCGGGGCGGTACGAAGTGAATGATGAATTGCTGTTCCACTGGGCGGATTTCTGCCGGACGCATAATATTTATGTGGAAGCGGCTACTGACTTTGACAGCGGCGCATTGGTCAAAGGTGCCGGCAATATGCTGCACTATGTGGGCCGACACGAGTGGCCGGGAGCAGTTTACGCCCGGGATCCGGATGCCGAATGGCAATCTGATGACATGAAAACGGCCATGGAACACTATCTCAAATATCTGAAAATCGAAGTCGATCGGGCGCATCGGGCAGCCCCCGGCCGGGCCGCTTTCGGCGATGCTTCCGGCGGACATCGTTATTGCTACATGGCGGGGATCGACTTTATCCGTTCCGAAACCATGGTGCCGCACACGCAGCATTTGTGTTCGCAGGCCCGGCCCTGTGCAGAAGTTTTCCGCAATGGGGTTTGGGGCGTACACATTGCCATCCAGCATCCTATGCAGCCTTATTACGAAAATCATCTGGGGCAATACTATCTGTCACTCTTCCAGCCCTGGATGATGGGCGCCAATATGATTTACGAAGAAGACAGTCTGTTCTGCATGTTCAAAGAGGAACGGCAGGCGTGGGATGACAAATTGACCAAGGGCAAACGGGATATGACCCGGGAGTTTTTCCGCTTTGTCAAAACCCATCCCCGGTCGGGTCGCCCCGTCCGGAAAATCGCCTTTATTGAGGGCCGCTACGCTGCACCGTTCAATGGATTTATCTGCGATTCCGAACAGACTCCGGATTACTCCGTGTGGGGATTATTCGGCAAAAATGATCCCGCTTGGGGGCACCGGCAGCCGGAAAAATGCCGCCAGCTGCTGGATGTTTTAATGCCCGGAGCCTGCACGCATCCGCTGCGGCAGGATTTTACCAAACGCCGCTTCTTTTTTTCCGGCACGCCCTACGGGGACTTTGACGAAATACCCGCCGAAGCAGCGGCAGAATATATGCAAAATTACTCGCTTTTGCTGCATCTGGGCTGGAACACGATGATCCGCGAAGATTACGATAAGCTCCACAGCTATGTGGAAAACGGCGGAACTCTGATCATTGCCCTGCCGCAGTTCAGTCAGCATACCCGGCGGGATTTTCTGCTGGATATGGAAGAACTGAATTTGTGGAACAATGGCGATCTGAGTGAACTCTGCGGCGTAAAAGTCCGGGGCAAAGGTGAAATTTTCAGCGGCATGTGGAACTGTGCCGACCGCATGGATTATCCGGAACCGGATCTTTCGGCCATTCCCAGCAGCTCCAGCGAAGAAGACGGCAGCTGCCATCTGGCCGAAATCGAACTGACTGGCGGCGAAGCTGCAGTGTGGGATTCCTTTACCGGAAAACCGTTGATCGTGCGTCACCAACTGGGCCGGGGAACGGTATATTTACTGACCGCCTACGCTTATCCGGGCCACGAAAAACTGCAGAAATTCATGGCCTCATTCATAGCGTATCATGCCAGTAAACACCTGCCGGAGTGTTATATAAGCGATCATTCAAAAGAAGTGTTCTGGAACATGTGGCAAGTCAGCAGCAGCGTCCGGCGTCTGATGCTGCTCAACACCGATTGGTCAACTGCCGGCAACTGCAAACAAGTTACGGTGCATACTCCGGAAATATCTTTTGAAACCACCGTAGTCGAGCGCCGGGCCAAATTCCTGACGGTGCTGGAAAATGTGGTTTTGGAGTCAGACGAAAGTATCCACATCGAACCGTTGGCACCCGGCAGGATCCGCATCCACGGCAGCAAAGTTGGCAAACTTTATGCGCATTACCGGAACAATAATGTTAAAGAGCTGAATATAAATTTCACCCCCCGGCCATTTACCGATATAACGCTGGAGTAAGCATCATATCGTACCGGCAATAAACAAATCAGGGGCAGTTGCAAAACCTTCAAGTTTGGCAACCGTCCCTGATAATTACAACAGCATATCAGGCCAGCTTTATGGTGTGCTTGCCAACACCGTAGAGCTTATTATCGCAGCAAGCTTCGGCACCATCGGGTACGGTCAGCTGGAGCTTTTTATTGCTGTACTCCAACTCTATAGCACCTTGCGGTGACGGGTGGCGCATTGTCATTTCTTTGATGTCGCCAACTTGCGGATCGACCACAAACTTTTTGAATCCATAGCTTTCCGGCCGGATGCCTGCCAGCCGCCGGGGGATCACGTTTGCCGGAGCCGCTCCCCAGGCGTGGTTCCAATCCTGATTCGGCTTGAGTTCATTGCTCCATGCTTCCATAGAAATCGTGGAACCCTGCTTAATCATATTGAGCCATGAACGCTCGCTGTCGGAACGCATCAGGTCAATAGCATATTGCGCCTGACCGGAAATAAAACAGCTGTCCAGCAGAAATTGCGCCATATATACGCTGCACTGCATACCTTTCTGCACAATAAAGTCGCCCAGCTGCGGCCGATCATGGGCATCGGCCACGCCCAACGCCAGCGCCAACACCGCCGTGTGCAAAGCCATGTGTTCAGCAGTTGTATTATCCCGCCAGCGGCCGTTGGCCTGCCGGAAAAGCTGCTGCATTTTTTTCCGCAGTTCCTGTGCTGTTTGCGCATATCCACGGCCGGGCAACAGCCGATCGAGCATATTCAACGCATCATAATAAAAAGCATTGCTGACAAAGTTTACTGCTCCGTATTCGTAATCGTCACGCTCATTGGGCGGCCAATCGACCAAAAGCTGCATCGGATCCTGAAAAAGCGGAAAATATTGATACGGCATATCTTTCCGGTAATCGTCAATATCGATAAATTCCGGATTTTCGATCAAACCATCGCTGTTTAGATACTGTCGGCAAAGCCGCTCCGGCAGCGTTTTCTGCCAGAAATGCAAACTCTGTTCATCGCCGGAATAGAGCATATAATCATGTACCAGCCGGGGCGTTATCAACCGGTATTCCAACGCCGGAATGGGGTAGTATTCGATCATAAAGCCCAAAGTGCGCCGGGCGATCTCGTAACCGCCGCCACTGCAGTATGCGCCCAGAGCATTGATATAGCAATCGCCCTCAAACGCCTGCCGCTCCCGTTCGCCATCCACATATATGCCGAAACAGCTGGTGGCTTTGATCGAGTATTTGCAAAACTCCCACACCTTATTGAGCCGCTCATCGGAACACTCAAAAGCGGCCGCATTATCGTCAAATTCCCCAAAAACAGCGTGGCGGATGAATTCGACCTGCCCTTGAAAATCTCCGGTGATTTCAACGTAGCGGAATGGGGCGATCTCGCCGCCGATATTTTCGGGCGTAAGCACCTTGCTGCGCTGATAGGTCTTTTGATACGGCGAACGGTGTTTTGGTATATCCATAAAGAAACGGTTTTCACCGGCGGCCAGCTCTTTGGTCATGATTTTTATGCAGCGGTAGCCGCCGGGTTCCCGATCCAACCGCTTCTCCGGAGTAAGGACTTCGCCCATAGCCAGCTCAACCGTGCAAGCCTTTGAGCAGTGCGCAACCACTTCCAGGCGCCCGAAAGCAGCCTTGCCGAAGTCGGCAAAAAATCCGCCGCCGGGCAATGAACATACTTGCTGAGGTTTTTGCAATTCTATATTTACAAGCATATCATTACCTTTATTTAAGTTCAAACTTGCAGACGGTCGACAAATCGGTCGCCACGTCGGTAAGTTTGGCGGTGTACTGACCGGTTGCAGCGTTCAGCGCAAACGCCCACAGCGGACGGTTTTCCGGCGTATCAAAGACCAGTTCCCGCAGCTGTTTGCCGTTGGCATCAAAGATATCCAGCCGGTAGATGCGGCCCTTTTTCAACGCCGGATGCTGCCAGAGAACTTCCTTGCCGCGCACAGCGGATTTGACGGCAAATTCCGGGGCCGTTTGTTGAACATCAAAGACCGAATAGAGATTCAAGTGATCCTTTTGATCAAAGTTCACAGAAAATTTATTGTCGTGCGCCACAAACCCGCCGTTGACTTTGTAGATATATTTCTTTTCCGGCAGCGTGATCGTGTATTGGCGGTCAAGCTTGCCCGGCAGAGAATCTTTTTGCAGCAAGCCCGGACGCCAGACCGGATCAAGAATATTGAGTATGCCGTAACTGGTGAAATCTTCATGCTGGCGGATGCGCACGATGCCGTCGGTCAAAGCCGGACTGATGCGGCACGCTTTCTGCAGCGGCACCAGCTGGTCGATAAAACCATCAAAAGGCGTGCTTTTATCCGCCGTGGCAAATGCTCCCTGCAAAGCAAAATTCAACAAAATGGCCTTGCCTTTGCCGTAATTTTTCACCACAACGGGCGTACCGGTCACATACGTTTGCGCCGCCTTGAAAAGCGGATGCTCCACCTTGCCAACTACCGCTTTGGGCGCTTCGGCAAACCCGGTGCCGCCAAAGATCCGGCTCAAGGCTCCACTCTTGCGGGGAGTCAGATTTTCGTCCAGAATACCGGGCAGGAAGTCAGCTATAACCGTGCCGCCATTTTTAACAAATTCTTCAATAGCAGCCGCTTCCGCATCCGACAATGCCGAACACCCCGCCATGAACAGCACTTTGGCATGATTGTTTTTCAAACGGTCAAGGGTGCGGCTCGATACAAAGTCAAAGCCTTCGCCCCGGTGATAGGCCCAGCGCATGATCGGAGTGATCACTTCCGCATCCCAGAAAGCAACCGCCCAATCGTGCATATTGAGTGTATCATCATTCATGCCGAAAAGCTTGGTGCGGGCCAGCGGGTCGCCGCAGCGGTCGTCCAGCATCAAAGCAGTGCGGGAAGCATGGCTCCAATAAATGTATATACCCTGATTTACAATATCGTTTTTGATCATGTAATGCGCTGTACCGGCTTTGAGTTTATCCATTACCGGCAGCCATTTCTGCACATATTCGGCAATGCGGCAGTCCGACGCGATCCCGCCATGGTTATGGCCGGGATAACTGGCAAAAAATGCGTTGCCATTGACACTGCCTTTAAGCAGAGTTTCCACATGCAGCATAGGATAATCATGCCGGCTGCCGTGGGTAAAGTTCATGTAGCCGCCCCACCAGATAGTGCGGTATTTATCTTTGCCGAAGCTGCGGATGATTTCGTCATAAACGTTGTTCTGATACGGTCCCCAATATTCCAGATCACCCATGCTCAGTTCAATATCGCCGGGCATACTGCCTTCGCAGCCGACCGGGGTATCGGGAGCAAATTTTTTGATTTCCGCCCGGAGAAAATGCAGCACATCGGCATACATTTTTTCCATATAGCGGCGGTGATCGAACCAGGCGGTAAAGTTTTGGGGACTGCGGCAGAAATTTACATCGACTTCCTCAAAACTCTTGAAATCTTTCTGCCACGCCGAATTGAGCTTGGCCAGAGTTCCGTACTGCTTTTTCAAAAACTCCCGGAAATATTTCTGATCCTGCTTGCCGTAACCGGCATTGTAGCTGAAGCGGAGTTCGTCACCCAGATTGTACAGCGCCGGATCCAATTCCCGGTAACATTCCGCAGCTTCTTTCCGCCAGATCTCCAGCGATTCCGGGCGGTAAAAGCAGTAATCGCCGTCCGCAATATCGGCACTTTTCCGGTTGAGCTTCTGGATCACGCCATTTTTGTCGCCCATGATCATAATGGTATTGCCGCTGGTATAAGAGAGCAATTTCTGATCCAGCAAAGCAGTTCTGGTCACATAGCTGTCCCACCCGGCGGTAATAACATAGCGCCAGTTCAAACGGCCCACGGATTGAGCGGCGTAAATTTCATTGCGGGCGGCCGCCCAGGCGATCTGATAGTAATCTTCAAAGCTGCGGTCTGGGAAAAACACACACTGTTCGGTCTTGACCAGCGGTTGATCGTTTTTATCCAGCAAAGCAATGCGCACATAGCCGGCCATACTCTGCAAAAGCGAGGCGTCGACCTTGAAATTCACGGATTTGGCCGCCTTGGCTACCGGGAAAATATTGCGTGACCAGATCTGCTTGTAGGGCGAATCGACCATTTCCACTTGAATCTTTTCGACCCGGCTGTCAGCTTTTTCCCAGAAGGCACTGCCGGAAAAGAGCGTCTTTTTGCTCTGTCTGGGCAGTATCAACTCAAGTTTGCCCACCGGAGAAGCTGCTTCAAACGGCTCAATGGCAAAAGCGCCATTGCTGCCGATAATATCCCGGAAATATTTACCGCCGGCAAGGTTTTTGCTCTCCACAATATTGTTGTGCAGATCCCGCACTCTTATCTGCGGCTGCTCCGGCTTGACCGGGCAGTTGGCGGCGAATCTTGCCAGCATGGCGATATTGGCCAGATCGCTCAAATAATAACTGCGGTGATAACCGCTGTATTCCCGTTCTGCCACCAAAGAAAGCGGTTCATTATAAGGTGTTTCCCGATTCCAGACCACATCAACTACCCGGCCTTTTTCCACCTGATAAGCCGAAATCGCAGCATCGATCCAGCTTTTGAAAGGTATATCGATCTTTTGGCCCTGCAAATTCTTATGCAGTTTGTAATCTTCTTTGGTCAAGATCACCTGCAGCAGCGGAGTACCTTTTTTTACTTTGGCGATCAAACGGTTCTGCTGAGCTTTGGGGATTTTATCCAAAGTTATGCCGCCCAGGATGATCACATCGTAATCTTTATTGAGCTTGCGGGTAAACTCCCGGCGTTTTTCGCTGAAAGATGTACCTGTCATGTAACGCTCGTAACTGCCGGTGGTAAAGTTTTTGCGGTCATAAGTCAAAACATACTCATAATCGCAGGGCATCAGCTGCATAAGTTCCACCGCATCCCGGGCCCCGGTACGGTTGAGGATAAAAAGCACCTTGAGTTTTTTGCCCGTTGTGGAAAATTCCACGCTGGGGGTGCGGTACTCCATGGTCAGTTTATTAAGGTAATCACCATCCCGCATGGGGACTTTTTCGGCACAGCAAGCCATGCTGCCAATTATCATGGCAGCAGCAAAAAGAAAAAATTTACGCATGATTTATTCTCCGGCAGCCGGATGCAAATCGTCAAAGTTGATCAGATGATCCCAGCCTTTTACGCCATCAATATCATCCTGAGTGCAGTTTTTCACGGCACCATCAGCATAGAGTACATTGATCGTGTTATCGGCATGTTTGTAAGCGGGTTTGTTCAGCAGCCCCGGCAGCAGACAAAAGTCATTGGCAATGGCCCGTTTGCTCTGATCGCCGGAACGCAGTTCCCGCTTGAATTCGCCCTTGCGGTGACGGCACTTTTCGCCGAAGTTCCACCAGACATAACCGATCTGGTTGCTTTTGAGTTTGGTCGTATCTTCGGGGCATTTGAAGATACTTTTCAGCTCAGCAGGGGCTGCCTTGCTGTCATAGCTTGTTCCGGGCGCCACCACCGTCCGGAACAATACTCCGGGCGCCGCACTGAACGAGGCATCGTTGCCCGCCTGATGGCAGCCGCTCGTTGCCGGCAGATAATTTTTGTTCTGATCGGCGTAAATTTGCACATAACCGCCGATGCGGCGCAGATTATCAATACAGGTGGTATTTTTAGCCGCCGCTGCCGTAGCATGAAGTGCCGGCATGGCAACTGTAGCACAAACTACAAACAAAGCCAGAACAAAAACGGCTTCCAACAAAGTAAAATTATGTTTTTTCATCTTGCAATCTTCCTTAATATCAAATCAATCTTCGCCATTGGCGTGTTTGAGCTGTTCCCAGATATTGGCACCCCACTTGCTGTATTCCTGCTGCTGTTTGAGTTCAGCGTGACCATCGAGCCACAACAAAGTTGCAGATTTGTCAGCGTGTTCGTAAGCTGTATTATTAAGGAACCCGAAGTCAGTCATAATAACCCGGTTGCTGGTTTCAGGACCTAAACGGTAGTTCTGCAAATACGGCTTGGAAGTGTACTTTTCGCTGAACCACCAGACCAGATAGCTGATGTATTTGGCGGACGTTCCCATGATCTTGAATCCGGTGTAAGCATTGTCGTTGTCCTTGCCGGGGTCATGCGGACATTGGAACAACCGCCAGCTTTTGCTCTTGGCCTGTCCGGCGTTGGTCAGCTCTTCGCTGGTGGCAATGGTATTGCGCCAGAAAACACTGGGCCATGCCGACCAGGTCGCATCGTTACCGGCAATGTAAGTACTGCCGTTTTCCGGAGCGGGCGTGTAGCTGTTGTTGTCGTTGCAGTAAATGTGCAGATAAGTACCCAGCTGCTTCATCTGATTTACGCAAGAAATGTTCTTGGCGCGGGTTCGGGCGGCCGAAAGCGCCGGCAGGAGCATTGCGGCCAGAATTGCGATGATGGCAATTACCACCAAAAGTTCAATGAGTGTAAAGTGTTTTTTCATTTTCACTTTCCCTTTCTGGTTGTTTGTTGATTATTGTTAATGATCGTTAAACATAAAACTGTTCATTTTTCTGCCTGAACTCTTCGGGCACATTTTCAAATATATATGAATATGTACGCTTGACCGGCGGCAGCAGCGGCCGTTTAGCCAGCACTTTGACCGCATCATAGCCCATTTGCTCATAAGGTACTATGCTGCACGGAAAAGGCGCAATTTCCGGAAAGTACTTCGGTACAAAGTTCCAGCCGAACACCACAATATCTTCCGGAATGCCCAACATCTCCTGCACCGTGCCGAAGCTATTGAAATAGGGCCCGATCCAGATCAGCGCATCCAGCTGCTTTTCCAGACACCATGTTTTCAACTCCTTGCGCGGCAGCGGAGTGCGCATAACTATATCCATGACTGCAATGGGCATGTGGTTTTGATGGCACCAGCTTTCGTAACCATTGTACGTCAGGTGCGGTTCATTCAAGAGATAATTTCCGGCCACGCCGATACGTTTGCAGCCCATTTGCTGCAGACACTCCAGAGTCCGGGTCATCGTGCTGCGGTCCGAAAGCTCAAAACTGTGCCAGCGCCGGGTATACTGCCGGAATCCGTACTGCACAAACTCTTTATTGCTCATGACCACCGAAGCTTTGCGCTCATAAAGATACTGAAAAAGCATCTTATACCATATATCGGTTATGACCATGCTGCCGGGGTTGATATGCTCAAGGAGCTTGTAATTTATTATATTGCGGTCATTGTTGTTGGATACAGCGATCGTTTCGACCGCCAGATTATCCTCTTGCGCCGCCCGCATGATCCCGGCATAACGGAGCCGGGCAGTTTCCGACTCGGCCCGATCATAGTTCATAAAATCCGGACACGGCAGCAAATAGGTTATAACTTTGCGCTGACAAACGAGTGTTCCCCGTCCCCGCTGCCGTTCGACCAGCCCTTCCCGGGATAGAATATTCAAAACCTTATTAGCCGTACTGCGTGAAACATTATATTTATGCATCAAAGCATTTTCGCTGGGCAGCATCCGACCGGGGGATGACTCACGGATAAAAGTCCGCAGCTCAGAGAGCAGAAACTCGCTGAGCGAACCATCATAAGCGATTTGATCCGGCTTTTTCGACATGCAACCATCCTCTTTATGCACAAAGTACCTAATTTAAAATACAATATTTCGCAAACATTTTCAATGGCAAAAGTTGTAAAAGTTGTATGAGGATAAAAGTTGTAATTTGCCTGAAAGCATGGAATTTTCGGAATTGGCCTCAGCAAAGTTATTGCTTCAGTCCACCAGCGGATGCCGCAGCAAAGCAAACCAATGCACTCAGCCATCAAAGCACAATACATGCGTATTTTCAGCAATAAACTGTTTATGTTTTGCTTTATTGCTTTCCGCTGGAACGCCTGAAAATCACCTCCACCGGCAAAACTTCCGAATGCAGCGGGGTTTGTTTTTCGAGATGCGATACCAATATTTCTGCAGCACGTTTTGCGCAATCCGCAGAACGCTGGTCGAAAGTAGAAAGCGGAATCGTACAATATTTTGAAAGTTCAATATTATCACCGCCGGTCAGCAGCAGCTCCGACGGAATAACATGGATTTTATTTTGCTCAAGCAGATATTTTTCGACCCCGACGGCTAATGCATCATTGCCGGCGATTATGGCATCCGGAAAATATTTCATCGCTTCAGCAGCAGCTTGATAACCTGCTGTAACCGTAATACCGCCAGGAATGACTATTGCATCTTTCCCGGCAATATTCAAAAAACCATTGCGCCGCTGTTCGCTGCTGTCGCCATAGCATAAATCCAAATAAACCAATTTATCAGCACCGCAGTCCAGACAATGCCTGACCAGTTTTTCCATACCGCTTTGCTGATCAGCGGTAACAGCCGGATAATCATTTATGCGGTTCCCCAACAGCACAAACGGCATTTTCTGCTCCACAAGTTCGTGCAGATAATCCTGATCTTGAATTTCGCCATAAATAATCAAAGCATCGACTTCGCAACGTCTGAAAATACTCAAATATTCTTTATTTTTGATAAAATCTTCCCGATATTGCAAAGGCAGACAACGATAACCGTATTCTGAAAGACAACTGCACGTTCCACTCAACGCCCGGGCCAAATTTTCATCATCCCACTGCAGGCCGCCCGCCGCAAGCAAACCAATTACTTTGGAGCGACGCGAAAAAAGTCTTGCCGCATGAATGCTGGGGGTATAATCCAATTCCGCACAAATAGCCATGATCCTGGCACAAGTAGCAGCACTGATCTTGACCGAGCCCTTTTCGGAACTGTTGGAAAGCACCCGTGAAACAGTCGATGGTGAACACCCCGCACGGCGGGCGATTTCTCTGATATTTATTTTTGCAGTCATATAGTTTTCCTGATTTTTACATTTTTTAATATAACTGATTATTAAAATAAGTCAAATCAACAACATGATTTTGTTGCATGCAACATTTTCGGTAAATAAAATACTTGATATGACGAAAAAAATATTGTTTTTTCGACATTAAGACTTGACAAACAAGGCAAATCCATGTATAATTACAATCAATGCAACTGTTGCACTATACAGTTGCGCTCAACATTTAATTGTAATTGGGAAGGTTTTTTGATGATTGATTTGCGTGATCGGGTACTGGGGTGCTTTATCGGCAAGAATGTCGGCGGCACTCTCGGGATGCCGTTTGAAGGCAGTGTTCTGCGGCCCGGAATAAATTTTTATACTCCTGTTCCGGAACACCCGGCAGCGAATGACGACTTGGATCTGCAGTTGGTATGGCTGCGATTGCTGGAACGGGAACACGAAGTGATAACTTTTGAAAAAATGGCGCAAGCATTTTTAAAAGATATTGATTGCCATTGGGATGAATATGGCGCAGCATTGCGCAATCTTGCCGATGGAGTTGTGCCGGGGCTTTCCGGGATCCATAACAACTATTTTACCTGCGGACTGGGCGGAGCGATCCGTTCAGAAATATGGGCAACTGTCTTTGCCGGTAAAATACCAACTGCCGCCTATTATGCTATGCTCGACAGTTCCATTGACCACACCGGCGATGGCGTTTATGGTGAAGTATTCAATGCCGCAGTCGAAAGTGCCATTTTAAGCGGAGCTGATTTGTCCGAAGCTTTGAAGATCGGCAAAGCGATACTCCCGGCTGATTCGCAGTTGAAAAGGCTTTATGATGATTTGGATGTTCAATGGGCAAAAAACGGCGATTTTGAAGCGCTCTATAACTTGGTCATGCAAAAATATAAATCGCATAATTTTACCGATGTGGTGATGAATGGCGGCTTTACCTACAGCGCACTGCTGGCAGGTAATGGTGATTTTGAAAAAACTGTTCTGCTGGCAGTAAATTGCGCCCATGATGCAGACTGTACCGCAGCTACTGCCGGAGCAATTATCGGTTCTTTGATTGGTGCCAGGGCGATTCCGGCACGCTGGAAAGATGCTGTGAACGACCGCATAACAGTCGGCAGCTACATAAAAGCCGACAACTTGCCGCAGAGTGTTACCGAACTGGTGGATCGTGTACTGGTTTTGCAGAAACATTTCAGTAATGTACCGGATTTGCCGGAAATCAACGGTGTTTGCCAGCTGCAGAAATATGAAGATTTCAGCGAAAACCGGCACTTTGCCGTAAATAACAAGAGTTTTACAGCTGCTGATATGCGTCTGCCGCTGAGCAAACTCAATTTGCCCCAGGGCAGAGAACTGCATATAACCACACGCATAACTTTGCCGGAAAACGTTCAACAGGCGAATTTGCTGGTGGCTACCCGGGGGATGTTTGTGGCAAAAATAGATGGGGCAATGGCAGCACTCAAAGGCGATCAGAGTTTGCCGCTTCCGGCACCGCACCGGGTTTTGGGCGGCAGAATCATACCTTTACCGCTTTATACCGGCAAACGGGAATTTGATCTTGATATAACTATTTATCCGACAGTACCGATACCGGATGTTTATGTAAATGTTTATGACTGGAACAACCGTCATATCAAAACCGAATACAAACTTATCGAACAATAAAACAATATTTCCCAAAAAAGAAAGGAAAGAAAAATGAAAAAACAATTCACCCTGATCGAGTTGCTGGTGAGTACTGCTTGTAAAATAGGGGTTTTGCCGTTGTATTCCCTCAAAAAAATCTATAAAAATTACACATCCTTACGCCCGTCAGGGCGCACTTCACGTTTGCCGCAGGCAAACTCTTCACACCTTCACATCTTCACTCAATCAGCGTTCACGCTGATTGAACTATTGGTGGTTATTGCCATCATCGCTATTCTGGCCGCTATGCTGCTGCCCGCATTGAGCGCAGCCCGCGAACGTGCCCGTTCCGCAACTTGCCTTTCGCAACTGAAACAACATGGCGTTTCAATTGAGATGTACAGCTCCGATAATGGTGATTATCTGCCGTGGGGTTACGATAATTCAAACAAATACTCGGGAATGGATACTCTTGCTAAATTTCGCTGGTTTGACCTTATTCTGCCTTACAGTGGGGTAGATTACAAACATACTGTCGATGGCAAGCCTGTTATGCGTTCTGATCTGATGGCTTATAGTTCTGCAAAAGTATTTGCCTGTCCATCATCCATGCAGAATTCTCAGACAGTAAGTGATTATATATATGGAGAAAATTCTGCAGCCCTGGGCAGAGCTGACAATATTACCAATTTTCCGTGTCGCATGGCAGGACTTTTTTCCGAACCCCGTATTATGGTTTGGGATGGTAAGCTGATGAGTTCTGTGGCCAACAATGGTTATCCGGCAGTTAAAGAGCGGGGGCGTTATCCGCATGGCAAATACGGGAATTTTCTCTTTTCGGACGGATCCGCTTCAGCCCACTCCAAAGATGGGCAGAGTGAAGAAATGTGGGGAAATATAAAATACTAAAACAGTTGAGGTTCTTTATGAAAAATAATCTGACGATTTTATTATTGATATTATTGAACTTGAGTTTTGCAATTTCTTCTCCGGCAGCTGCCGCAGATGATATAAAAAAATCAATTAATCTGACTTTTATGCCGATAGCTCCGGCCGCTGATGGCATACAAATAGTTCAGCGAACGGATCAAAAAGTTGTATTCAAGCAAATGGTAAAGCACAGTTCATTAAAAATAAAGACACCTTCGGTTACAGATGTAAATAAGCACAACATTTTAACCTTCAAAGTAAAAGCCCCTCAAAACGGCAGAATGACGTTTTTTTATTTGGATGCAGACGGGGTTATGATCAGTGTTAATGATCAGCAAACAATCAAGGCTGGGGAATATGAGTACTGTTTGGATTTGAATAAAGTCGTTTGCGGGAAAGGTTACCGGCAACGCGAAATAGAAGGATTTGAGAAATTTGGTGGAAAAGCGCGTAAAATTTCCGGAATTCGTTTTGATTTTTGGTTCCCAGTCAATACAGAGCTGGAGTTCAAAAATGTGAAATTGGGCACGTTTTCTGTAAATCAAAACCACCGGCTTAGCCGGTGGTATGCACCACGCCTTCAAGGCGATGGTACCGGCAGCCCGACACGGGCTTTGAATGGGTTTCGCCTCACGCAACTATTTTTCAAGCTACCGCTGAAGCG
>SUWF01000073.1 GCA_015061575.1 Lentisphaerota bacterium
ATAAAAGTAATTCCGGCGAAAGTTTTTGGAAAATGGGGTTCCGCCGTCGCCGAGGCTATGGCGGGACAAGGTGGGGAAAAGAACCTTTTTTCAAAAAGGTTTTTTCCCCACAAAACAGTTTTGCAACGGCTTTTTATGCTTATTTTTTATTCAAAAATTGAGCGGTGGAGCTTCAGCACCACTTTTTTGACCGGCTGCGGATTGTCGCAGCAGGCGATGCACGGAGCGTGACCTTCTTCCGGGAAGAAAATCGCAAAATTGCCCGGCTCCAGCTTGCAGGCCGTCGCCTGAGCTTCGTCAAATTCATACAGACCGTAATCACCATCGGCATCGTAAGGCGTTTTTTCCTTGAGGCCGTCGGTCGGGCAGTAGTAGATGTTTTCGGAACCGGCCAGCAACGTCTGCAGATCCACAAAATCCCGGTGATATTCAGCGACTGCTTCGCTGACGGCTTTGGGCGTGTATTCCTGCACGTTGGCGTAAATAAGTCCTTCGATAAGAACGTGTTTGCCCGGCTCGACATCCGGCGTGAAGCCCCGCAGAAATTCGATGGCCTGACAAAACTCCGATGCCTTGTTGCGCGGCACATAGCGCCGCCAGTCTTTGAGTGAATCAAAAATCATAAAAAACCTTCCTTTCGGTTAAAATTGCAGATATTTATTCAGGTTTTCCGCAAAACGGTAAAATCCCAAATCGTTGAAGTGACAGCCATCCATCATACATTCATCCCAATCCATGCCCAGCAGATTCAAGCCGTTGATAAAGTGGAGGTTGTTATCTCCGGCGGCTTGGCGTTTGGCGATCAGTTCCATCTGGTATTGGCGCGAACGGCCGCTGGAGGGATTGATTTCATCGCAGCTGTCGTTTGCTCCAAAAGAGAGCATACTCTTGTGCGGAGCTTTGGAAATCACCAGAATCGGTACAGTCGGGTGTTTGCTGCGGAGGATATTCAAAAATCCATCCAGAGTGGATTTGATGCCTTCTTCGTGTGAATTGGCTTCGTAATCAAGGATATAGCAGCGGGGATCCGGGATGCTGGCCAGCACTTCCGCCGCCGCCGGTTCGCCTTTGCCGTTGCCGGAAAAACCGAAATTGTAAAATTCGCAATTGTGCCAGCGCGAGAGGATATTGGTCCACGCTCCGCCGGGGTGCGAAGCGCACCCGCCCTGCGTTATGCTTGTGCCATAGACCACGGTCGGCTGATTGCAGCTCCACGGCGACGGCGGCAGGATCTCTGCGCCGTCATCCAGACCGATCCAGACCGAATTTACGCAGTTGTACAGCGGAAAATTGATCAGAAACTCCCGCATCCCCGGTTCGGGCCGGTTGAATATTTCCACTGAATACTCTTTGGTCGGCGGCTGAAAAACAGTACTGCTGTACTGCCGCCAGTTGCCCGGCCCGCCGATGTAAATATCGAACCCCGAACTGCCGGTACTTGGCATGTGGTGCATGATGTTGTCGTAGACCAGTTCCGCTTTGATCACCACCCGCTGACTGTTGGATTTGAATTGCAGCTGCATACCGGCAGTGTACCAGGCCAGAACGTCAACGTTGGGCGAAACTACCGGTTCAAATGGCAGCCGCCGGAAACGGTGATCCATAAGGTGCTGGAATGCACTGCCCGCCAGCCGGAAGTTTTCTTCAAACGGAGAATGAAAAACGATTCCGTTCTCGTTGGCGGGCTGGGTGTTCATATAAGGATCGACATTGGCTATATTGAATTGATCGCTCATAAAATATTCTCCCTGGGAACATGATTGGTAATTTGAGGGTTAATATAATTCACGCCATGACTAAAATCAAATGTTTTGAGCATATTTTTGCAGCAAAATGTTGAAAATAACCGATTCTGGCGTTATATTAAAAGATGTATATAGTGTGTCAATAAAATTACAAATACAGAGGAGAAAAAGCAAATGGCAAAAATTCATCCTACCGCTGTCGTGGAAGCAGGTGCGATCCTTGCTGATGATTGCGAAATCGGCCCGCTTTGTTTTGTCGGCAAAGATGTCAAGATCGGTGCCGGGACCCGGCTCATTGCGCAAGCTCATGTGAGCGGTTACACCACCATCGGCAAAAACAACGTTATCTATCCTTTTGCGTCGCTGGGCTGCGATGCGCAGGATCATTCGGTGGATTTTTCCACCAAACGTTATCTGGAAATCGGCGACGACAACATTTTCCGTGAACACACGGCCATTCATACCGGAACCGATGCCGACAGCAAAACCATTATCGGCAACCACTGCATGTTCATGAACTGCAGCCACGTTGCCCACAACTGCTGCATCGGCAACAACGTGATCATGGTCAACGGTTCGGTGGTTGGCGGGTATGGTCAGGTGCATGATAATGCCATCCTTTCCGGCTTGGTGGCGATCCATCAGTTCTGCCGGGTGGGCAGCTTTGCCATGGTTTCCGGCGGATCAGTTTTTTCCAAAGATGTGCCGCCATTTATGATCTGCGAAAGCCGCAACGGTTCGCCCAAAGCCGTCAATCGGGTGGGAATGCGCCGCAACGGATTCAATTATGACGAGATCAACGCCATGTGCGATGTACTCAAGATCTTCACCCGTGAAGGCTTGAGTGTGCCGAACGCTCTGGCCAAGATCAAGGCTGAAGTTCTGCCGTGCCGTCCGGTGCAGATTTTTGTGGAATTTTGCGAAAACAGCAAGCGTGGCGTGGTCAGCGGTATGGCTGCCGGACGTCACGCCACTGAATGACCGTGCTGAAAGATAATTAAAATACAAGTTATAATATCCAAGGAAAAGTTGAAATGTTGGAAAGTTTGAAAAAGAATCCGTCGTGGCAAGGCCGCCGCGGTCCTGTGGTACTTTGTATTGCCGACGGTGTCGGTATTGGTAAATACGCCGATGGCGATGCGGTCAAAGCCGCCAGCACGCCGGTGCTGGATGAACTTTTGAAGAGCTGCCCGAATACGGCACTCAAAGCGCACGGTACCGCGGTGGGGATGCCCTCGGATGATGATATGGGCAACAGCGAAGTCGGTCACAATGCCATCGGCTGCGGCCGGGTATTTTCGCAGGGGGCCAAACTGGTGGCCGAAGCGGTGGAAACCGGTAAGCTCTTTGAAGGCGAAACCTGGAAAAAGGTCATTGCCAATGTGTTGAACAACAACTCCACGCTGCACTTTTTGGGGTTGTTCAGCGATGGCAACGTGCACAGCAACATCAATCACCTGAAAGCCATGGTCAAGCAGGCGGCAGCCGAAGGTGTCAAGGTTATCCGCATCCATGCGCTGCTCGACGGCCGGGATGTGCCGGAAACCAGTGCGCTGGATTACATCGATCCTTTTGAAGAATTTTTGAGCGGCATCCGGGCCAACGGCTGCGATGCCAAAATCGCTTCTGGCGGCGGCCGTATGAAGATCACCATGGACCGCTACAATGCCAACTGGGCCATGGTCGAAGTGGGCTGGAAAGTCCACGTTCACGGCGAAGGCAAGATGTTTGCCTCTGCGCACGAAGCAGTTACCGAACTGCGCAAAGCCACCGGCGCCATTGACCAGGATCTGGATGCGTTTGTTATCTCCGAAGACGGCAAGACCCCCGTCGGGGCGATGAAAGATAATGATTCGGTGATTTTCTACAACTTCCGCGGCGACCGTTCGCTGGAAATCACTGCGGCGTTTGAACAGGACGATTTTCCCTACTTTGACCGTGGCGTGCGCCCCAATGTGATGTATGCCGGTATGATGGAATACGATGGCGATTTGCACGCTCCCAAGCTGTATCTGGTCAGTCCGCCGGAAATCGACCGCACGCTGGGCGAATATCTGGCCGTGAGCAAAGTCCGTCAGCTGGCCGTGAGCGAAACGCAGAAATACGGCCATGTGACCTATTTCTTCAACGGCAACCGTTCCGGCAAGTTCGATGACGCTCTGGAAGATTATGTGGAAGTACCCTCCGATGTGGTGCCTTTTGAAGAACGCCCGTGGATGAAGTCGGCAGAAGTCACCGATGTGGTGGTCGATGCCATCAAGTCCGGCAAATATCCCTTTATCCGCTTGAATTATCCCAATGGCGACATGGTCGGTCACACCGGTGACTTCCAGGCGGTGCTGGTGAGCATGGGCGCATTGGATATTGCGCTGGGCCGGGTGGTCAAGGCGGTCAAAGAAGCAGGCGGCGTGCTGGTATTTTCGGCCGACCACGGCAACGCCGATGATATGCTCGAACATGACAAAAAAGGCAATGTCAAGCTGGATAAAAAGACCGGCGCACCGGCCCGCAAGACCAGCCACTCGCTCAATGCCGTGCCGTGCATCATCTACGACCCGGAATACAAGGGCGAATATGATCAGGTGCTGAACGAAGGTTTGGGCATCAGCAGTCTGGCGGCCACCTGTCTGGAACTCATGGGTTACGAAGCACCGGAAGGCTACGATCCGGCAGTAATGAATATGAAGTAATGTTGAGCTGAGCTATGAATAAAGCTGTTATATTTCTGGCCGACGGTATGGCCGATTTGCCGATAGCGGAACTGGGCGGCAAGACCCCGGTTGAATATGCCAAAACTCCGGCGATGGATTCCATTGCCGCCAACGGCATGAGCGGAACATTTTTTACGCTGCCGGATGGTTTGCCGACCTCTTCGGACGTGGCCAATATGTCGGTGTTGGGCTTTTATCCCGAAAAGAACTACCCCGGCCGCGGCCCGATCGAAGCGGTCAGCCAGGGTATTGAGCTGGCTCCCGATGATATTGCGTGGCGGTGCAATCTGGTGACAGTTTCGCCCGATGGCGTGCTGCTGGACTATTCGTCGGGGCATCTGGACGAAACCAAGGCCCGGATATTGATGGAAGATCTGCAGAAAGAATTCGGTTCGGATCTGGTGTCGTTTTATCCGGGGGTGAGCTACCGGAATCTGCTGGTGCTGCATGGCAAAAAGTTTTCGCCCAATCTGGACTATCACAAGCCGGATTCGTCGCAGGGCATCCATATGAGCGAACTCAAGCTGACTGCGTTGGATGATAAGGCGGAAACGGCTTTCACCAAACAGTTTCTGGAAGAATTGGCCGTCAAGACCGATGAGTTTTTGCGCAACCACAAGCTGAATCAGAATTGCGAAAGTCCCGCCAATGCCATCTGGCCGTGGAGTCCGGGGCGCAAACCGGCCATCGCCGGATTTGCCGAACGCTACAACGGAGCCAGAGGGGCGATCGTCAGCGCAGTGGACGTGGTCAAAGGCATCGGCAAATGCGCCGGTATGGATGTGATCGAAGTACCGGGAGCCACCGGCTTTATCGATACTAATTATGCCGGTAAAGTCGCTGCGGCTTTGAAAGCTCTGGAAGATCACGATCTGGTGTATATCCACGTCGAAGCGATCGACGAATGCAGCCACATGGGCGATATGAAGCTTAAACTGCAGGCGATCGAAGACTTTGACAGCAAAGTTGTTGCGCCGGTGCTGGAAGCTTTGAAAGATCGCAATGATGTACGTTTTGCCATTCTGCCGGATCATCCGGTGCCGCTGAGTTTGCGCAAGCACACCACCACGCCGGTGCCGCTGGCGGTCTGCGGCTGCGGGATCGCTGCCGACGATGTGGCGTTTTACGGCGAAAGCGTTGCTCCGACGGGCAAACTGGGCAAACTTGCCGGCGATCAGCTGGTCAAATTGCTGTTGGGGCTGTAAGTATGGAGCTGGTGCTGGAACGGCCGCTGGTGTTTTTTGATATCGAAAGCACCGGCACCAATCCCTATCGTGACCGGATCGTGGAAATCGCCGTGATCAAGGTCATGCCCGATGGCACCCGGGAAGAGGTGGTACGCCGGATCAATCCGACGATACCGATTCCTGAGGGAGCCAGTGCCGTGCATGGCATTTACGATGCTGATGTAGCTGATGCGCCGACTTTTGATGTGATCGCATACAACCTTTTCAACTATCTGGAAAACTGTGATTTGGCCGGATACAATATCGTAAAGTTTGATGTGCCGATGCTGCAGGAGGAATTTAAACGCTGCAATCTGGATCTGAGCATGAAGGAGCGCAAACTTATTGATGTATTCAATATTTTTTGCCGGTTGTATCCGCGCAATCTTACGGCGGCGTATAAATTTTTCTGCGGCGGCGATCTGGAAGATGCGCACAGTGCGTTGGCCGATACCGACGCAACAGTAGCAGTGCTGCTCGGCCAGCTGGCCAAACACCCGGAATTGCCCCGGGAGATGGCCGGTTTGGCGGAATTTTCAGCGGCCCGGGATGCGGATTTTGTGGATTCCGAGGGGCGGCTGAAGTTTTCCGGCAGCGAAGTAGTGATCAACTTCGGCAAAAACTCCGGACGCCGTTTGCGGGATATGGCAGCGGAAGATCCGGGATTTTTGCGCTGGATGCTGCGCAGTGATTTTTCCGAAGAGGTCAAAAAAATCATTCAGGATGCGCTGGCAGGCAAATTTCCGCAGCGTAAAGTGCAGTAAAAATCAATATTTTTAATAAAAAAGGTTTGCGTTTTTAAAAAAGCGTGATATATTAAAAACATTGCGCAAGTTGATAGCTTGCGGTGTTGCAGCCCCGTGGTGTAATGGTAGCACAAGTGATTCTGGTTCATTTTGTTGAGGTTCGAATCCTTACGGGGCTGCCATTTTTTTTGCCTTTTCAAGGCAAAAAAAGTGAAGACGCAAGTCTTCTCTTCACTGTGCCGCAAGGCACAACTTCACTTAAAAAACGCAGTTTTTTCTTCACATCTTCACTTTGTAGATAGAAGCCTTGCTTGTTAAGTCGTTTCGCTTTGCTTCACTTGTGAAGAGGTCTGCTTCGCAGCCCGTGAAGTTGCTCCCTGCGGGAGTAATGATGTGTTCCGGTAAAAATTAAATAACGGCAAAGCCGCAAGTCTTCTCTTCACTGTGCCGCAAGGCACAACTTCACTTAAAAAACGCAGTTTTTTCTTCACATCTTCACTTTGTAGATAGAAGCCTTGCTTGTTAAGTCGTTTCGCTTTGCTTCACTTGTGA
>SUWF01000074.1 GCA_015061575.1 Lentisphaerota bacterium
GCATCTGGGCGAACGTGACTGCAGTGTGCAGCGGCGTAATCAGAAGCTGATCGAAGAATCGCCGTCGCCGGCGTTGAATCCCAAATTGCGTGAACGCATGGGGACTGCGGCGGTCAAGGCGGCCAAGGCGGCCGGTTACACCAATGCCGGTACGATCGAATTTCTGCTGACGCAGGACGGCAATTTCTACTTTATGGAAATGAATACCCGTGTGCAGGTGGAACACCCGGTCACGGAAGAACTTACCGGGATCGATATTGTCAAGGAACAGATCCGTATTGCTGCCGGCGAAAAGTTGAGCGTCCGTCAGAAGGATGTCAAACTTACCGGACATGTTATCGAGTGCCGTATCAATGCGGAAAATCCCGAAACCCGCTTTACGCCTTGCCCCGGCGAAGTCAAGCTGCTGGTGCCGGCTGGCGGTATCGGCGTGCGGGTCGATACGCATGTGTACAGCGGCTACCGGATCCCGCCCTATTACGACAGTATGATTGCCAAGCTGATCGTCAAGGCGCCGGATCGTGAGCAGGCGATCATCCGCTGCCGCCGGGCGCTGAGCGAATTTATTATTGATGGCGTTAAAACCACGATCCCGTTTTCGACCAAGATCGTCAACGACAAGGATTTTGTGGCCGGTAACTACGATACCGGTTTTGTGGAACGGGCGTTTTTGAGTGACAATGAAGGCTCCGGCGATAAGGCCAAGGCCGAAGGTGACGAAAAAAACACCGCAGCTGACAGCAAACCTGCGCACAAGAGCCGCAGCAAAGCAGTCAAATAAAATTGTTGGAACTCTGCCGGAAAATGTGTGTTTTCCGGCAGCAGTCAACCGCAAAGCTGCTCCGTAGAAGTGCGGAGCTTAATATACATTTTTTAACCAGGAGGTTGTCCTATGAAAAACACTGAATCGACCAGCACTGCAACAAATACCCGGGCCACTGTAACCAGTGATACGCCCTCCGAATTGGGATTGATCAAGATCCATGATAATGTGCTGGCAGCTTTGGTCAGCCGGGCAGTGCTGGGCGTGGAAGGCGTTTCCCGTCTGGCGGGCAGTGCGATCATGGATAACCTTGCCGGCATCGTTGGCAGCCACTCCCGGGCGATCGAGATCATCAAAGATGGCGATGATAAGCTCAAATTGGTGGTCAAGGTCAATATCCTTTACGGCACTGTGATCCCGGCTGTGGCGGTGGAGATCCAGCGCCAGGTTATTGAACAGGTGGAAAGCGCCGCCGGCGTGAATGTTGCAGCCGTGGATGTGATCGTGCAGCAGTTGGAAGAAGAAATTGAAGATGATCCCGAAGATGATGCAATGGATCCGGTGGAAGCCAGTCGGGCGGCCCTGGCAGCCATGCCTGCAATCAACTGAGGATCGTTAAGCTGATAAGACAGTTACGAGAAAGGCGGTAATAAATGGAAAAAGTTTACGATTGGTTTGTCAACAACGTGATCGCCATGCCTTGCGGCAGTGATTTTGAACGTGGTTTTCAAGCGGCACTGCTGCTGGCGGCATTGGTATTTTTTCTGCTGATCGTGATCTGTCTTATCTGCAAGATCATCTTCCGCCGCCCCGCAGTACCGGGGGTCACGCTGGAGCGTGAAGATGGTGATATATTCATTTCCCGCAATGCGATTTTTACTGCCGTTTGCCGGTTGGAACGGGAATTCCCGGAATTGGAGATCATCAAAGTCAATATGCAGCGCAACCGCCACAAAGAGCTGGGGTTGACCGTATCGGTGCTGTTTGACGAAAAAGAATCTTCATTTGATGCGGTGGCCGGTGCGTTCAAACAGCGGGTGTTTGTTATGCTGACCAAGTCGTTTGGAATCGAAACGATCAAGAGCGTGGCGATCAATCTGGCCAAGATCCCGGCTGATACCGAAGATTTTGATTCGGATGCGGCAGCTAAAACTCCGACGGTGAATAATGGCTTTGGTACTGGCATCTGAATCGCCCCGGCGCCGGGAACTCTTGAAACGGATATGTGCTGAATTTGAAGTCGTTGGTTCCGATGCCCGGGAGTTGCAGCTTGCTGAGTGCAGCTCGCCGGAAGAGTTGGTGCGGCGCAATGCGCTGTTAAAGGCTCAGGCGGTATCGGAGCAGTTCCCGGATAAGTGGGTGCTGGGTGCTGATACCGTAGTGGTGATGGATAACGAAGTTTACGGCAAGCCCCGGGATCTGGCAGAGGCGGAAAGTTTTCTGCAGAAGTTTTCCGGACGTGAACATGTGGTGCTTACCGGCTTGGCGCTGGTCAATGCAGAAATGCAAAAGCAGGAGTCGCAAGTGGTCACCTCGCAAGTGCGTTTCCGCCAGTTGGATAAGCAGCGCATCAAAGAGTATTTAACTTTGGTGCCGGTGTTGGATAAAGCCGGAGCTTACGGCATTCAGGATCATGGGGAAATGCTCGTTGAATCGATCGATGGCGAGTTGGAAAATATTATTGGTTTGCCGGTGGCGGCGTTAGCTGAGCTGCTGGATAAACTGCAGATAAAATAGCTGGTGTATCCGGCAGGAGATTAACAGTAATGGCCAAATTAGCAGTGCAGTCAGTCAAATTCAAAAAAGATTATATGATGGGACTGGCTTTTTTGCTGTTCTTTCTGATCGTGGCATCGGAGTGTTTTCTGGCATTTTGGCTGCCGTGGCATTTGAAATTGGATTCCATGTGGGCCGAGCAGGTGATCCGTCAGGAACTTATCGACCACTTTGATACGGTGCGCTGGCGTTCCCGGCGGGCCAGCGAAAAACAGCCCAAACCGGTCAGTTCCGAAGCGGCAATAATCTGCCGCAGTCTGGATAAGGCCGCCGCTTTTATGCACAAGTATGGCAAAGAGCTTACCCCGCAGCAGTGCAATGAGTTTATCGGGATCATCCTCAAACTCAATACGCCTTCTGCGTTGCTTTATAATGGCAAATCTTACAGCAAAGTCATTGAGTTGGACTCCCGCCGTTATTTGCAGACGCTGCGGGGCGTGAAGGTGGAAAACAAGAGCAAAAAATAGTCCGGCGTTGAAAGCCGGAAGTTTTATCATAAGGTGAGTATGTATTATGTCTGAACTTCGCACAGCAGTAGTGATTCCGGCGCGTTACGGCAGTTCGCGTTTTCCCGGCAAAGTATTGGCCAAATTAGCTGGCAAACCGATGATCCAGCATGTTTACGAGCGGGCATCGGCCAGCAAGGCGGATCTCTGTTTGATCGCAGCTGATGATCAGCGGGTGATCGATGTTTGCAGCAGTTTCGGTGCCAGGGCGATCATGACCGATCCGGAATTGCCGTCCGGCAGCGACCGGATCGCCGCTGCGCTTAAAGGTATCGACGCAGATGTCGTTATCAACGTGCAGGGCGATGAACCGCTGCTGCCGACCGAAGCGATCGATGCTTTGATCGACCGGATGCTGCAGAGTGATGCGCCCGCCATGGCTACGGTAGGCGTGCAGGGCACCCGGGAAGAATTGGATAATCCCAATAAAGTCAAGCTGGTGATGAGCAACAGCAACCGGGCACTCTATTTCAGCCGTTCGATGATTCCGTTTTTGCGCAGCGGCGGCGAGGATATGCCAGTTTATCTGCATTGGGGAATTTATGCGTATCGGCGGGAAACGCTGGAGCGCTTTGTAGCGCTGCCGGCGGGCAAGCTGGAAAATTGCGAAAAGCTTGAACAGCTTCGGGCGTTGGAAAATGATATAGCTATCCAGGTGTTGATCACCAATTTGGAAAGCGTGGGCGTAGATACCCCGGAAGATCTGGTGCGGGCGGAACAGAAGCTGATCGAAAAAATGCAAAATGCCTGAGGTGAAAAGTTATGAATACAGTAAAAGTCAATGATAATGTAGTTATCGGCGGCGGGCGTCTGGTGCTGCTGGGCGGCCCGTGTATGGCCGAAAGCCGGGAAATTTGTCTGGAAGTAGCGGATTTTTTGAGCGGAGTTTGCGCCAAGCTGGATATCGGGTATGTGTTCAAAGCCTCTTACGACAAGGCCAACCGCTCAGCGGCAGGTTCGGTGCGCGGACCCGGCATGGAAAAAGGCTTGGAATTTCTGGCGGAGGTCAAAAGCCGCTATCAGGTGCCGGTCGTGACCGATGTACATGAAACGGTGGAGGTCGAACGGGCCGCTGAAGTAGCTGATATATTGCAGATCCCGGCATTTTTGTGCCGCCAGACAGATCTGCTGCAGGCTGCCGGACGTACCGGCAAAGTTATCAATATCAAAAAGGGCCAGTTCATGGCTCCGGAAGATATGAAAGGTGCAGTCGATAAGGTTAAAGCTGTTGGTAACGAAAAAGTTATGCTTTGCGAACGTGGCAGCAGCTTCGGTTATCATAATCTGGTTGTGGATATGCGCGGATTGGTAACGATGCGCAATCTGGGAGTGCCGGTGGTTTTTGATGCAACTCATTCAGTGCAGCTGCCGGGCGGTTTGGGCAATGCTTCCGGCGGCCAGCGGGAATTTGTGCGTCCGCTGGCCCGGGCGGCGGCGGCGATCGGGATCGATGCGCTGTTTTGCGAAATCCATCCGAACCCGGCCAAAGCGTTTTCGGATGGGCCTAACTCGCTGGATTTCAAGCTGGCTGAAGAATTGCTGGCCGAAGTCAAGGCGTTGCACGATTTGCAAAAGTAATTGGAAAAATCGGTAACTTTTTATGAAAAATATTGCTCCAGAGCGTTGGCAGAAGATCCGGGCAGTGGTGCTGGATATCGACGGCATCCTGACCGATGGCCGGATCGGTTACGGAACCGGTTCGCCGGAAGAGATCAAGTTTTTTAACGTCCGGGACGGGCATGGAATAAAATTGGCGATGCGATCCGGTTTGCTGGTCGGGGTGCTTTCGGGGCGGAAAAGTGCAGCCAATGCCCGGCGGGCAGAGGAGCTGGGGCTGAGTTTTGTTTACGAAAATAAAAAGGACAAACTCACCGCGTTCAACGAGCTTTTGCAGGAATATGATTTGCAGGCCGATGAATGTTTGTATATGGGCGACGATACCATCGATTTGCCGGTGATGCGTTTAGCCGGGATCGCTGTTACCGTAGCCGATGCCATGCCTTACATGGATACAGCGGCAGATTTCCGTACTGAACGCTGTGCCGGGCAGGGGGCGGTGCGGGAAGTTATCGATTTACTGCTCATGCGCAGCGGCAAGTGGGCAGAGGTTATGAAGCGTTACGGGATTGAGGATTATACTTTTTAATGAAAATGCGGATAATATTTTTCTGTTTGCTGGCGGCGGCAGCCTGGCCGTTGGCGGCGGCTCCGGCCCGCGATCTTGGTGCGTTCAGCAACGTAAGAACCGGGGCGGCACGGATGCCGTTTTATAAAAACAACCAATTGGAGTTTTATCTGCGCAGCCAGTCCATGGCCATGCGCGGCAAGCATTTGGAGGCGATGTGGCCGCTCATTGATGTTATCCGCAAAGGCGTGCCGGTGGAGCAGGTGTCGGGCTCGGACAACAGCACTGATATTTACAGTTTGAATGCTCCGGTCAGTGAAGTGACCGCCTTCTGGGCCAAACGGGCCTACAGTGAAGGGGTGGTACTCAGCGAAAATGCGGTGTTTGATCAGGCACACCGGGTAGCTTCCGGCAAAGAGAAGGTTTTTTTGCGTTCGCCGATGCTGGATTTGAACGGAGTGGGTTTTTCTGCTGACTTCAACGCCAGAACAGTTACGGTAAATTCGGATGTGGAAATAATTTTGCGCAGCAGCGGCGGCCGTTCGCTGGGCAGTCCGCTCAATGCCATTAAAAGCAGCAAAAAGTCTGCCGGAAAAAAGGTGGCGGCTGCTGCGGATAAAGCCGTTTCAGTGACCCGGGCGTTTTGTAATGACCTTACGCTGGATATGAATCGCAATTTGATCATCCTCAACGGCAATGTACGGATCTTTGACCCCGCCGGAACGATTACGGCGCAGCGGTTGGAAATCGAAATACTCCGGGATAAAGGCAAAAATAAAAAACGGGGTATGGATGCAGTCAGCAGTTCCGGTCAGAAACTTAAACTTGCCCGGTTTATCGGCAAAGTCCATGCCGAACGCAAACTCGATGCGCAGGAGGCTTTGCAGGGCGAGCAGTATGCTGATGCTGATTTGATGATCTACACCGCCGCTGCGGATACGCTGGAACTTACCGGCAGCCGTCCCCGGCTGGTGCGGGGTAAGGATTATGCGGAAGCGGAACGGATCGTGGCAATGCCGGAAAAGAAGATCATCCGTTTCTTTGAAAAGTGCCGTTTTCTGGTGCATCGGGCCAAAACACCGCAGGCGCCGCCGGATCTGATAACAGCGGATTATGCGGATTGGAACCATCCGGAAAATCTGATCCGGCTGATCGGCAACGCTCATTTGCAGTCGCCTGCTGAACAGGCCGATGTGCAGGCGGCAAGGTTGGAAATCTATCTGGCCAAGGAAGAAAACAAAAAAAGCCGGAAAAATACTAAAGGCGATCTGTTGGGCGGCAGCAGCCGTCCGGAAAAGATCATCGCTAACGGCAATGTGCGGCTCAAACGCATAAACCAGAATGTACATGAAAAAGCCTCCGCCGGGCGGATGGTATATCTGGGCAAAGAAGGCAAGATCACGCTGGACGATAAACCCATATTGCAGCGCGGCGACGACATGATCCGCGGCGGCGGCATGGTTTACTATGTTGATAACGAACGTTTGACAGTGGATCGGGGCAGCCATATAACGATTTCCGGAGCCACTGCCGGCAGCGGCGATATGTTCGCAGTCAGCGGCAATAAAGATAAAAAGGCTGCCGGAAAGAAGAAAGACTCTGCTCCGGCAGCGCCGATAACTGTGGATTCCAAATTTGCCGATCTTAATTACGGCGGCAATCTGATTGCATTTGCCGGTTCCGTGGCCGTGCGGGGCCGGGGGATGCTGCTGGATAGCGATACGCTGGATATTTT
>SUWF01000075.1 GCA_015061575.1 Lentisphaerota bacterium
CGCGGCGGTTCATGGTACGCCAACAAAAATTCCTGCCGGACCAGCTATCGAGGTGAAGGCCGCCGCGCTCAGGGAAGATACAATACGGTCGGTTTCCGTCTGGTCGCCGAACCGAAATAAGAGAAATCACTTGGCGGCAAGATTTCTCCTGCCGCCAAGCGGTTCCCGCTATCACCGTTCCGGGAATCCGAAAAGCCTCCGCTGTTCGTTCCTGTCTTCCGGGATGTGACCATTTTTTCAACTCTCGCCAAAAATTCTGTGAAGTTTTTTTCACAAAAGGGATTCACAAGGGCTTTTCGATGCGTTTTGCCACTTACCCGAACCTTGTTGCAATTGCCGCAACACGCCCCTTAAAATGCAATCAAAACCACCGGCTCAGCCGGTGGTATGCACCAACTGCAACGTTTATTTGTCTTTCAGCTCATAGATCCGGCTTTCCGGCGCCTGATTCTGCCATTGGACGCTTTCGAGCCATTCAGCTTGCTCATCGACCGGCCAGAGCTGGCGCATGAGTTTGCCTTTCGGCGCAGCAAAGCTGAATAAGCCTTTTACTTTACTGCTGTGGAACGCTGTATAGCTTGCACAGCTGTAGACTGCTATATTGTTGCGGGATTGAATATCCACTTCGGCGCTGACTGCTATGTGCCGCAGTATTTCCGGCGGCAGCAGCGCTGCCGGCGTAAAGAATATATTGTTTTTGCGTACAACCGCCGGCGTACCGTCTTCAAACGTGGCCAGCACTTCGTCAAAACTGCGCGCCACCGGCACTGGCGAAAATTCCTGTTGGGCATGACCAAAGCGGTGTCCGGCGGGCAGATTTTCAAACGCCCGGGTGGTTTTGAATTGTGCTTTCCGACGGGCATTGCGCAGTTCAAAGTTCATGCCGGTAAGCTGATTGGCCAGATCCATGTTCAGTTTGGCGCCGTTGGCGATGCCGGGAGCAGAAACAAAAATCAGGTGATTGTTTTTGTCTGCTGCGATCTTTTTGACCGCTTTGACTTCTTCAGCGGTCATCAAATAAGGATTGAGGAATATATACAATTTGTACTTTTTAAGCTCCGGATGAGCTGCGTCAAATTGCAGATATTCGTCAAAGCTCGCCCCCACCCGGCCGATGGCTTCGCGCTGGAACACGGCATAGCGCTGCAATTTTTCATCGCCGAATCCGCCGCCCTGCTGCCGGAGCATGGCGTGGCTTTCGTCAGACATAAAGACCGCTATATCCGAGGTGCTGCGCAAGTCGCGTTTGACTGCCGCTTTGGTGATTTTGTCCAGCTGCCCGATAGTCTTTACGCTTTCCGGATCGTCAAAGAAGTTGAGCGAACTTGTCGCAAGCGGAAAGTAATAGAATCCGGCCCGGGAGCAGAGCGCTTTGCCAACTTCACGCGCCATGACTTGATCGTTGGCGCAGGCAGTGCGGATGCTGTAAGCATATTCAGGTGGGTACTGCAAATGGGAACGGGTGTCATTTTCGTTGACCCACAGCTTGTTGTGCAGCACCAGCGTTGCGGGGCTGGGCATATCGTAAGAGCCGACTCCCCCCTGATCCCGGAAGTTGGCGGCGTACTGCATCGGCCCGAGGTAATAGTCTATATAGGGCGTTTCGACAGCCAGTTTCTGGCGGAGGTAACCGGTTTGTTCGCCCAGAAAATTCGGTCCCAGGTCGATCAAATGTCCGTAAAGCGCTCCGGTCAGAGCTTTGCCGCCGGTGGCTTCTTTGATCACTTTGCCGTAGAACTCGATGCCTTCAGTCACGCAGTCCGACAACGCATAGGCGTAGTCGATTGCGGGGCGGTGCAAGGTCGGGTCACGGAATACTCCGTTGCCGTAAGCTGTGCGCATTTGGCGGGTCGGGATAGCTGCGTTGTCAAAGGTTACTTGCGGATCTCGCCAAGCGGCCTGCAGCGCAGCGTTGGTTCGGTAACTGCGGCGCAGATATTGCCGGAAAAAGTCCAGCATCGGTTGGCTGTAATCGCTGAGTGTGCCCGGTTTGGAGGGATTGCCGCCCGACCAGTAGTGCATCCATTGGCCTTCTTCGCCTTCGTTGGCAAAGTAACCGATGATCCGGTCGGCATAGGGGGATTTTTCCACATGTTTGATCATCTGGCGTATGTAATATGCGTAATACTCCCGGCGGGCAAGACTGGCCAGCGACATGTGACCGCTGCGGGCGCCGTTGTCAAAAACGACCATATCTTCGGGATGTTTTTTGCGCATCCATTGCGGCGTGCCGTCGCGCATGGAAAGTTTGACGATCATCAGCGCATCGGGATCATTTTTCAGCAAGGTTGCTGCAATCATATCCAGCTGGGCAAAATTGCAAACTTGATTTTCGGCTAAATCCGGCGTGTGGTAGACGTGATAAAGCTCCAGACCGGCTTTGTTGAAGATCCGGGCATGAATATTCAGGTCTTTGACGCCGTGGGCGCTGAAAATGCTGAAATAAGCTTTGCCATTGACCGTCAGGGTGGGGACATCGTTGATTTTTTTCAATCTGGCATCGGGAGTTTGCGCCCGGCGGCTGTTGCTAACCTTGACCGTCTGCCGTGAGAGATCCCGGGTACCGGCCATCGGTTTGCAGCCGGACATGGAAAATACCAGCTCGTAATCACCGGGCATCAGATATTTGCTGGTATCCAGAGTAAATGCGAACTCAAATTCGGTCTTATCAGCTGGAGTGATCCCGATATTGAAAGATTCAAAGGTAATACCGTTGCGCATCAGCTTGAGCCGTATCGGGGTGGCGGGGCGCTTTTCCGGAAGCCGGAACTGCATTTGGCAGGCGTAACTTGTTCCGGCAGTCATTGCAGACGGAATATTTGATTTTGTTACCTGAATTACAGTTTTTGGCGCATTCATGCGGTATTTTACTTGCCCCCAGCCGCCGTGCGGAGGACGACCCAGTTCAACGCACTTTTTGAATGTTGAAAAATCAAACTCCGGACTCATCCAATTGGCCGCCGGTTTGGTCGTGGAAGCCCGCCAGTTCCGGTCGGTAATGAATTTGCGGCTGCTGCCGTCAGCAAAAATCATATCCATTTCCACCAGCAGCCCGGCAGCGTAGCGGGCCTGATGTACAATGGCGCAAATAGTGTTTTTGCCAGGACGCAGATATTGAGCAATGCTGGTGTTCGGCGGGGTGGCCCGGCCGAAAATGCTGGCAACCCGGTGTCCGTTAACGTAGACTTCGCCGCCATCATCCACGGCGCCTTGCATCATTGCAAGCTTCGGAAGCTGGTCGAGTTCAAACTCGCCGCGCAAATAAACTGTGATATTTTCGATCCGGTCGGGGGTGAACCAAATCCAGTTGGCTTGCCAGTTTTCTTCCGGATACTCGTGTTTATAAAGTTTCAGAGTTTCGATCGTCAAATTGCTTTTGCCGGGGAATTCCACGGCCAGTTTGCGCCACGGTCCCAATGTTTTGAGGTCAACAACGTAACCGCCGGAAACTTTTTGCAGTTTTACACTCCGGAGCGGGGCGTATTCTTCCTGGCCTTCCTGCCACGGGGCGATCTTTACGCTGTCCAGTTGGGCAGTCGTTACGATCTGCAAGGCTTCGGCAGCTTCCGGCGTGTGATACATCAACTCCAATCGGGCTTGAGGAAGCGGGGTGGCAAAGGGCGTTTTTTTCAGGTTTTTATCCAGCAAATACAACGCATTGTATTTGGTGACATATCCCTTGATACATTCGATCCCCGTCAGCGTTGCGGGAACTTCTTTTTCGCCATATTCAAGATTGCGGAAACTGGCAGTTCCGGTTCCGGAAGCGGGACCGGCGGAGGGCTGCAGCACGATCATTATGCTGTCGCTGGCATCGGGCAGCCGTTCAATGCTGGCATACAGCTTTTTCCAATCGCTGGAGCCGGCAAGGGAGTTGCTGGTATATACTTGCAGCCGTTTGCCGGATTTGTCAAAGACAAAAATATGCATCTGCGCCCGGCCGGTATTGTTTTGAGTACTGGCTTCGCAGGAAAAATTCCAGGCGGTGCGGGGGTTTACTTTGATCGGATTGCTGAGCAGATACGGTCCGCCGGTCGTGGAGTCGTCGCGCAATGTGATCACTCCCTGAGTGGATGTGTATTTCATGCCGTGCCATTTAAGACGCTGGGTTTGCGGTTGCGCAGATGGATCTGTTATATCCAGCTTCAGCTCACGGAAGCTGGCGGTTCCGGTTCCGGCGGCCGGGCCGGCGGCGGGCTGCAGCTGTACCCGGAGTCCGGCGGCTGCAGCGGGCAGGGTGCCGGAGGGAATGAGCAGTTTCAGTTCTTTCCAGTCGCTGTTACCGGTTATGACATTGCTGGAGAACGCCTTGATCCTTTTGCCGCTCCGGTCGTAAATAAGGATGTATACTTGGGTGCGGGTGGTGACATTTTCGCATTTGGCCTGAACTGAAAAGTTTACTTCTGCATCGGTTTTAAGCGGGATGATTTGCGCATTTAAGATCAATGCTCCGCCAGCTTGAGAATTGTCGGAGATTTTTATAACGCCTTCATTGACAGTGTGCTCGCTGCCGATAAATTTGGTTTGGGTGTTCAAAGTAGAGGCTGTAAGAGTCCCTGCTGCCATAACGGCAGCTGCCAAAGATATTATTTTCATAACAGTTTACTGAGCGTTAAAATTAATTTCTGTCTTCATCAAAGAAAGTGACCGCATTGTACCATACATCGCCGACAGTTCCGGTGGGGAACTGGTTGCTGGTAACATGCCCTCCCAGATAGAGCGTCGGGCAGAGTTTGTTGTGCGGGCGCGGATTGGTGTTGGTGCGGGGCGGGAAGAAACAGCTGTAGATCACATGGCCGGGCTGATCGCCGATGCGGCTGCGGGCGTGACGTTCAGCATCCCACTTGCTGTCTACGACTGCGTTGCGGCTCCAGATGATAAAAATATAACTGGTATCAAAAGTCGAGCCGTGTTCGGTCATGGCCACGGCGGAATCGCTGGGGCATTTGAAACTGCGGGAAATCAAGCTTTTCAGTTCATTGACACTTGTGGGTTGGGGCGAACCAAGATAGCCGCCGTTGATGATGAAATCGGAGGGGTAAGCCGGGTCTGCGCCCGGAGTTTTGAGTACAGCCATACCGTTGTGGATCACTTGACCGGAAGCGTTGGGCTTGGCGGGCAGATAGTCCTGATTATCGCCGGTGTACATCATAACAGCAGTACCCAGCTGTTTGAGATTGCTTACGCAGTTGGCTTGTCTGGCCCGTTCCCGGGCAGCCGAGAGTGCCGGCAGCAGCATGGCGGCCAGAATTGCAATGATGGCAATAACGACCAAGAGTTCGATGAGCGTGAAATGTTTTTTCATCATACTTTCTCCTTTTTTTAGGTTGGTTATTTATATTATTTACAGTTAATTGAGTTTTTTTACACTGCTTCTTTCGATCAAAGTCGGTTTTAAGAACACCTGCAGCGCTTCGCCGGGGCGCCGGATGGGACGCAGCACCCGCTTTACCAGTTCAGCAGCCAATTGCTTGTAGGGTTCTTCAAAAGTGGTCAGCGCCGGTTCAAAAAACTGCAGCATCATTTCGTTGTCATAGCCAATTACTGAAATATCATCGGGTACTGAAATATTGTTGCTGCGGCAATATTGAATAAAGTGCAAGGCCAGTTTGTCAGTGAGCACAAATACTGCATCCGGACGTGATTTTTGGAAAATGATTTCGTGGAAATGCTGCTCGCGCAGACTTCTGTTTTTGGTGTCTTCAGTGTTGCCGAAATCATGGATCTTCCAATTCAGATCCGGGTATTTTTCTGCTGCCCGAGCTGCGCCGCAGGCCCGCTCATAAAACGATATTTCCGGAACCAGACTGTAGGCTAAAACCGCAATATTGCGATGACCCAAGCTGTACAAATAATCAATTGCCATCTGGCCGGCGGCAGCGTTATCGATGGCAAACAGCTGTTCATTCCGGACAAAACGATCGATAAAGTAGATCTTTTCGGGCATGATGTGTTCTTGCAGTTTCTGCAGATTTTTACCCCGTATGCTCCAGGCGTGGATCAATACAGCCTGACAGGTCGCCGGATCCGGCAAATCATCGTTCATGATGAGCTGCAGCTTCAAATCATGCGCCAGCAGCCCCTGCTGCAATGCACCAATAAAATTTATCAGCCGGGAGTTGTTGATGGCGATAAAATTGTTCATGTACAAGCTTACGATTTTTCTGGAAGTATGTTGACGGTTTACGGCCGCAAAATTGCCGACTCCGTTTATGCTGTAAACGTAAGAGATCTTTTTCAGTTCGCTCATCACCCGCTGAATAGTGTTGATATTAACCTGGAATTCCAAGGCCAATTGCTGCAGCGATGGCAGTTTATCGGGGTAAACTCCATTGTCGATGCGTTGTTTGATTATTGCGGTTATTTCCGGGTAACGGGCCATTGTTTTTTTACCTTATTAATAAGGTGTTTTGTGTAAATTCACCTAAAATAACCGACTTTGAAAAAAATGCAAATCACAAATCATAAAAATATTGAATTTTATCATTTGTGGCGATTGTAAAAGTAAACACACGCTTTCCTTTTCAAGACAGCGTGCGTTTGATTTTTGAAAAAATTTTACTTTATGAACCTTGCAGCCCGGTCGATTTTTACAGCAGATGGCATAAGTGCCACCAGCAGCGAAATTCAGACCGCAAAGAAAGAAGCTGTAACTTCGGGGCAAACAAAATAATTGTCATCGAAGAATAAAGTTTGCACAAGCGGGGCTGTTGCAAAACCTCGCAAAAGGTTGTAATGCCCCTGTTTTTTGCATGAATTTTTAGTTGCTGTCGAAAAAAAAACAGTAAGCTTGAATTCATATAACAGCAGTAAATTTTATAATATATAAAATACGGTATCTTTCTTATATAAAATAAGTTGGAATTACTTTTATTACTCGTAATAAAAGTA
>SUWF01000076.1 GCA_015061575.1 Lentisphaerota bacterium
GACACAGCCTGCCGTTTTAACTGCGTTATCAGACAATGCTGGAATATCGTGTTCAGACATTCTACAGATATTTGAGTCAGATTTTTGGACTGAGATTTCTGCCGGAGAATACAATAGACTTGTTCAGTTGCTTATTGAAAGGGCGGTCGTCTGGCAAGATCATATTGACATTGAGATAAAAACAGAAGGAATTAAATCTTTGATAGGAGAATTTTGTAATGCCGGATGTTAAGGTTCTTGCAAACGGAAACGTTCTTGTTTCCATTCCGATTATTCTTCGGGAAAGTGCCGGAAGAAAGCGAATTATTACCGATGAAAAAAAATTCAAAGCTGATGAAGATCCTATTGTTCTCAATATCGCTCGTGGGTTTTACTGGCAGGAAATGATTGATAATGGCAAAATAGCCAATATCCGTGAATTGGCCAATATTCTTAATGTCAACGAATCTTACGTTGGACGGACGATTCGCCTGACAATGCTTTCGCCGGAAATCATCCACCGTGCTATTCGCGGCACTTTGCCGGAAGATATCAGCCTTGCCAAACTTTACAAACTTCCCGACCGCTGGGATGAACAATTACAGCGGCTTGGAATAGCAGTAGAATAAAACCTTTCTCCTTATTTTAGCCCTCGGAAACGGGGGCTTTTTTTGTTTCTGCACTTCGGTTCATTGAGTTGTAAAATGGTTGTTTGAGCATAAAACAATTCATTATCTCTTTTCTGCAAGCATAAAGTGGATAACAATAACCAAAAGTGCTATGGATTAAGTTCAAAATCATATTTTTTGAGATTATTTTCGGAGGCTGTTTTTTATAGGACTTTTATGTTCTCTATTTTCAAAAACAGAGATTTTAGGTATTTCGGTGTGTGTTTCTGCAAAATCTTACTCTCTAACGCTTTATGAATTTTGAAATCGTCAGGACTTGAGTGCGATAGAAACAGAGAGAAACGCGGTTTTTTATTCAAAACACACTGCCGGAAGTCCAATTTAGAGATTCTCTGTTTGCGGCAGAGATTTCTGTAAATCCTTGCGAAACAGCCACAAAAGGCACAAAAAAACTGCTTGCAATCGTCAGCACTTTTGCAAGCAGAGAATTTGTTCTGGTGGAGGTGAGGGGAGTCGAACCCCTGTCTTGGTCAACACCAAAGCAGATATCTACATGTTTAGTTGAGGCTTATGGGCTTTTCGTCGCTTGCCAGTTGCCGCTCAACCTGGCCTGGTAACCGACTATTCCTTCCTGTTGATCTCGCCCGCTGCCAAAGGTCGCTGCAGCAGACCAGAGTGTTCTATGACGCCCAGCTTTGCCTAACACTCATCAGCAAGTGGACGAGGCTGTCAAATTACGCAGCCAATGCGTACTCTTCGTTCGCAATTATTGTTTTGACCGATGTTTTACGAGGCCAACGATCATCCTCGACATGCAATCCACCCCGAACGCTGCCAATCGAATCCGGTACACCCCCGGTTTTCTTTCAGGCGTTTGCTCAAAGGCAAATCTTATTCCAAAGTTCTGCTCAACTCCGGAATGTTTTTATTGCTTCAGAAGTTCCACTTTTTGCCGGTAAGAACTTCGTAGGCTTCAATGTATTTGGCCGCTGTTTTGCTGACCACTTCTTCCGGTAAGACCGGACCCGGAGCTTGTTTGTTCCAATCCAGCGTTTCCAGATAGTCGCGCACAAACTGTTTATCCAAACTCACCGGGCTCGTGCCTTCCACATAGCTCGATTTCGGCCAGAAGCGGCTTGAATCAGGCGTCAGAACTTCGTCCACCAGCGTTACCACTCCGTCGATCGTGCCAAATTCAAATTTGGTGTCGGCCAGAATGATGCCGCGGCTTTCCGCGTAATCACGCGCCTTGATGTAGATGTTCAGCGCCATATCGCGGATCGTTTTAGCATATTCTTCGCCGATGATATTGGCCACGCCTTCGTAGCTGATAGCTTCGTCGTGTTCGCCGATTTCAGCTTTGGTCGAGGGCGTGAACAGCGGCTCATCGAGCTTACTGGCCAGTTTGTAGCCATCGCGCAATTTCAAGCCGGATACTTCGCCGGTTTTCTGATAATCTTTCCAACCCGAACCAACCAGATAGCCGCGCACAATGCACTCCACCGGCAGAACTTTGGCCTTTTTGACCACGATCGAACGATCCTGCAAATCTTTTACATAGGGCTTCAGAACTTCGATCGTACTCAAATCCGTGGTGATGATGTGGTTCGGAATACCAGTCAGATATTCAAACCAGAAGAGCGAGATCTGCGTCAGAACTTTGCCCTTGTTGGGAATACCATTGGGCATGACTACGTCAAATGCACTCAAGCGGTCAGTTGCCACAAAAAGCAAACTGTCACCCAGATCGTAAATATCGCGCACCTTGCCGCGGTTGATCAGCTTCAGGGTCGGTGCTTCGCTCTGCAGAAGAGCGCCGTTTTTGTCATACTGCATGGTACTACCTCTTAAATCTATAAACAGTTAAAAAAAGACCGCCGGTATATGAAGCCGACGGTCTGGACAAGTCGCAAAAAACTTAATTACTTTTCCACGATCGCCGTGACTTTGACCTTGGTCAGGTTCTGACGATGACCAATGGTACGGCGATAGCTCTTGCGGCGCTTCATCTTGAACGCCCAGACTTTGTCGGCGCGGAACTGTTCCACGACTTCGGCTTCCACGCTGGCACCTTCGATGACCGGGGTGCCGACTTTGAGCTGGCCGCCTTCTTCGCCGATGGCGAGGACTTCTTCAAACTTAACGGTCTGACCCGCTTCGAGTTCCAACTTTTCGACATCAATGACGCATTCGGGGGTCACTTTGTACTGCTTGCCGCCGGTTTTGATGATAGCATACATCTTTATATTCTCCTGATTTATAAATAATGTTCAATTCCATCTGACCGGATCGAAGGGGGAGACTTTTTCGCATCCAATCATAGTAATGATTGCATTAATTTACACTCTTTTTAGATTTTTGCAAGTTTTTTGCTGCATAATATAAAGTTTTTTTGTAAAATACCTTTCAAATAACTTTTGCGGTGGTTTTCGCGCTTACAGGCAATATAATACAACATGATCATTCATCGTTTGCAGACTTGATATTCTGACTGGATCTTGCATTCACACTCTTCGAGCGTTCATTGCTCCTGAACGCTCCTGGCGCAATTCCGAAATATTGTTTGAATGCTTTGGAAAAACTGTAGCGGTCAGAAAATCCGCAAATTACTGCGATCTCTTCAATACTTGACGATTCGTTGATCAGCAAATTGCGCGCGCCGGTCAAACGCATACTGGTCAGATAGCGCTGCGGCGAAATCCCCAGCATTTCCCGGAAATGACGGTAAAAATTATTGACACTCATTCCGGCGCGTTGTGCCAGAACCCGGTTATCCGGTATGTGCTGCCAATTACTGTTCAATGACTCAAGTACCCGAAAGATCCGCTCATCCTGATACGGGGTGTTTTTGTTCAAATCATTATCGGGCAGCATTGCCAGATATTCCATAAGCATGATCCGCCAATAGAGCATTTTCCGCGGATTATCAAGCATAAAACGTTCGCGGTAAAACTTACGGGCAGGAGAAGGATCGAACTGATAGATCCTTCTATTGACATTAGTAAAAGGTTCTGAAACTTCAAAATGCGCGTACAGATGGGGAAAGGGTTTGTCTGAACCACCAGAAATCGTTGTATAAGGCGGTATCAGATAAGCGTGATCCGGCAGCACTTCAAACTGTTGACTGCCGCAGCTTATTACAGCCCCCGCTTCCGGATTCCAGAAGAAAAACCAGTTAGGATGGATCACTTCGCTGACCGACCAGACGACCCGTTCGAGATATTGGGCAATAAGAATGTGCAGAAAAAAATCACCTGCGATATTTTTGGTAGTTTTTGACATGCTTTTTTCAACTCTTAAACATTTACTTTATACTTGAAATGTGATATAATATACCACGCAGAATGGTTTATTCAAACATTTTATGCCATTTAAATTCAAACAAAAAAGGAGTAAAATCATGGAAAAAGATTCACGTTTCTGGGTATGGGGCTATGTGTTGGATCAGGTTCCCGGTCAAGCATTTTTTGTTCCCGGAGTCACTTCGTGCAGTTTGGAAACCGGTGCTGAATATTTGAAATGCGACAGTGTTTTCTGGATGAATCCATTGCATACTCAAGATGCGATCACTGAATGGCAGATCGAAAGATTACAAGGGTTTCAGCGTGTAGTTGCCGGTCTTACCCACATTGAAACTAATGGCCCGGGGTTGGGCGGCTGGCGTTTGGAGTATTATGAATCTGCTATGAAAATCGCCCGACTTTCGCTTAAATACAAAAATTTGCAGGGCGTTATTATTGATGACTTCCGAGCCCCGACCGGTCCCAGCAGATATATGATCGATGATGAGTTGAAGCAAATTTATTGCGATATGAAAGCGATCAATCCCGCGCTTAAACTTTATTTGGTCTATTATCATTCCGCCCAGCATCCGGACAGTCTGTTGAGCTGCCGCGATTATTTTGACGGCATCACCCTCTGGTGCTGGTGTTCGACAGATTATTTCTGGAACGCTCTTTATGGCGACGAAATCCGTATCTTGCGCGAAAATTACCCTGATAAGGAACTTATCCAGGGGCAATTCATCCATGCTTACGGCGATGGCGACCGGCCGCAGCCCATGGAGCAGTTGGTCAATCAGTGCAGCAAGATTTCTGCGCAGCTTGAAGGCAAGAAACTTGACGGATGGTGCGCTCTGCAGACCGGCTGGTTCAGTTTCCAGAATCACCGGGAACAAGTGGAATATGTCAAAAACTACTGGGATTGGTATCGTAATACTCATACGGTTCTTCAAGAGCAGGATTGAACATGAATGTACTGATTTTCTGCGCTCATGCCGACGATGAAGTTATCGGCATGGGGGGGACTATTGCCAGGTTTGCTGCCCGCAATGCGCATATCCGTCTGGTGATGTTTTCAGAAGGTGCCGAGGGGTATGCTTCTCCGGAGGAGCGTGATCGCATCGTGGGAATCCGCGACCGCGAAACCCGGGAGGTTTGTAAACTGCTGGGCATTGAAAGTTATCGTAATCTGCATCAGTTGGATTGGGATATGCAAGTGAACAATCATCTTTACAATGAAGTGATAAAAGAGATCCGGGAATTTAAACCGGATGTGATTTTTACTCATCATTTCAGTGATTACAACGATCATCAGGCGGTTGCCAAAACGGTTATCGAAGGATGGTTTCATGCGGCTTTGGAATGTGCTGCCGTCAATGGTCCTGTTCATAAGATGGTACCGCTCTATGAGTTTGAAGTAATTGAAAATATGCCGGAACCCGGTTTGATCGTAGATATAACCGATACTTTGGAGCGCAAATTGGAGGCTATGCGTATATACTCTTCGCAAGCCGGGGTGGTCGGCGGTGCCGAACAACTCATCATTGGACGGGCAATGCTGCGTGGGCAGGCGGTTGGAGTGCGTTGTGGGGAGGCATTCCGCAGGTCGGCTTATCGGCCGCAAAAGATCAACAATGTGGATTTTTTAGCATGTACAGGTGAATAAAATGGTTTTTTCTGATAACGAAGCGCGTTTGCGCAGTGATTTTGAGAAAGTTCTTGCCATTATCAGCAAAACTCCACGGATTACCGGCAATATGCGTATTCAGCAAAGTGAATTTGCAGAACGCGCCCGCAAGGTGTATGCTGCTTTGGCGGAAAACGGATTGGAAGTGGGGCTGGTTTTTTCGGATGAACACTATTGCGGCGATGTGCCGTATTTGGGCGGCAATACCAATATATCTGTTGAGCAGGTCGCTGGCATCGTCGGAAAAGACGGTTTTCATCTGGTGGCTGGTCTGGAGGGCGGGTATTGCGCAGAGCAGCTTGCCAGCCGGGCCGGGTGCAAGATCCACAAAGCAGAAATATTGCAGCTTGCCGATGAAAAATATCCGGTTGCAGCAGAAAAACTTGATGCTGTAATTATGGAAGCCAACGGCGGAAAAATGCCGGAGAAAATAGCTCTTTTGTCTCCCCGTCAGGTTATTCCGGCAGCACTGGTGGATAACTGCGCTGAATTGGTAGGTTCGGACAACATTGTCGATGCACAGGAACTGTATTGGCGTGTCAAGTACGAAAAAAGTTCTGCTGAACATGATATGATTCGTGCCGCAGCCCGGGTCGCCGATGCGGTAATGGAGGTTTTGCTGACTGTTTTGCGCCCCGGGGTGCTGGAAACTCAAGTCGCTGCATGGGGATACTTTGCTGCACGGGAACTGGGGGTGGAAGAACTGGGTTTTGATATTATGGTCGGCGGCGGCGATGCCAACCGTACTTTGATTGGCAAAGCTCTTAACCGGGAACTTTGTGAAGGTGATTATGTGCATCTGGGGGTGGGGACGCGATGCGATGGATTGAATGCCTGTATCCGCCGTTCGGTGGTGTTGGTGGATTCTCCGGAAAAATTGACCGATGATCAGAGATTCTACAGCGATTTTGTCGAAAGAGCATATCAGACCGGCTATGATGCTTATTGCCGGGTCGCTGCAGAAAATCTGCCTGCCAAATATCAGGAGCAGGCATTGGTTGATTTTTATGCTGCTCACGCCGGGGAATTTTCACGTCGTCTGGGCAAAGAAATTGATTTGGTCAGTTTAAAGCCCTATACCGGTACACATAATTCCGGATACACTGAATGTCAGGAGTTTTTCGGAGCAATTACTCTGGAGTCAGAAGAGCCTTTGGGATACCGCATCGTTACCATGCTGGACGTTGCTTTGCGGGGAATCGGTAATCATTGGAATGATATACAAATACCCGGTTTTGACTATTGGGTGGTTGAAAATACGCTGCTGAAAGAAGGTACGCGGGTTGAATGTATCAAT
>SUWF01000023.1 GCA_015061575.1 Lentisphaerota bacterium
GCTTGCGTTACCTCATATTTGCCAATCCAGTAATCTTGTTCTATTTTTGTTGTAATAAACACATCACGTTTATCAGCAGAACGCCGGAATGTACCGGCTTGGATTTTTACCATATCAATTCCGACCAGGCCGCCGGGCAAACGGATAAATGAATATTCATCAGCATGATTATTGATCATATTTGAACAACAACCTGTTGCCAGGTGAGCGACATTACCCACGTTTATGTAAAAGATGTTCTTTATTCCATCGGGATCATCGTTGATCTTTACGCCCGGTTTGTAGTGGCGTTCGACGTTACCGATGTCGCGGACGCGGCATTTGTTCAAAGGATGTTCGATGATGTCTTTGAAAAGCGCGGGCGTCCAGCGTTCCGTAAAATTCCGTAATCGGGTGTCAAAAACGGGGCTTTTGGGAGCATTTTGGAAATTAAAAGTGCAGTTTTGAGCGAGAAACAAAGGCAAGAAAAAACCGCTGATAACTTTTCATTATCAACGGTTTACAAGGGCAAAAAATGGTGGGCGTAATAGAACTCGAATCTATGACCTCCACGATGTCAACGTGGCGCTCTAACCAACTGAGCTATACGCCCGCATTATTCAATGCGTTATTTGCATTACTCTATTAATTTACTGCTGTTTTGGGAAAATGCAAGTTTTTTTCTGCAGAAAACTCAATTTTTTGCAAAAAAACTTGCTTTGTTTACCTTATTTCCTCAACTGACCGTCGCCGACAGCTACCCATTTGTAGGTGCAAAGTTCCGCCGGACCTACCGGTCCACGGGCGTGCAAACGGTCAGTGCTGATGCCTACTACGGCGCCTAAACCATAATCCCCGCCGCCGGAAAGCCGGGTCGAGGCATTCACCAGTACTGAGGCGGAGTCCACGTTGGCGATAAATTTATCTTTGAGCTCCTGCGAGGTCGTGATGATCCCGTCCGTGTGGCCGGAACCGTGTTCGGCTATGTGCTGCATGGCTTCGTCGATACCGTGTACCAGCTTTATGGAAAGAATATTGCCCAGGTATTCGGTATCCCAATCAGCTTCCGTGGCCGGTACACAACCGGGAATGCGTTGACAAAATTCACTGCAGCCGCGCACCTCAACGGAGTTTTGGCGCAGGGCATCGGTTATGGCTGCAAGCAGCGCATCCGGCGCATCGGCATCTATAAGCAATGTTTCCAGAGCGTTGCACACGGCTACATTCTGGCACTTGGAATTGATCACCAGATCAACGGCCATATTTATATTTGCATCGGCGGCGGCGTACAGGTGACAAATCCCATCGTAATGTTTCAACACCGGTATCCGGGTGCCTTCAGCGATGGCCTGGATCAGACTCTTGCCGCCCCGGGGAATGATCAAATCAACGTATTTATCGAGTTTGAGCAGCTCACTGACGGCGGCCCGATCGGTACTGGCAATCAGCTGGACTGCATCGCCGGGCAGACCGGCTTCCGCTGCCGCTTCCTGCATGGCTTTGGCCAATACCAGATTGGTTCGCAAAGACTCGGAGCCGCCTTTGAGGATCACGGCATTGCCGCTTTTGATCGCCACTGCTGCTGCGTCGGTCGTGACGTTGGGACGGGCTTCGTAGATCATCGCCAGCACGCCGATCGGCACGGCGACCCGGCGCACTGATAAACCGCTGGGCATGACCCGTTCTTCGATGATATGCCCCACCGGATCGGGCAGTGCGGCGGCTTCCCGCAGCCGTTTGACCATATAATCAAAAACTTTATCATCCACTTTGAGCCGTTTCTGAAAAGCCGCACTCAAGTTTCCGGCGGCCGCCAGATCTTCGGCGTTGGCCGCCAACACTTCCTGACGGCAGGCGATCAGTTTGTCGGCCATCAGCTGCAATGCCCGGGCCCGGCTGGCTGGGGATACGCTGCGCAGCATTTGCGCTGCAAGCTTGGCCCGGCGGCCCATATCTTCAACTGAAATCATTTTTATTTACTCCTTGATTATGGTTGATTCAATTCCTCTGTATTATATAATGTAGCACCAAGAAGCCGAGATGCAATCGGCAAAAAGCAAATTTTTTTATTGGAAACGCAAAATAAATTTGCTAAATTTTTCTTTGACGATATATTACAGTAATGATTATATCGTTAAAGAAACTCAAGCGAGGTGTGTATGAGCAATGTTTTAGTTACCGGTGGTGCCAGAGGTATTGGCAGTGGAATCGTTTTTGAATTGGCTGCAGCTGGTCACAATGTGGGCTTCTGCGGCCGGGCGACAGCCGAAACCGCCTCCGACATGCTGGCTTTGCTCCGGCAGGATCACAGCGGAAAATTTGCCTACTATCAGTGTGATGTATCCAATGCTGCAGACCGCAGCAAATTGCTGGCTGATTTTGTGGCGGACTTCGGCTCGCTGGATGTTCTGATCAACAACGCCGGCGTGGCTCCCAACGTCCGGGCCGATTTGCTGGATATGAGCGAAGAAAGCTTTGACAGGGTCATGAATATCAACCTCAAAGGGCCCTTTATGCTCACTCAGGAAGCTGCTAAGATCATGTTGAAAGATTCCAACAGCGGCAAATTTAAGTGTATCATCAATACCGGCAGCGTGTCGGCTGATTATGCCAGCATCAACCGCGGCGAATACTGCATGTCCAAGGCGGCGGTGGCGATGGCGACCAAGCTTTTTGCAGTACGGCTGGCCGATGAGGGCATTTGTGTTTACGAAATACGTCCCGGCGTTATCAAAAGCGATATGACCAGCGTGGTCACTGCCAAGTATGACAAGATGATCGCCGATGGTTTGACTTTGCAGCGCCGCTGGGGAATGCCGCAGGATGTGGGCAAAGTGGCTGCCGCTTTGGTCAATGGCTCAATGGCCTATTCGACCGGGCAGGTGATCAATGTAGATGGCGGTTTGACCATAGAGCGGTTCTGAAAATGAAAAAGTTCAATACCATTATTATCGGCAGCGGTGCCGCCGGTCTGGCTGCGGCAGTGCGGCTGCATCAGCTGAATGTCCTGGATATTGCCATTTATACGGAAGGCCTTAAAATGGGTACTTCCATAAATACCGGCAGCGACAAACAAACTTTTTACAAACTGGGCATGTATGGCCGGGAAGCTGATGCGCCGGAACTGATGGCCAAAGATCTGGCTGCCGGGGGGGCAATGCATGGCGATATAGCGTTGATCGAAGCTGCCATGTCGCCGCAAACCTTTTTTCATCTGGTGAATCTGGGGGTACCTTTTCCGCATGACCGGCTTGGTCAGCACATCGGCTACAAGACCGATCACGATCCCAAACGGCGGGCCACCAGCTGCGGGCCTTACACTTCGCGCGATATGTGCCGGGCGTTGATCGATGAAGTCAAAAAGCGGGAAATTGCTGTTTACGAAAAACATTTGGCAGTTAAGCTGCTGACTGCAGCGGATGGCAGCCGGGTTTTCGGAGCGGTGTTTCTGGATACAGTCAGCGGAAAATTTGAAGCGGTGCAAGCTGAAAATGTGGTCTTTGCCACCGGCGGCCCCGGCGGGTTGTATCAGCAAAGCGTCTATCCCAAAGTGCATACCGGAGCGATCGGGCTGGCGTTGGAGGCCGGAGCCAGAAGCAGCAATTTATGTGAATCCCAATTCGGGCTGGCGTCGCTGAAATTCCGCTGGAACGTTTCCGGCAGCTACATGCAGGTGCTGCCGAGATTTGTTTCCACGGCGCAGGACGGCAGCGATGAACGGGAGTTTTTGCGGGAATACTTCGACAGCGTGGAAGATATGTACGGAGCGATTTTCCTCAAAGGTTATCAGTGGCCGTTTGCCGCCGGACATGTGCCGGGTTCTTCGTTGATCGATATATATACATATATAGAAACTGTTGAGCGCAACCGCAAGGTCTATTTGGATTACCGGCGCGATCCGGCAGATTTGAATATAGATGCACTTGATCCGGAATGTGCCACTTATCTGGCTAATTCCGGTGCGTTGGGTGCTTCGCCGCTGGAACGGTTGACGATATTGAATGAACCGGCCATTGAACTGTACAAAGCCCACGGGATCGATCTGGCCAGAGAGATGCTGGAAATCGCCGTTTGCGCCCAGCACAACAATGGTGGTCTGGCGGGCAATATCTGGTGGGAATCGGTCAATTTGCGCCATCTCTTCCCGGTGGGTGAAGTCAACGGTTCGCACGGTGTCACCCGGCCGGGCGGTTCGGCGCTCAACTCCGGACAGGCCGGAGCGTTCCGGGCTGCTGAATACATAGCCAATGTGTATCAGCAGCCTACGGTCGATGAAAAAGCTTTTGCTGCCGCTGCCGAAGCGGCGCTGGATTATCTGCAGAAAAGTCAAATGCTGCCGGCGGAATGCTGCTGGAAGAGCGAACGAATGGAATTTCAGCAGCGTATGAGCAACGCCGGAGCCTTTGTCCGCAGCTGCGATAAAGTTACTGAGGCGCTGGATGGAGCTTACCGGCAAATGGCCAGATTGAATCAGGATGGTTTGGGCAATTTGACAACGCTGGAAATGGCCGAAAATCTGCGCAACCGGCAGCTTTGTCTGGCGCATATCTACTATCTGGAAGCGGTTTTGATGCAGATCGATCACATCGGTTCCCGGGGCGGCTCGCTGGTTTTGAGTAACGATGGCGAGGTGATTTCAGAAAAACTGGGGACGGCGTGGCGGATCAAGCCGGAAAATCCGGCGTATCGCAACTATATTATGTACAGCCAGTTGAATGTCAGCGGCTATCCGGAGTTCGGCTTTGAAAAATGCCGCCCGATACCGGAGTCCGATGGCTGGTTTGAAAATGTCTGGCGGGCGTGCCGTGAAAAGAGGATCTACGATGATCTGTGATTTTGCGATCCTGCGCGATTTGCGCAAACAGTATGATTTGAGTATAGCGCAGCTGGCCGAACAAAGCGGCGTATCGTGCAGCGTTATATCCAAGCTGGAGCGCAACCAGAGTCAGGCCGAAATGGAAACGCTTTTCCGGTTGGCCCGGGTTTTCGGGCTGACGCTTTCGGACTTGATATCACTGGCGGAAAACCGCACCAGCCATCTGGCGCAGACCGAAAATTACCGATCCGGAGATTTTACTTTTGACCGGATAAATTACGGCAACATGCGGGTAATGCACGCTATGGCTCCCGCCGGTGCCAAGCTCTCTAAACCATCGCTGCATCGGGATGATTACGAACTCTTTTGGGTGCTGGCAGGCAAGGTGAAATTTGTTCTGCCTAAAGAAAGTTACGAATTATCCAGCGGCGAATCGATCCAATTTGATGCTTTGCTGCCGCATACTTACGAAGCACTTTGCGACAGCGAAATCATAATCGTTCATCTCAAGAAAGGCAAAAGGTTCTGATCATGGCCAACAATTATGCAAGAGTAACTCAATTCAAAGATTTGCAGTCGTTCCGGGAATATCTGGCAAGCGAAAAAATCGATATCAAACTCGCTGAATTACCACCTCCCGGAGAGTCAGCGCTGGCGGAAAAAATTGCGCACAACGGGCGCACTATCGGCAACCGCTGGGCCATTCTGCCGATGGAAGGCTGGGACTGTACCGATGACGGCGCACCCAGCGAATACACCCGCCGCCGCTGGCTGAACTTTGCCCGCAGCGGAGCCAAACTCATCTATGGAACCGAAGCTGCTGCGGTTATGCACAGCGGACGCAGCAATCCCCAGCAGCTCATGGTGGCCGATCACACTGCCGGAGCATTGAAAGATATGTGCAAAGAAATGCGCCAGGTGCATAAAGATAAATTCGGTTCCGATGAGGATTTGCTTATCGGCTTGCAGCTGACCCATTCCGGGCGCTACAGCCACCCCAACGAAGCAGCCAAACTTGAATCGGTGACTGCTTACAGCAATCCGCTGCTGGATAAAAAATTCGGCAACAGTGCCGCCAATGTGGTCAGCGATGAAGAAGTACAGAATATTATTCAGCACTTTATCAAAGCGGCGGTCATTGCACAGGAAGCCGGATTTGATTTTGTGGATATCAAGCAGGCGCATGGCTATCTGGCACATGAGTTTCTTTCGGCCATCGACCGGCCGGGACCTTACGGCGGAAGTTTTGAAAACCGTACCCGCTTTTTCCGGGAGATTGCCGAGGGGATCAAAAAAGCCGCTCCCGGACTGGAGTTGTCGGCCCGGTTGAGCATCTTTGACATTGTGCCATTTATCAAGGGCGGGGACGGCGTTGGCAAGCCTATGGAGTATTCCGGAAATTATCCCTATGCTTTCGGGGCGGATGCTACGGGAATGAATATGGATGAAAATCTTACCGAAGTTGTTAAATTTGTAAAAGTTATGCAGGAGTACGGCGTAAGCTTGATCTGTGCAACGATCGGCAGTCCTTACTACTGTGTACACATGCAGCGCCCGGCCTATTATCCGGTTGCTGACGGCTACGAAATGCCGGAACATCCGCTGTACAATGTATCAAGACACATCAAAGCAGTGGCCCGGCTCAAAGAACTTTGTCCGGATATAAAAGTGGTCGGTTCCGGTTACACTTGTCTGCAGGAATATCTGCCCAACGCTGCGGAATATGCAGTGGCTAACGGCCTGACAGATTTTGTGGGCATTGGCCGGATGGTGCTTTCGTACCCGGATATGCCGGCGGATATTTTGGCGGGCAAAAAGCTTGACCGCTGCCGGATTTGCCGGACGTTGGGGGATTGTACCAATGCGCCGCGCCACGGGATGATTTCCGGATGCTATCCGCTGGATCATTTTTACAAAGAACTGCCGGAAGCCCAACGCTTGAAAGCGATCAAAGAACTGGCCCGCAAAAAGTAATAACTTGCGAACCATAAACATTCTGAAACGTTAAAGGCACTTTTTGTTTTTTGCTGATCAAGAACAAAAAGTGCCTTTCAGATGCTTGGAAAAGCGAGGTTGGCTTTTCAGAGTTTAACGGCGGCCGCCTCTATGGTCACGGTGTCCGCCGTGTCCGCCACGCGGCGGCGGGGCCGGACGGTGATGCCGCGGCGGCGGTGCCGGGTGATGGTAACGGGGAGGCGGAGCAACTACTACCGGAGCGGGAGCCACCACTACCGGAGCCGGAGCGGCGACTACTTGTACCGGAGCGGGGGTAACCACACGAACCGGGGCAGGGGGCGGCGCAACTACTACCGGAGCCGGAGCGGGCGCCACCACCACCGGAGGCGGCGGGGGAGGTGCAACTACTACTGGAGCCGGAGCGGGTGCCACCACTACCGGAGTCGGGGCGATAACGGTTTTGACCAGCCCCACGATCCCGGCGGCCAGCGCCAAACCGTCATTGCGATAACCACCACCGTGATGATGATGCGGTTTAGCGGCAGCTTCCGGGGCTGCTGCAAATACGAAGACCGCACCTGCCAGACAAATCAACATCTTTTTCATAACTCCCACCTTTCTGTTAACGGGTATTGTTTTGACACGTTCAAGGATGTCTGCTTTCAATCATATTAATGACTGACCAGTCAGTTTTATTGTCTGATTTGCAAAAAAATCTGATTTTTTTACATCCTTGTTTTGGGGAGGGATAAAATCAGGCCCGAACTATCTGTTAAATCATTATTGATCAAATCCCTCACAAGAATAAAATATCACATTAAAAACATATTGCAAATAAAGCGGACGATTTTTTTGTTTTTAATGCAGTAATTCTGAATATGGCAGGGAGAGCAAATTACTGGCGGGATTCGTTTTTGGGATCCAGCAGATCCCGCAGCGCATCGCCCAGTAGATTTAAATTCAGCACCAATATGAACATAAATATAGTTGCGGCGCCGACTTCCCACCACACGCCGCGCCACAAGCGTTCCTGACCATCCGAGATCATTACGCCCCAGCTGGGGGCGCTTTGTACACCCAAGCCCAGATAGCTGACCAGAACTTCGGTCATCACAGCGTAGGCAAATCGCAAAGTAAAATAGATGATCACCAAATGCATCAGATTGGGCAGTATATGGCGGAAAATTATTTTTATATTGCTGACACCGGCGACTTGAGCGGCCTGTACAAAGGTGTGATTGCGCAATTTCATGGTTTCTGACCTTACGACCCGGCAGAGCGTCACCCACCCGGTCAGCCCGATGGCCAGATAGACCGCCAGCATCCCCGGTTCGGTGTGCAGTGCCGCCGCACAAAATCGCAGCGGGGCAGTCAATTCCTCGGTCAGATAGCCTTTGGTAAACAGCAATGCAAATGCCAATATAAAAAGCAAAGTCGGCATGGCGGCAAAGGTGCTGTACAGCCAGATGACCACGCTGTCAAGTTTGCCGCCGTAAAAACCGCTCAACATCCCGAGCGATACGCCGATAACTGCGGCGATCAATGCGGCAATCACCCCCACTTTTACCGCTGTGGCAATGCCGCCAACGGCCCGGAAAAAGCAGTCCCGTCCCAGATAATCCGTACCCAAAAGATGTTTGCCGCCGGGGGCGGAAAAAACCGCATTGGCATCTTCCACTGCGTAGATGGGGGTAATATTGTTTACTTCGGCCCAAATGCTGTAAACTTCCATCCCCAGCGCAGTCAAACAGTAGATCGCCACTATGATCAAAGATACCAGTGCCGTTTTGTGGCACCGCAGGCGATAAAAGAAACTGTGCTGATTATGCTGGAGCTGCTGCGTCATTGTTTATCCGCTGCTTGCTGGTGTTTCAACCGGGTAAGGTGGATCTGCAGCAAACCGATTTCCGACGGCGTAACTCCGTCCAGCCGGGAAGCCTGTGCCAGCGTGGAGGGCGCCGCTTTGATCAGTTTGGAGCGGGATTCATTGCGCAAACCGGGAATGGCTGCATAGTCAAAATCGGCCGGGATCTTCCATGCTTCCAGCTTTTGCAGCCGCTTGATGGAGTCATCTTCCCGTTCCAGATAGCCATCGTAATGGGCGTTGATCGCCAACTGCTGCAGTACCCGTTCCCGCTCCGCTTGATGGTCAAGAAATGCCAACGCTTCCGCTGGGCAGGGCAGCGGCAGATCGGGATCGAACTCTCCGGCATAGCTTTTGAACCAATAGAGGAGGCTTTTGCCTTTGTGTTTGACGGTGCGGGCTGTCTGCAGCGTTTGCCGGCACAAATCCCGATAGCGGGCAAATGACCGGTATTTATTTTCCGGCAGCAATCCGTGTTCGTAGGCAAAATCGCACAAACGCAAGTCGGCATTGTCCTGCCGCAGATGCAGCCGGTATTCGGCCCGGCTGGTGAACAAGCGATAGGGTTCGACGATCTCTTTGCTGATCAAATCATCGATCATTACGCCGATATAGCTTTTATCACGCGGGAACTCCAGCGGTTCCTTGCCGGCGGCGATCCGGGCGGCATTGAATCCGGCTACCAGACCCTGACCGGCGGCTTCTTCGTAACCGCTGGTACCGTTGATCTGCCCGGCGGTGAAGAAATTTTCCCAAAAGCGGGAGCGCAGCGTGCGTTCGGTCTGATCCGGAAAAACAAAATCATATTCGATGGCGTAAGCGTAGCGGGATATGACTGCGTGTTCAAAGCCCGGCAGCGTTTTGATCATCAACTCCTGGATTTTCGGCGGCAAACTGGTGGAAAAACCGTTGATATAGTATTCACCGGTAAACTCGCCTTCCGGTTCCAGAAAAAGCAGATGCCGTTCATGGTGGGCAAAACGCACAACTTTATCTTCAAAACTGGGGCAATATCTGGCTCCAATGCCTTCGATCTTGCCTTGATAAAGCGGAGCCTGCTGCAAGTTTTCCCGGACGATCTCAGCGGTTTTTTTATTGGTGTAAACCATGTAGCAGGGCATTTCCCGCTGCTGGGTGCGCATCAGCGGCAGCGAACGGTTGAGTTCGCCCCAGTAGCTGAAATGGTCGCCCTGCGCTTCGGCCGGCTGCAGATCCATATTGGAAAAATCGATCGTCTTTTGCAAAATTCGGGAAGGAGTGCCGGTTTTGAGGCGGCCCAACCGGAGTTTGAGTGTATTTTCCAAAGCGCAGCTCATGGCGGAAGCTGCCGCATCGCCCACCCGGCCGCCCGGAAAATCCTGCAAGCCGAAGTGCAGTTTTCCCCGCAGAAATGTTCCGGAGGAAAGCACCACGCTCCGGCATGGTATGGATATACCGAATTGAGTTTTGACTGCGGTGATGCGGTGGCGTTTTTCATCGACTTCAAAATCCACTGCCTCGCTCTGCAAGATATCCAAATTGGGGGTGATTTCCAGCAAAAACTTCATTCCCCGCTGATAGCAGACTTTGTCGCACTGGGCGCGCGGACTGCGCACGGCGGGCCCTTTGCCCCGGTTAAGCAGCCGGAACTGGATGGCCGCAGCATCAGTTATAAAGCCCTGCGCACCGCCGCAGGCGTCGATTTCGCGCACTACCTGACCTTTGCCCACGCCGCCGATGGCCGGATTGCAGCTCATCTGGGCGATGTGATCCATATTCAACGTGATCAAAAGCGTACTTGCGCCCAATCTGGCGGCGGCAAACGCAGCCTCGCATCCGGCGTGACCGGCTCCGATGACTACAACATCATAACTTTTCACTGGCTGTATCTTCCTTTATGAAATTATATATAAACTTAAAAGATAATATACAGCTGAAATAGCGTTTTTACAATTTTTCAATCTTATATTAGCGCTAAAAAGATTCGGCGGCACATGCTTTTATGCGCCGTTGACAGTGTAAGCTCAGTCCAAGATCGTTGGCTTATTGCTGATGGACGCTTTCGTGGAAACTTACCAGTGCGCTGCGGTCATCAAAACCATGCGGATGGTGTCCCCAGACCGGTCGGCGTTCGATCTGATAAGCAAAGTTGTTTTCATCAAAAACTTTGGTCAAAAGATTGATGTTGCTGGCAACTTTGACCACCAGATCGTCCTCGCCGGTAGCTATAAAAAGCGGCATTTTCTGTTCAATCAAGAGCTGCGCCCGATTCACCGGATTCAGCGGTGATTTGGCCAATTCTTCCCGGCTGAGCTGGTAACATTCGCAGATTTTTTCCACCCGGTCAGCCGCCGAAGCGTCGCTGTCGGCCGCATTGCAGACCGGCGCATCCAGATAGATTGCCTTGACGGCCTCCGGATAACTCATATTGTAGCGCAGTGCAAAAAATCCGCCCCAGCTCATGCCGATCAAATTCACTTGCTCAGCCAGTCCGCGACTTACCAGAAACTCCTGAAAACGGTGCATGACTGCCACGCCTTCAGCATTGCAGCGGGTATCAAAAACATCGATATGGGCATGGTGGAACCCCCGGCTAAGCAGATCGGTAGTGCCGACCCGTTCCACAAAGGCTTCCGCCCACTGCGTACACCACGTCCAGCGGCCGTCACCGGCGGGAGTATAGGGTACGGCCACCCACGCATCACGGCCTTCAAACTTAAAACGGTAGCGGTCAAAACCATACCACTTTTCCAACTGCCAATCCGGCGAAACAGTAAATTTTTTCATATCAAGTATACTTTCATGCTGTTTGCAATTTATTCAATATCTGACTGAACCGCTGCGGCTCATCGGTGGCAAATTGCCGGATGCCGATATCCAACAGCGTTTTGATGGCTGCTTCAGTAAAATTGCCGAACGTGAATACCTCCAGACGTTCGCCCAATATTTCAAAGGCCCGGCGGATGTCCCCAAGCGGCAGATCATACATCCAATCAGCTTCCGGTGACGCGGCTTCGTACAAATGCAGCTGCACCAGATCCAATCCGGCAAAGTCTTTGGCGGCCAGTTCCAGAAACTTTTCCATGCGTTTATCCGGCGCAAAGCCGATCCACTGCATCGTTTTTATTCCCGGTATTTCCCGCTTGATGCGGCAGTTGAGCTCATAGTCGCAGCCCGCAACAATGATTTGCGGTGCGGTTTGATATTTTTCGGTCAGCGCCGCAAAGCCTTCCAGCAGGATGGGGAAAAACTTGGCATCGTAATTTTTTATATCCGCATAAAGCATCCGGCTGCGGTCAAGCTGCATAAGTTCAAATACTTCCGATAATGCCGGAACGTGTTCTCCTGCATATTCTTCAGCAAATTTTCTGCTGGCATCATACTTTTTTACTACCTCAAAAGGCAAATTGCCGATCAGTTCGTCGGCAAGCTCCGGCGGGGCATCGGTGGTGCGGGCCAAGGTGTTGTCATGCAGGCAAACCACCACATTATCGGAGGTCACACGGATGTCGGCTTCGGGAATACCGCCCAGACTCCAGCCGTATTTCATAGCGTAGATAGTGTTGTCGGGCGCTTCTTTGCCGCCGCCGCCCCGATGGGCCTGCCAATAGACTTTGCCAGGTTCAAACTGCATAATATATTCCTTATAAAACGAGGGTGTATCTTGGTTGTATGCCAGTATAAAATACCACAATAAACTATTATTGCAAGCTTTTCAGCCGGGGCAGTTGGTAAAAAAACTGAATTTGCACAAAAAAATCCGCCCGGAGTTTTCCGGACGGATTTTTGAATCAGCTTGATTGCTCAGGCAATCATTTGCCGTAGCGGGCAACTTCGCCGAGCATTTCTTCGATGCGCAGCAGCTGGTTGTACTTGGCAATACGGTCGGTACGGCTCAAGGAACCAGTCTTGATCTGGCCGGCGTTGGTGGCAACTGCGATATCCGCAATGGTGGTATCTTCGGTTTCGCCGGAACGATGGCTGACCACAGCGGTGAACCCGGCTTTGTGGGCCATTTCGATGGCATCCAGAGTTTCGGTCAGAGTACCGATCTGGTTGACCTTGATCAGAATGCTGTTGCCGGCACCCATTTCAATACCCTTGGAGAGGTATTCAACGTTGGTCACGAACAGGTCGTCACCCACGAGCTGGCAGCGGTCGCCGATCTTGTCGGTCAAAAGTTTCCAACCTTCCCAGTCGGATTCGGCCATGCCGTCTTCGATGCTGTCGATCGGATACTTGGAAATCAAATCTTCGAGGTAGGCAGCCTGTTCAGCGGCGTTGCGCTTGGCAGCGTTGGGGCCTTCAAACTTGGTGTAGTCATAGATGCCGTCGTTGTAGAATTCGCTGGAGGCGCAGTCCAAACCGATCATCACATCTTTGCCGGGTTCATAACCGGCAGCCTTGATGGCTTCGATGATGCTGGAGAGAGCTTCTTCAATACCGCCGGCAAAGTTCGGAGCAAAACCGCCTTCGTCACCGACTGCAGTGGAAAGACCCTTGTTCTTGATGATCTTCTTCAGAGCGTGGAAAACTTCCGCACCCATGCGCAGACCTTCACGGAAGCAGCAGGCGCCGACCGGACGGATCATGAATTCCTGGAAACTGATCGGAGCATCGGAGTGGGAACCGCCGTTGATGATGTTCATCATCGGAACCGGCAGAACTTTGCCGTTCACGCCGCCGATGTAGCGGAAAAGCGGCATTTCCAGATAGTTGGCAGCGGCATGAGCGCAAGCCAGAGAAACACCCAGCAGAGCGTTGGCACCCAGATTGCTCTTGGTTTTGGTGCCATCAAGTTCGATCATGGTCTTGTCGATTTCGACCTGATCCATCACATCCATACCTTCCAATTCCGGGAAGATCTTTTCGTTGACATTCTTGACTGCAGTCAGAACGCCTTTGCCCAGGTAGCGGCTCTTGTCGCCGTCACGCAGTTCGAGGGCTTCGTTTTCGCCGGTGGAGGCACCGGAGGGAACAGCGGCACGACCTATGGTGCCGTTTTCCAACACGACTTCGACTTCGAGGGTGGGGTTGCCGCGGGAATCGAGGATTTCACGGGCGTGGATATCATAGATTGCAGATGACATCGTTCCTATCTCCTTTTTTTAGTTGAACGAAATTTGTTATTATAACAGTAAATACTGTTTATTACCCGATTATATTACGCATTGACCTGATCGGCGATGGAGTCGTCGATTTCAAAGTTGGCGGTCACTTCCTGCACATCGTCGAGGTCTTCGAGCTTGTCGATCAGTTTAAGAACCTGTTCGGCGGTATGCACGTCAGTAATATTTACCGTGTTGTCCGGGCGGCGGGTTACAGCCGCTTCGCTGGAGGTGATACCGGCTTCGGCCAGCGCATTGGCGATGGCTTCAAAAGCAGCGGGTTCGCCCCAGATTTCGGCCACGCCGTCTTCGACGATCAAATCATCGGCACCGGCTTCCAGCACGATATCCATGAGTTTTTCTTCGTCGGCATTTTCGCCTTCAATGACAAAGTGGCTCTGGCGCTTGAACATATAGGCCACCGAACCGGAGCTGGCCAGATTGCCGTTGTTGCGGTCGAGCGTGGTACGCACTTCGCTGGCCGAACGGTTGCGGTTATCGGTCAGGCAGTCGATCAGAAGTGCCACACCGCCGGCGGCGTAGCCTTCGTACTGGATTTCTTCAAACGTTACATCGCCAAGTTCACCCAGACCTTTTTTGATGGCCCGTTCAATGTTGGCGTTAGGCATGTTGGCAGCTTTGGCTGCGGTGATGCTGGAACGCAACCGGGGGTTGGTATCCATGTCGCCGCCGCCCATTTTGGCTGCTACCATGATTTCTTTGCCGAGTCGGGAAAAGATGCGGCCTCTGGCTTTGTCAGCGGCATCTTTTTTGTGTTTGATGTTTGCCCATTTACTGTGTCCGGACATATAAAACCTCTCTGTTTGTCGTTTTTACACACGAAAATACAATGTTTTTATATAAAATAACCCCAAAAGTGAATTTTTTCAAGCGAATCATGTCATCTTACTTGCATTTTGTGCAAAATGCGGTTACATTTTGCATTGACAAACGCATTTTTGATGTTTTAAACCATGATAACAGGAGAAAATTATGTCAGAAGTAGCCGATATGGTGATGATGGAATTGGAAGAAAAGATGGAAAAATCCGAAAATTCCATGCGCAATGATCTTGGTGCCATCCGCACCGGTAAAGCTTCCCCGTCGCTGGTGGAAGGTTTGATGGTCGATTATTACGGTGTGCAGACCCGTCTGCGTGATATGGCGCAGATCGCCGCTCCCGAACCGCGTCTGCTGACCATTCAGCCGTGGGATGCCTCGGCGGTTTCCGCTGTGGAAAAGGCGATCAAGGCCTCCAATCTGGGGATCATGCCCAACAGTGACGGCCGTTTGATCCGTTTGCCGATCCCGGAATTGAGTGAAGACCGCCGCAAAACTCTGGTCAAACAGGTCAAGGCCAGAAGCGAAGAAGCCAAAGTCGCCGTGCGCAACGCCCGTCGTGACGGCAACGAAATGGCCAAAAAAGCTCAGAAAGATGGCGACATCACCGAAGACGAACTCAAGAAGCTTTTGGATGATATCCAGAAAGCTACCGATAAGCACATCGCTGATATCGACAAGATCGTAGGCGATAAAGAAAAGGAACTTTTGACTGTCTGACGCATTGTTTATATATGCAGAGGGCACAGAAGTAATATGCCTATGAAAAAAACGCCGCCTGTTGCAGGAAAAACGCTTCCCTTGAACCGGCGGCGTTTTTGCTGGTTGTTGTTGGGTGCTGCCGCTGCTGCGCTGCTGTGGCGGCTGGTCGTGGCATGGCAGATAGCTGACGGCAAATTTTCTGCATCGATGTTTCTGCCGGCCGAAACTACTGATTTGCGTACTTATATGGAGTTATCCAAATCAGTAGCCAGCGGCCAATTTGAAGGCCCATTTTATTATCAGCCTTTTTATTATTCAGTTTTTCTGGTGCTTTGCCGCTGGATTTTTGGTGCATCGGTCTGGGGTGTAGTCATAACCCAGGCTGTGCTGGGCGCCGGAACGGCTTATTTAAGCGGTTTGACTGCCGGTAAAATCGCCGGTAAGCTTGCCGGGATCGTGGCGGCATATTTGACAGCACTTTGTACGGTGCTGGTCTTTTATACACCTTTTCATCAAATCGCCACTTTGCAGGCTTTTAATCTGGCGCTGTTGAGCTTTACGGCGGTGCAGGCGTTCCGGAGCGGCAAATACCGCTGGACAGCTGCTATGGCGGCGGCCGGGGCCGTGGGCGCATTGACCCGGGGCAATGTGCTGCTGCTGGTTGTGCCGCTGCTGGCGGCATTGAGCATTGTGCAGTGCCGCCGCTGCAGCTGGCGCAAAGCGCTGCTGACACTGCTGCTGGGCGCCGGAATGTTTTTGGCTGTGGAGTCGCCGTTTATTATTTACAACTCGATCCAGCTGGGGCGTCTGGCCGGGCCGTCAACTGCGGCGGATGCGGTGCTGGCTTTGGGCAATACTCCGGAAGCTCCGCCGGGCGGCCGGGATCCGGGACTGCCGGCCGGCCCGATGGAATATCCGCAAGCTTACCACATCTGGATGCAGGATGTGGAGCGCAATCCGGTTTGGAAAAAGATCCTGAACTATTTGGTTGAAGAACCGGCGGCCTATCTGGAGCTGACTTTCCGCAAGCTGCTGCTTTTCTGGGACAGTCGGGAAATACCTAACAATGTGGCATTAGCCGGCGAGGGCAGTACAGCCGGATTTTTAAAAGTAACTGTGCCGCCGGGTATATTGCTGGCGCTGGGGATCGCCGGTATGCTGCTGAGCTGCAAACGCCTGCGCAAAAGTCAATATCTGGCGCTGTTTATCATTATTGTGTTTTACTGGGGAGCAACGGCGGCTTTTTACAATCTGTCCCGCTTCCGGGCGCCGATTTTGCCGGAGCTGGCCATATTCAGCGGCGTATTTGTTATGCTTATGCGTCTGCGTTCGCAGCAGGGGGATTGGAAATATATACGCATTTACGGATTTTTGAGTTTGGCGCTGGGGTGCTTTCTGACGCTGGGCGCCTATGAGTTTTACCGGACGATGCTGGAAAAAACTGTTATCAAAACTGTCCGGCCGCAAGGAACGGTGCTGACTTTACCGGATGAGCGGCATGTGCAGTTTTATCACGGACCTATGACTTTCGGCGCATGGCAGATTCTGGAGTGCAAAAGTGGTACGACTCTGGAAGTAGATTTCCCCAATCCGCTTACTGAGCAAATGCAGCAAGCTGAAGTTGAGTTCAGTCTGCAAAGCTCCCGCCCCGGGGTAATGGTGCTGGATGTGGCAGGAGCGCCGGTTACCGTATCGTTCAAAGCGGTGGAATTTAAAAAAATAACCGTGCGGCTGCCGGAAAATTTCCGCAGCAATAATGTGCGGGTAAAAGTGCTGCACAACAGTGCCGAAGCCGGATTTATCGCTGATTTTCAGCGGGATTACGGCGCAAGTTCGCTCAACGAGCGGAGCTTGCCCGCCGAGATCGTCATGCGGATAACCCGCTGAAAGGTTAAAAAAATCAGCTTAAAATTTGACATTATCCAATAATGGTGTTATCTTTATAGAAAGTGTAGATAATTAAATCAGATCAGCAGTAAAGTTATGGCAAACAATCAACAGATCAGTGGTATATGGACAGTGCTGGGCATCGCAGGTTTTATTGCGCTGCTGGTGATCAGTATTGCTGTTATATATCCGGCCCGGCTGCAGTACAGCCGTCAGTTGGAGTTTTACGCCAAGGTCAAGGCAGAAGCCGACCGCAAACTTGCTGAACGTGACGCTTTGCAAAAAGAGGTTGCGGCATTGGAACGCTCGCCTGAAGCTATTGAAAAAGTTGCCCGGGAAAATTTCCGCCTTTGCAAAGAGGGCGAAGTGGTAATGTACTACAAACGTCCCGCCAACACCCGTCGCTGATTTACTTTTGAGCTGGGTTGTTTAATGTAAAAAACGGCCGCCGGTACAATTCCGGCGGCCGCTGATTTTTATGCAGTGACTGTTTAATCTATGTATATAGCAACATTGGCATAGGCATTGCTGGCACAGGATACTTTTAAATAGTACGTGCTGTTATTTTTCAGATCGCTTATATCGTATTCGCAATAAAAATCGTTATAAGTTCTTATTACGCTGCCCTGAGCATTGAGCAATTCTATGGTAACACAATTTTCTGTACTGCCGTCAACATCAAAGGACATATCTTTGAGCTGAGAGTTTTTGGTGAATTTTACATAATCAACCGGATCGGCAAAACCATACAAAGAGTTGTTGGCACATTCCTGCCCGCAAAGCCATAACTCGTGCTCATCAATTTCGCCATCTGAATCAACTTTTGCCCAAGGTGCAGAAGAAAGCTTATTGTCGGACAATTCTTCTTCCGGTGAGGCAAAACCATCTGAGTCATTTTGAAGATTGACAATTTTAAGTCCGGCTTTCCGGAAGCGTTCCAGCAATGACAAATTGAGCTCTGCAGTGTCATTGCATCTGAATGCCACGGTACCGGAACCGGAAATTTCTTCCAGATTAAGAATGTCGGGCTTCAGACCGTAAAAATAAGATAAAATCAATGTGCCGTCAACTGTAAGTTTGTCATTCCCATTGCCGAAATCCAGGTTGCCGCACAGAGCGACTTCGCTGCCTTTTCCGATTTTAACAGTATCATTGCCGCCGCCCGTGATGAATTCTCCGGCCTCTCCCCAGGAAGAGAAGAGCTCAAGCTCAAGCTCAAAACCGTCAGAAAGTTCAATTACATCATTACCGTCACCGCAGATCAGGCTGCTTACGTTGTCGATTTCTCCATGCTTGCCGCTGGCAATAATTTTATTGTTGCCGGAACCTAAATTCAGGGTTCCGCCGTTCATTTCCAGCTCCCCATTGCCGCTGATATTTATTGTGTCATCGCCGCTGCCCAGCACAATACTGCCGGAATAAGCCGCATTCAATCCGCCGTTGGTAATTTCAATGGTATTGTTGCCGTTGCCGGAAGTAAGCGAAGCAAAATCGACAATGTAGCTGTTATTGCCGATAAAAATATAATTATTGCCATCGCCCAGCTCAATTTTGCCGTTGCCGCCGAAATTGGCCAGACATTCATAGCGGTTGCTGGAACTGTCGTTGAAAATGATCTGATCATCGCCGCTGCCAAGAACCAATCCGTCAATACTGCGGCTCTGGTTGACGCTGAAAATGATCTTGTCATTCCCGGCAGTGCCATTGATGACGCCGAATTTGGCGCTGGCGGGCGGTGTATGGTATTGGGGATCTTCATAAATATCTTCATATTTATTGCTGTCGATACCGCCGATGGTTATTTCGTTGTACTTGCCGGGCTGCGGCTTGGGCGGACTGGGCGGCTGGGGAGCTGCCGCAGTAATTTGAAATTCCAAAGCTTCCGATGATGTGCTGTAATTACCGGCTTTGTCGTAAGCTTTGACCGTTACCGTGTAATCACCGGCGGCAAGATTTTTGATGGTCAGCGAAGTTTTAGCTGACTTGTAAGTTTTGCCGTTTACAGTAACGATATAGACGGTGGTTTTTACATTATCGGACGCGCTGTTCCAGCTTATAGTGGTGGATTTTCCGTTAGGAGTGCCGTCAATGCGCAAGCCGGTGACTTGGGCGGGGTTGGTCATATCCTGAACTTTGAATTTGCTTTTGACAGTCTTGGAGGAGTTTCCGGCCTCATCAACTGCAATGACTGAAAAATTCAGCGAGGCGGGCAGTTGGTCATTTTGATAAATAAATACTCCGTCATCCGAGGAGCCGATAAGTTTGCCATCCAAATAAAAATCATACTTGGCAATATCCGTGCTGCCGTTGAGGACGGCAAGCTTGACTTCTGCAGCCGATTGCTGTTGGATCGCAAGTTTTCCCAGCTTGGGAGCAGTCACATCCTTGGCGTGGAAAGTAAATTCCGCCGAGGGTGCACTCTTATTGCCCGCCTTGTCCAAAGCAGTTACAATTACAGTGTGTTCACCCACGGAAAGATTTTTGAGCTTGAGTGTATTTTTGCTGCTCTTGTAAATTTTGCCGTCAACTTCTATGATATAAGACGTGGTTTTTACATTGTCAGGTGGGGCAGTCCAGGTCAATACGGTGCTCTTTTCGGTGGCTTCGCCTTCGGTGCGTATATTGGCAACCGTTTCCGGCTCAATCATATCCGTTACTTTGCAGCTGGCTTTGGCGGGCTTGCTGGACAAATTGGCTGCATCTATGGCGATCACTTCAAAATTCAGTTTGCTGCCGGGGGTGGAGGTTTGATAAGTGTAAGTTGTATCACTCGTTGCAGCAACAATTTTACCGTTAACTTTAATGGCATACTCTTTGATTGCGTTATTATCCGTTGCCGGAGCAAAGGATAACTGGAAGCTGTCGGCAGAAATCTGCCTGACATTCAATTTACCCATCTTGGGCGCAGTTACATCCGCTACGGCAAAACTCTGGATTTCACTCCATTCGCCGTAAGTATTTCCGTAAATCGCCCGGATCTGCACGGTATAGTCATCGCCGATGGGCGCGTTGGAAAATTTGTATTTATTACTTTTGAGCTTGATAATATTGTCGTTGATCTTGATTTCATAGCCCGTGGCTTTACTGCCATCCGGCAGCGTGAGTTTGTCCCATTTGAAATCAACGGAATACTTTTTGACTGTGATTGTGACCGGTTTTGCTTTGCTCATAAAAACACTCCTTGTCGGACAACTCCGGATGATGAACTGCCAGTTTATCATCACTGAGTTGATAAAAAAACGAGCTATTGCAAAAGTATCAGGTTTTTTGCAACAGCCCGTTTTTATTTACTTATATCCGGGCTGGTGGAGCCCGCAGATAGTTTATTTGCTGTGATATTCGGTGTGCAGCAAATGATGGGCTTTTTCGCCGCCGATTTCGCCCAGATATTCAGCGTATAGCTTCTGGATATCCGGATTTTCGTGCGAAAGACGCAACGTTTTGCTTTCATCTTCGGTGTACAAGCCCTTCATGCGCTTTTCCAGCAGCGCCGAATCACCATGCAGGAACGGCTGACCGCCGCCGTTGATACAGCCGCCGGGACAGGCCATGATTTCGATCGCCTGGAAGCGGTTGGGATCCTGCCGCACCATTTCCAGCACCTTGCGGGCGTTGCCCAAGCCGGAGCAGACCGCCACTTTGATGCTTTTGCCGGGCATCAGCTGCACATCGGCTTCTTTGATGCCGTCCAGACCGCGCACGGCCCGGAAGTTGATGGCATCGCCTTCCAGATTTTTGCCGTTGAGCATAAAGTATACAGAACGGCAGGCGGCTTCCAGCACCCCGCCGGTCACGCCGAAGATGTCAGCAGCACCACTGGATTCACCCAGAGGGCTGTCGAATTTATCATCATCCATGTTGGCCAGATTGACCCCGGCTTCCATAAACATCTTGCAGAGTTCACGGGTGGTTACCACATAGTCCACATCTCTTACGCCGTTGGGCGCAAATTCCGGACGGGCCGCTTCGTACTTTTTGGCCTGACAGGGCATGACCGATACCACGATCAAATCTTCCGGTTTGACTCCGATCTTTTCGGCGTAAAAGGTTTTGGCGATGGCACCGAACATTTGCTGCGGCGATTTGCAGCTGGACGGTATGTGCAGCAGATCCGGGAAGTTGTGTTCAATAAAGTTGATCCATCCGGGGCAGCAGCTGGTCAGGATCGGCAGATTTTCGTTTTTCTTGATCCGTTCCACGATTTCGTGACCTTCTTCCATGATGGTCAAATCGGCCGAAAAGTTGGTATCAAAAACCTTGTCAAAGCCCAGCGCCCGCAGCCCGGCGACCAATTTGCCGGTTACCGGAGTACCGGGTTCAAAACCAAATTCCTGACCGACCGCCACCCGGACAGCCGGAGCCGTCTGCACGATAACGGTTTTGCCTGGAGTATTGATCGCTTCCCAAACCTTCTTGACATAGCTGACCCCGGTGATGGCACCGACCGGGCAGACGTTGACACACTGACCGCAGAAAGTACAGTTTGACTCTGCCAGCGGAATCAGACTGGCAGTCCCGACTTTGGCCGAAAAACCCCGGCCGTATCCGGTAAGGGCGCCAACAGTCTGGATCTTGTTGCAGACGGTTTCGCAGCGGCGGCACATGATGCATTTGGAGAGGTCACGCATGATCGCTTCGCTGGAGTTGTCGATCTTGAAGCGGTTGCGTTCACCGGCGTACTTGATTTCCTGAATACCGAATTCAGCGGCCAGTTCCCGCAGTTCGCAGTCTTTGTTTTTGGCACAAGTCAGACATTTCTGCGGGTGATCGCTCAGCAGCAGTTCCAGAATGGTGCGGCGGGCGTTGAGTGCGCGCTGGCTGCTGGTATGCACTTTCATGCCTTCAGTTACCGGTGTAGCGCACGCCGGAGCCAAGTTGCGGCGGTTTTCCACTTCGACCACGCAAATACGGCAGGATGCGGGGTTGTTGGAGAGGCCGCATCCGCCGATTTTATCGCAGTGACAAAGGGTCGGAATTTTGATATTGAGCTGTCGGGCGGCATCCAGGATCGTGGAATTGGCAGGAACGGTTACTGCTTTGCCGTTGATAGTAAGATTGACTTCTTTATTCATGATAAGATTTATCCTTTGACGATGGCTTTTTTCGGGCAATTGTCGATGCACTGGCCGCACTTGATGCACTTGGCCGGATCGATGAAATGCTTTTGTTTGACTTCGCCGGTGATGGCTCCCACCGGGCAGTTGCGCTTGCATTTGGTACAGCCTATGCAGTCATCGGTAACAGTAAGTGTGTACAGATTCGGGCAGTTGCCGGCCGGACACTTTTTATCCCGGACGTGGGCAATATATTCATCTTTAAAGTAGCGCAGTGTGTTCAAAATCGGGTTGGGAGCCGTCTGGCCCAAGCCGCACAACGCAGTATCGGCAATGGTTCTGGCCAGCTGTTCAAGCTCGTCGAGCATTTCCATGGTGCCGTTGCCGTTGCAGATTTGTTCGAGCATTTCCAGCATCCGGCGGTTGCCGATACGGCAGGGCGTGCATTTGCCGCAGGATTCATCCTTGGTAAATTCCAGATAAAACTTGGCCATCGAGGGCATACAGTCTTTGTCCGAAAGCACGATCATCCCCCCGGAACCCATCATGGAACCGATCCGCTGCAAATTGGCATAGTCGATCGGGGTATCGAGGTTTTCGCTGGTGATACATCCGCCGGAAGGTCCGCCGGTCTGTACGGCTTTGAATTCCCGGCCGCCGGAGATGCCATCGCCGATTTCGTAGATGATTTCCCGCAGCGTCGTACCCATAGGCACTTCCACCAGCCCGACGTTATTGATCTGACCGGCCAGCGCAAAAACCTTGGTACCGGAGTTGCCGCTGATGCTGCGTACCCAGTTGCCGTTTTCGTCAAATTCAGCTTTCCAGTTCCCGATGGAGCGGTACCACGGCGCACCTTTGAGGATGATCATCGGTATGGATGCATAAGTTTCCACATTGTTGACGTTGGTCGAGCAACCCCAGACCCCGCCGCCGATATTGGCCGGGAAGGGCGGTTTGGTCGTCGGTTCGCCGCGCAGACCTTCAATGGAGTGGATAAGAGCGGTTTCTTCGCCGCAGACGAATGCCCCGGCACCCAGCCGGAAGTCGATGTCGAACGAAAAATCCGTACCCATGATATTTTTGCCCAGCAAGCCCAGACTTCTGGCCTGTTCAATGGCGCTGGTCAAGCGCTGCAGCGCCAGCGGATATTCCGCCCGGATGTAGACATAACCTTGTTTGGCGCCAATGGCATACGCACCGATCGCCATGGCTTCGATAACACTGTGGGGGTCGCCTTCGAGGATCGAACGGTCCATGAATGCGCCCGGGTCGCCTTCGTCGGCATTACAGATGATATACTTTTCTTCGGCCTTGACTCCGGCGGCGATCTTCCACTTCAAACCGGTGGGGAATCCGGCGCCGCCCCGGCCGCACAGACCGGAGTTGAGGATTTCCTGAACGACCTGTTCCGGAGTCATTTCAAAGAGCGCTTTGGCCAGTGCCTGATAGCTTTCGTGGGCGATATATTCGTTGATATCTTCCGGATTGAGCAAACCGCAGTTGCGCAGGGCAATACGTTTTTGCTTGGCATAAAAGGACATCTTTTCGTAGTCCTGAATGCGTTCTTTAAGCATGGGGTCGATAAAGAGCAGATCTTCGACCAATTCTTTACTGATGATGTGTTTTTCGATGATTTCACGGGCGTTGCCGGGCGTCACCTGCACATAAAACACATTGTCGGGCATGATCTTGACGATGGGGCCCTGGGCGCAAAAACCAAAGCAGCCGGTCTGAACTACTTTGACATCATTTTCCAAACCGTACTTGCGGATCTCTTCACGCAAATGCTGCATCAGACTCAGCGATTCCGAAGCGTGGCAGCCGGTACCGCCGCAGCAGAGAATCTCTTTTTTGGGCGAACGTATATCATGCTCGCTGGTCAATCGGAGAGCCAGCATTCCTTTGGATTTATTGTAAGCTTCAAGCAAAGCTGCTTGCGATGTGATCTTTTCCATTTACTTACCCCTGACGTTTATATTCATTGATAATTTCTATTGCCTGAGCAACGGTCAACTTGCCGTAAACTTTGCCGTTGACGATCATGACCGGAGCCAATCCGCATGCACCTACGCAGCGCAGTGCGGAAATCGAAAACAAACCATCCGGAGTCGGATGAGTATCGGCTTTGACGCCCAGAATTCTTTCCACTTCAGTAAGGATGTTTTGCGAGCCTTTGACATAGCAGGCTGTACCCAGACAAATATCAATGCAGTATTTGCCCTTGGGCTTGGTCGTAAAGTAATTGTAGAAGCTGATCACGCCCGATACCTGGGCTTCGGATAAATAGAGCCGCCGGGCCACATGCTGCTGCACTTCCCGCGGCAGATAACCGAAAATCGCTTGCGCACGGTGCAATACCCGGATCAGCCAACCGCGGCGGCGCTCATCATTGCGGTCAATATTAAAAGTGTCAATAAAACGATCAAGCTCTGCGAATTTAGCTTTCGCTGCTTCCGACAATTGTCCGCAACTCATCTGTGCCTCTGCCTTGTTTTCTTTGGTTGAAATTTCCACTTCCGGGGTAAAAGCATCACCTCTGCTTTTACGCCAGCACTTTATGGGGTGCCCCGATTGTTGTATATAGTTGTATTAAACGACTATGAGCTAATTATAGCACAGAAAAATACCATTTGCAAGCGAGATATTATAGATAAATGGGAAAAAATGAGAAAAAAGTTGCATTTTTTTTCAAAAATGAACGGATTTTTACAAAAACATCTAATTTAGATGCAACTAAGTGTTTGCAAATAAAAAAACTCCGTCAGCATTGCCAACGGAGTTTTTGCTGTATCAGCGTCAGAAATTATTCTGCGTCGAAGGCGTGACCGGCAGAACCGAGCACTTCCTTGTTCTTGCGGATATACAGAGCTTTCAAAGCATCGCGGGCCGGGCCGAGATACTTGCGGGGGTCGAATTCTTCGGGCTTGTCGTTGAAGACCTTGCGGATGGCAGCGGTCATCGCCAAACGGCCATCGGAGTCGATGTTGATCTTGCAGACAGCGCTCTTGGCAGCTTCGCGGAGCTGATCTTCGCCGATACCGATGGCATCCTTGAGTTTGCCGCCGTTTTCGTTGATGATCTTCACCAGATCCTGCGGTACGCTGCTGGAGCCGTGCAGAACGATCGGAAAACCGGGGATACGCTTTTCGATTTCAGCGAGGATGTCCAGACGGATCTTCGGATCATCGCCGGGCTTGAATTTGTAAGCACCATGGGAGGTACCAATAGCAATAGCCAGAGAATCCACGCCGGTGGCCTTGACGAAAGCTTCCACTTCGTCAGGTTCGGTGTAGGTGTGCTTTTCAGCCTTGACATCATCTTCGATACCGGCCAGCACGCCGAGTTCGCCTTCCACGGTCACATCGTGAGCGTGAGCATATTCCACGACCTTCTTGGTCAGGGCGATGTTTTCTTCAAAGGAGAGGTGGGATCCGTCGATCATCACCGAGCTGAAACCGTAGTCGATGCAGCTTTTGCAGGTTTCAAAATCCGGACCATGGTCGAGGTGCAGCACGATCGGAATAGCTTTGCCGTTGTTGATTTCCTTGGCGTATTCCACCGCGCCCTGAGCCATGTAACGCAGCAAAGTCTGGTTGGCATACTGACGGGCACCCTTGGAAACCTGCAGAATCAGCGGGGATTCGGTTTCGACGCAAGCCTGAATAATGGCCTGCAGCTGTTCCATGTTGTTGAAGTTGTAGGCGGGGATGGCATAACCACCCTTGACAGCTTTCTTGAAAAGCTCGCGGGTGTTGACCAAGCCGAGATCCTTGTAGTTGACCATGATGAATCGACTCCTGTTATAAAACTATTAAAAAATCATCGGATATGCTCCGATACCACATACGCCATATAAGATAGCTCAAAAACCGTATTTTTCAAATATAAAACTGTTTTTTGTGCTAAAAAACAATATAAATGCTTCCGGAAATTGCATTTGCTGTTTTGAGCTGTTATATTATCTGCCTGTAGAGGTAATTTCCGAAAAACAAAGGGGAAACTGGTTTGAAAAGAACTTTTCAGCTGCTTAAACGTTTTTTGCACCGCACGCTTGCGTTGGGGGAGTTGGTTGCTGTGCGCTGCATATTCCGTTCAAACGCTCAGGCGACCGGTGACCGGATAATCGTGCTGCAGAACTCCCATCTGGGGGATTTTGTTTTGAGCTTGCCGTTTTTTCAGCGGCTCAAACGGCAGTGCGGTCTGCCGCTGGTGCTGATCAGCGACAGCCGTATCCGGGAGCTGGCCGAAGCCAGCGGGATCTTTGCTGAATTTGTGGCTCTGGATATGAAAAAAGTCAGCAGTTACAAACATTGTTTCTGCCGCTGGAAAACGCTGTATAAGCTGCATAAACTTTCGGGCAAAAAAGTGATTCAATGCTTTGGTGTGGGGGCCACGGGCTTTGAAGATTGTGCGGTACTGGCAGTGCAGGCGCCCGAAAAATATGTTTTTGTGGACAGTTTTTATAATGTTCAGCGCAGCGGCGTATTGTACGAAGCCGTGCGGACCAAGTTTTTCAACCGCACCTTACCCTACCGTCTGGAACAGTCGCTGGTGCAGAACGAAAATAATTATGCCGATTTCATCACCGGCACTGCCGAACCGCTGACGCTGGGCGATTTGGATTGTTTTGAACCGCTGCCGGAAGCGGATGAATTTCTGCGGCCTTATTTGCTGGTGATTCCGGGTGCGGACGATCCCCGCCGCCGCTGGGAAACAGAAAAATTTGCCTGGCTTGCAAGCCAAGTTGCTGCACAGCAGCAACTTGGCTTGCAAGCCAAGTTGCTGCACAGCAGCAACTTAATATCCTTATCAGCGGATCGCCAAGCGAACAGGAACTGATTCAAAAAGTCTACGATCTGTTGCCGGAAAATATGCAGAAAAAAGCCCGGATAAGAGCTGCTGCGGTTGATAAATCAACTTCCATAAAACAGCTTATGAGCGATGTAAAACACGCCAGTATATTGCTGACCAACGATACCGGCCCCATGCACATAGCAGCCAAGTACGGCATAAGGTGTTACTGTATAACCGGCGGGTGGCACTGGAAAATTTTTTCGCCCTGCCAGGAGTATTCCAACACCAAATTTCTGCATCATGAAATGCCCTGCTATCAATGCGGAAGTTTTTGTCCATACCCCGGCGTGCCTTTCAAATGCCTGCAGGAGTTGACGGCGGAAAAAAGCATGGTTTGCGTTAGAAAACAATGATTTATATGTTGAAATTATAAAGCAAAGGATATTTAAATTATGAAAATTAAAAGAGTTGTAGATAAAGTTTTTATTTCGTCACGTCTTATGAATAAAAATGATGTTTTTATTCATCATACTGCTGAAGTTGCTGATAATGCGAGCATTGGTAAAAATACTCGAGTTTGGAATAATGCTCAAGTAAGAGAAAACAGTTTTGTAGGGCAGGATTGTATTATCGGCAAGGATGTTTACATTGATTTGGAAGTGCGAATCGGCAATTCTGTTAAAATTCAAAATGGAGTATCTGTGTATCGCGGAGTTACCGTAGAAGATGATGTATTTCTTGGACCGCATATGACATTTACCAATGACCGTTTTCCAAGGGCTTCTGTATCTGATTTTGAGCTTTATCCTACTGTTGTCCGTCGAGGAGCTTCTATTGGAGCCCATGCAACAATTGTTTGTGGTATTGAAATAGGCGAATATGCAATGATTGGAGCTGGAGCCGTTGTTACTAAAGATATACCGCCTTTTGCTTTAGCTTATGGAAATCCTGCCCGTATACATGGATATGTCGCTAAAAATGGCGAAAAGCTTTGTTTTAATGATATGGGGGTTGCAGTTACATCAAATGGAGAGCAATATCAGATAAATAGTAAGGGTATTGTTGAATATGTTGAAAAATAATCCATTACTTTCAATTGTTGTTCCAATTTATAATACAGAGCAATATTTAGTTCAGTGTCTGGATTCACTTGTAAATCAGACGTTGCATAATATTGAGTTGATCTTGGTTGATGATGGATCGACAGATAGGTCCGCTGAAATTTGCAGACAATATGCTTTAAAATATCCATTTATCAAACTTATCAGACAAAAAAATTCAGGAGTAACCAAGGCGCTAATGGCTGGAATGGCTGAAGTTACTGGTGAATATTACTCTTTTTGCGGAAGCGACGATTTTGTAGATTGTGATTTTTATAAGAATCTGATTGAGACTGCATTAGAAAAAAATGCAGACATTGTTCAATGCGATTATTCAATGTTTTATGCGGATGATGATGTAGTATCATGTACAGAAAATGTGACAGCAAAAGCAGTTGTACGATTTGATAACATAGCAGAAGATATTATGGATGTCATGTTGCTATCTCCATCGCTTACTGTTCGCCGGGTTCATAGAACATCTTTGATGCGAAAATATAATATAGAGTTTGATCCTGATATCCGAATTGGAGAAGACTTGTTTTTTTCTTGTTGTACTTTATTGGTTTGTAAATATATTGCTTATACTCAGCAAGATGGTTATTTTTATCGGCAAAATAGAGAGGGTAGATTAACGTTTATTGGTGATGAACGCATAATGGATCTTTTTAAAATATTCGATAAACTTGATATTTTTATTGAGAAAAACAAATTGAAAAAAAATTGGGTTCTAAGCCATTTAGCTATAAATATTCCACTTCACCAATTGTATCGGGTTGATAAAAATTTACAATGTAAATATCTGAATGAATTATCAGAGCGTGTCACATTAAAAAACTATGTGCGCTATGTGGTTTCTGGGTTTGTATACAGCTTTAAGACTCGTTTCTTTAAATATTTTATTCTGAATTGGATTTGTTCTAACACATTATTTGTTGCGATGATCTTCAGGAAGATAAAACCAATATCACATTTTATGCTTAGAGCTACATTGTTTTTTCGTAAGGGAGGTTTTATGAAGCGTTTTTTACGGTTGGGGTGTTGAACTGTGAGCAAATTTGATTCAACGGAATGAATTAAAATTATAATATCAGAATATTTTTGAGTGCACAGCAAGGTCTTTGGGGGGCGCAGGTTGCGCATGATGAAGTTCTGCTGTTTGCTTAACACCTGTGGTTGTCAGTGCTTTTCAGTGCCGCCGGCGCAGGTTGGTGGGCGGTATATTCATGCTTTCACGATATTTGGTGATCGTGCGCCGGGCTATGTTCAAGCCGGAGGATTTCAGCTCTTTTTCTATTGCTGCATCCGACAGCGGCTTGGCCGGATCTTCGTTGTCGATAAGTTCCCTGATCCGGGCCTTGACGCTCCGGCTGGAAATATCCTCACCATCGGATTTTTTGTAACCGCCGGAAAAGAAAAACCGGTACTCTTTAAGACCTTGCGGCGTATCCAGATACTTGCCGGCGACTGCCCGGCTGATGGTCGTTTCGTGCAGATTCAGTTCTTTGGCGACTTCGGTCATGGTCATTGGCTGCATTGCATCCGATCCATGCAAAAAATACCCGGCTTGTTTGCGGGCAATAACGTTGGTGATCCTGGTCAGCGTATCCTGCCGGAGTTCCAGCGATTTGATCAGGCTTTCGGCACTGGCAAGTTTTTCTTTCAGATACTTTATTGTATCGTCGGGCAGCGTGGGGTCCTCCAGCATTTTTAAATAGCTTTTGACCAAACCGAGTCTGGGAATAAAACCTTCCCGGCCATCAACTGAAAGTTGACCATTGTTGAGGATTATGCTCATTTCCGGCACTACGATCTGGCTGTTTTCGGAGATGTTCAGCCCGGCGGCCGGAAAACGGTTGAGCTTTTGCAGGTCATGCAGAAAAGAATAGATATCTTCCACACTTATTTTCATTGCTTTAGCTATCTGCGGCAGCTGGTTGCGCTCCAATTCCTCCTGATGATCCTGAATAAGCGTGTAGATGCGTTCATCCGGATAATTGCGCCGTTTGAGCTGCAGTATCAGCGATTCACTGCTGCTGCAGGCGCCGACCCCGGGCGGATCAAAACTCTGGATAAGTTTGACCGCCTGAGTTATTTCTTCCATCGAAAAATTTCCGCTCATGGCCAGATCTGCCGGGTGCGTCGATAAAAAACCGTGTTCATCCAGCGAGGCTGTTACCAGTTCCGCCGCCTGCCGCTCCCGCTTGGAAAGCGTACAGAACTGCAGCTGCTCATTGACTATATCCAGCAGCGTCGGATTACTGGTCAGGCTGTCGAACGCAAAATTCCGCTGCTTTTGCAGGTCGTCGGCCTGGACGTTATATTCCCGGTCAGAATAATCTTCCCCGTTCCCGGCGGTCAACGCCTCCAACAGCGGAAAAGACTCCCGGTCGTCGTCAAATTCGCTGCGGTCGGGTTCAGTGGCTGCCAGCTGGGCATCGCTGAACGTATCGCCGCAGAGTTCCTCCCGGGCCGGGGAAACAACTTCCAGCAGCGGATTATTTTCCAGCTCCGCAGCGAGCTTGCTTTCCAGCTCCATTACCGGAGTAAAAAGCAGCTGCAGCCCCTGCATCTGCGTGGGCGAGAGCTGCTGCAGCTGCTGTTGAGATTGTTGCTGAACGAGATGATTTTCCATTTTTCAGATAAAAAAACGTTTTTTTTATCAATTGCGACTTGAATTATTGCTTATGAGAATATAAATTCTCAACATGATATTTGCAAATTTTGAAACGGGCTTTTTGAGGATATTTGAATATATGGATGATTTTGTTCCCGGTTATGTGGGATTGACCGCTTTGGGCAGCGGCTCCGGCGGCAACGCCTATGTGCTGCATTCGCCGCACGGCAACTATATGGTCGATGCCGGGTTTTCCCGCAAAGAATTGTGCTGCCGGATGGAAAAATGCGGCATTGCGCCGGAATCGATCCGGGCGGTGATCATATCGCATGAGCATGGCGACCACGTCAAAGGCTGCCGGGTTTTTTGCAATAAATTCAATATTCCGGCCTACATGGCCGGTGCGGTGGCGGATTATCTGGACCGGCGCAACGAATTGCCGGAAAATGTGGTGGAGTTTCTGCCGGGCAGTGGATTTGAACTGCCGGGGGTATCGGTAATGCCTTTTTCCATATCGCACGATGCCAAAGATCCGGTGGGGTTCAAATTTATGGTGCAGGAAAGCAAGATAGCGTTGGCTACCGATTTGGGCTGTCTGGAAAAGCACATCATTAAACATCTTCACAACGCCGATATTCTGGTGTTGGAAGCCAATTATGATTTGAAAATGCTCTTGGAGTCTGACCGGTCAAATGAGTTGAAACACCGCATCCGGGGCCGGGGCGGCCACCTGGATAACCGCACTGCCGCACAATGTTTGCGTGAAGTGCTGGGGCCGCGTACCCGTTCGCTGCTGCTGGCGCATATAAGCAGCGAATGTAACAACCGGGAATTGCTCCACAGCGTTATTGAGCAGGAGTTGGCCGCTTTGGAACGGACAGATATCCAATGGCGGCTGCTGGAGCAGGATGTGCCGGACGTGGGGTGTTATGCTCAATAAATATTGGGGGTAAGTGATTATGAGCGATATTGATTTGGAACTTTTGCAGAAAATATCCGGTTCGGTGCCGCCAGTTAAGGATGCCGAGGGCAACGCCGTGGAGTTCAAGATATACTGCCGCTGCTGCCGGACCAAGCTGGAAGTGGGCAATATTCCGCCACTGACCAGAACGCTTTGCCCTTCTTGCCATCAAACTCTGGTCATACCGCAGTATTTTGCCGATTTGTGGATTGAAAAATTCTGCAGCGGAGCTTTGGATAATTACGCTGCATACGCATTTTCGCCGGTGCTCAACCGGGAAGTCTGCATCAAAATCAGCAAAGCCGCCGCCGAAACGCTCAGCGGGGTGCGGCTGCTGGATGCAGCCCGCACGCTCAATATGATCGACCACCCCGGGATCATGCCGGTGCTTGATGGCGGAATTTGGAACAATTACGCATATTATGTAATGCCATGGATGGAGCGCGGTACTTTGGCGGATGTGTTGAAACTCCCGGCCGATGAACGTTTTACTGACCGGCAGACGGTGATGCTCATGGTACGGATCGCCAAAGCTTTGCAAATGGCTGAGCAGCGGGGATTCGGGCATTACGATATAGCTCCGGGCAATATATTGATCAGTCAGGAATGGCTGGCGTACATCACCAACTTCCGGCGCAAAGATGAGTACAGCGATTTTACCGATGATCAGGCGCACTTGACGCGATTCGACAATTGGCGCTATTTCAGCAGCGAAATTCTGACTGGCGGAACGCCGTCAACGGATGACGATATTTTCAGCTTCGGTCTGGTGCTGTACGAATTATTGACCGGGCATTACGCTTTTGCACAGGCCGATTCGACCAGTGCGCTGCTGGAACTGCACCGGCGCACGCCGGAGTGCGGAGCGATCCGGCATCATCCGGCGGCTTCGCCGGAAATAGCCGATATGATCCACGCCATGCTCAGCAATAATCCCGCCGCCCGGCCCCGCTACGAAAAAATCGTAGATGTGTTGGAAGGTAAGTTGGAAACTTTGCTCTGAAGCAAGTCAAATTGGCAAAAAAATCGGAGCTGCAGCATGGTTTTTATATCATGCGGCAGCTCCGGAAGTTTTCAGCGGCAATGGAATTTATTCGGCTGGCATATCAAGTTTTTCGCAATATTTTTTATTTTTTGTGTCGGTATTATATCCTTCACGGACAAGGGTATTTCTATTTTCCGGAGCGGCGTGTCCATCCGCAAAAAGAGTATTGAAGTTTTTGCTGTGGCGGGGATCGATCGTGCCGCTCTTGGCATATCCAGTGCGGTTGTAGATGATATATGACCCAACGTTTTTAGTATCCTGTATCGAGTCATGTATGTAGCCGAAGTCACCGGGATTGATCATCTTCAAACGGTTGATGGTGTTGGCAATATCGGCATTGTAAAGGCGCATGCCATAAGTCGTATACGGGTAAACATAGCCATCCTTGGGAACAGTTTCATGGCTCGGGCAATAAAACAGGTGTGCAAAGTCTTTAAGTTTATCATCGCTTTCCGCCATGAAAAGTGCTACAAGGCGTCTGCTCCACTGGATCTTATCTTTATTTTCTTCCTGCTGACAGGGGGGGAAATATTCACCGGTGCAGCTGTCGGCATACATGGCAACAAAAGTGCCGACATTTTTCAGGTTGTTGAGGCAGCTGGCCGCCTTGGAGCGTTCCCGGGCGGCCGACAATGCAGGCAGCAGCATCGCCGCCAAAATTGCAATGATGGCAATTACCACCAGAAGTTCAATCAGCGTGAAGCCCATGGGCTTCATTCCACAACTGTGGAATGAATCTCTCTCTTTGTTACCAATCATGATCCAATACTTTCTGTTACGGTTAAAAACAAAAAAACGTTTCCACGCCAAGTTTGCAAATTGAAACGTTTGACTTAATGTATAATCAACAGTATATATCAGAAAAAGCTGTTTGTCAAGGGTGTAAACTGAAAAACTTGCAAATAATAAGTTTATTTACCGGATTTACCGGATCATTTTCCGTTTTTTTATTCTGTTAAAAAACGGTGAAGCAAAACAGTTGCGCTTTGCTTCACCGCTTGATGATGAGTTTAAGAATGGATCATTTGGCTTTGGCCAAGTCGCCGTTGATGGTAATACCGCCATCGGCGGCAATGATCGTGCCGTTGATGTAACTGGAGGCATCCGAGGCCAGGAAAAGTGCCAATTCGGCAACTTCTTCGGCACTGCCCCAACGCCGCAGCGGAGTGCGTACTTTGATAAAGTAGTTGGGATCAAAGTAATCGTCGTCCGGATTGGATTCTTTGATCATTGCAGTGGCAATGGCCGCCGGAGCAATGCAATTTACCCGGATGCCGTATGGACCGTATTCGGATGCCATGGAGCGGGTCAAAGCTACAGTCGCACCTTTGGTGGCGGTGTAAGCGTCACAGCGGGGGATGCCCACGACCCCGGCACTGCTGGCGGTGTTGATAATAGAGCCTTTGCCGTTTTTGGTCATGATCTTGAGAGCTTCCCGGCTGCAGTAGAAAACACTGTCCAGATTGATCGCCAGCACCCGGTGCCAGACTTCCGGATCTATATCGGTAATGATACCGTCTTTGCCGTTGAGGTAGACCGAGGCGTTGTTGTAAAGCACATCCAGCGTACCGGCTTTGGCCATGATTTCCGCAAAGGCAGCGGCTACGGACTGGCCGTTTGATACATCAGTTTGGATAAATTCAGCTTTACCGCCGGCGGCAAGAATATCTGCCACGCACTTTTTTCCGGCCGCTTCGTTGAGTTCCAGCACAAAAACATAAGCACCTTCGGCGGCAAAAAGTTTGGCTCCGGCTTCACCGATACCCTGTCCGGCTCCGGTGATGGCGCACACTTTATTTTCAAGTCTTTTGCTCATAAACACTATCCTCCAACTATGTTAAATACTGGCCTTGATCAGGGCGTTTTCAATATCTTCCACGCTCAGAACGGTGTAATCTTCCAGCTTTTCGTTAAACGGTATCGGCACATCTTTGGAACACGCCAGCACCGGCGGTGCATCCAGATAGTCGAACCCTTCGCCGGTGATGCGGCTGATAACTTCCGAGCCGATCGAGCATACGCCCGGAGCTTCCTGCGCTACAACGACATGGCCGGTTTTGGCTACCGAAGATAGGATCGCTTCCATGTCCAGCGGTTTGAGCGTGCGCAGATCAATTACTTCCACATCCAGCTTGCCGGCCAGATTTTCGGCTGCCTGCATAGCTTTTACGCAAGCGTAGCCGTAAGTAAGGAGCGTAACATCTTTGCCTTCGCGCAAGAGTTTGCTTTTGCCGATTTCGATAGTGTATTCGCCTTCCGGCACCGGGCCTTCTTCGTAATAGACCTGACGACATTCCAGAAAGACGATCGGATCATCGGAACGGATGGCACTTTTCATCAAACCTTTGCCGTCTTCCGGCGTCGAAGGCATGACCACCCGGAAGCCCGGCAGATGGGCAAACCATGCTTCCAGCTGCTGCGAGTGCTGGGCTGCTTCCCGGGTACCGACACCGCAGGCGCAAAGCCGCAAAACTACCGGCATTTGCGGTTGATTGCCAAACATCAACCGGGCCTTGGCGATCTGGTCGGCAACCTGATCCATGGCTACATGGATAAAGTCGCCATACATGAATTCCACCACCGGACGCAAGCCGGCGGCCAATGCAGAACCGGCGGCCAGACCGGTGAAAGCACTTTCGGAAATCGGCGTGCCAACCACCCGGTCAGCCCCGAAACGTTCCAGCAATCCCATGGATTCGTTCCAGACCCCGCCGTCAATATCAACGTCTTCGCCGATCAAATAGACCCGGGGATCACGTTCCATTTCTTCAGCAATAGCTTCTTTTACTGCATCAATATAGGTAAGATTTTTCATGGTCAGACTCCAAAGTCAAGTTTGAATTGTTCCAGATCGGGCATGGGGGCAGCCAACGCTTTTTTCTGAGCGTTATCGACGATTTGGCAGCACTCTTTATCCAGCGCAGCGAGCTTGGCGGCGGTGAATACTTTCGGGTATTTACCTTCCAGCATTTTCAGCGGATCATGTTCATTAACATAATAGTCGCGGATGGATTTATCCCGGGTATCCCGGATGATCCCGCAATGCGGTTCGACCCGGTAGGTGCGCAGATCCAGCAGGAATGGCCCCTGGCCGGAACGGATATGTTCCACGGCAGTGCAGGCAGCTTTGTATACCGCCGTGACATCGTTGCCGTCGGCGGTTATGGCCGGAATGCCGTAAGCCGCTGCCAGCAGGGTGCGATCCTGATTGGCAGTGGAGTTGCCGGTCAAAGTGGTGGCTGCTACGGTGTTATTTTCGCAAACAGCCAGAAATGGCAGTTTTTTCAAAGCCGCCAGATTGAGTGTTTCGTGCAATGTGCCCTGATTGGCGGCGCCGTCACCGAAAAAGGTTGCTCCGACACCGTCGGTTTTCAGATACTTGTGCGCAAAAGCCGCCCCCAATGCCAGCGGTATACCGGCTCCGACGATGCCGTTGCTGCCGAGGAATCCTTTGGCCTGATTGAACATGTGCATGGAACCGCCGAACCCGCGCGAACAGCCGGTGGCTTTGCCCAGCAGTTCGGCGTAAGCACCGTCAACATCGTGAGTTTTGCCGATGTAATGGCCGTGACTGCGGTGGGTGCTCAAAACTTTGTCATCGTCCCGCAAGGCGGCGCAAACGCCGACCGGAACCGCTTCCTGGCCGATGGAGAGGTGCAGTGCGCCTTTGATCCCGCCCGCCCGGTAAAGCTCTTTGGCACTTGACTCAAAATAGCGGATGATGCGCATCCACTTCCAGAATTCTGCAGCTTGTTTCTGCATGGAAAAACTCCTTCGTGTTGGATTAACAGAAAGTATTTTTGCGATTTATCTATAATAATAACACAACTTTGCTTGAAATCAAACATTTTTTGTTGTATAATAACAACATTATCATGGATATTATCAATATTTTGATGGAGATTTGTACTCTTGAACGTAGTAAAATATGACTGGCAGCTTTCGGAAGAGAGTCCCTTTGTCTACGATTGGCAGCAGTACCGGAGCGATTTCAGTTTTCCCGGCAATGACATGCACGGGGACTTGCATTTGCTGATCATGTTCAAAGGCCGCTTCCAAACCCGGATCGGCAGCAGCAGTTTTGATTATCAAGGCGGCGATCTGATTTTGATCGCCCCGTGGGAGATCCATGGCAGCTACACGGCAGCGGCCGGTACGGAACTTTTGTCGATCACCATTTTCTGTCGCAGTTTGCGCAGCGGTTTAGCCGCATTGGCACCGCAGCTGGATGCTTTGCTGCTGCTGCCGCCGGAAGAGCGTATGCAGCTGCTGCGGCAAAATGCTTGTGTGGACTCTGCGTGCAGCCACGCCCGGCGACTGCTGGACAGCAAAAAAGTCGTGGCCATGGCCGGAGAACAGCGTTTGGCGATCAACGGTTTTGAATTCAGCGCTGCTGAAAGGACCTTTGAATTTATCCGTATTCTGGAACTTTTTGCCGTAATTTTGCAGAATATCGGCTTTATTGAATCCAATGGCGGAAAACTTGATTGGGCGGAACATCTGACTGCAGCGCTGCAGTTGCTGGAATCCGGCAGTGTGGTGCCGCTTTCGGCGGGAAGGGCGGCGGCAGAGTGCAATTTAAGCTGCGGATATTTCAATATAATTTTCAAAAAACTTTACGGTATAAGCTTTTATACCTATGAACTTAAATATCGTCTGCGCCGGGCCGAAGCTGATTTGTGCAGCGGGCAGTATTCAGTTAAGGAGATTGCCCAGCGGAACGGTTTTGCCGATACATCGCACTTTTCCAAAACCTTCAAAAAGTATTATTTTGCAGCGCCCAGTGATTACGCCGCCACCGCTGACGCTGTTAAATAACGATATAAAAAAAGGTTCTTGCTGAAACCAGCAAGAACCTGCAGAACAGTTGATTTTTTTCAGTTACAGTGCTTCTTGTTTATCGTCTTTGTAGTAATGGGTAATGGTCAAACCGGTACCCTGGGCTTTGCCTTTAAATGCCTGCGGAGTGAGGGCTTCCACATGGCCGTCCCCCATGCCAAGATTGATCATGCCGTTGTGATTGGCACTGAATTCAGTACTGCGGATATTTACACACTCAGTGCCTTCATAAGCCGCTCCTTTAGGTCTGAAACCGTCGCCCAAAAGCGGGAAAACGCTGGGGTCGATAAAATTGTTGGGCTCCAGAGTATATACGCCGCCGGTGTTTTTGGCTTGACAGGTGGCGGTGGCGCCATTGGGATTGAACGATGCCGGGTCGTAGAGAGTACCGAACCCATAGTAATAACGTTCATCACCAGAACTGATTTTAGCTTTGGTCAAGCTGGGATGCCGCTCCGGACAGTGGATGACGCCGCTTTCCGGGAGATATTGCAATTTAATGAGCGAACCAGTCCAATACAAATATTGATTTCCATAATAATTTCCGCCCATTGCATAGATGTGATTGTTGTTATCATCTCCATACATCATGCGTGCCAGTACACAGTTTTTCAGGTTGGAAATACAAGTGCTGGCTCTGGCCCGGGCCCGGGCTGCCGACAACGCCGGCAGCAGCATGGCCGCCAGAATAGCGATGATTGCGATCACTACCAAGAGTTCGATCAAAGTGAAACGTCTTTTCATTTTTTACATCTCCTTGTTGTTTGAGTTCAGATTCACTTTATTTATCTGTTGCATTTTCTTTATCTTTTTTCAAGGCTTCGATTTCCTGACCCATGGTCGAAAGCGTCAACCCCTGATACTTTTTGCGCTCCTGTACCGGCATGAACCACAGCAGGATAAATGCTCCGATAAACGAGATCGGCAGCGAAAAGGCAAAGCTTTTTTCCAGCGGTACATCTTTAACATATATATTGCTGAAAGTCGCCCACAAGAGCAGCGTCTGCCCCGCACCCAAAAAGGGCAGTGCCACATAACGGCAGACTTTGGCCCAACGGTAACTGCGCAAGGTTTTGATCAAAGTCGGCAGCAGCAGCAATATACCTGCTGCGTAAAAAGGCAAGGCGTTGGTAAAGGCAAATTTATCGCCCCAGCCGAATCCGAGTGATGGATCCGCTTTCCACGCCAGCACGCTGCTGCGGCTCAAAGCGTACCAGACTTCGTTGGCCACGCTTTCGCCCAGACAGTACAGCGCATAGCCCCAGATGAGCGCACTGCTGGCCCGGCGCGAAAGCACCGCAAAGATAAAGGCCGGAAAGACGATCACGCCTAAAAAGTTGAACAAAGTCTGTACTTCAGTTACCGACTGGTTCAGCCAGCGGGCCGAAAATTCCAGCGCAAACCCGAATCCCATGGAAAACAATCCGATGAGTGCAGTGGCCCACATGGTAACACGCACTTCGCCTTTTTGATCCAGATTGCGGTTGAAAAACTTCTGATGAAATTCCTTCATATAAAGTGTGGCCAGCGATTGGCTCACCCCGGCAACAGTACTGATGATCGCCGCCAGCATCCCGGCAATAAACAATCCCGGCAGCGGCGTGGGCAGCGTTTGGGTAACAAAAGCAAACAACGCTTTATCGCCTTGTCCCTGGCCGGGCGAAAGTTCCGGATTCTGGAAGTAATAAGTAAAGACTGCCAGCCCGGAGAACCAGAGCAGCAAAGTAACCAGCGTATTGATCACACAGGCAAACACGTTGGCTTTGAAGCCTTCACGCCAGTTGGCCGTGCTGAGCAGCCGCTGAATAGTGATCTGATCGCTGCATGCTTTGACCAGCGGACTGGTAAGCGTGCCCCAGAGCATGATCCAGAACATCAAACGGATGTAAGGAGTGACTTTGTAAAAATCCGGCTCGGTGAATTCTTTGGCACCCCGTCCCTGAGCAAACGCCGTGGTAATTGCGCCCCAGGCCCCGCCATCGATCTTGCAGCACATGACGATCAAAACGACCGCAAAAGTTCCGAACAGCACGAAGAACTGGAATATATCGCTCCAGATAACCGCTTTGCTGCCGCCGACGATCGTGTAAAGCAGCCCGATGCCGCCCACCAGAACCACGGTGAAAAATGGGTTCCAGTTATAGGTGACTTCAAAGATCTTGGCCGTGGTGTAAAGCACCGAAGCCACAAACAATATCCGGAAATAAAACGCCACAAAGGCCACCGCCGCCCGGATCTTGGCATCGTAGCGGTATTCCAGATATTCATACGGGGTAAAACTGCCCAGCTGGAAGTAGAATCTTATAAAAATCAGATAGCACGGTATCCCCAGCAATGTAGCTATGGGCGACAGCAGGAAGTAGGTCAAACCGTAGTTGACGATCTCGCCGGGGATCATCACCAGCGTTACACTGCTTAACATGCTCATAACGCAGGATATACCCACGCTCAGATACCCCATGCCGCGGCCGCCGAGCAGATAGCCCAGCGAGCTTTTGCGCTCTTTGGAAAAGTGGAACCCGATCCAGACCAGCACCAGGCAAAACAGTACGATAACTGTATAATCAATAATAGGATATCTCATTTTCTACCTGCTTTCAGACTTATTACACTGCCGGGTGTTTCCGGCGTGACAAAACTTCCGCCGTTTTTGATGATGTTTTTCTGAGCGGCAGTAAAGTTTTTGCCGTAGGCTTTCAAAAAGTCTGCCGGCGTCATAAATTCATCGGCCCACCGCCAGAAGCCGGGATCTTTGTAATCCAGCGGAGCCATGGCGTGGTGGAACAATTGGCCGTCACAATAGAGTGCGGGCCGGTCTTCGAGCATTATAACCTGCCAGCAATGGAGCTGCTGATCGTTCAGCATCACCCCGATGGGCATGGAGTTGTAAACTTTTACGCCATCCCGGGCAAAGGTGTAGCCGGTAACATGTTTGCCGTCCGAAATGATCCAGTGCCGGGGTTTTACCGGATGCTTGGCCGTCATTTCGGCACCGAACCCGGCAGATGACTGCAGCATTTTGCCGGTGGTGTTGCTGTTGACAAACTGCAGATCTTCCGGGGCAGCCGGGTGATTTTCAGGATAAGTAAATTCCACTGCCAGATCCGCCAACGCCACCCCGCCGGGAATGGTGCCGCTTGCCGCACTCTTCCAGACTGCCGAACCGGAGCCTTTGCCGGAGAGCGAACCGATGATAAAAGAGATGGTATTCATGATCCCGGTGGCCGGAGATTTGAAGTTTTTTATACAAGCTTCCGGCGTGGTGCATTTGGTCAGCTGCCGGGTACGGTACACTTCTTCATCGTCAATGCGGAAGATCAAATTTCTGGTCGAAATCACCAGCTGATATTTATGGAACCGGGTAGTGTCGAGCTGATACTCAAAGCCGCTGTTGAGCAATTTTACCTTGTCTTTGCGCAAGGCTACAGTTTCGTAATATTTGCCGGTGGCGGCCCGGGCGCAAACGGCCAGATCGTCATCGGAATCGATTACTTTGCACTCAAAGACAAAGTTCATGGCTTCGCCGCGTTCGTTGTAGGCTATTGCCACGTTGGCAATATCTTTATCGTGCTTGCCGCTGTCCTGGATCAGCAGCCCTTCGGGAGTGATCTTTTCAGCTTGCGGGTGTTCGCTGGCGAACCAGCGGTAGATGTAGCGTTTGAATTGGCCTTTCCAGAAAAGCGGGGCAAACAAGCCGGTGGCGTGGCTGACATCGATCCGGGGATCCACGGTCAATACCAGATCATTGACACCTTTTTTCAAAGCTCCGCGGGGGATGGAAAATGTTTCATAAGTGCTGTCAGACCCGGTACGTTTCCACTTTTTGCCGTTGCTGGAAATGGTGATGAGTTTGGAGCCTCCGCTTTTGCGGATCACGCCACGCACTTCCGGTGCATCGGGTTTTAAGAGCATATCAGGATCTTCGCCCAATTCCAGTTTCAGAACCGTTTTCATGCCCGGAACAATGTAGTAGGGCGAGGTCGGCAATATGATCGGCCGGGTCAGATAACTTTCTCCGCTGGCCAGATGCGAACTTGGGCCTTCCCACTGGAAAGGCGTCACAAAATAGCGTTTATCCAATCTTGCCAGCTGCGAGTTATCGCGTTTGACTACTGTAGAGAGTGCCCGTTTGCAAGGTATATCGCTGTAGAGCAACCCTTCTGCTCCGGCAGTCCAGGCGGCGGCTGCTTTAGCGTAATAGGCACTGGGCACATTGCGGGGTAAAAAGGTATTTTGCTGCCGTTCTGCCGGGTAGGGGTATCCGGTTTGCGGCAAAAAGGTTATGCCATACTTTTTGGCCTGTGTTATAGCCTGACTCAAAGTGTTGAGCTGGAACATTTCCGGCTGGCTCCAAATATCGATCAAACCCTCTTTGATCCAGGCTTCGATATCCGCTCCCAGATCCCGGCAGTAGTCGAACGAATCCGGCAGCACCACCGAAATCAGGATCGCCCGGTTCCGTTTGCGCCCCATTTCATCGGCTTTTTTACGGATCTTGCGGATCAGATCGTTCATCATTTCCCGCTGTTCAGCAGTGGCCGGAACGCCACAGGATACTTTTTTGAACAGCGGCAGATAGCGGGAAAAATCCAGGTCGATGCCGTCAATATCATACTTTTCCAGCACTTCGCTGATAACATTGTAATGCTGATCCCGGACTTTTTGCTGCTCATGATCCAAAGCGGTCCAAAAACCGTAATAGGTATCTTTTTCTTTTACGGATTTGCCGAACAGTACATCACGGTTGCCGCGTTTCCAGCTGCTCATCAAAGGTTTGGCTTCGGTGTGCCGCCAATCGTGGACATCGTTCATGCGGAACGAGGCAAAAACTTCCTGATCATTTTGACGGGCAAAATCGATCATCATCTGCAGCACATCCACGCTTTTGAGGTACTTGCTGGTTTCTCCGGAAGGTATTCCGATGATTTGCTGAAATCCGGCATGACCGATGCAGTAAACGATCGTATCGACCATGCCGGGAGTAAATGCGGTGCGGCGGCGCAAAAATTCTTCCCGGGTAAAAGAGCCCCGGGAGTCGGCACCGTCATTGTTCAGTACGATCTTCCGGACTTTTTGCGCTTTGGCCTTGCGCAAAAGCTGATAATCCTGTTCGCTGATATCTGCCCGGAGCTGGCCGGATACCAATACGCAACCGGCCAGCAGCAGTGAACAGCTCCAATGTTTCATCATCTTTCGATAATCTCCCATCTTTTTATTCATTATTTAGTCTAACTGAAAAAATATTCTTTTTCAAGTCGTTGAATTATTTAACGTTTATAATGAAAACAAAATAATTACGATTTTGCGATCTTTGGCGATTTTTAAGCCGCTGAATCGGGCTTAAAAAAGCATTTCAAGCTCAACAAAACGTTCTCATTTTTCGATTCGCCGATAGCGTTTGCGTAACTCTTTGGGCGTGATCCCGCAATTATTTTTGATCAATCCGCACAAATATGTGGCATTGCTTATGCCGCAAAGCTCGGCGATTTCTTTTATGCTCAACTCGGTGGTGGTCAACAGTTCAATGATGCGGCTGACTCTGCTCTGGATGCGGTAATCCCGCGGCAGGATCCGGTAACAGTTGAAAAAACAGCGGCGGGCATAATCCCGGCTTACATTGATGTGATCACACAGATCTTCGATCGAACAATTCCAGGTATCGTTGTTGTCGATCAGGCGTTTAAGTTTTTCGGCCACGCCCAGATCATCTTCGGTATTGAAGGTTTTTTCCGACACAAAACGCAGCAGTATGCTGCTCAGCAGCAATTCGGCTTCCAGCTGCTCCCGGGGCAGGGCGCTTTGCATCTTGGAGTTTATTTCCGAAAATATCTTCCGGTACGTTGGTATTTCTGCCGGCGCCAGTTCCACAGCATAGGGCAGCGGCAGCGTGTGATTGTTGAACTTCCAGATGATCTTGCGCATCGCAAAATCGTAATATATCGGCGAAGGTTCGCGCAAAACCACCCACCAGTTTTCCCGCAATTCATTGTAATCGTAACTGCTGGTCATGCCCGGCAGATACAATCTCAACGACGGACTGTTGGGCATGGTAAGTTTGCGCCCGTCCGGCAATATGTATTGACTGTGCTTCAAACCGCTGACATAAAGCCCCACGCCAAATTCTTTGATTTTATGTTCACCTTTGAGCGGTTCGGTGTTGTATCCAGCCATGTAGACAGAATATTCCATTGTGATCCTCCTGGTTTTAGGAAATCATCTTTATTGCAGAAACTCCGGAAATCAAACCGTTTCCTGCCGGATTTGATCGATCAGGCGTTTGCCGTTACCTGCGATCATTCCCACATCGGTACTGCAGGCGATCCAATCGACCTGGCGGGCTTGCCAGCGCGGCGACAACCAGTCAGCGGTGCCCAGCAGCAAACCGCTTTTTTTGACTTTTCCGGCAACTTCATCCAGCACCTGAATTACTTCAGGATCTTCAAAACAGCAGAATTTGCCCATCGAGCCGGAGAGATCCGACGGGCCGATGCAAATGCTGTCGATGCCCGGTACTGCCATGATCTTATCCAGATTTTTCACTGCATTGATATGTTCTATTTGCAATATGATCAACGGGTCACGCTGAGAATCCAGCAGATACTCGTCAAATTTCTGCATCCCGAACCGGTTGCCCCGGCGGGGGCCGCAGCCCCGGTTGCCCTGCGGCGGATAGCGGCAGGAACTTACGGCTGCAACGGCATCTTCAGCGGTATTGACCATGGGAACGATCACTCCGGCGGGGGCCATATCCAGAATTGGTTTGATCACTCCCCACTCGTTCCACTGCACCCGCACAAACGGCGCACAATCAAATGCCCGGGCTGCACCGATATGCCGACTGATGGTTTCCGGCGAAAAAGCTCCATGTTCAGCATCAATCCAGACAAAGTCAAATCCGGCTTCCCCGGCGGCTTCAATAACAATACTGTCAGTTAAAGTTACCAGCATACCCAAACATAATTTTTGCGCAGCTTTGGCGCGGAAGAGATCAGATTTCCGTTGCATAAATATCGACTCCTGTTCTGTTTATTGCAAAAAAATGGGAGTATGTTCCAACTCAGTTATAAAAATATTTTCTTTATTATTGTTAAAAATTCCGTTTTCATAGACCACACACCCGCCGGAAATGGTATAGCGTACTTTTTTCTGCTGCGGGTCGACGATGATCACGTCGCCGTCAAACTCTTCGGCAATAATGCCTTTACGATGTTCCAATCCCAGCAGCTGCGCCCCGGCAAACGAAGATTTTTCGACCAGTTCACTCATAGTGAATACATTCTGTTCAACACGTTTCAGAGCTTCTTGCAGAATGACGTTGCAGGGGATTATGCCGCCATCGGAAGAAAATGCGTTGACCGTAAAGCGGCCATTGCTTCGCCGTCCGGCGGCGACCAGCGTATTTTTTTCGGCGGATTTATTGACTATACCCACAGTTATCTGGCCGTTGCGTTCCTGCAGCAGACGTAATCCAGCCTCCGGCGTCAGCCAGTCGTAGACTTCTCCGACGCTACCGGAAGCAAAAAATTTGCCGCAGGCAATTGCCTTGCGCATACCAGCAAGATCAACAGTAAAACCGTTGTTCCGCAGCATATCCTGCAAGCAGAGGCTTTCGGGAACATTGTTGATCATCCGGCAGCCGACACAACCGATGGTGCTGAAAGTGGATTCAGACGCAATATGGGGATTTTCATTCAACAGCTGTACCGCCTGCCGGGCATATTCGCACTGTTCGGCATCGCTTTGACCTTTGCAGTAAGTGTTGATGTGCGCCAGAATAAACGGATATTTACTGCTGCACTGGACAGCTTCGCGCATACCGTTGAAATCATCCCGGTTTTCGGTGGAACCGGCGTGAATCATCAATATACACTGCATTTCGGCTGCGATCCGGATGATGCGGCTCATGGCTGCCGGAGTAAACGGAAAATGCGCCCCGGCCAGTTTCAACCCCAGATAACCCTCCTGGCGGGCATGTTTGACTGCCTGGATGATCGAGCGTTCATCCGGATCATTATCCGGCAGCGTTCGGCCCGGCATCAAAAGGTACAGTGCGGCGCAAGTCAGTCCGGTATGAGCGGCTTTGATCTGTTGGCGTGATGCATCGCCCACCAGCGCAATGGGTTCCAGAGCAGTAGTGATACCGGCAGCTGACAGCATCCGGTATCCGCAGGGATCCGGACTCATGTAATGGGCGTGCGGATCGACCAACCCGGGCAGAACATAACAATTATCAGCATCGATTTCCCGGGCGTTGGCGGGTATACTGCTTAAATGGCCCACAGCTTTGATATAGCCATTTTCGATCAGCAGATCGCCGGCGATTTCCCCGGCCGGAGAACCGTACATGATCCGGCCGTTGCGGATGACTGTTGAGTTTGACATGACTGAAAAAACTCCCCAAATTCAGGTTTCAGCTTGCTTGCTTACGGGAAAACTATAAATCAAATTAGACTTTTGCGCAAGCTTTGAATAGCCTTTTTATGTATGAACTTATTGTAAAAGTTACGATTTTGGCTTGAAGGGGTTGATTTATTTGTATTTGCGGATAACTTATCAGTAAGAGAGGTTTTGGTGTACATTGATTTATCGATGGAAGGATTGCACTTATGGATCAAATATTGCAGAAAAAACACGAAGTTTTAGCCAGATCGATCGCTGCTGACGGCATGGTTTTGCTGGAAAATCATCACTGTACTTTGCCGCTGAAGCCCGGCAGCAGAGTCGCTCTTTTCGGTCACGGTCAGCACGATTTCAGCTGCGGAGGTTCCGGAGCGGCGGCAGTGCAGCAGAGCTGCGAGCGCAGTTTGGTGGAAGTGTTGAGTGCAGAGCCGGCCCGGTTGCAGTTCAATGAAAATATATTGGCATTTTACCGGCAACCTGAAACAACGATTCCCGATGCTGATATGATCGCTGCGGCCGCAGCAAATTGCGATATTGCTTTGGTGGTCATATCCCGCAATGCCGGGGAAGGGGCCGACCGGCAGGATATTCCCGGCGATTTCCGGCTTTCGGAGGCAGAAAGTGTGCTGCTGGAACGTTTGGGCAATTCACCTTTCAAACATGTGGTGGCAGTGGTCAATTCCGGCGGGATTATTGAATTGGGGTGGTTTGGCAAATATACTAATTTTCATGCTTTGCTGCTCTGCTGGCAGCCGGGTTCCGAGGGGTTGAGTGCGCTGGCGGAAATTCTTTGCGGTCAGCGCAATCCCAGCGGCCGTTTGACTGATACGATCGCCGGAGCTTACCGGTATTGGCCGTCGTCAGCCGATTTTCAGCAATATTGCAGAACGCTGGAATATTCCGAGGATATTTACGTCGGATATCGCTATTTTGAAACCATTCCCAATGTACAGGATCAGGTGCTTTATCCCTTTGGTTACGGTTTGAGTTACACGACTTTTGCCATCACTTGCCGCAGCTGCCAGTGTGCTGAAAACGTGATGATCTTGCAAGGCAGTGTCCGCAATACCGGGCAATATCCGGGGCGGGAAGTTGTGCAGTGTTACGTCCAATCTCCGGGGAGCAACCGGCCCAAACTGGAGTTGAAAGATTTCTGCAAAACCGCTGTTATTGCGCCCGGACAAAGTGTGGATTTTACTTTGGAAGTCCCCATTGAAGAACTCAAACGGTTTGATGAAAATGGCGAAGTTGGCGGCACTCCCGGCAGTTTTGTTTTGGAAAAAGGCTGTTATAACTTTTTGGCGGGCAATAATATCCGCAATTTGACTTTTGCCGGATGTTTTGAGCAGCAGCAGAATGAAGTTTTAGCGGTAGTAGGCAATATATTTCAAACGCAGAACAGTAAAAAACTTTGTGCTGACGGTAAATATCTGCTCAGCGGCTCCGCCGTACACGAATACAGCAAAGCTTCTGAAGCAGAAAACATCACCCGGGTGGAAAAACCGGTCATGCTTTCCGAAGTGGCTGCCGGAAAATACACCATCGATGAGTTTATAGCTCAGCTGAGCAACCGCGAATTGACCGATCTTTGCTGCGGACAAGCTCCACGGCTGCCCCGCTGTACCGGCGGCATCGGCAATTTGCCGCAATATGGCGTATGTACTTTGCAGACCGCCGACGGTCCGGCGGGGATCCGGTGCTGTTATCCGGCAACGTGGTTCCCGTGTGCCGTGGCGGCAGCGTGCAGCTGGGATAAAGATCTGCAGTTTGCCATGGGGCAGGCGATCGCCGAAGAGGGCAGAGCGTGGCAGTTGGATATACTTCTGGCTCCGGGCTTGAATATCCACCGGGATCCGTTATGCGGCCGGAATTTTGAATATTTTTCGGAAGATCCGCTGGTTTCCGGGCGCACTGCCGCAGCATTGGTACAAGGTGTGCAATCAGTTGGAATGGGCGCAACGCTCAAGCATTTTGCCTGCAACAGCCGGGAAACTGCCCGGCGATTGTGCAACAGTATTATTTCGGAACGGGCGTTGCGGGAGATCTATCTCAAAGGGTTTGAAATCGCCGTAAAAACTGCTCAACCGTGGTGCATAATGAGTTCGTACAATTTGATCAACGGTACGCACGCCAGTTCCAGTTACGCACTGCTGACGCAACTGCTGCGCAACGAATGGGGCTTTGACGGCGTGGTAATGACCGACTGGATGAGTATCGAACCGTTGTGGAAAGAGTTATCCGCCGGTAATGACCTGAAAATGCCGGTCGCAACTCTGAGCGATAAAGCTGCGGCTGTCGGCGGCGAAGTGGATATGGATCGGATGCCGCTGGTATCCAGAAAGGTTTTGGCAACCTCTGCCCGGCGCATTTTGCAGCTGATCATGAAAAGTATTCCGTTCAATTCTCCCCGCCCGGAAGCGTCCGTAGTGATCCCCGCCGCTGGCGGCCGGGTGGAAGCCATGCAGTTATGCAATGTAAGCCACAGCGGGATCGGGGTAAGGAATATTGGGGAAACGGATGAAAAATCCGGTATATTGTACAATATAAAGTCCAATTACTGGCGGTGCGAAACCGCATTGAGTTATCTTTTAGAGTTTCAGCACTCCGGAACGTATACCCTGAGCTGTCATCTGGCAACCGCATCTGACGCCTTGACTGTAAATGTTTTGGTCAACAACGAACCAGCCGGTCAGATCATCGTTGAAAACACCGGCGAAAATGTTTTTCAAACGCAAGGCGCTGTGTGCATAAATGTGCAGGCAAATCAGTTGTACAGGATAAAATTGATCTTTGATGATAAACTTGATAAGCCCGCCGCACTGGCTTACTTGAAGCTCAAAAAGCTGTCATAAAAAATCAGGGGCTGTTGCAAAACTGTTTTGTGGGGAAAAAACCTTTTTGAAAAAAGGTTCTTTTCCCCACACCCCATTTTCCAAAAACTTTCGCCGGAATTACTT